>CALROJ020000001.1:0-282940 GCA_943369735.1 bacterium Ga0077546
GAATTGCACAAGTTGTGCAGCGGCAGTGCGTAGTGCTCGTAGTTCTTCTCTTTTGCTTTCACGAATTGAAGCCAAAAATTCTTTGGAGATTTCTTGAGTGCTGCCATCAGGGGAACAAATTGATAGGTCGCCTTTGCTGTTGCGAACTAGGTAACGGCCATCAGGCATTGAGACAATGGATGAACCGTCTTTCTGTAGGGCAATGAAGCTTTTGTCTGCACCGACTATAACCATGCCCCCGTCGGCATGGACCGTGACACTTTTGCCTAGTTTTACTGCTTCAATGGTAGCGTTTTCAACAATTTTAGCTAGGCCGCCCTTGGTTTTCATTTCCTCGTTGGTGACAACAAGGTTGCCGTTTTTGTATTCTCCGTACACTTGGAACCCACCGTCTTTTCTGTTGAAGACTTGTCCGTATCGATTGCCATTGGCATCGACGAAGTAGGCGAGTTCGCTGCCTCTTTCAATGACAATGCTGGTTCCACCGTCTAGTGCGGCTGTGAAATTGCGGTCTTTGTCGAAAGTGAATTGGATCTTGCCGTCTGGCCCAACTTTAACTTTGTCCCCGGCGTCTGAGGCATTTAGAATTCCGCCATCGGCGGTTCTCATCATCGTATTTCCTGCACCTCTAACAACATCGGCTTTACCGGTGGCATCGCGATGTACAAGGCCATTGGCAGTGCGTTCAACTTGACTGCCCGTGGTTGAGTTTTGTGAGTCGTAGGCGGCGAAAAGTTTGTTCCAATCACTGGCTGAGAGTTTTGTTTCAGCGGTGCTAAGGTTTGCACCAACTTTCTTGTCTTCGACTAAAGGCTTGTCGGTCTTGAAGACGAAGCCCGTGAATCCTGAATCAACCGTAGTGACTTTGCAGGCTTCGTTTTTGGCATCGGCTTTGCAGTTTTCTTTGAGGAAGCTGCTGATATCAACTTTGTCAGTCGATTTTGGCTTAGTTGTGTCGTCAAGAGTAAGGGTGGGCAGCATAGCTACTGCATCTGTAAGAAGTGAAGATGCTTTGTCGATTCCGCTCGAAATGTAGGCGGCCATACTTTCGTCGCTGGCTGTGGGTTTAGCCTTTTGTTCAGGCTTATGCTCTGGCTTCTTGCTGGCTTCAAGAGAGAGAAGCAAACGGCTTTGCTGAGTATCAGCGCCATGCTCTTGAGGCTTGTCGCCTTCCTTATGAACGTCTTTTTTAGGGGGTACGTCTAAAGGCACTTTGGACTCCGGGGATTGTAGAAATTGAACACTGGTAACTTCGACTCTTGTGTATATGCGGCAACCGTAATTTCTGGATAGGGAAAAATCACATTTAATCTTTCTCTGGCCATTTATACTGAGTTTATGGATAGCGAATCGACAGAGCAGCAATATATCGTTGACGGCCGTTACTGGCACAAGCTTTCAGATGGGCGTGTGCAATGCGACTTGTGCCCTCGCTTTTGTCAGTTAAAAGAAGGGGATCGTGGCTTTTGCTTCGTCCGGCAAAACATACAGGATTCAGTAAAGCTCACTACCTATGGGCGCAGTACTGGCTTTTGCATTGATCCAATTGAGAAAAAGCCCCTTAATCATTTTCTCCCGGGCACTAGTGTGCTGTCTTTTGGCACTGCTGGCTGCAACTTGGGCTGTCAGTTTTGCCAAAATTGGTCAATTAGTAAGTCTCGTGAAATAGAGTTGTTAAGTGAGAAAGCCAACCCTGAGCAAATTGCCTTAGCCGCTCAAGAGCTTGGCTGTGCCTCGGTGGCCTTTACCTATAATGATCCTGTTATTTGGGCTGAGTATGCTATTGATACAGCCAAAGCCTGTCGCCAGCTGGGCATTAAGGCTGTGGCCGTTACGGCTGGCTACATAACTCCTCAAGCTAGACCTGAGTTCTATTCGGTGATGGACGCTGCCAATGTAGACCTCAAGGCCTTTACCGAAGTGTTCTATAAACGACTTACTCTTTCTCACCTTGAGCCTGTGCTCGATACGCTCAAATGGCTCAAGCATGAGAGCAATGTCTGGTTTGAAATCACCAATCTGGTAATTCCTCAAGAGAATGACTCAGAGAATGAGTTTCAGGCCATGTGCCAGTGGATTCTCACTAATCTTGGTACTGATGTGCCGCTACATTTCACTGCTTTTCACCCAGATTTTCGCTTAGACCAGCGTCCGCCGACCCCACCAGCTACCCTTCTGCGTGCTCGCAAAATTGCCATGGACTTGGGCTTGAAGTATGTATATGTAGGCAATGTGGATGATGTCAGGCATCAGAGTACCTATTGTCCATCGTGCCGGGCGCTTTTGGTTGAGCGAAACTGGTATGAGATTGGAAAATATAATATAGAAGGGCCGTCAGGCGCTTGTGCAAAATGCGGTTATGTCGTTGCAGGGGTCTTCGGGACGGCCAAGGGAAGCTGGGGGCGCAAGCGCATGCCTGTTAGTATTAGTAACTGGCAGGACTAACAGTAGTTAAATTATAAGTACGGACTTTCAATTTTGAGACCAGGAAGCAAATTAACCCTAGGGCCGATCAAGACGCGGCAAAAGCAGTTTTTCAAACTAGCCATATTTGCCTTTGTTAGCGCCAGCCTGGCGCTTTCGGCCAGTTTTGTTGGCGTCAATAGCTTAAAAGCTGAGGGCCTAGAGGGTCATGGTCAGGATGTTCACGTCTCAGAGCCGAGGACTCAGCCAGCCGCCGGCACTTTGCGCAATATTGAGTTTCTCCCGAAGGTCTGCACTTCGCGCCCTCCAGCTCGGCCGCGCAAGTTCTTGCGGCGCAGAAACTTGCAGGTTCAAGTCGAGCGCGATGAAAAGTATCTACAGTTGCTTTTGGTTTCAGTTGGATTTGTGGGAATGTTGATTCTCATTCTTGTTTTGCGTAGTATGCCCCCTGCTAAAAAATCGGTTTGAGCCTTAAGATAGCTGTAGTCGAGTAGGTATGGTCTGTCCATGGAAATGCAACCGCTTGAGAGAATTTTGCTATTTATACTCGGCGCTATCTTTGTGGGTGGCGGTGGGGTCTTTACTTTTCAGTCTTTTGAAGATGCAAAGAACGTATTTGAGGCCCTGCTTTTCTCCCTTATGCTGGTGGCTGCCGGGCTGTGCTTTATAATCTGGTCCATATATGGGCCACCGGGTTGATATTCTGAAAGGTTAAATCAATCAATGGTTTGCTTTGGCTTGTCGTAGTAAACTTTTGCTTGTTGCCTGTTTAAAGGGTTAGATTCTGCCATGCACAAAGTTTCACGCAAAAGTTCGATCAAATTGCTCAGCCTAGTTGTTGCACTTACTTTTACCGGTATCACCAGTGGTGCTGATGCCAAGAAAGATAAGACGGGTGAAGCTGGCCCCGATGCCCAGGCTCTCAACGCCGGTCGCTCTGGTAGCTGGACCACAGCTGCTCAAGGCAAGAACGAACTATCGGTCGAAACTTTGCGTAAGGTTGTTGCCGATAAGCCTAATGATGCTGTCGCTCACAATGACTTGGGCTGGGCCTTGCGTCTAAACAACGATTTAAAAAGTGCTGAAGTCGAATTGCGTAAAGCAGTCGAACTCGACCCTAAAATGCACCAAGCCCATTCAAATTTGAGTGTTGTTTACTTCGAGCAAGGCAAGATGCAACCGGCTCTTGATCAAGCACAGCAGGCTGTCAACCTTGACCAGAGTCAGCCTATCTATCACGTCGTTCTAGGCAATGCCTTGTCTGGAGTTGGTGATAACAAAAGAGCTGTTGAAGAGTATAAGTTGGCAATTAGTCAAAAGCCAAATTATGAAAACGCCTACTACAATCTAGGTCGCGTTCTCGAAGCAACTGGCGAGAAGACAGAAGCGGGCAAAGTCTTGGCTGAGGCCCTGCGCCTTGATCCTGAAGATGATCGCGTGATGAAGATTCTGGACCGCATCGTCAAATAGCATTTTTGCCAATTACGGCCCAGCTAACGGATCGAACATTTTTCTCTGCGGACCGGACTTAATGTGTACGACATTCAGGTCAGGACTAGTCGGATGGAGGTGTTCTAGCAAGAGTGTGATCAGTTCGGTGTCATTCAAGTGCAGCGCATTGGCTGCCTCAATTGTGTGTTTCTGTCAGAAAATCTTGGGATTTTCTGACAGTTTTTTATCTTGAAGTGGGAACTACCGAAGCTGCAGAAGCCGCAGTCGAACCAGTCGCTTTACTGGCCGAAGCCTCTGGCAGGGCATCAAAAGCTGACTTTATTGGCTTGCCGTCAAACTCTTTTGGAATTGGTACGTCAAGTAACCATAGCGCCGTTGCTGAGGTATCGTATGTGGTGACTGGTTCGGTAATTTTAAAACCATGTTTGACACCATCGCCCCAGGCAATCCACGGAATAGTCATATCTTCTGGCGAGCGCGAGCCGTGGGTCTTGTCGTGACCACCGTGATCGGCGGTAAGAATAACCACCGAGCTTTTTTGAATGCCAGCTTTTTCGATTGCTTTCATGACAGTGTCAAGTGCTGCATCTGAATCGGCTAGAGCTTGTAGCTGTTCCTTCGAGCCCCAACCATACTGGTGGCCAGCGCCGTCTGGGTCAGCAAAGTGAATGAAGCAGAGATTGGGTTTGCGCTGTTCAATATATTGAGCGGCGCAAGTAGCCACTGCTTTAGATTCGTAAGAGGGCAGAGAGAATCTATTGACTGTATGGGCTTGATAAAGATGAATGAACTTCGGTTTGCCGACAAACATTGCAGTGGTCAAGTTTTGCTTGGTTGCCAGGGCGAAAATTGTGGGCACTTTTACCATGCCTTGATCGGGCTCCCAGTCGTTCCACAGGGTGTTGTGCTTCTCTGGACCAACACCTGTGAGCATAGAAGTATGCGAAGTCAGTGTAATGCTAGGAAAAATGGTTTGAGCCGTCCAGCTCGTTGCCCCATCGTCGGATAGCTTAAAGACCGTGGGCATTTTGCTCTGCTTCATTACGCTTGGTTTGCCACCATCGAAGCTGACAATGAAGACGTGGTCTGTGCGTCTTTCGGCTTGGGCGGGTTGGCCAAGTAAAAATAGCTCTAGGCCGCTAAAGCCGGCAGCGATGACTACTGCTGCTATAAATTTTGAGGCTAGTGAGCGACGCATACTTGCCTGTCTTGTTTTAACTTGGGAGTGCATTACTTCAACTGATCCTTCGCGTGTTTCCTTCAACTGATACTTGCAAGTGTTTTCTTCAAGTGCTTCCTGTTTTTCAAAATACTTGAGTACTCAAGTATTTTTGAAAAAGTGATTACTGGCAGTGTCTTTTGTTCTGGTAATTCTAATGCTAGTTATTCTAGCTCGTCTCTTTTCGGATTTCCGATTTAATATTACTGGCGGTATTCCCCATTGTGCCCCTGGCCTGATTAATAGACATTAGGGGCATGCCAATTAGACCAAGTGATCCAGAATTGGGGGCCCCCGGCTTCAAGGAGCTAGGCAACGCTTTTGTTGAGGCGCAAACAAGTAGGCTGCAGGCCAGTGGCAATCTGGTGTCTGAGGCGCTTACTAGCGCAAAAGAAAATTTTGTTGCTCCAGCCGTCAATGCTGGGCTGCTTGAGCCTGCCAATACTGTGATTTCTGGGGTCAACGTCGCCTACAACCTTGGTCGAGATATGCTTGGAGCTGAGGCCAAAGACCCTCGTACAAAAGATTTTCATGCCAAAGACTCTCATGCTAAAGACTCTGGTCTAATTGGAAAATTTGAGCACATGCAAGTGGCACCGGCCGAATTTCTGTCGGCTGGCTGGCTGGTGCAGACTGTTTCGGGTGGGCTTGGCTCGTTAGTGCCTTATGTTATTGCTGGTAAGGCGGCTGGTTCGGCTTTGCGGGCCACAGGCTCGCATCTAGCCGTAGAAGGTTTCGCGGCCAGGGCCATGCAGAGCAGCTCGACGGCCTCCGTGCTTGGCGCTTTTGCCTACGACACAGTGCGCGAAGTGCGTCCGGGTGAATCTCGGCTTGGTAATGGCTTGGCCGGTGCCGCTGGGTTCGGAGTGTTCGAGGCTGGCAATATGCTTGCCTCTCATAGTGGTCTAGCTGGCCGTTTCCTTGCCCGTACGGCCACAGGCTTTGTCGGCGGTGGTGTGCAGACTCTGACTTCTACGGCTATTGCCGAAGGAAAATTGGCCGATACAGAGACCTTAACTAAGGCTGCTGTGGGCGGCATGGTGATGAATCATGCATTGCCGCTAGGTCAACGCGCCATCACTCATGCTGCTGACCATCTTAATTTGGCTGTCGGTCGTGGTGTGCCAGTTGACCGTTTGGTGGCCAAAAACTTTAGTGCAGAAGCGCAAAGCTCGCCTACCTTTAAGAACATATTGAGTGAAAACCCATGGGCGCGAGTGCAAACTGACGCACCGCAGTCTCTGGCTCTAGGGTCTCGTCGCGTTGAATTAAAAACTGGCGCTGACGCCGCTGAGCTTGGTCATGAACTAAAACATTTGAGTCAGCATAAGTTGCCTTTGGCCCTTGAGCAACAGTTCAAAGCGGCTGCCGAGAATTTAAAAGAAGGCAATAGAGATGCTGCTTGGCAAAAATATAGAGAGACCAGATTGTCTCAGGAGCTTGAGGCGCGCAGCAGCGAAACAGCAATTCGTGGCGAGCTAGCACGGGCAAATCAGCCCCCGGCAAATCAACTTACGGTAGAATCACTTGCTGCACTGGTTCCTAATTTAAAAGTCGACAATCTCACCTACGAACAGCATTGGGCCTTGGAGTTTAAGCAGTTTGAGCAGAGTCAGGGGCAGTTTCGGCCTAGTCGAAATTTTCATGATCATGATGATCATAGTCATGGTTCTGGACCTGGGAAGATTCATGATCCCGCAGATCGTTCTAATGAACGTTCTAATGAACATTCTACAGATCAATCAGGAGAGCACAATAAAGCCACTGAATTAAGCCCAGAAGCAGAATCTGCCTATCAGCGCGAGCTGGGCACCCACTTGGTCAAGACCCTGCAAGATAAACAGCATATTGGTGTCTTTGCTGGTGGTGCGGTGCGCGATTTGCTGATGCGCAAGACACCAAAAGATTATGACATCGCGACTTCTGCCACTCCAGACCAGGTAGAAAGGCTCTTTATAGATCAAGGCTACAAAGTAATTCCTGTGGGCAAAGCTTTTGGTGTGATCAATGTTGTCGTCAATGGTCGAGAGTTTGAAATTGCAACATTGCGCTCTGAGAGTACTTATTCTGACGGTCGCAGACCCGATGGTGTGCAGTTCGTCAGCTCTCTATCGGCCGATGCTGCTCGTCGCGATTTGACTATTAATGCTATGTTTCAAGATCCAGTAACTGGAGTAATTTATGATTTTCACGGTGGGCAGCACGATCTTGCCCGCCGCTTAATTCGTTCTGTCGGCGACCCTGCTGAGCGTTTTTCTGAAGACAAATTGCGCATGCTTCGTGTGCCACGCTTCGCCTCCAAATACGAAGGCTTTACTGTAGATCCTGCCACCATGGCTGCCCTTAAGGCTAATTCGTTTGGTATCCATGCTGTTTCTAGCGAGCGTGTGCGCGATGAAATTAAAGGCATGTTGACCTCGTCTAACCCTGTGCGCGGCATGCAGATTATGATGGATTCTGGTTTGATGAAACAAGTTTTGCCTGAAGTCTATAAATTGAAAGGGCCAAAAGGTAGGCAAGATCCAATATGGCACCCAGAAGGAACAGTTTGGACTCACACAAAATTGGTCTTGAAGAATCTCACGGGCGGCAATTTCGAGCGCATGATGGGTGGGCTTTTGCACGACGTTGGTAAACCAGCTACGCAAAAATTCTGGCCTGATGGTGGCATCTCTAACCATGGTCACGATGCTAAAGGTGCCGAGATTACCCAAGAGATTGCTCGCCGGCTGAAGCTGTCTTCTAATCAGCAAGAGCGTATTTCAGAATTGGTGCGCTTGCATATGGCTATGCATGAAGTCACCGTGATGCGCCCAGGTAAGCTCACTGCAATACTTGAGCGCCCTGATGTAATGGACCTTATTGAGATTCAGCACGCTGATGCTACTGGCACCAAGCGGCCTGATATCGACATGTCGCACAAAGATTTTCTCTTGCAAAAACTAGAAGAACTAAAAGAATCAGGTAAACTCGGCGAGAAGCCAATCGTCAACGGTCATATGTTGCTCGCTATGAATATTAAGCCGGGACCGCATTTTAAAGCTGTCATTGAGGCTGCCCGCGAAGCTCAACGCGAAGGTGACTTCACCAATCAAGAAGGGGCACAACGGTGGCTCAATGAGAACAGCGCAGCAATTATCGAGGCTCAGCGGGCAAAGTAGAAGTGGGGAAATATGCTATTTGAGACTAGAAGTTTGCATTTGCTAGAAGAAGCTGTAAACAAAATGCAGGAAGGCTTTGATGATCTTCCACAGTTTGAATCTGAAGTTGATGTGGCTAAACTGCGTGCTGTCATGCTCGATCTGGCTGAGCGGTTGCAGGATAACTATCCATATCAGCACCCACTTTATGCTGGGCAGATGCTTAAGCCGCCGCACTCTATTGCTCGCTTGGCTTATATGCTTACTCTTTGGGTCAACCCCAACAATCACGCTTTGGATGGCGGCAGAGCCACTTCAAATTTAGAAAAGGAAGCTGTAGCAAACATCGCTGCGATGTTTGGCTTTGCCCAGCATCTTGGGCACTTGTGCGGTGGCGGCACCATGGCTAATTTAGAGGCTCTTTGGGTGGCAGGAAGCTTGCATCCGGGCAAGATTATTGTTGCATCTGAGCAGGCGCACTATACTCATAGTCGCATCAGTGCTGTATTGGGTCTCGAATTTGCTAAGGTTGCAGTCAATGCCAGCGGTCGCATGGATATGGCGGCCCTTGAAGAACGTTTGATTCAAGGCAATGTTGGTACAGTTGTAGTAACAGCCGGAACCACGTCTACAGGCTCTGTTGATTCGCTTAAAGACGTTCTGAAGTTACGGGAGAAATATCAGTTTCGCATACATGTTGATGCCGCCTATGGTGGCTATTTTACTTTGGCTGGGAATTTAGATGCGGCGGTAGCCGAGACTTATGCGTTGATAAGAGAAGCTGATTCTGTGGTAATCGACCCGCACAAACACGGCTATCAGCCGTATGGCTGCGGCTGTGTATTGTTCAAAGATCCCGCAGTCGGTGCCCTTTATAAACACGATTCACCCTACACTTATTTTAGTTCGGCAGAGCTGCACCTCGGTGAAATTAGTCTTGAATGTTCGCGGCCTGGTGCATCAGCTGCGGCTCTCTGGGCTACGCAGCAAATGTTCCCTTTAGAGAAAGGAGGGCAGTTTGCAAGCAATATTGAAAAATGTCGGCAAGCGGCATTGCAAATGTATGACAAACTGAAATCTATAACGGAGTCTAATTCCAAATCACATTCTAATTCTAATTCTCATTCTAATTCTCATTCGAGTGGCGGCTTCTTCCTGCCGCTTAAACCTGATTTAGATATTCTGATTTATGCACCTATACCGACCAAGGGTGCGCAGGACTCGAAATCCTCTATAACCGCTAAGGCTCCTAAGGCTAGTGAAGTTTCGGCTCTATCTCGACGGGTGTTCAACTGTGCCGCTGACAAGAACTTGCATCTAGCTCTGGCGACTTTGCCTAGCTCTCTGTTGGAAGAGAACATGAACTTAGACTGGGATCAAGATGCAGTAACAGTTCTGCGCTCTTGTTTCATTAAGCACGAGCATATTGATTGGATCGATTCTATTGCTGAGATTCTCATGCAGGCCACTGAGCAGGCAGAGCTAGAAATGAGTGCTGTTCGTGGGTGAAGCCAAAGCCAAATTGGAAGCAAAACTAGATCCTGGATTAGGAGCTGAATTAGTGCCTGAATTAGGGGCTGAATTGCCAGTAGAAGCTATTGCTAAGAGTTTGGCTTTGCCACTGAAGCCGGCAGCTGTTACTCTCGTTGGTAAGTACGTTAAACTCCGGCCTATCGATTTGCAGCGTGACAATGAAGCTCTATTTGCTGTTTCTAATGGCTCTCCTTGTGAGCTTGGTGCTCGAGAAATAGATAGTTATGATGCCGATGCTCTCATTTGGCGCTATATGTCAGCTGGTCCTTTTCCTACGAGCTGTAAGCTGGCGGCCTTCCTCTTCGCTCAAGAGAAAGCCGAGAATGGTCTTTGCTTTTGTGTCTTTGATTTAGCTACAGATAGGCAGATTGGTGTAGTTAATTATCTCAATAATTTTCCTGCTCACTTAAAAGTAGAACTGGGAAACATTTGGTTCAGCCCGCTTGTGCAGCGCACTAAAACCAATTTAGAGGCGACCTATTTGCTTTTGCAGCATGCTTTTAGTTTAGGATATCGACGAGTTGAGTGGAAGTGTGATGCCCTTAACTTGCGTTCGCGCAAAGCTGCTTTGCGTATGGGCTTTAAGTTTGAGGGAATTCAAGAAAATCATTTCATTATTAAAGGGCGCAACCGTGATACCGCTTGGTTTCGCATTCTTGATAGTGAGTGGCCCGATGTGCAAAAATTGCTTCAGTTGCTTTTGGAAAAAGAACAATGAGCAGTGGCGATGATCACATTCTCGATGCCGTTCCTCTGAGCGAGCGTCGTGGACCAGTCACCATGACACTCTTGTGGATTACCATGGTGACAGCTTTTCCAACGGTATTGATTGGTTTTCAATGGTATAAGCAGGGAATCACCCTGGGGCAAGTTTTGACTTGTTCGATTCTAAGCTGCCTCTTCCTGCTGATTTATTCTGTGCCAGCCGCCTGGCTTGGTGTGCGCAGCGGTCTGACCTATTCAGTTTTGACAAGACAGACTTTTGGTCGCTATGGCACCTGGCTGGTTTCTTTTCATGCTATTTGGCTGATGTCTGCTTGGTATGCCATTGATGCCGTGCTCTGTGCTGATGCGCTCAAAGGGTTATTTCATATCGATTGGCCCGTGCCGCTATTTGCTGCTTGCTTGTCTATGCTTATGGCGGTCAATAATTTCTTTGGCTTTCAAGGTGTTGCTAATTTTGCTCGCTATTTTGCTGCACCGCTATTGGTGCTTTGGGTTGGCTATACTTTTTGCAAAGTGCTTCCCACTGTTCCTCTAGAGGTGCTAACTGCTTCTGCTGTACCAGGCCATGCTCCAGTATCTTTCATGTCGGCAATGACTCTTGTTTCTAGCTTTGTCATAGGCTTCGCCGTTTGGGGTAATGAGCCAGACTATTGGCGTTATAGCAAGCCCAATAAGAAATTTGTTGTCTATTCTCTGATTGCCGCACTGCTTGTCGGTGAGATAATTTTTCCTGCTACTGGTTGGATGGTGGCAAGGCTTTCTGGTATCAGCGATTATATAGCTGCTACAAATTACATGAATGTTTATTCCTTTGGCGGAGTGGCCTTGTTCGCTGCTCTTGTGCTCATTGCCAACTATTGCGCCGCCAATGATTCCAACATGTACGGCATGATTAATGCCCTGGAAAATTTGAAGAAGCTGCCGCATAAAGTTGCTGTAATTATTCTTGCTGGTGCTTCTTCGGCATTTGCTGCCTGGCTTGCCCATGAAGGTTCAAGCCGCTCCCTTGAGTCAATTGCATCACTCAATTGCGTAATTATTCCGGTTATGACTGTGATAATGATTATCGAAGAGTTTGTCATTAAGCCACGTTTCAACCTGGCTGATAATAGTTCTGTGGTTGTGCCCATGAATGAGCTGCCTGCAATTCGTTGGCCGGCCTTTGTTGCTTCGCATCTTGGTCTATTGGTGGGCATTTGCACGGCTGGGGTGGTACCCGGCTTAGAGTCGCTCTGTCTTGGTATCTGTTCTGTGCAGTCGTGGCTGGTTGCTGCTATGGTGTACTATGCAATGCGTGTGGTAGAAATTAAGTTAGAAATTAAACGAGAAGGAGCTGCGGTAGGTACTTAATATGAGTTTCATTCTTGCTTTCATTCCGGTTGTAATAGCTCTAATCCTTGCCGTTCCGGTGTTCAGCGATGCCTTGAATAGTGCCAAGTGGCCAGTCTCTCATGCAGTTGTCGTGAAACACGACAAGCAGGTCGGCAGAACAGCTGCTTTTCAAGTGGGTGAGAAAAAGTACAGTACTACTTTTGAGAATGCCTTAGAGTTGACCGCCTCTCGTTATGGTTACGAGTTCAACTTGGGGAATGAGGTTAATATCTATAACGGTATCGACCCCGAAATGGGTAAGAACATCAGAGTTTCATACAATCCAGCTAACCCAAGTGAAGCTGTCGTGGAACCTGGATTTACTATTCCAGTGTGTATTTATCTGATTTGCGCTTGCTTGACGTTGTTTATCGGGAAGCTTTTCCCGGCTAGCTATAGAAACTAGATCGACCTATGCTGTCTTTTGCAGCTCAAGTAGTTCTAAAAGCTGTTCTGTCCGCATCCAGAGTTCCTGATGACCGACAAGATCTTCTATCAGACGGATGTCAATTGATTTATAGCCCAGGAGTGCGCCGAGCAACGCTCCAGCTACAGCTGCATTTGAGTCGGCATCGCCACCTTCTTCAATAACTGTGCGAATACCTGATTCAAATGACTGACAATTTTTGATGGACCAGAAGCCAGCAGCAGTTGCTTTCAGTGTGTATCCAATGCGGTCAACTTCTCCTGGGTTCAGGCCTTCGTCAAGCTGAAGAGCTGCGATAGACTTGCTCTGGGCTAGCTCAAAGCAATGAACCACTCGACTATCGATTTTTTCTACGTGAGGCGTAATCTCTTCGATTAGTTCGTCGACATTGTTTTGGCCGCGCACCAAATGCGATACTGCCAGCGATACAGCAACGCATGAGGCGACGCAGCGTGGGTCAAAGTGTGTGATTTTGCAAACGGCCTCTGCATTCCGACAAACCGCCAGATCGTTTTCTAGTTGCCAAAGACCGAGAGCTGAAGTGCGCATTACGGCACCGTTTGCTGCCAGTTCGCGACCAGTATCTTCCCACACTTTCCGCGCTGCATTTTGTGGATCTTGTAAGAAATTTTCTTGATTCAAAACATGCCAAACTGTTTGCCCTAAGCCCATTCCTCCGCTCTTTGCCCAGTTGAAAATGCGTTGAGCAATATCGAGAGTATCGATTTGACCTTTGCTCAGGATGCTGTCTAAGATGCAGAGCATCTGATCTGTGTCATCCGTCCATTGGCCCGGCTTCCAGCGTTCTCGATGATTGTCTTGAATGATTTGTGAGTAGTGAGAGAGACCTGACGGATAGATAAACTGCACTTTTTCCTTTGAGAGAAATTCTGTACCTAGACCGAGCGCATCACCGATGGCTTGACCGAAAATAGCACCGCGAATTCGATCAATACGGGTCTCGTGATCATTCATGGAACGTTCTGCCTTGGCGTTAACGGCGTCTATTCTCTGTTTTGAAGGGTCATTTTGTGACCGCTTCGATCTATGGGTATTTTACCATTGCTGTGCTTGGGAGATTCTTAGGGTATTAGATAGGCCTTTTCTGCGTTAATTTCAACGACAAGCGGTGCATTGCTTGGTTCGTAAGCTTCATCAACTACTGCTGCGTTGACATGAAGGGTGCTTGAGGTCCGATGGTGGCCATATGATTCGTGTATGTGACCAAAGCAATGTAATTTAGGCTGAATCTTTTCTAGCTGTAGTCGCAGTGGCTCATAACCAAGATGTTTTCCCTGAGCACGCTGGTCTAGAATTCCATATGGTGGTCCGTGCGTGATCAGGACATCGGTATCCGAAGGTATCGAGTTCCAAATGCTGTTCTCGTGATGAGACGTGTTTGTCAGCAGACCTGCCATTCTAGATAGAATATTGGGGGTCGCTCTTTTCTCGAAACGTCTGAGAAGAAACTGACCAGGCGTACCATAGAATTTTATTCCGTCGATTTCCTTTGCCGCGTCTTCCAGATAGATTAGTTCTTTGCTTAGCAAGGTACGACCTAGAAGCCCATCGTTTCCAAAAGGCACATCATGATTTCCTGCAACTATGATTTTGTATTGGTGCTGTAACTTGCAAATCTCATCGTTGAAGCGCTCAACTTCTTCTATGGTGCCGGCTCGGCAGAAGTCGCCACAATGAATTAGAACGTCACCATGAGGAATGATCATCTTGTTTAAAGTATTGTGTGTA
Source organism: bacterium Ga0077546 (assembly GCA_943369735.1). Lineage (GTDB taxonomy): Bacteria > Cyanobacteriota > Vampirovibrionia > Obscuribacterales > Obscuribacteraceae. The sequence continues at coordinate 14,042 of CALROJ020000001.1, forward strand.
TCACTGATAATCACTACTCGCATTTTAATTACCCGAGCTAATCGCTCTGCCGTTATGGTTTTGGCAAAAGTTTGAGATCCTTTTTTACTTGCGCTTTGGCGGGAAGATCAAGACACTGTCCCACATACCGTAGCGCTCTTGCACATCGTTGCCAAGGCGTGGTACCTCAGTTCCAGCTATGAGTGGGGTCTTTTTGGTGGATATCGCAGTGGGCTTTTCTAGATGCTTTGCATAGTAAGTAAGATCGTCAGATGGGGTAGCCGATGACTGTTCCATTGTGGTGGTGATTGCTACTTTTTGACTGCGTAGAATGTCTGCTGTCGATCTGTAAGCACCAGATGTGGTGTCGGCGCCGTGCATCATGCCTGACCAATATACGACTTTGTTGTCTTTATTGCTGTCGAGAATCTGTTTTATCTGCTTGGCCATAAAGTTATCGCGTTCTTGCGCTGCTGCTGCGTTAACGTCGCCAGTGCCATTGTCGATGCCAATCACTTTCATATCAGAGCTGCGGGCATTGTCCATCATTTTGCCGAAGTCATTGGTTTGATATGCCTCAGGCAGATCTTTGAGATCGCGAGATTTATTATATTTATCCAGCTGACTCTGGGGAATTTCCACGGCGAGATGTGTCGCTCCTGCTGCCCTCAGGTCTTTCATCGCTTCGGCACCAAACTTGTGCATCGGGCCATCGAGAGAGTGTTGTTCTCCGATCATGAGCACGCGACTTTTGCGCATGGCATCGCTTAAGTGTTTGGTCGGGTCTTCGCCAGCTTTATTGATTTCATCAAGGTAGGGTTTTGCCTTGAGTTTTTCTTTGTCTTCGAAGTTTTCTCGATATTTTCTGAAGGCTTCGAGGTTTTGAGTAGGGCTCAAATCCTTGTGATTGGGATTTTCTTTGAGGTAGGCTCCAGCTAGGCTGCCACTGTGGTGCAAGTCAATGAAAGCCTTGCGTTGAGCCGGATCGCTTAGATGTTTGAGCAGCTTCTCGTCATTCATTTGTTCAATTGAGAGCGTCTTAGTGAAACCATCTTGCTTTAGCAGTTTGTCAGCTGACTGAGCAGCTTCAAGTTTTCCTGGCTTCATCAGGTTGGCTAGCTGGTCAAGTTTTTTGTTTTGCTCAGCAAACGTGGGCTCGTCTGGCCGCAGACCGTGACCGACCCATTCGGCTTTTTTGCCCATTTGTTCTAGGGCAGCAAAAGTTTCTTTGACTCTTTCTGTGCCATATTTGCCCATCATTTGTCTAAATGCTTGGTTGCGATAAGAGTCAGGGGCGAATAAACCACCTAGCGGTCTTTCTACAACATTGCCGTTTTCACCGGTCATGTCAAAAAAGCGTCTTTCAAACTCAGGATCTTTCTTGAATATCCCGCCTAGATCTGGTTCTTTCTCCTTAGGCACACCCAAGGTAAAAGCACCATTTCTGTTCCTCTCGGCTGTCTGATTTGGCGCCGTGCGCTCCTGGCTTTCGGCGCTTAAGGCTTGCCGTGCGCTGTCGCCAGCACCCAGGTCGAGTGACTTCTCTTGAGCCTGTTCTGGTGAGTCTTTCTTAGGGTTTGCCATGGATAAAAAACACAGATTTAGACCAATAGATTAAGTGGGGGACCAGCCATTATAAGGTTATTTACCCATTTGCTGTTGCTTCTACTTGGCGATTGCGGACATCCGGAAGTTCTTCCAGCAAATCACCTGAATTGCATTCAGGGCAAATCCGCTACTGCCTGCTCCGTGCCTGCATTATGTTCTTTGTATAGAGCTGGAGTGACATGGATATGGAAGTGCAAGATACGGACATGCAAGATACAGCAGTGGTGACGGGCTTTCCCGGAACAGTACGCGTTAATATGTTGGCTAATTTAGAGGCCTTGCTCAATGTTATAGCTAATTCTTTTGAGCTAACACTGATGGCTTTTGGCTTGGTTCTTGCCTTGGCTGGACTGTTTACTTACCACCGCTATATTTCGCGCGATCCGCTAGCTATCTACAAGGCTGCTCGGAAAGCCCATGTAGGAGCGTTTCTGATCAAATTTGGCTTGCTCGTCCCCAGCATAGTTTCTTGGCTTGTAGCTGTGGCCCGTGATGCCGCACTGTTCAATTAACTTATGGCAGGTGCAGCTCGAAATTTTTCGCTTTCATAAGAGGCAACTTCTTCTCCGTGCTTTGGCAAGAAGAAACTAACAATTGCTCCGAGGAAATACACACTAGAGAACAATATAGCTGCGCTGGCGTATGAGCCATTGAGGCAAGCAATTATTTGTCCGCCAAGCAGTGCTGCCATGGCCGCAAATATGCGACCGGCTGTGATACTAGTGGTGACACCAGTGCAGCGAATTTTTGCTTCATATAACTCTGGTACGTATATAAATAGCAAAGCGAAAAGCCCTTGGGCAAAGAATCCGAGGAAGAAGCTGACACTCAAGAGTAGCAGTCCATATTCTTTGATGGTGCCGAACAAAATCAGGCCGCAAAGAAGTGCACCGCAGTTAGCTAGGCGAAAACTCTTGGCTCTACCAATTTTTTCGACAAGTAAGCCTGCGCCCAGTGCTCCGATTAGACCACCTACATTGAGAGCGACAGCCGTGACACTCCTCTCAACGATTGCCTCTCCACCAACCATCTGTGTTACCCAGGCGGGAAGCCAAGCAAGAACGGCCCAGTATCCAACAATTGCAGGAGTAGAAAGGCCTATTGCTGCCATAGTCTTGGCTAGGTTTTTTCGCGAGAAAATCTGAGGCAGGGTAAAGGGTTCACGGATGACTTTCACTCCGCAGGCATGTGCTATTTCTCTTTCTATGCGCTTGGCCTGCTTCACCTGCTCAAAGTGTTCTGGCTCTTTTAATTTGGTGCGGAAGTAAAGAGTGACCAAAGCTGGTGTTACTCCTAATAAGAATAGATAGCGCCAACCGAGGTGTCCAAGGTAGAGATTGGCAATGGCCGCCAGCAGGTAGCCTGCGGCAAATGAACTGGCGATAAACGAGGCTGCATGAAGGCGAGAGCGACCCTTGAAGGTTTCGGCCACTAGAACTGCCCCCAAGCCAATCTCGCCGCCTATGCCAAAGCCCACAAGAAAACGGTAGAAGGCCAACTCAACCCAGTTGTGACTAAGGGCGCAAAGACCGCTGGCGGCTGCATATATGAGAATTGTGGCTAACATAATTTTGGAGCGACCAAAGTAGTCGGCCAGTATGCCGCAGGTGATGCCACCCACTACCCAGCCGGTTATGAAAATTGCTAGTACTGTTGCCCCGACTGGCGCCACTGCGCTGTGGGCGCTGGAGCCGATTAGCTCAGAGAGGCATTGATACATCACTAGTACATAAATTGAGGCGTCCATGCCGTCGAACATTTCTCCCAGCCAGGTGGCAGCTAGAACCTGCCAGTTGAACTGTGCTTTGGCCGCTTTTGCTCCTAAATTTGCTTCTTGTTTTGCGTCTAGTTTTGATTCTAGTTTTGCCTCTAAGCGCGCAGCCATGATGTTGTGCACATTGCTTGTACGTCGCTGTTGTCTAAGTCGTGCTCTGAGCTTTGTGCGCATAGGCTAATTCCCTTAATTCTTCATTGCATTTTAGTTTGCACAGACAAGGGCGAACCCATGGCCATAGGTGCATGTTAGTGAGCCCATGTGTCAGAACTGTGGTAATTGTGTGGGAAGAATACTAGTGTGGCGCAGATTCGCAGGCTGAGCAAAACCGGCAAAATCGCAATTTGGCTTGATGTTATGATCGTTTTATTGAAGGTTGTTGACAGGTTGATTTGGAAAGCAAAACTAAACGAGATGCCTATGAAGTGATTGAGCAATCCTGGCTACAGCTGCGAAACGGCAAATATTTTAGTGGTCAGGGTGTGGGCGAAGTTTTTTATGAGACTGAGTCTGACATTGCTCCGGTTAAGTTTGACTTGGCGATTGAGTTCCGTCCGCCGGTTGAATTGTCTATCGAGGCTTCCCACTGCACACCGCCAGCGCGCGATTTCAGCGCTAAGCTCTTGCCTAACAATCTCTTGGTTCGCCAGGCTGGCGAGTTAGCGAGCAAATTGTATTCACCAAAGCGCCTTAGCTTTGATAATCGCTTTTTGGCAGCGCCATATACGAGCTTTTTGGACCTATGGTTTTTTCTTGCCGGACGTGACGACGAAGAAGGCCTCTATCGTGGCCGCCATCGTTTTCTTCTTGAAGATGCAAAGAAAACAGCACACCTACCGGTCGTGCAAGCATTGAGAGAGAAATTCGATTGGAGTGAAGATCGATATTTTTGGCTGGTCGGCTCAAACATATATAAGAGTGAGCAGTTTCTTGTCATAGACAAAAATGACTACGCCTTAGTTGGTTTTGGTCAGCGCACCTTCGTCGATAAGCTTCCTGGCTGGGCTAAGTTTGTTCCGACAAATCCATTTCAAAAGAGACCACCTTGCTTTGAGCGTGAGTCATATCTTTCCTGCTATGCCGCTTTGCCGACCCATGAGCTCAAGGACACAGCAAAAGATTCGGCAAAGGAGCGGACTGTCTAATGAACGCTCAAGATATTCTAGAGAAGTCATTTTTTGTAGTGCGAGATCTGGATACTTTTGTCTTGTATGGAAACTGGGTCAAAGACTGGCGTTTCCTTAATGATTCGAAAGGGAGTGGTACAACTAGCCGCGCTTTTCAGCTTTCGTATCGTAAACCAAATGAAATCATCTTGGTTTTTCAGGATAGTGACGTCAAGTTTAAGTTCGTCGGCAGTTCCGTTTTTGTCAAAGGGCCTGGTGATGAGCGCGCCAAATTTGTAGGTTCTTCGGACATTCCGTCAGCCTGGACTATTTTTCGGGCTGCTAACATTCCAGAGGAGTTATTCGCATTTATACGCTTTTGTTTGAACCCTAAAGAAAATTGTCTCTGGTACATCAAGCGCAATAGTTTTCGCTTGGTGCAAGTGAAAGAACAGGCGAACAAGCTCTTCTTGGAAGGTGATCTTGGCTTTGCTGGTATTGTGCGTTTGACTGTTTCTAGTATTAGTTATTTCATTCATGCAATAGAAATAACCACTAGACCTGTTAATACAGAGTTTGCTAAAGAAGTCTTTGGTGCCATCGCAAAAACAGGAGAATTCTTTGACGCTATCCTCAGTCCACTTAAAGACGAAAAAGTTGAAGGTACGACCTTTAAGCATTCGGCACTGCATACCGAAACAGAGCTTAGTTTTGATCGCGTCAGTCTTAATCCGAAGTTGAGCGACGCTGATTTCTTACTTTAGGCCGTCAAGTAATTTGTCTGCTTCGTTTGTCTTGCCAAGGCGCATATAGATTTTGACTAGGTTGAAGGCATATTGTCGTTGTCTTGCTTCATCAATGAGCTCATGAATGAAGCCAATTTCTAAAAGCCATTCAAGCAACGAAGCGGCGATATGATATTCCTTGCCGTCTGAGTAAAACACAGCCAATTGTTCTAAGAACGGTACAAGCTCTGGGCTGGCGTTTCCGGCGAGTCGTTCTTTTAAATGTAGCAGTGCGCGGAGGAGCGGTTCCACTCCAGCTTTTATGTTGTTCTCTCGATAGTAGTCGACCAGTTCTTCTAAGCCTACGCACGCTACAGAGACCAGGGCTGCTTCATCGCTAGTATCATCGGCAACTTTTTGCCCGCGCCACTGATCGGCTGCCATCGATTTTATTTTGCTCAGTTTACTGCTCCAAACCGTCAATTCAGGCAGGGCGCGCTCGTCTATATTTATACGAGGCCGAGAGCCAAGTTTGGCCCCTTCTGGGGCCTCTGCATCTGCCTCGAAGAGTTCTTCGTCTAGTATTTCATTGCACAGTTCGACGCACTCGTTGCAAATATAGACACCTGGCCCAGCGATTAGTTTTTTTACTTGCTCTTGGATTTTTCCACAGAACGAACATTTGAGTCGATTTGGTGCTGCTTCGGTCATGCTTTCCCTATCTAATTTGATCTTGTTCTCACAAAGAGGCCAGCCTTATTCAAGGATAAGGCCTTTTCCTTTAATAACGAAATTACTTATTAAAGGATCCTTTAATAAGGGCGCCCTTGGGCAATTGCAGGCGCAATGCATTGGGAAAAAGCGCTAGATCGCGTAGAAAACCTTATTTCTTCGCTTTCAAATCAATAATTGTTTGTTTGGTTATGGGAGTGCTGATGGCAAAGCCAAGTCTGCCGCCAATATCGATGACGCCGGCCACTTTGCCGTCTTTTTCAAATGTCGGGGCCCCCGAGACTCCTGGGCGAACGTGCATGGTCAGCACTTGCACGTCGCGAGCGGCGTCTTCTCCCGGCAATGGCGCCGGTGCTGCTTTCACGTCGCCGCGTCTTTTGATGCCGTCGAAGGTGCCTTCGGCGACAAAGAAGCCACCAGAAGTGTAAGCTTGGCCGATGGCCACCGCTGGAACGTTGCCTTGATCCATCTTACTGTCGACTATTTCTAACGGCTTACAGAGTGTTCCTGTTTTGTCGCCAGTGGCAATTTCAATTAGGGCTAAGTCTTGGCTTTTGTCTACGGCAATTACTGTTGCGTCAAAGCTTTCGCCGCTATGAGTCACAGCTGTTCGCTTGTCGGGAATGCCGTTGACGTTGGGCACACCATTGACGACATGGTTGTCGGTTATGGCCAAGCAGCTGTTTGCTTCTTTTGACACCATGAAGGCTGTGCCGCCCCAGTTCTCAGGAATAGTTTGGCCGTTCTTGTCTTTGTGGCCGTCCATTTTTAGCTGAACAATGCTCGGTCGCTTCTCTTTGTAAAGGGCCAGGATATCCATGCCCGAGCTTGTGTCGGGCTGGGCGAAGTCTCTGTACTGACAGCCCTGGGTGTTGCGGCCCACATCTAAGGTGGGCAGCTCGGTAGGGCCTGGCTGAATAGGGCATTCAGTGCCAAAAAAACTGCGCGCTTTGTCGCTATTCGAATTTTTCGATGAGTCCGAAGCGTCCACGCTACGACCTATATGCACGGGGGAACAATATAATGCCTCACCGGGTCGAATTCTCCGCCTCGGTATTTACGAAGTTATTGAGTTGAATAGCTTAAATTTTGGCGGTTTCAACGCAATTTCAAAGTGCAGCTCTTGGCACTTCAAATTTTATCTATCTCAAATAGTGCACTAAACTCGTTTTTTCAGAATCGCTTAATCTTTGAAAGCCTTTCAGGGCTTAGCTCTGGAAGGCTAGTGATCTTGTAGATTAAGTCAATTACTGAAATTAGATCGCGGGGCTTACATCGATCTTCTTTGTCTTTACTCGCTTTTTGTTTGAAGCGATCAAAGCAAGTCGTATGTTTACCTCTCTGTTCTTCCTCGTCTGCTAGTCTCGTAGTGAGCGCTCAAAAGTTTATGCATGTCCAAGGGTAGACGAACCGATGTAGTGATGGTGAGGGCGAGGATTACAGGATGACTTCACAGCGTTTACTCCATCCAACTGATGGAGGTGCTCCTAATGCAGGAGCCAAGGCCGGTTTTGACCACAGTACTTTTTCATCAGCCTATTGGCTTTCTTATTTCGAGAACAATAAAAAGGATAAACACTCATTTGTTTGGCCTCAGTATTTAGATATTCCATATTCTCTTCGTGTCCCAATTATCAAATCTTTGCAGCGTTTTCAAATTGGTGAAACTGGTGATGGCAACCATTTGCGCAAGTATGCGAAAACTTTAAATGATCCGCTCTATGAACAATGTATCGATCTATTTGTTAAAGAGGAGAATGGTCACGCTCTTGTTTTGGCACGCATTATTGAATTGATGGATGGTTATTTAATTACTTGGCATTGGTCAGATTATGCCTTTGTCAGCTTGCGCCATCTGCTTGGGCTCAAGACCGAAATTTTCATTATATTGACAGCTGAGATTGTCGGCAAATGCTTCTATAAAGCTTGTGCTGATAAGCTTCCAGACCAGTCTTTGCGCACAATTTTTTCATCGATAGTTCTTGATGAAATAGCTCATCTAAAATTTCATTGGAGTTTCATGCGCAAAGAAATGCAGTCCTTCTCTTGGCTGATTCGAAGGGCAATTTACTTTTTCTGGAGCGCTGTCTTTCTGGCAATCTGTTGTGTATTTGTAATCGATCATGGCGAGACACTGCGAGCCTTGGGCAAATCTCCTAGAAGCTTCTTGGTTGACTGTCTGAGCCTCTACAAGAGAGGCGCTATGCGCGCCCTTCTGCTTGACTAAGCAGGCCGCGCCGGGTATCGGACTCGCTGCCAACTCAGTTCTTCTGTGCTAGCTCTTCGCTCTGCTCTTTGTAGAGTTCGTGAATATTTAAGCGCCTTAGTTTTGGCGCCTTGATGCTCGTCACCAGCACCACAATTAGTGTCATTATTCCGCCAAATACAACCGAGGGCACTAAGCCCATAAATTTCGCTGTGACACCTGATTCAAATTCACCAATTTCGTTTGAAGAACCAATGAACATATTGTTCACCGCTGATACCCGACCTTTCATTTCGTTTGGCGTTTGCAGTTGGAAGATTGTACTGCGCACCCAGACGCTGATGCCGTCGAGGGCACCACTAATAATGAGAATTAGAAGTGATAGGTAGAGGTTGGTAGAGAGGCCAAAGGCAATCATGCAAGCACCAAAACCAGCTGCTGCCAGCATGAATACTTTACCTGAATTGTGAGTGATGGGCCGATGTGTGAGTACTATCGCTGTTACCATAGAGCCCACTGATGGCGCGGCTCTGAGCATACCCAATACTTCGGGGCCACAGTGAAATATTTCCTTTGCGAAAATTGGCAGCAGTGCTACAGCACCACCAAAGAGAACGGCAAAGAGGTCGAGGGCCATGGCTCCCAGAATTACTTGGTTGTGGAAGACGAAATCAAGACCTTCTTTGATGTTGGCAAAAACACTCTCGTATTTCTTCGGAGTGATGACCGTGCGAGATTTTACTTGCCAGAAACTGATGAAGGCAGCGACTAGCATCACTGTTGATACTAAGTAGGTGTAAGGCGCATGCAGCCAGGCGTAGAGCACACCGCCTAATATTGGGCCAGCTACTGCTGATGATTGCCAGACGGTGCTGTTCCAGGCTGCGGCATTGCCCAAGAGCGGACGGGGAACGATGTCGGAGACGATGCCGAAAATCGCTGGGCCATAGAAACCGCGGGATATTCCAGATAAGGCAATGATGACGAATATGCAGATTAAAAGAGTGTGATTGTGCTGGGTGCTCAATGTGCAAATTGTGAGGATGGCCATGCTCACTACTAATGAGGCTACGGCCCAGAGCACAATTTTGCGACGGTCGACAATGTCGGCTACGTGGCCTGCATAAAGAGCCACTCCGATAGCAGGTATGGCCTCGGTCAATCCAGCTAAGCCGAGAGCGAGTGGGCTATTGGTGATTTCGTAGATCTGCCAACCGACAGCTATTCCTTGAATTTGCACAGCAATGGTCACTAGCAGGCGGCTAAAGAGCAGCAATCTGTAGTCTGGTAGCTTTAGGACGGCGTAGGGCGATTCTTCGGGCACGGGATTCCTGGATTTCGATAGTGATTGATCACTATTTGATGGCTGGTTCCTGTTGACTTGATTATTCTTGCACATTGATTCAACAAAAAGGCCGCCTTTGCAGGCGGCCCTTTGTTTTCAGATTACAGTTTCTACTTGCGGTCCGAAGCAAGGTCGATATGTAAAACGAAATCTTGTTTGGCGAGAGCCTCTAGTTTGTCGAGTTTGACAAAGGCTTTTACCACTGTTGTTTTCTTGCCTTGAGCATCAGTCTTGGCGGCTTCTTTCGATACGATATCAATCCCGAGTGCTTTCAATATTTTCTCGATTTCGGCGGTTAGGTCTTTTAGCGTCAGAGTGAATAGGTATTGGTCGCCTTTACGTTGTGTGCTTAACTTGGCATTTTTGTTTTTGCCTGTTCTTATCAGCTCTGCCACCAGTGAATTGGACATTTTGCTAGTGTTGAAGATTTCTTCACTTGCTGGTTTGAGCTTAGAAGAGTCGTCTTTCGCTGCTTTCTTGTCCACTTCTCTGTCTCTTAGTTGATCAAGCACTTCTTTCTTCTCGTTGACCTTTGGTGCTGCTGGTGCAGCTACTGGGGAGTTAGATTCGGCTAGCGAGAGCGATTGAGGGGCTCTGTAATATGAGATTCCAGCGTTGGCGAGACCGCCTTTCTGCTTCTGCATCATTGCTGAACCCATGTCAGCGCTTTTCAATTGAATGTTATTGGTTGACATTTGACGACGAGCTAGATGTGCTTGCACTCCGTAGCTTTGTCCTCCGCCACCACCAGCGGAGCCACCATAGGCGAATGCCAACCCCCTGGACCTTGAACCGCGCATTGGCGGTGCAGGAAGCGAAGCCATTGGTTGCGCCATTCCTACTGCTCTGCCGTCGTTTTTATTGCCGAAGATTCCTTCTCTAGAAACACCATCTGGCATCTCGACTTCGACATCTACAGTTTTTCCTGGGTCTCCTTTGGTCACTCTGCTTTCATCAACAGCCACAAATGATGTGTACTGCGTGAGAATGTGGTGATCGAGGGCCACGGTTGTTATTTCATCTTTGATTTCTTTATTGGCTTGGCCTGATTGGGCACCGAACCAGTCTTCGCTCATTAGTCTGTCTACTTTTGCTCGTGCCCACATTGAGGCTACACCGCGGTTTTTTGTATCAGATTCAGGGAAGCGCACATTGAGCTTTTGCTCATATGGTTTGCCTGCAGCAAAGCCTTTGAGGACAATGGTTCCCTGGCCACTTTTGATATATTTGCCTTTAAAGTAGAGGGGCTTTTCTGCCCAAACGTCAGAAACTTCTTTAGGATAGACTTCTTTTGTTGTTACTCCATCTACTTTTACTTCAACATCGGTTAAGACTGGGGTTGAAATGCGGTCGTAGAATTTCTTGCCTACTTCTTCAGCTGAGCTGTTCAGTAGAACATATTCGGCTTCTCCGCCGCCTTCTTTGGCCATGCCATCAATGAGTGTGCGGTTGACGCTGTTGCCGGTGCCGAAGGAGAACCAACGTGATTTTCCTCTGAGCTTCTTGATCATGCCCATTACTTCGTAGTCGTTGCCTACGTAGCCATCGGTCATGAAGGTGACGATGCGCAAACGATTGCCATCAGCTGGAATAGCGCAGGCTTTCTCGACGGCTGGGGCCATCCATGTGCCACCATTGGCTTGCAGGGCGTCGATGAAGTGTCTTGCTTTCTCTTTCATCTCGGCGCTGACACGCTGTGGCTTGTCGGCGAATTGTGATTGGGTGCTGTTGAAGGCAATGATTTGGAAAGTATCATTGGCGTTCATGTGATCTAAAATGTAGCGCATGGTTTCTTTGGCTTTGTTTAGTGGTGCCCCACTCTGTGAGCCGGAACAGTCAATGACAAAGACCATTTCTTTTGGGGCTACTTTTTCAGGCGTGATTCTCTTTGGTGGAATCAGCATCACTGTGAAGTACCCGGCACCATCTTTGGCTGAAGGGTCGCGGTAAGTAACGTAACCGCTTTTTAGGGTGTCTTCTGCGACATTCCAGCTTAATACAAAGTCTTTATTCGGAATTGTCGCTTTGTCTGAGAGGCTGATGTCAGCCTGGCCGCTTCCGGTATTGCGTACTTGTACTTCGTGTAGTTTGGACGAAATTTGCGAGACTGGCATACCAGCATTGAGGTGAACATTAATTGAAATATCGTGGCCAGCGCGCTGGCCTTCTGCCACTACATTCGGTGTAATTTTAGAAGCATCAGGAACTTGATTGGTATCATTTGCCCAACCGCCGCCCGCCTTGCCTACGGGCTCTCCGGGGATGAACCTCGGCCCCACAACAGTTGGGAAGGTAAAGCTGAATTTGCCTGCCTCATAGGGCAGGGTCTCTATATATTTGATTGTGATTTCAATTTCTTTGCCGGGTTCTATGTTGGCCACTGATTGAGTGAAAATGTTTGTACGCTCTTGGTCTAGCAGTGAAGCAACATAACCATTGGCTCTTGCTTGATCATAAATTTGTCTTGCTTCTTCGCGTTTCTTGATGCTGCCTTTGATCACTCTGGCGCCAACTTTCATTTGCATTTCGTCGACAGCGCCATTCTCAGACAAGGGGAAGGTATAGACTGCTTCGATTTTGTCTTTGAATGGATTTTGAAATACCTGTTTGACTGTCACTCGGGCAATATAGCCTGAAATTTCAGTTTGGACATCTGTATGCTTTAGCGGGCAGCTGCCTAGTTGTTTACCGCCAGAGGCCATTGCCACAAGAGTGCCTGAATCGGCCTGCTCATTGCCTTTTGCTTGGCCTGCTTGATTAGTTTGGTTTGTTTGATTAGTCTGATTCTGATATTGACCGTGATTGCGATTTGCCCGTCGCAGTTGTCTGGATTGGCGGCTGGGCATATTTGTATTGGCGTTGGTGTTGACCCTGGCGCCTGCTGCTGAGGCACCTGCTCCATTGGCTGCGTTAGCGTTAGCGACGAGTTCCCTTGCTGATACCGGTTGTGTCATTACTGATACTGATAGTGCGGCGTTCAGGAGGGCAAGAGTTGTCCCTCCCACAAGTAGCCTTGTGAGATGATTCGATTGCATGTTCTTTCTCCACCAGAGGTTTGCTATTACGAGAGTAGCGAATAGCTCAGCTTAATCACCTGGGGATAAGCCTAGATCTAGACTGGGTGACCTCCCGAACTTAGTTCAGGTAGAGCTTTTGCAGAACGCTCGAATCAGTTGAGGTGACCGCTTTTGCAGATTGTTCTATTGTCTTGTTTAAGTTGGCGGCCATCTAGTCCAGTGGCAAAAACTACATAATTGCCTGTGCAATCGATCAATATATTGATCGTTCCCGGCCAACGACTGCCTTCTTCAGCTATCAATGTATCTATAGTTCGTAGCGGCTCTGTGGGGTGAATCATGGTGGGTCTGCAGAAGTAGGCGCGACTGCGACTAGTTGCCACATTTTTTTGTCGCAGACCATCATTGACCTTTCCCACACCTTCGGCTTCTAGTGCCATTCTGCTGCGCTCTAGCTCAGTTTTGAGTTCAGGCTCTTGCTCGAAAGGGTTGGGGCCGGCCACTTTATCTAGGTCTTGCAATAGTGCTTCGTTTTCATTGAGGTTCTGGGTGCCTTGTGACCGTGAATAAGAAAGAAGCACTGGCAAGCGATTGGCCAGTGCTTCGATATTGCTTATTAACACTTGGTTGGCCCGGTTGGCGTGGCCTTGCAGTAGAATTTGCTCGCGCACCAAAAGGCGCTGTTTGAGGGTTTTGGCCGTGTTTGACAGGGCCGGTTGGCACAGGGTCTGAAGCTGAATGGAGAGGGCAAAAGCTATTGCAAAGACCCTTGCAGAGGTTAAGGCTAGTTGCTGCGGCGACTTTGACCGTTCTCGTTTAGTTCTTCCAGCCAATTGCTCGGTACCTCAACAGACTTGCTGTGCTCCATAAGAGCCTTTTCTTTAAGATCCCAGAGGTACTCAAATAGACCTTGTCTCTGGTCGTTGGTCATCAGTTTACTGTTATGACCACGGCCATCATAGGCTTTGTTGAGCTGTTCTTTTAGGGTATCGGTGCTGACTGAAACAATTTTGCTAGTCTGCTTCTTTTGGTTAGTTGCCATCTCAGAATCTCCCACCACTACCTAATTGATAACGCCAACAGACTTCGCTTCAAAGAGCATTGGTCAATCTATTTGTTGGTCTTTGTTGATTCAACTATTCCCCGGTCGGCAAATTTTCACTCTCGGCGGAGGGAAGTCATTTGATTAAACCTGGAATTGGGAAATTTGCACGTGGACCATGCAAAAAGCCCCAAGCAGCTTACTGCTCGGGGCTTTAGGAACAATCAATTAGAATGTGGAATTCGAATGATGGTCATGGGTGAATGTTAAGAGCGGCGCTTTCTTGCTGCTTCAGCTTTACGCTTTCTCTTTACGCTTGGTTTCTCGTAACGCTCTCTGCGTTTGATCTCTGACAAGATTCCAGCTTTCTGAATCTTCTTCTTGAAGCGCTTCAATGCGCCTTCAATGCTTTCACCCTCGGCTACTCTGACCTCTGACAAACGAATTCACCTCCGATTTTGTTCTGAAAAATAGTAGTCATACAAAAGATATCTGAATATATCTCAATAGGCCATGGTAGCACTGGAATCTAGCGCGTACAAGCGCCGGTGGGCCTTCCGCGACACTACTTAACTAAATAGAGCATAAGGTTTTGGCAAACTCAATAAAATCCTAAGAAAAAAGCCCAGTTAAGGGCTTTTTGCTTGATTGAGGCTGTTGCTGGAGAGGGCTATTACAACTTAGCGGTCATATTTGTTCTTGGAAACTTTCTGGCCGTCTAGGTTAGTTCTCTCATCAGGCAGCATTTTTTCGATTTTACGACCGAAGAAGTCGGTGTCTTCTTGTATTCTGTGCTCAAAGACTTGCTTATAGAATTTCTCACTAGCTCTTTTGGCTAGGGGGAAGTCATAGCGGCCGGTGTTCTCGTTGAATGAAATTGAGGTCGGTTTGGCTTCGTCGCCACCATTGATGATGTGGTTTAGAGTCTTGGTTCCGGGTAGGCCAACGAGGTCAGTACCGGCACAGATGCAAAGTACTGCGCACAAGAAGAACGAGGGGCCGATAAGTACGTGAGCCAACATGCCTTCTTTGGACTTAACCAAAGAGCGTTTGCCTTGGGGCAAGTGAACCAGCCACGGAGATATAAGGGTGAAGGGCAAGAAGCCAGCCCAGTAGCTGAAGCGGCCCATGACGCAAGCTTGCCATCCTTTCCATATAAAGGAAAAACCAACAATGATGACAAGAATGCCGATGCCAATTTTGGGAAGATGGTCGTATAGAAAACTCATTGGAATTTGACTCTTTAACTCAAGACAGGATAGTAAAAATTCTCACACACTATATTTAGTATAGAACGTTCTTCAATTTTGACTACTTCCAATTCGTAACAGCCGGGCCTCCTTGGCGCATGAACCGGTCTAAAGTCCGATACAATGAGCCTTTCCTGTCGGTTGTATTGGAATTTATTGGAGTTCAGGGGGTTGGATAGTGAGTAGCTCGAGTCTTAAGCGAGATCACAAGTGTGCTCAGATGAGCGCAGAGTTAGCGGGGCAAGAGGTTTGCCTAGCTGGTTGGGTCAACGTGGTGCGCGATTTAGGCGGCCTCATATTTGTTGAACTGCGCGACTCTACAGGTAAAGTTCAGCTGATTGCTGACCCTAATAAGAATAAAGAGATTCACAAACATTTCGTCGACTTAAAAAACGAGTTTGTCATTGCTATCAAAGGCGTGGTTGCCAAGCGTCCCGAGGGTACTGCTAAGTCGGAAAGCGGTCCTGGGTCTATCGAAATTTATCCTGAACAGTTCGAGTTACTAAACACCTGCAAGCCGCTGCCTTTTCAACTTGATCAAGGCGACAAGGTTGATGAAGCATTGCGCTTGAAATATCGTTATCTTGACTTGCGTCGACCCGAGATGAATAGCAACCTAGTGATGCGTCACCGTGTCAGTCAGGCTATTCGTCGCTACCTTGACCAAGAAGGTTTCATTGAAGTTGAAACTCCAATTCTTTGCAAAGCCACACCTGAAGGCGCTCGCGACTTCCTCGTGCCTAGTCGATTGAATCCAGGCAATTGGTACGCTCTGCCACAATCTCCGCAGTTGTTCAAGCAAACACTAATGATTAGCGGTGTCGATCGTTATTATCAAGTTGCTCGTTGCTTCCGTGATGAAGACTTGAGAGCTGATAGACAGCCAGAGTTTACCCAAATAGATATGGAATTTTCGTTTGTTGATGAAGATGAAGTGATGCGGGTGACTGAAGGCGTCTTGGTTGATGCCTTTAAGTGTGCGGGAATTGACATCAAGCCGCCTTTCCAGCGTTTGAGCTATGCCGATGCCATGGGTCTATACGGCAGCGATAAACCTGATTTGCGTTTTGGCTTGGTATTCAAAGACTTGACCGAAGTGGCTCGCAATTGTGAGTTCAAGGTCTTCAAGCAAGTGGCCGAATCTGGTGGCGAGCTCAAAGGCATTGTGCTTGAAGGCAAAGGCGAAGGCACTTCGCGTAAGCAATTAGATTTATGGAATGAATACACTCGCTCGGTGGGTGGCAAAGGCCTAGCTTGGGTTGCCTTCGGTAAAGATGCTAATCGCTCATCTGGATTGGACAAGCACTTGAGCCCAGCTGAAATGCAAAAGCTCAAAGAATTGTCTGGCGCTAAAGATGGTGATTTGCTCTTGATGGTGGCAGATACCGTTAAAGGTGTCGCTAATGTGCTCGGTCGCTTCCGCTTGAAATTGGCCGAAGAACTTGATCTAATCAGCCCTGATAGTCACAGCTTGCTTTGGGTGGTTGACTTCCCACTATTCGAGTATGACGATGAGCAAGGTCGCTTTATGGCTGTGCACCATCCATTCACTTCACCGCGTTTAGAAGATCTCGATAACCTGGAGTCTGATCCAGAAAAGGCTCGGGCTCGCGCTTACGACATCGTTTATAACGGTTGTGAGATTGGCGGTGGCTCTATTCGTATTCACTCTCAAGAACTTCAATCTAGAGCTTTTGCTGCAATTGGCTTAGACCGCGAAACAGCCTCTGAGAAATTTGGCTTCTTGCTTGAAGCCCTTGAATCAGGCGCACCACCCCATGGTGGAATCGCTCTGGGGCTTGATCGCATCATCATGTTGCTTTGTGGTTGTAAGTCAATTCGTGACGTTATCGCTTTTCCAAAAACGCAATCTGGTGCTTGCCCTATGACTGGGGCACCATCCCTGGCATCGCCAGAACAGTTGAAAGAATTGGCGGTGTTGAACGAACCACCAAAAGTGAAAATATCGGCCCAACATGCTGGCCAAGTTGTGGCTGGCATCGACGCGTAATTGAAAATACGGTGCGGTCAAAATGTAAAGTCTGACCGCGAAAACCAAGCACGATTGAGATAACTTCAAGTGAAAGAGAAAACAAATAGTAATGAGAAGACGAGACTTAGCAGTCTTGCTTTCTCATTGCTTTTGTTAGTCTCTACCTGTGGTTTGGCTTCGCTCACTGGCTGTCAGCAATTGCGGCCTACAGCTGCTTCGTTTCTTATAAGAGGAAACGAATATTTCAAAATGAATGAGTATGAAAAAGCAGAGCACGAATATCGCGAAGCTCTTTTGAGTGAACCGAAGAGTGCTACTGCCCTTAATAACCTTGGTGTGATTTTGAATGAGCGTAGTCGATACGATGACGCTATTTCAATTTTGACCCAAGCTATTGAAGTTGATCCTAAAAACGCCATTGCCCATTATGTTTTGTCAGAAGCCTACGCAAAAAAATCTATGTTCGATAAGGCTTTTGCTCAGGCCAATGAAGCGATTGCCTTAGATGCTACCGAACCTAGGGCGTTCTGTGCTTTGGCTGAAGCTGAGCTAGGGCGTGGCCATCTGCCGACAGCAATTGAGGCTTATAAAAGCGCTTGCAAATTAGATGATCGCAGCGACAAGAATCACCATAAGTTAGCGATGGTGCTGGGCTTGTCGGGCGATGTTGATGCTCAGATTGAAGAAGAGCGACTAGCACTAGAAATCGAACCAGAAAACAATGATGCCCGCATAGGCCTAGCCTCTGCCTTAAATGAGCAAGGCAATAAAGCTGATGCTATAGCCGAATTGCACGTGATTTTAGATAAGCATCCCGATAATGTTGACGCTCGTGCTGTGCTCAATAAAATCGAGGGTGCTGGCCGAGCGGTGTTGAAGACTAAGTAGTTGCACTGAGTTATGCAAAAGAAGATTTTGATTATTGCAGGACCGAATGGGGCTGGTAAGTCTACTTTCGCTCGTGAGTTCTTGCCCAATGAGGCTGATTGTCCTGTGTTTATCAATGCTGATTTAATTGCGGCCGGTTTGTCGCCCTTCCAGCCAGACATTGCAGCAATCAAGGCGGGTCGACTGATGCTGGAAGAAATTCGTGACTACGTTGCCCGTGGGCGCAATTTCGCATTCGAGACAACCCTAGCCGGACAGGGCTATTTGAAACAGATCCGCAATTGGCGCAGTCAAGATTATCAAATTAAACTGTTTTTTTTGGCTTTGCAAAGTTCAGAAGAGGCTATTTCGCGGGTAGCTGCGCGAGTTGCGCAGGGAGGACATCATGTGCCCGATGAAGTGGTGCGGCGTCGCTTCTATGCCGGGTTGGATCATTTTGAGAGCGTTTATAAGAGTGAAGTGAATTTCTGGCGCTTTTACAATAACAGCGGAGATGTGCCATTATTGATTGAAGAGGGAAGTAACTAATGGAAGCCAATAAAACGAATCATCCAGATCCCGATATGGAAAACTCGATGATTGCTCTACTAAGGGCATCTAAACGCGCTCGCCTATTGGCGGCTCAGACTGGGACTGAGTTTGTTGTTATGCGCGACGGCGTTTTAGTTCGCGAGATTCCAAAGCTAGAAGATCTCCAAAAGCCGGTTGAAGATTCTAGTTCTGAATCTTGAGGCCAGTTTTCGTTGTGCCGTCTGCTTAGTCAAAGCTATCGCTGTATTTTCCATTGCGCCGGATCGCCGGGCTTGGCTGTGCCGTCTGCATAATGAAGGCTATCGCCATCTTTCCAGTGCGCGGGATCTCCTGGTTTGGGAGTGCCGTCGGCGTAACGATTGCTGTCGCTTTCATCTCTTGTTCTTTCTTCAGCTCTCGGTGGTGCCCCATCTGGCGGTGGAAAGCCGCCGCCCATCTCTGTATTTCTTCTCGGCTCGGCGATGAGCTCGAGTGTCGGAAGCATGCCTTGCTGTTTTAGATTGTGCTCTCTCTCTATTGGTTGAAACCCGATGTTTCTTGCTTGTTCAAGTTCTTGATTCCAGCGAGCTTGATGCTCTTCTGGCTGAAATTGACAGTTGTCAGTCTTCTCTGCTTTCGAATTTGACGATTCTAGGGTTGTTCCCATCTTCAGATTCTCCGTATGATTGAGAAGTTGGCTTCCGAGCAATTTGGAAGGGCACCTTCATGAGGGGGGTGAATTGAAGATATCAAACCACTGTGTTCAAGTTGTGGCAGCGAGACTATTCTTCTTGTCGTTTCAATTTTGCCAGTAAATCGGCGGCTATTTGATCTGCTTCTGCCATAGCTTTCGATGCCTGTTCTTTGGCGGATGCTAATTTTATCTGTTGTATTCGTATATGTGCTTTTTGCGCTGTGACTTCTAGTTCGAGCAAATGATTTCTCAGATCTACTGTCTCAAGCTTGTGATTTTCTAACAGCTGTTCTAGTTCAGCAACCGCATTTTCGTAGGACTCTTGTCGCTGCCTTGCAATTTCTGCCAGGCTATGAGATCCGTGCTCATTAGCTTTATTAACTCTGTGCGTCCAGGTTTCTACCAACTCGCGGTTTTTCGAAATTTGGAGGTCTATTTGCTTCTCTGTGGCGATACCGTGAGCTGCAAACCTTCTGATTGTAATTAATTGCATTTGCAGAGCTTCGTATGCAGCATCGAGTTCGGTGATGTATTTCGACTTGGTTGGGCTATTTGGCGCCGCGGAGCTGGAGGGTGCGTTTGAACAGCTGCTGGTTGTGCACGATTGTATTGTGCAATCCATCAACTCCGAGAATAATTTGACTTTGCCTATAACATCGCGCCAAGCAGCTGTTGAAGCTTCTTTGATGTCTTTGTCTATGTCTCCCGATTCAAGTCGTTCTATAAACTTATCCCAGGTCTGGGTACTTGCTTCGCTCATTATTTCGACCAACCCTGCACTCTTAAACTTGCATAGACTCTGTTGCCTTATTATGCCCGCTTATTTCACGCCAAGCTTGAGTGAATCAATAATGGCTTCAAATGTCTTCTTCGATTCTTCAAAATGCTCTGGTTTGTCAGCGCAAGAAATTATGTAGTAGTTGTCGCCGCCTACAGCAAAGGCTTTGAGCACCTTAGTTCTAAGATTGACTTGGGGAATTATTTGCATCAACACCAATCGCCGCGTTGGCGTTCCGCCCTTTTGTGAGTGTTGATCTGACTGCACTTGCCAGAGTGTAGCCCACTGCCTCATAGATTTATCGCAAATGGTATCCAGCGTCTCGCCTGAAGGCAGCGAACGGGCAACGACTTTGACATTAGGAAAAGAGTTCGCTTCTTTGATTTGCGCGGCAGGAGTCGCGACTAGGTTCACAATTGGATCTGTTTTGGTCTTCCAGTCACTAGGGAAATCAATGCTGTAGCCATTTTGCTTGTCGGCATAGGTATGGGTTGCCGTTGCGCCTGCGTTTTGATTCGGATTTGCGTCTGCATTTTTGCTTGGCTCTGCTTGAGCGGCATTGATTGTGGCGACCGCCACAGTGCAGGCGATCGGAAGGGCGATTGGCAAAGCTACTGGAAGCGCTAACCGCATGGTGAATCTACTGAATGTTTGTAGGGGCGAGAAGGTAAAAAGAATGCCCCAGCAGCCTTTTGTTCGATTGATTTCTGGTCGGTTAGTCTTGGCTTCTGTCATCATCCTGCCTCGTTTAGATTGACTATATTCAAGCATCCTGGCACCTAATTTGTAAGGGAAAGACCTGTAACAAAAAAACTGAGATTTTAACCCAGAGAAATTGAACTAAATTGACCAACTTTCCGTTGCTACTAATGTGGGCGTTTTTTTGAATTTGGAATTTAGGAAATGGAAAGCGGGACATGGGGGGATTAATTATGTTTGCTCGAGTATTCTCAGGTGCTGTGCACGGCGTAGAGGCTCACCCAATAGAGGTGGAGGTCGACTGCTGCCAAGGTCTTGGGCAAATCAGTGTGGTAGGCCTGCCTGACGCCTCTGTGAAGGAGGCGCAAGAGCGTGTTAGGGCCGCTATAAAAGCTTGTTCGTTCTTGATGCCACCGGGCAAAAAATGGGTCGTTAATCTAGCACCTTGCGACATTCGTAAAGAGGGGCCTGGCTACGATTTGCCCATTGCCACTGGCATTCTTGCGGCTACCGGTTTAATGCCATTTGAGAACATTGCTAATTTGTGGTTTATCGGCGAATTGTCCCTAAGTGGCTCTGTGCGACCGGTATCAGGTGTGCTGCCTATTGCCGTGGCCGCTCGTCAAAACGGCGCACGGGGCATAGTTGTGCCAGAAGGAAATGCTGAAGAAGCAGCACTTGTGGAGGGGCTTAAGGTTTATCCGGTGTCGCATCTAATGCAAGTGTTTAAGATAGCGCAGTCATTAGAGAATGGCACCATATACGAAGGCGCAAGTAGAGAACAATTTGCTCGGGCTGCCGCTAATGTAGTGCACCATAAAGATTTTCGCGACGTCAAAGGTCAGCCTCAATCTAAGCGTGGCCTCGAGATCGCTGCTGCTGGTCGTCATAATATTTTGCTCGTGGGCTCGCCGGGCTCCGGCAAGTCTATGTTGGCAGAGCGTCTGCCCAGCATTATGCCGCCCCTTGAATTTGAAGAAGCAATTGAATTGACTAAGCTGTGGAGCGTAGCTGGTTTGCTTACAGAGCGCGGCAATATCGTAGCCGAGAGGCCATTTCGCAATCCGCATCATAGTGCTTCTGTAATTGGCTTGGTTGGTGGTGGCGCTCGGCCTAAGCCCGGTGAGATTTCGTTGAGTCATCTTGGTGTACTTTTCCTTGATGAGTTGACTGAGTTTCCTCGGGCCCACCTTGATAATTTGCGGCAGCCACTAGAGTCGCGCAAGGTGATGATTTCGCGGGCTGGGCAAACACTTACTTATCCTGCATCTTTCATGTTAGTGGCAGCCTGTAACCCGTGCCCCTGCGGCTACCGCGGCGATCCAGTCAAATTTTGCCTCTGCACCTCTTCTCAGGCTGAGCGCTACTGGGGCCGATTATCTGGGCCATTTCTTGATCGCATTGATTTGCAAATAGTAGTTTCAAGGCTCAATGTCAGTGAGTTAATTGGCGAAGTTAAAGAGGAGAGCTCTGCATCCATCCGTCGCAGAGTTGAGCTGGCTGTTGATCTGCAAAAGCTGCGCAATATATCAAACAGTGCACCGGGTGGATTTAACTTCAACAGTAGCTTGAGTCAAAGAGAATTGCATAAGTATTGTCAGGTTGAGCAAAAGACTAAGGAGTTTTTGGCTCGGGCAGTGTCGCAGTTTAATCTTTCGGCTAGGGCCTATGACCGCATATTGCGTCTTGCCCGCACAATCGCCGATTTGGCCGGCAGTGAAAATATCTTGATGGAGCATATTTCTGAGGCCGTGCGCTATCGCCTGCCGATAAAGGTGGCTTCCTGAAATCAATTTGCCCCCTGACATGGTTTCACCGGCCTAACATTGTGGTTTGATATTGTCTGGCACGGCAAAATTAAAATGAATAGCGACCAATAGCGAAATCGATGAAAAAGACAAAGAAAATACAGTTACCTCCAGGGTGGACCTTTAGTTCAGCAAACAGCGACGACTATGACGCTGGCATTGACGAGAAGGTGAAACATAGCGGCACCCGTTGTGTCTACTTGAAATCTGTTGTGCCGGAAGCACGGCCACTGGCTTATCTTAGTCAAGGGTTTTCGCCAGAGCCCTACTTGGGCAAACGGTTGCGTATGTCTGCCTGGGTTAAGAGTAATTGTCAAGGCGGCCGGGCTCAGCTTTGGCTGCGTATTGCCGGCGACTGGACCAGCACTAATGCCAAGCCTAACTGTTTTGACAATATGGAAGATCGCCCAATTCTCGATGTTACTGATTGGACCCAATACAAAATTGTGGTGGAAGTGCCAGACACCAGTACTTATATAGATTTTGGTTTGATGCTGAACGGGGCCGGTCAGGCTTGGGTGGATGATTTCTCGTTTGAAACCGTGGGCGATGACGTTGAATTGACCAGCAGTTCAAATCACTCCAAATCTGAACCATTCAACCTAAATTTTGAGGTTTCTCGGTAGTCGCTGGATAACTCCAATTGTTTGGCGATCCATGGAAATTTCAAGAATCTCAAAACTGGCAACAAGCTCGAAGTCTTGTAATAAATTGCTGGCAGCAATTTTTGCTTGCGCCGCTAGTTTGTCCGGATCTATGGTGGCGCCTGCGTCGGCCGCAGAAGCAGTCGGGAGATCTGATTCTGTTGAACAGGCTCAACTAAAAGGACCAACTAAGGCTAATTCCGACCGCCAGCGCATTTTTTCTAGTCTGCATTTGGACAAAGCTGTCTTTTTCTCCGCCATGAGATTGCCAGTAACTCTTCCGGATCAGCCTAGCCAGCCTGACTCACTTTCGTCGTCGATGAATTTATCGTTGGCTTCTTCTTCGATTTTGCCACTACTGAGTGCGCCTAGTGATTTGTATGATTTATTGAAGGGCAATCAGCTAGTACAAATAATTACTGATGTAGAGCTGTCTGATACGAAATCGCACGATGCGAAATCTGCTGATGTAAAAGTGTTGACGAAGAATCTCATTGTCACTTTGCAGAAAGACTCTCCAGAGCTTGTTCAGCTGTCCACGAGTAGCCAAAAACAAAGGCCTGGTCATCATCATAGCCTTGAAGCTACGCCGATGGAATGGCAGGGAGAGGGAAGCTACTGGTACGCCACAGCTCTTGATGCAAAGCATCTTTTAGTAAGCAACAAGCAAGAAAACACCGACAGGGTTAAAAGACGATTTGCATCTTCTGCTGCTTTTGATGAGCTGCCTAATCGCATGAGGCTGTTGTTTGCCGATGTCACTGGTGATCCAGATCTTTGGCAAGTCTTGGATACGAGTATCGTCAACGAAAGTAATGCCGATTGTGCCTCGAATCAACTTTGCGAATTCGCCAAAGATAAGACTTCAATTGTTTCGTTTGTCGAGCCCGGCAGTGATGCTCTTAGGACTGTCGTGTATTCGATTAACAAAACAGCTCCGGACAAGTTGAGTCGAGAGCTGAGTGACTTTAAAGAACCAGCAGATTTTGTTTTGAAAAAGATTGCCGATAGCAAATTTACTATCACCATATCTGGTGCCGAGCCGAAGTCGACTAAAGCGAAAGTGTTCTTGCTTTTGCTAACCGGTCCAATGAGCGCGGGTTAGGTCAGTCAGTTTCTGTTTGGTTTGGCGCCCAGGGTTGTATTCGCGGTTCTATCTTATGTACTGCTACAATGGTAAAGACCATGGAGGGAAAAGGGTTTTGAACGTTAAGAACAGTCGGTTTGCTCTTTTACTAAGTCCTTTGATGGTTCTCTACTTTTGCAGTAGTGCTCTGGCCGGAGATTACGGCATTGAGCCTGCACAAAAGATTGTTCGGGAGGCAGGCGCGTTAAGCGAAGCAAAGCGTTATCCCGATGCGATCAGAATACTTAAACAAGGCCTAGCGGACGCCAAGAAAAGTGGAAATGTTTTTGCATCCCAGCTGTTGATTTCTAATCTTGTAGATCTGTACCTCAAAATAGGCGATACCAGAGCGAGCCAAGAGCTTTTGAAGCAAGTGCTACGCGATAGCCAGCAGGATGATGATAAGCGCCTTGGAACCACGGCCTCCCCCGAATTGCAAAAAGCCCGGGAAGCGGTCACTCAGAATCTTTATGCATCTTGTGATTTTCGAACAGGCGATGCGAACTGGGCTAATCAAAAGAAGTTATTGCAGAATTTGATCGATCTTTATGAAAAGGAAGGTCGTTACGAGGACGCTCTTCCCTCATATCGTAGCTTGCGTGATATGTGTTTCGATCAGTATGGCTACTACGATCCTGAGACATTGAAAGTCGTGAAGGCATATTTGTTGGCACAAAAACGTTCACCCTTCCCTGTCGATCTGGTTGAGACTGAAAAACTCGCTATCGATATAGAGGCAGGCCTAAAGGCCGGTAAGCGCGGTGGACGTCGTACCTTCTGTGTTCCGATGCCACTAAAGTAATATCTTAGCTCGAAGACCAACGCTGCTGTCTATTCAGTCTAGATTGAAGGCTTTGGAGGGCTGCTCGCATTCTTTGCTTAGAGCAAATCCGTATTCTTAATCAAGCTCAGGGGCAAGTTCCAGATAAACTGTTAGGGTTCTACTTCTCATATTATTTACTACTGAGACTTCAACTATGCAGTTAGCAATTGCCTTAGCTCAGCTTTTGTTCTACAGCGGCTTTTGAATCTGGCATGGCATTCTCCTCGGCTCAGTTTATCTCAATCACAGAGCCGTAACAACTCTCGCCTAGATTGGCTTTCATGAAGCAGGCAACGTCATCGAAGTACAGAACTCCGCGATGACCTGCAACTTTTGAAAACACTTAATAGAGGTATGAACCGTGAAAGAAGTAAGCAATCATCCGCAAGGCGACAGTATGGCCGCGGCAATTGATAAGTACGATGGTGCTGCGAACAGCATGGCAGCTGATGCTTGGAGTGGCAGAGTTAAGGGGTTAGACCGACAAGATGTCCGTCCCAGTGACGAGAACGTAAAGTGTATTGTCATCACCGATCTTTACGGTAACCTTAGCAAGGAGTGCTACAAAGTTCCTCAGGACATGCCAGGAAAACCGGGGGCAGTTAATTCAGCTGAGAATCCAATAGTGAAACCAGAAATACCTGCTGACGGTGGTCTTAAAGATCCGATTAAAGTGCCTAGCCTAGACGGCGGTCTCAAAGATCCGATCAAAGATATAGTGAAAGATCCCATCAAAAATCAAAGTAATGATGGTGGTATCAAAAAGCCAATGAAGCCGCAAGTTGAGGATTCAATTGAGTTTGGCGAACCCTTCGTCAAGCCTGCTGGAAAGCCAGGCAAAGTAATAAAATCAAGTGTTAGCTTGAGCAACAGTTTAGACTAATCTTGATGGCAACACGGCTTTCTGCTCCGGCGAGTATAATTACTCAACCTCGCCGGAGCTGCCGTTGTCAGAACTTGAGTCTAAGAAGAAGACAGAGCAAGCTGAAAAGCTGCTAGATAATCATGCTGATAAGGGCGAGCAAAGAGCCTTTGGCGCAGCTGAGCGTAATGTTGATGTCGCCAAGGTTAACGAGATTCAGAATGCTAATCCAGACCGACATAGTGGTAGCGCTGGGGGCGATCAAGATCATTCACTTGAAATTATCGGTTTTGGCGCTACCGTATCGCGCCAAACCAAACTGACTGAAAAAGACCTAGCGAAAGACCTTGCACGAGATCTAACACGAGATCTAGCAATAGACGGCACTGCACCGAACGAGCCTTATGTGCTCAAGGGGCGGGTGGTAGAGGACGATCTTACGCCACAGGCTGTGTTAGAGAAGATAGCGGCACTGCCTCTGGACAAGCAAGTGCAAGTCGTTGGTGCTGGAATTGCAGCCTATCAGCAAGAACTTGACCATCAGCGCTTCCGAACTTTTGTCGGCACTGTAGCTGGTGTAGGTGACGGCGTAGTTGGTCTCGCTGAAGGCTTAGAGGGTCTCGGCAAGGCTGTGTGTGAAGTCGCTCAGTTCAGTCGCGAAGTGATGGATAATGACCCGAGAGCCGCCGACAGGGCGGCGAAAGCTGGCGAAGTCGTTGGCAAAGTGTTGGTAGGTGGAGTGCGCCTTTGGCAGGTCACTGACGCTTATCTTGGCGACATTGGAGCAACCGGTGACTACGCCAAACCACTCAAAGATATCGCCTGGCTTGGTCAGCAAATTGATCAGCGTTGGCAGGCCATGAGCCCAGAAGAAAAGAGCAAGCTAACTGCCAAGCTAGCGGTCGAAAATCTAGCCGGACTAGCTGTCGGTTTTGGCACAACCAAGTTAGCTAAGAGCATGAAAGTGACCGAAGCACTTGAGCAACTTGGAGCCGATGCCAGTCAACTGGGCAGCGGCGCGCGCGAAAAAGCCGGCAAGTTCATTTCTAATATGCTTGATGAATTAATGCCGCAAGAGATTGCCGTAACGCCGGACGGGCAACGCATTGCAATACCGAGAACTCCACGGGAGCTGTCCGCTGGAACACCAGAGCCAAAGTCTCCTCGGGATACCGCTATGTTTTCGATGTCCGATGATTTGGGTGAGGCCTCTAAAATACCTAACAAAGGGCCTATAGCAAAAGCTGATAGCACTGAGCCATCGTCAGCACGAATTCGTGATTCTGATGCTGAAATAGAGGCTGTGCTCAGTAAATTTGTACCATCAGAAAAGTTCCTTCGAAATCTTGAGTTGGCAGTTGAGTCCTTAGATCCATTCGAAATTGCTCATCTTGAGAAGCACAGCATAAGAGTACAGGGTTTGAGGCGCATTTCAGACCTTTACCCTCTGGCTGCGAGAGGCACTGCTGCTGTTTTCGACTTAAAAAACAACACCATTTTTGTCGGGGAGGAAGTGATGCAAGCTGGAAGCTGGGTTAGAAATAGTGACATCATGTTTGTCCTGCGCCACGAGTTTGGCCATGCATATAACGTTACTTACTTTGTAGACCGCAAACCAATTTCAGACCTTCGGGAATTTAGGAAAGTGTTTGACAGCGATCTATTAATGTTAACTCGTGATCGCCTTAGGGAGTTAAGATTGGACATTGAGCCGGGTGAGGTTACCAGCGCAAGAGATGAAGTTTTTGCCGACCTTTATGCTCACTCAACAGGCTTGAATGCGAGGAATCAGTACTCGCAAAAAATGAAAGTGGCTTTTCCAAACTGTCTAAGATATATCAAGGAGGGCGTTTTCAAATGACCAATGAAAATCCGCAAGAGCAAGAGATTTCGAAGGGTTTGCGCGAAAATTCTGACCATCTGCAAAATAGCCTTGAAGAGGAGGCGCAATTTGAAGCTGATCGCAAAGCAATGTACGGTACAGCACGTCAATGGGCTGAAATGCAAGCAGATCGTTCGATAATTGTGGACCTAAGGCAGACTCTGGAGAATGGTATCAAAGCCCGTTCAGAAACGACTCTTAAGCCGGGAGATGACGGTTATGATCAGATTTGTCAATGCCACAAACTGATTCAGCCTGGGGATTGCAGTACTATTCGAAAAAAACTAGTTGATGGCAATTGGGTTGACCAAGCTGGTGCCGGATAGCGAGTGCGTGAATCTGACAAACGAAAAGCTGCCTAAGGGTCGACTAACAAGGCTCACTGAAAGAATACTCTCAGTACCCGACAACACTCCAGAGGAATCGGCTCAGTTCAAAGCTGATCGAGAGGCGCTTCTCGGTACATCTAGAGAATGGGCTGAAATGCAGCCTGAGCTTTCTATATCTCAAAATATAGTTCAATGGATGCCAGATGGCAGTAGAGGTCATGGTTGGTCTGTGTCAGTACCAGGTAATCCTGACTACGAAGAGCTTTGCAGAAACCACAAGCTTGAAAAGCCAGGCGATGCTAGTACGATTTTCAAAAGATTGATTGACGGTGTTTGGGTGGTGCAAGATGACTTTGAGTAACATGAACCAGATTTAGTGCGTTCTCAGCTAATTGATTCTGCCGCTGGTGCCACTCTTTCGCCTTCAGTTAGATGTCGGTAGAGTTTATATGAAAGCCCTTGATACATGAGCTGAAAGCCCACGGTTAGAACTGCGAAAACTGCACCAAGGGCAATGGCAATAGGGGTGAATGATCGCCATTCCTGTGCGTTGGCTGCTAGTGAAAAGCCCGCAATAGAAGTTAGAAGCGCTGAAGCAAGAGCAACGGGACCAAGATAGCGACTTGCAATCCAGTACTTCCCTTTGGTGAGTGTCCAGCTGCGCCTGATTGAATGTCCGACCAGATGTCCCTCGTTTGCATATACTGGCAGAAATAGGCAGGTTCTTACAGTAATCAACAGACCGGGAACTAATAGCGCGGCGAACCCCGCTGCCGTCACCGCTTGTATCACTTTTTCAGCTATACCTAATTTGAATACTGTCCAGATGCCGATGGTGCCAATTAGTGTGACGCCTTTATTTGAGGCAAGATAAGAAAGGTAGAAAAGCTCAAGGATGAACAAAATTCCTTGTGTAAATTTTGCTGCTACCGACAACCAGTTTATGCCTGAGCTAGATGGCGCTTCGATAAAAGCGCTGGCTATGCCATAAGTATTGCCAGCAATGATTAAGACAATAAAGATTGCTTGCATTTTGAGAAAGGCTTTCGAATCAGGCCATAGCTGGCGAGCATCACCTTTCCAGTCTAGTATGCCGATTTTGCCGAACACTAGACTTAGAGCCCAGTTTAGAATTGCAAGAATTGGAACTCCAATCAAAATAAAGATGCCGACTATGGCTTCAGGATTGTCCAACTACTATCTCCTAGGCTTTTGTAACTCTTGCTTTTGATGTGTTGCGCTTCACTATTGCTCATTCAATCTGTTATTTTCTGCTGCCGACAGCCGCTCATACAGCTTGTATAAAAGGCCGCCGATAACAAGACTGAGGACTTGAGTCGTTGAGACGCATGCCACGAGCAGGGGCATGGAATTTTTAGCTGCGGTCTGGGCACAAGTGCCAAAAAGGTCATAATCTAGCAATGGGCATATGCTTGTGCAGATAAGCAAAATTGCTGGTAAGCCCATGTAGCTGCTCACTAGCCAGTATCTGTCTTTGGTGAGGGCCCAGCTTTGTCTGATGGCCAACAGAGGCTTGTGCCCATGGATGGCATAGATCGGTAAAAACAAACAACTTCTAACAACGACTATTAGGCCTGGTGCCAAGAGAATCCCTAGTCCTATCAAGCTGAAAGTCATAATCATGCAATCAGCAATGACGTACAGTAAAAGACTCGTTGCTCCAATAGTTGCTACTCGACCGGGGTGCTTTGGTTCGGCTAAGTAAGAGACATAGAAGAGCATTAGTATCCACGTTAACACTGTCGGTCCATACGCTAATAAAGTTGCAGCTATAGAAACCTCTGGTCTGTTGCTCAGTTCTGCTACCGGTTGAAGCTGACTCCAGCTTGCGGCGATCATGGCAATAGTAACAATGGGCCATTGGGTTTTTAAAAATGGCAGTGAGTCTTGCCAAAGCTGCTTGAGGTCAACAGCGAAGTAATTCTTTGTTTTGCGGGCAAAAAACAGGCTCAAGGCCCAGTGGGTGCAAGCCATAGCAACTGCAATGACTGAAACGATTAGAAATGTGTTCACTTTATCGAAAATTTCCATAGAAGCACCTCGTACTAATTCTATTGTGCCCCTTTGCCTTTCTTTTCTTTGATAGTGAGTTAGTCATTCGAGATCGTGTCGCCTGCTGCCGACAGCCGCTCATATAGCTTGTATAAAAGGCCGCCAATAGCAATGTTGAGCACTTGTGCCGCTGATGTGAATGCGGCGTCTAGCGGAAGGCAATTTTTAATGGCATCCTGAGTACCAGCAGGCATAAAGTTAGTTGCTAGCTCTGGATAACAATACAATGCCATCATTACAAGTATCGGCAATCCAATATAGCGGCTTACTAGCCAATAATTGCCCTTAGTAAGAGCCCAGCTTTGCCTAATAGCAGAGAGTGGCTTGTGACCGTGAATAGCGTAGACAGGCAGAAACAAGCAACTCCTCGTAAAAATAATCAAACCCGGTGCTACAAACAATATTGTTCCTAAAGCACCGAAAGTGACAATAGCCATGTCAGTGATGATGTACATGACTAGACCCCATGCTCCAATTGTGGCCACCCGGCCTGGATATTTGGGTGCGGCTAGGTATGAGACATAAAAGAGATTCAATATCCAGAGAATTCCAGACGAACCAAAAGTAGATAAGAATACTTCTAAGGCAAGTTCTGGTTTGTCGCTCAGGTCTGGTATTGGGTGAAGTTGACTCCAGGTTGCGGCGG
The DNA here is from genome assembly GCA_943369735.1 of bacterium Ga0077546. Taxonomy (GTDB): domain Bacteria; phylum Cyanobacteriota; class Vampirovibrionia; order Obscuribacterales; family Obscuribacteraceae. Next base: position 44,581 of record CALROJ020000001.1, read on the forward strand.
CTAAAGTAACAGTGATAATGGGCCACTGGGCTTTTAAAAATGGCAGTGAGTCGGGCCAAAGCTGCTTGAGATCTAATGCAAGGTAGTTTGTTGATTTGCGGGCAAAAAACAGGCTCAATGCCCAGTTGCTGAAGGCCAAAACAATTGGCACAATTAGTATTGCGGTCTCGATATGATTGGCGATATCCATAGAAGCACCTCGTACTTAATCTATTGTGCCCCTTTGCCGTGACAGTAAGTTAGTCATTAGATATCCTGTCACTTGCAGTCGACAGCCGCTCATACAGCTTGTAGGTGAGGCCCGCTATAACTAGACTTAGAGCCAAAGTCGCGGCTCCCGCTGCGGCAACTATCGGCAAAGAATATTGCATGGGATAGTGTCCAGTTGCTGCTATCACTGTTGCTACTTGCGGGCTGAGGATGAGAATTCCAAACAAAATCGTGGGCAGCCCTAGGTAGCGACTAATCTGCCAATAGTGCCCGGCTGTTAGCGCCCAGCTTTTCTCTAAAGCTGCTAATGGGCGGTGGCCTTCAAGGGCATAGATTGGCAGAAACAAACAAGTTCTAACCAGTATGACTAGACCGGGAGCCACAAGGAAAGCGAGCCCTAGAGTTCCGAGGGTGGAAATAAACCAATCGCCCATCACATAAAGGAGGACGCTCCAGATGCCTATGGTTGCTACTCGACCCGGATACTTTGGTGCAGCCAGGTAAGAGACATAGAAGAGTTTTAGTATCGGCAATATTCCAGACGATATCACTGATGCTATGACTAGGCCAAAACTAAATTCTGGCTTGAGGCTTCCGTCTGAGATTAGATATGTCTGGCTTAGGTTTGACCCCAGCATACAGACAGCGAGGAAAGGCCACTGGGTCTTTAAGAATGGCCGTGAGTCAGGCCACAGCTGTCTTAGGTCGGCGATAAAGTCGTTGCTCTTGGGGGCAATGTACAGGCTTAGTAGCCAGTTGGCGAGTGCCAGCGCTACCGGGAGCAACTGAAAAAGTATAAGGTAGTATGCCGTATGATTCATGAAAACCTCCTTGCTTCTTCTATTGTTCCACCGGCAGCGCTATTTCCTCTATAATTAGCCTGCATTTCCCAAGGGGGCTACAAGAGCGGTGTTTCAGCGGTTTAGATTGTTGTTGATTGGCACGGCTTCGACTGTTGTCTTGATTAATGCCTTGGCTGGAGCTACTAGTGCTCAGGCACCCAAAGCAGCAGGCACAGCGATTGCTTCTGGCTCGTCTGCCCCAACTAGCCCAATTGCCACTTCCTCCCCGTCAACGCCAGTAGCGGACAAATGGGCCGTAGTTGTCGGCGTTAGCGAGTTTGCCGATAAGGCTATCAATCTCAAGTATGCGGCTAAAGATGCTGCCGACTTTCGCGCTTTTCTTGTCGACAAGTGTCATTTCGCTCCTGATCATGTGCGGCTTTTAACCAATGAACAGGCAACTAAAGAAAATGTACTTGATTTGTTGGGCGATTCGTTTTTGCCGAGAGTAGCACTGCCCGACGATTTGGTCGTTATTTATTTTAGTAGTCACGGCAGTGCCTCTGATTTAGATTTGCGTGGTGTCAATTATTTAGTTGCTCACGACACCGCTGTAGATCGGCTCTATAGCACGGGTATTGACTTGCAAACGCTATCTAATATTGTCAAAACTCGCATTCATTGCAACCGTGCTTTGATTATTTTAGATGCCTGTCATTCTGGTGGTGCCAGCGATACTAATGATAGTAAAGGTTTAGTTCGCACTTCCAATGTCGATGCTGCTGCCATTGCTCAAGGTACTGGTCGGGCAGTTATTTGTTCGAGTAGTAAGACGCAGTCAAGCTGGGAATCTAAGAACTATGCCAACGGTGTTTTTACTAAAACCTTGATAGATGGATTTAAAGCGCAAGGTGAGAAGACCTCTTTGACCGATGCCTTTAAGTATTTGAAAACCAATGTAGAAGCTCAGGTTGCTGCTGAGCGCGGTGTTTTGCAAACTCCGGTTCTCGAAGCCGGTAAGTGGAGTGGCGGTGAGCTTTTGCTGGCCGTTCAGCCGGCGAGCCCAAGGCCTGTTCCGGCAAGTGTAATTGAGACACTGGAGGCCCGTAGTCGTGTGAAGGTTGCTAGTAGTCGGCCTGTCGCACAGGCTTCTTCTTCTTCTTCTTCTTCGCTTGATATGCAAGACAAAAGTGCTGCTCCTGCTTCTGCTGTGACCTCAGCGGCAGCGGCTGTTCCTTCTGCATCTTCTGTATCTTCTGCACCCAAAGCAATACCAAATATACTTGGTAGCTTTATGGGCTCCAATAATCTGAAATATAGTTATTGGCAAAGCGGTAGGAAGTGTGGCTGGTCTATGCCTCAATTTGGTGTGGTGGGAAATTGTCTAATTTCAGATGATGGCACCACTTTGACTTCGACCTGGAAAGGCTTTGTCAATGGCACAAGCACCTCAAAGCTTGAACTAGATGCTACTGGTAAAGTAGTGAAGATATCGGCTGATGATGGCACTATTCTCACTAGAATGTCAGAGTAGTTTCGAGTTTATGCGCTAACCTTTACTTTGCTTTCTTCGCTACTTTTTTAGTCTTTGGCGCGCTGCTGTCTTCCGTTGCTTTTGCAGCCTTCAATGCTTTGTTTCTGAATTCCTTTTCGCCCTGGTTCATGGTGTCTTTTGTGTCATTAGTGCCAATGGCGTCTTTTGCCTTCTTGACGATCTCGTAGCGCAGTTGCACAAGGCCACTCTTAAATACCTCGTAGGTCACCAGCTTTAAATCTACTGCGCATTCTTTTGAAGCCACTAGTGGAATGCCGCTAATGAGAATTTTGGGATGAATAGAGACGATCAGCTCATCAACAAGCTCGTTGGCAATCAGCAGTTCGCTGATTTCTCTTCCACCAACTAGCCATATCATGCCACCATCTTCTTCTTTTAATTTGCGTACCACGTCTTGCGGTGGTTCTGTTGTGAACTCTAGACCAGCATAAGGTGAAGGCTTTGCTGTGCGAGAAAAGATAATGGCCCGTTTTGATGAGTATGGTGCTTCTTCAAAACTAAGTGCTTGGTCGTAAGTTTTTCGGCCCATAATCACAGTATCAACATCTTCGTAGAAGAACTCATAGCCGTGGGCATAGGGGTCGAAGAGCCAGTCGACAGAGCCATCTTCGCGGGCAATATAACCATCCAGACTATTAGCGACATAGAGCACTACACGACGAGACATTGTTTCTCCATTTTTTTACTACTAACTATTTTCATTTCACCTTTTTCAGAGTTACTCGCACTGGCCCATCGGGGCGCAATGTAAATGTTGGATCTGGCTTAATAGTTTGATTGGTTGCTAGCTCTATAGTGAACGTCTGACTGATCAGCGCTACGATTATTTGCGCTTCCATTAAGGCAAAGTTGTTGCCAATGCACATACGACTGCCGCCACCGAATGGGAAGTAAGCAAATTTGGGCCGCTCCTTTGCTAGCGCGTCTTCTGCTAAGAAGCGCTCTGGATGAAACTTAAGTGGCTCATTCCAATAGTCTGGATGGCGTTGCGCTAAAAACTGTGAGACAGCTATGATTCGTCCTTTTGGTACGAAATAACCGTCAATTTGATCGTCTTCGATGGCTTCGCGAGGCTGCCCCCAAGCTGGTGGGTAGAGTCGTAGGGCTTCGTCGATTACTAAGCGGGTATAGCTGAGTTTTGGCAAATCTTCTAGAGTCAATGTCTCGTTGACTTGCGACTGAAGCTCTGCTTGTAGCTTCTCTTGTACTTCAGTGTTGCAGCCAACAAGGTAGTACAGCCAAGCCAAGGCTGCAGCAACTGTGTCGTGGCCGGCAACCAGAAGTGTAATCACTTCGTCGCGCAACTGGGTATCACTCATTTGCGCACCAGAGGTCTCATCCTGAGCTGCCATCAACATTGAGAGCAAGTCGCCTCGATCGCCAGCGGCTTTGCGTCTGGTGGCAATAATTTCATCTACAACTTGATAGAGGTTGCTGCGCGCACTTTTGAACTTTCTGTTTTCTTCGGTCGGCAGCCATTCCGGGTAGGTGAACGGATTGTTCATTTTCTTGCTGACATGACCAAGTGCTTGTCGCAAAGAGGCGCCGAATAACTCTGCTTTGTCACGTAGATCGAGCCCAAATAAGGTTTTTCCGGCAATGGTAAGAGTCAGGTTCGACATCTCGGCCGCAATGTCTACTTCACTTCCGTCTTCTAATTTGTGCCATTGTTCGACCAATTGCTTGGTAGATTCAATCATGCAATTTGCTAGCGCACTTAGTCGTTCTCGATGAAAGGCTGGCTGCATCAGGCGTCTTTGTTTGAGCCACGACTCGCCTTCATTGACGATTAGACCGCTGCCCACTAACAAGCCCAAAGTCTTGTTGAAGACATCGGGTTTGCGGTAGCGATTTTGATGGGTGACAAGGATGTGTTCGATGGCGCTGGCTCTTGCTACGAGATACCAGCTTATGCCTGGAAGGCCATCAAGTTTGACAAAATCGCCGTAGCGCTCGAATACATTGTTATACAGCGGCAGTTGATTGCGCACGGCTTCTGGTTCGGTGAAGAACAGATAACCAGGTGGGCCAGGTGGAATGGTCTTGGTAGCTGTCGTGTGTTTTGCCATGATTTCTCGGGCCTCTCCAACCTCAATATTTTACGGCTCAGTTTGCTTGTTTGCTCGCGTCATTAGAGTTGCGGCCTGATCTTCGCAAGCCTTTGACCAGTCTGGTCGCTCGCCTAACTTCTTGATGAGAATGCTCTCTTTGGGAAAGAGTACCCAAGTTATTTTGTGTTTGTCTAGTATTTCGCTCCAGCCTGGTTTGGCTTCGCAAACTATGCCATAGTCGCCATAGAATTTTTCACCGTAAAAATCGGCACGGTCGTCGATAAAGACTGGCATGTTCAGCTTGTAAGAGAGCAAGCCGCCCCAGTTATCTAAATTGTATCCGCCCACGGCCGGTAGTTTTTTCTCGACAATGTAGTCTAAAGTTTTGCTGGGCATTATTAGCGGGTCGAAACCTGCTTTGAGAACTGCATCAGGTCCTTGCTTGGCGGTAGTGAAGGCCATGATAATCACAATTAGAGAATAAAGTATTGGCAGTAAGTGCTTGCTTGAATTTTTCTCTTCGCTATCAAAATTGGCTGCTCCGGTAACTAGTGGTTTGAGCAGGTTTAGCAGCTTGGGCAGGCGCTCTGCCGAAAGTTGAACACCACTATATAGAACACCTAATACCGGCAAAGCGACGATAACAAAGAGAGGCATGTGCCGCACCGCTGATAGTGACAGGAAAGTAAATACGCCTGTCATTGCCAGTGATGGTAAGCTGATCTTCTTGGCGCCAATTGCCAGTCCAGTAGCTAGAAAGGCAAAGAGAACGGCCAGGCAGTAAGCATGAAAATTGAGCAAGAAATTGGGCGCTTTGAACTCATCGGTTTGAGCCAAAATACCAGTGCCATGCAAATATTCAGCGATGTAGTGGTAGAGCTGCAGGCCGTATGGGTTAAGTAAGCTCACAGCAAAGAGGCCGCTCAATAATGCTAAGAGTTGGCCGGCTTGTTTCAGTTTGTCGCTGCGCAAGGGTGAGGCGCCAGCAATCAGACCTCTGAATGTGGCCACCACCATGTACAAACCGGTTATGGCAAAGGCCAATAGAAAGGCCGGATGGCAATTGACCCAGAGAATCATATAAGGAAGTAGCCAAAAGAGTGACTTGACGCTGCGTTTGCCGTTGTAGAAATCTTCCAGTCTGCTTGTGAAAAGATAGACACCCCAGAACGTGAATATGTGCGGTCTAACTAACCAGTGTATGGCCGCCGTTAAGAGTCCGAAAAATGAAAATATAAGAGCAAAAATGAAATTGCTACCAGCACTACGGATGCGCTGGTACAGTGCAAGTACAAGCGCTGAGAGGGCCAGCGTCACAACCACGGCTAGAAGATTGAGGCCGCCAACTCTCACTAGGGCCGCCATCATTAAGTCGGAGAGCCATTCGTAGGCCACCCATTCTTTGCCAGGAAAAGTGTAAGACAAAAAATCTTGGTGAGGAATGACATGTTTGTCTAGTATGTAAAACCCGGTGGCTAGGTGCCAACCAGTGGAGCCGTCAGCAAATATAAAAGCTGGTCGCATAAAGAGTAGAAGTTGACAGACACCGACAAAAAGTAGATCGCCAACATTCGGAAGCAGATTGGCTTTACTTTGTGTATCGCTACCGGCAGTGCTTTCGCTGTTATGGTTGCCGTCACTTTTATCGGTTGCGCTAGCCATTAGAAACCACTTGGCTTTTGCAGGCTTCTGCGAATAAGTTCTTCTTTGCTTTTCTTTGATTGATCGGCCAACGCTTCAGGAGTCGAATCTTTCTCGCCCTTGATTTTATTAATGAGGGTCAATTTGCGTCCGCGATATTGAGCAACTTTGACAATGTCGGCTTCGTCAAAATGCTTTGCCGCATTGAAGATGGCCAGGTAATCGGCAACAGTAGTGGCTTTCTCTAAGGCTCTCTTTAGGGCTGCGCGAATTTGATCTGGCATTTTGAGGTGTTCAAATTTGCTGGTTAGCGCCGTACACTCAGCACTAGTGGTTTGATCTTCAATTAAGTCTTTGGCGGCCTTGCGAGCTAAGTCATCGATGCCTAGGTTGCTAGCTTGTCGCATAAAATCAAGGGCGTCAGGTTCGTTGTTTACCAGCGAATAGGCCTTGTGTAAGGCTAGGTGAGCCAGGTCAGCCATTGCTGCTTCGTGAGCGTGGTGAGCCACTGTCATCAAATCGTCGTATGAATTAGAGCCGCTGACGAGCTCGTCTAGCGTTTTCTTTGAGAGATCATACATCTCGCACTGCCTGGCATATTTTGCTACTTCCATTAGTTCATCGCTGGTCTTAGCTAGTCCTAGTGCCTTCTCTACGGCGGTGCGTTTGACTTTATTGCCCTGTCCGCCGAAGGCATCGAGTGTGTGCATGATGAATAGACAGCCCTTGGCGTCAGTGGCAGATGATGAGGCGGCATCGACAGCGTCGCGGGCTTTTGCCCAGTTTTTTGACTTCATGGCACTGACTGCCCGTTGCAATTGTTTCTGCCCATCGATGGGCAAGGTCGAGTCAGCGTATGGCCCCTTGCTTGCGGCCTGGGCTAGATTCGCGGTTAAAATTAGCGGGAGAGTCGACGTGAGCGCGATTAAGCTCATGCTAAGCAGTTGAATTTTTAGAGGCTTTTTCATTGTTTTCATTTTAAAGTGCTCGTCACGACTGGCTCGGTTCAATATTGGTTATTTTAACGGTGATTAGCTCAAGTGGCTGAAATTCAAGTTCAAAGGCCGGTCTACCCCAGACAACTCCAGCTGGTTGGGCTTGTTTGACTAGTGTGCCATCGAGCTTGTGGATGGTTGCTTCTGCAGCTCCGAGTACCTTCGATTTTTGCACGGTGTCGCTGACGTTTAGGAGGCGCAGGGTCAGTTGATTGTCTTCATCTATATACGAGGCCATCATTTTAATCGATAGATTTTCAATTTCTACGAAGCTCATGCGGTCGAATTCGTTTGCCGGAACCATGAACGCAGTTAGTGGATTTTCGTAGATTTCAGCTAGGCCATAGGCTGTGGCGCTGGCATTCTGGTCTAATTCGGCCAGTGGTGCCCAAGCGTAAGAAACTCGGTTGTGACCCAGCGAGTTGGCGCCTGGGGTGGCCAGGTTTGGTCCAGCGCCGCCGCCCCTTGTGCGTAGGCGGTTGCGTGATAGATAACTTACCGCTCGAAGCAGGGTAATAGAAACTTCATTGCCCGCCGCACCATATTCGGGCAAGCCGATGTTGAAAAAGCATTGATTGTGAGCGATGAAAAAGCGCTGGCAGGGATAGCGATCGAGTGCCCCTTCATGACCAAGAGATACAAAGGCTTTTTCATCGTATAGCGGATGAAGTGTAGCTTTCTTTGGCACTGGGCGCTTAATTAAGCTGTAGTGATTTTCGCTGATTGTTTCTGCAAGCTGCTCACCGACTGAGAAAATTACTTCTAGTCTGTGGTCGCTAGCTTTGTTCTCAAATTGAGTTTCGAAATAAACAATTGGCACGTTGGCCTTCAAGCTTATTTCAGTGGTGATTTTGTGTTTGATCGTTTTGCTTGAGCGCTTTAGCTCAACGAGGGCTGGTGCTTCGCTGGCCTCGCCTTTGCGTTTTAAGATACCAGTTTCTTTTAGGCCTTGGGGCAGAATTATTTCGTACTCAACAATGAGAGAGGTGGCAATGGGGCCGCTCATGCCAGCTTTGACGCCGACTATTGTGGAAGTTATTGGCTCGTCTAAAGCTAAGGGGTCAAAGTTGTATGTGTCGCCACCATCACCGGTATCAACAAATTTGTGTCCGAGTTTGTGGGTTAGTACACCACTGGCGTCGCCCGTTCTCTTCTCTTTAACAATCAATTGACCTTTCTTGTCAATGTAGGCAATCAAAAATTGATTGTGGATAGCGAGGTTGTTTAGCGCACTCGTATAGTTTTCTTTGAGATTGGCTGCGGTTTCTGACTGGGCATTTATGGCGGCGCTGAGGCCGGGCAGTTTAGCTAGACCGAAGGCGGGAATGCCATCGGCGTATGCGTAGGCCTCGATAATTTCGACATTTCTAAATTGCGGCACTCCCGATAGTTCAAGAAATGCTTCAGTGACTTCTTGTCTGCTAACTATTTGCAGTGAGTCAAGAGAAGCGGGTTTCTTGCTCTCTGAAGACGCCTTGTGATCGGAGGGATCTGAGGGAGCTGACGGATCTACGGGACGTGAGGGCTCAATAAGTTGGGCCAAGCGCACTAAGACTGGCATGGAAACAGGATGAGGCGCGGTATTAATGACCATGGTCGAGGCGTTTTCGTCTGCCTGAATTGGATCTAGTACGTCCATATAGTGAAGACCGAGGCGAATTTCGCTTGCGCTTGCAGTCAGATGTCTGGTCAGTGCTTCTTGAGCTTGGCGAGCGATAACATTTAATTGTGCCCCTAGACTTTTGCTGCGGCTTTGCATCTCGTCATGCACTTCGTCAATGCTGCAGCCGCAGATGCTGTCGTGGGGATGATTTTTTAGTAGAAGACGCCAGCTGTGATCGAGTTCTTCGTGGGGATATTTGAGCCAGTTTGCCAGTGCCATCACTGCTCGCATTGGCTCTACTTTTTTCAGCAAAGCGTGTTCCATCAAGCGATTTTCGCGTTTGAGATAGAGTCTGGTGGAAAGTACCCCAGCTAGCATATAGGCCCGTTCGCATTCGAAGGCAGTGCGGTTGTCGCGCAGCTCGCCGCGTACTAGTTGTAGGGCGTTGAAATCAGCTCGCAGAGTGCTGTTTGCCTGCTTAAATAAAGTCTCTAGTGACACTGCTTCGGCTGTGAAATTGTGCTCGAACAATAAAGTTGCAAGCGGGTCGACTGGCGATTTGCTATTGATTAGTGCTAGGGCATCGCGCAATTGATCTTTAAAGTTGGGGGCCGGGCGTAGGTGGTCGCCGCCAACTGGCACTAGAGCTGAGCGCAATTCATCGCTATAGGTCAGGGCTTTGTTGTTGGTTTCAATTAGTTCGTTTGATGTTTCCCAAGAAACACTATTTTTTTGCCAACCCAAAAAGCTCAGTAGATAGTCGGCCAATTTCTCAGTGCTGACATTTTCGTGAAAAGCTGTTTGATAATAGCCCCGTGCTAGTTGATTGGTTAATACTTCTGAGCCGTCTGGGCTTTGCCATAAGAAGAATGGGCCAGCGCTCATTTCTGGCACGCCCCGCCAGACTACAGCATTGTCGATGCCAAAACCTTTAAGGATGCGTGGTAAGTCAGCGCTGTGACCAAAGGTGTCGGGGCAATAGCCAACCAGTGCTGGCTCCGTGCTCTGTGATGCTCCCGCGCTTAAAAGCCGAGCGGCTTTCATGCCGTAATGAAGATTGCGAGTGAGGCTTTCACCGCCAACTAAAAGTTGGTCTGCCAGGACGTACCATGGGCCAATTGATAGTCTGTGCTTTTGCACTAAGCTGGTAATACGAGCGGTCAGTGATGGTGCCATTTCGGCTAAATCTTCGAGCAAGCAAGTCTGGCCATCCAGCATAAAATTGTCGAGTTCACCTTGTTCTAGCATTTGAACAATTGACTCAACCACTTGTACTAGCTGAGTGCGGTAAGCACCAAAACTCCAGTACCATTCTCTATCCCAATGGGTGTGAAGGTAGAGCAAGATTTGATGATCTTGGGCCATCTGGTTTTATCCTCGCAGCAGTCTGGCAAAATGTCGCTTCGACTCATCTAAAGCTTCGTCCATTGATTGATCGTCTTCACCTAAAAACTGATCATCAAACTGCATTGAGAAAGCACCCATGTAACCGTATAGCTTTAAGGCTTCGATTACTTGACGCCAGTCTACATGTCCTTTTCCGGCTAGGCGATAGTGCCACCAGAGGGGGCCGAATGTGCCACTGTCGGCCAGTATTGCGCGATTTATTTCGACGTCGTGTGCCACCACATGATCTATGGCTGTGGCAAAGGCGGAAAGATTAGCAAGGTATTCGATGCCCTGCCAGAGGCAGTCGGCGGGTGAATATATTAAAGCCAGACCGGGGCAGGAAGAAATTAAATCGCGCCATTCTTGGGGGTCCATGGCCCGCCATTTTTTCAGGGAGACGCCGCGGTATTCAATTGGCGTTGATAATCTTAGTAAGAGGCTGATACCAAGTGCATCAAGGCTCGCTTTGATAGAGGGATAGACCGCCGCAAAGTCTTCTATCCAATTATCTTGACTTGATGGCCTGAGGAAGAAAGAGACTTTCTTGCAATCAAGACTTTTTGCCACCTGCCCAAGCTTTTCGATCATGGGGGTAAATTGCTTCACCGATTTTTTATCAGAAGCATCAAGACAAAAGTCTAGGTTAAGACAGGCAAACTCAACACCTTGGGCCAGTGCCGCTTCTTTTGTTGCTTGAAGGTAGCTTTGCTCCTTGTCATCTGCTTTTTTGTTTGCTTTTGCCGGTACAAAGGGGGCGAAAGAATACTCCACAGACTTAATGCCCTTGGAGCTTGCTAGCTCTATTGCGCCATCTAAACCGCTACCAAACTTGGTGGCATCAAAACATAATTTCATTGCTCAAGTTTAGCAAATAAATTGATTGCGATAAGTTTAATCTAGAGGCTGTTGAGATAGTCGCGGCGCACAAGTGGGTCGGGAATGTCGTTGAAGTCCATGCGAACCATCTGTTTAACGTCAAAATTTTGGCGGCGTAATACCGAGAGAGTAACAGGGGTGTCGGGAGAGCCCACTATCAAGTCGTAGCACTGGTCTTTGTTTAAATTGCGGGTTGGTACGCCGTCTACCGCCACGATTTGGTCGTCAACATGCATGCCAGCCTTGGCTGCTGGTGTGCCAGCAAAAACAGTGTTGATTACGGCTGGTCCATCGGGCAGCTTGTGAAACTTCACCCCAATTATGCCCACCGACTGTTCGATGGTAAAGGGCTGGCGGGCATTCAGTGCTTGTTCTTGGGCTCGAGCCTTGAGTACTCTTTCTCGATCTCTTTGGGCTCTTTGGGCGCCGCTTAGCTGGAAGTCAGGGGGCTTGCTCGTATTTGAATTTGTGGAGGCATTGAGCTTTTTCGGCTTTCTCGGCGCTGGCGGAGGCACAGAGAGGCGGTGTTCGATTGTGCCCTTAAGAGTCGAGCGGTCGGGGCTGTCAGTGGCGTCGAATTTTGGTACGTCTGGTTTGAGCACTGGTTCATCGGCCGCCTTGGCGGCCTGGGCGAGCGGGGCAGCAAGGGCATCAAGTAATAGAAATGGGCCGCTATTTAAGAACGTCAGCGCCAGTGCCAGGCCCATACCCCAACTTGTGGAGTAGATTGGGCTTGTGCGCCCGCCTTCCTTGGCAACTGTATTTTTGGCCTTCGCTTCCATCGCCAGCATCCCGATCTGTGGTCTGTGCTTGTATTTACTTTTCAGCATCTACTTTTTGACTATCTACTTTCTAGATTAACTGAATTTTCCCAAAAAAATGCTTGAAAGTGATTGTGTATATGAAGGCTAGCTTAAGCTCATCAAAGAAATTGCCGACAGGTGCTAACCTCAAGGTCTAAATTGGGATGGATTTATCGTGGTTGGAGGAATGCTCGTGAGCAAAGTTACAGTTGTAGGAGCCGGATTTGTAGGCGCCACCGTGGCCCAGTATTTGGCTGACAGAGAAATTGCCGATGTCTGCCTAGTCGATGTTGTTGAAGGCATGCCCCAAGGCAAATCACTCGATATGATGCAAGCTGCTGCCATTACCGGCCATGACTGTGAAGTTGTCGGCTCTAATGACTACGCCGCTACCAAGGGTTCTGACATCGTCGTAATTACTGCTGGCATTGCCAGAAAGCCTGGTATGTCCCGCGATGAGCTACTGAAAATCAACGCTAATATCGTTCAGGGCGTTGCTAAAGAAGCAATCAAATACTCGCCAGATGCTATTTTCATCACTGTTTCTAACCCGCTTGACGTGATGACTTATTTGACCTGGAAGACCACTAAGTTGCCAGCGTCAAGAGTTATCGGTATGGCTGGTGTGCTTGACTCCGCTCGTTTCCAGGCTTTCATCGCCATGGAAACCGGCTTCTCGGTTCAAGATGTTCGCGCCATGGTTCTTGGCGGTCACGGAGACTTGATGGTTCCATTGACTCGCTTCGCCACAGTTAACGGCATTCCAATATCTGAATTCTTGCCCCAAGCCAAGATTGACGAAATGACCAAGCGCACCCAGAATGGCGGCGCTGAAATCGTTAATTTGCTCAAGACCGGCAGCGCCTACTATGCTCCAGGTCGCTCTGTTGTGCAAATGGTAGAAGCAATTTTGAAGGATCAAAACCGCTTGTTGCCTTGCTGCGTGCAGGCTGATGGCGCTTATGGTCTGAAAGATGTCTATATTGGCTTGCCAGTAGTACTGGGCCGCGAAGGCATGAAGAAGATTGTTGATCTCAAGCTGAACAAAGAAGAGCAAGATTTGCTCAATGCCTCAGCTAAGTCGATCAAAGAGAACATTGACTTGATGAACCAGCTATTGGTAGCTGTTTAAGGGCTCAAGTTTCGGAAAATGATGAGAGAGGCCCAGATACTGGGCCTCTCTTTTGCCTTCCTAATTTCTTGAAAGTTTTTGTGTCAGTCTTAGTAGCGGCCCACAGTTCTAAAGAGAATGAGCGGATATAATACTTAGCTAGGTGATTACTGTAAGTTCTTACCCTGCCTGTCCTAAATTCTTGCCTCTCGTAAATTTTGTCCGTTCTAAATTCTTGCATGCTGCTCTCGATTTTTATTTCACGCTCTTAGTTTTGTCCCCGATTTTAGGTCATTAGTGATACCACATATGAAACCAGTGCTCTCAAACATTCCTAGCTTTTCTCGACTTTTGCTTGTTAGTGCATTGACTGCTAGCAGTCTAGTGCTGAGCTCTCCTGTAAAGGCGTTAGAGACCTCACCAGCGATTACTCTCGGCAGTCAAGATTTCACACTCGACTCTGACAATAAAGAGCATGAAAAAGAAAGAAAGGAAATTGAGAACACACTTTCGAATATAGAGACCTTATGGAACGCTCACAACCTTGACGGTGTGATGTCTAACTATTCAGACGACTATGTCAATAATGATGGCCTCGACAAGAAAGCAGTTACTACTCTTACCCAAGACTTTTGGAAGACTTATCCCGATGCTAAGTCGGTATCGAAGACGAAGCAAGTGAGAATCGAGGGCAATTTCGCCACCATAGAATCGCGCGATATGGCTGTTGGCACTACATCTAAAGAGATGCCTGGTATGAGCAGCAAGGGTGAATTGCAGTCACTCTCTGAAGGGCAGCTTTACTTAAAGAAGATCGGCAACACCTGGAAAATCGTGGGCGATCGTATTGACTACGAAAAAGTAAAAGTTGCTTTTGGTTTGGCCAAGCAGCTTAATGCCGTGTTTACAGCGCCTGAGCAAGTTAAAGCCGGTAAGCAATATTCCGCTAAATTAGAAGTGTCTTTACCTCCTGGTTTATTTGCTGTTGGTTCAATTACAAGTCAGCCCTTGCGTTTTCCTCAGCCAAGCCCGACTGACAGTCCTCGGCCACTGGAAGCTCCTGCTCTAGAGCGGGTGATGAGTGCAAACAACGAGAACCGCAATGAGCTTCTAACAGCCACTGTTATTTTGACTAATCCGATGCGTACTTCAGTGATGGGCGTTTCTTTCTTGACCAGACGAATGAATGTCATTGCTGAGCCACTGCAAAACAAAGATGAAGTACAAGTGGCTGAGAGTGATAGCAAGTTGACTCGCAAGCATCCGGCGTTAGAGAAAAAAGACGAAAAGAAAGCAGACGAAAAGAAAGCAGAAGAGAAGAAGGTCGAAGAGAAGAAACTTGACGATCAAAAAGTAGAAGAGAAAAAGCCACAAGAAAAGCTAGAATCAAAACCAACTACTGCACCTGCTGGCGAGAGCAAGTAAGCCGATGGTGAAGCGGCATTTCTCACTAGGCCGCAACCGTGCCTGAGCCAGAGGCTTTGAAAGAGCCTGAGTCGAGCACTAAGAAAGTTGTTCACAGTGGCCGGCTTTATCAGCTATTTACTGTGGTGATTTCGGCAGTTATTGCTTTTAGCTTAGATCGTGCTACTAAGCTCTGGGCCCTCAGTCATTTGATTTTTGGCGAAGAGTCAGCTTATTGGCCAGGAATTCTACAGTTTCGTCTAACCAATAATACTGGTGCTGCCTTTTCGCTTGGCCGTGATCATGCGCCGCTGATGACCATAATTGCTACCGTCTATACAATTATCTTCATTTGTTGGGCGCTCAATCGCTTAATTAAAGCTTCGGCTTTTGCCGCTCTAGAGCGAGTAGGGGTGGGCCTTATAATTGGTGGAGCTTGCGGTAACTTGTTCGAGCGCTACACTCAAGGTTGTGTTACTGATTTTCTTGAATTTGCCTTTATCAATTTTCCTATTTTTAATGCTGCTGATGCTCTAATTGATGTTGGCTTGGTTCTCATTTTTGTCGATATTCTTTTCTTGCACAAGCATAAAGATGATGGTAAGCCTGCTGATGCTCAATGAAATTAGTGATTTAGAGCCAATTGAGCTTACTGTTGTTGCCGATCAAAGTTTTAGTGGGCGCTCAAGGCTAGATCAATATTTGGCAGCACATATTGAAGAACTCAGCCGTGCTCGGGTGCAAAAGCTCATAGATGATGGCCTTATTAAAGTGAATGGAGTCATTGCCAAAGCCAGTCTTAAGCTTAAAGACGGTGATCTAATTGAAATTATTTTGCCACCGCCCGAGGTATTAGAAGCTGTTGCTGAAAATATTCCGTTGCAGATAGTTTTTGAAGATGAGCATATGCTTGTTATCAATAAACCAGCAGGTATGGTCACCCATCCCGGTGCCGGGGTGAATAGTGGCACTCTGGTTAATGCGGTGCTCTACCACTGCCAGGGCAGTCTTTCATCTATTGGCGGTGTGGTCAGGCCGGGTATTGTCCATCGTCTTGATAAGGATACTAGTGGCCTAATTATGGTGGCGAAATCAGATATTGCTCACAAGGGCCTGTCTGAGCAATTGCAAAGTAAGCAAGCCAAACGAACATATTTAGCGCTTCTCGAAGGCGTTGCGAAAGCCGAAAGCGGCAAGGTGGATGCCCCCATTGGCCGCCATCCGCTTAAGCGCAAAGAGATGACTATTGCCAAGGAAGGGCAGCGCGGTCGATCAGCTGTTACTCACTATCTTGTTGTTAAACAGTTCTCTAAATTTACTCTAGTTGAGTGCCGGCTTGAAACTGGTCGCACGCACCAGATTCGTGTTCATATGGCTAGCCTTAACTTACCTGTGGCTGGTGACATTGTTTACAATCGCAAGACCTCAGGCAGTCTTGAAGCTAGGCACAAGCTTGGTTTGCAAGGTCAAGCCCTGCATGCCGCTAGGCTTTCTTTTATTCATCCAGTTACGAATTTGCTGTTAGAATTTCAAGCTGAGCTGCCTCAAGATTTTGAACGGCTGCTGGCGAAACTAAAGTAAGGCGTTGAGCAATGCTACCCAAATATTTGTATATGGTCCTGGCCGGTTTAGCAGTGGTTTTCACCATCTATTTTATGGTGACAACTGCCAGCCTAAACGTTAGCTACACCATTGCTTCTCAAGCTCTGCAGCTGCCTCTGCCCCTGATCGTCCTGAAGTTTTTTGCATTGGGTGTAGTGACAATGTTTTGTGTTTGGAAGATTCGCTCTAAAGAACTGAAGAGTGAAGCCAAGCAGCTGCAATGGCAAGCTCAAGATGCCAAGCTTGCTGTGGAAATTCAGTCAGATAAAGAGAAGCAGTTGGAAGCCAAGATTGCCACACTAGAAGCAGCGCTCACCTCTGCTTTAAAGAAAAAGAGTTAAATAAATGAAGATTGTTTTGCGAAAAGGGGCCATTGCCGCATTGTCTTTCACTATCTCTCTGGCATCTTCTGCGGGTGTCGGTGGTTGTCCATCTGCTTTTGCTGGTGAGCAAAAGCCCGAAGAGCATAAGTCTAAAGAACACAAGTCTAAAGAACATAAGTCTAAAGACTTTAAGGCTCAAGATTTCGCTGACGCTCAGCGGCTCTTTGACCAGTACAAAAAGTACGATTTATCGGGCGATATGAAATTGGTTGAGCTCTATGCTCCTGATGCCACAATAGAGCTAGGCGTAGAGCGTGAGCGGGGTGATGTTCGCTGGCAGAAGCTTAACCGTGATGGTTTCGCTAAAGAAGTAGCTACTTCCTTCAAAGACGAGCACCTTAATTCGTTGAAGAATGAAGAGACCTTCGCCGTGCCATCGTTCAAAGAGGCAAAGCACCCCGTCAATGGCAAGCCCGCCATCGAAGTGGTTTTTCATGGCAGCAGTGGTCATGCCAGTATCAAAGTGACCTGGCACTTGCAGGCCGGTGCCGATGGCCGCATGCTAATCTCCAGCGAGCGCTCAGTCACTTACAGCAAGCACAAGAGCAAGGTTCATGGCTCCTGCAAGTAAGAGGAAGCAATTAGGTAAGAAATTCTGTCCGAAAATCTTACGAGTGCTATTTCATTGTCCGCTTTTGGCGGCTAAATTTTTAACTAGTCGCTAGAACTGCCAGGTTTTTGAAAGTCTGAGGCTTTCAAGCCGTCAATGAATGACTTGAACTGCTTGGCTTCTTCTTCGTCTTTCTGGTGGTCTGCGGCAATAGTGCCATCGGCGATCACTTGGGCGGAGACAAAGATTGGTACTTTGGCCCGCAGAGCGATGGCTATGGCGTCAGACGGCCTGGCATCGAGGGGCTTTGTAATGTCTAGCTTTTTCGCTGGATCGTTGACCTTGATCAAAATCGTAGCGAAGTAAGTGCTTGAAGCCAGCTCGTTGATTTCGATGCGGTCAACTTTGTAACCGAGAGCAGTAATTGTATTGAGCAGCAGGTCGTGGGTCATGGGCCGCTCAGGTTTGTGATTGTTAAGGGCCTTGTCAATAGCCTGGGCTTCGAATGGCCCAATCCAGATTGGCAGGGCGCGTCTTTTTGTGGAATCGTTCAGAACAACAATTGGTTGTCCCGTGCGGGCGTCAAAGGCAATTCCATATACAAACATTTCAATCATTAAGGTGAAATTCCCGGTCCAGGATTATTCTCTGTATGCCCATTTTGGGGGATTTTATGTAGTCAAAAGATAAATTCTTTAG
This sequence comes from bacterium Ga0077546, assembly GCA_943369735.1. Lineage (GTDB taxonomy): Bacteria > Cyanobacteriota > Vampirovibrionia > Obscuribacterales > Obscuribacteraceae. Next base: position 62,235 of record CALROJ020000001.1, read on the forward strand.
TGAAAACCCTGACTGTTACTCGCTTCACGTTCATTTTAGCTGCTCGTTTTGCTCTTCTAGCCCTTGCTGGTCAGCAATAGCAAGCTTTTTCGGGTCTCTGCACTAGGGACGCAAAGAGCTGGGGCAATGTTCCGTAGTATTGACAGTCACCTCCTTCGCGTGATGAACTAGTGCTCCTTGGGCCTTTAGGGTTCAAGCCTCCTGAACTTTTCAAATACTGCTATTCCCTTCAAATTTGGTATTTGAGTAAACAGTTCTCCAGAGCAATCTGGGCGAGGTCTCTAGTCCGGATGGCGGAACTGGTAGACGCGCACGTTTGAGGGGCGTGTGGTGCAAGCCTTGAGGGTTCAAGTCCCTCTCCGGACAAATTTTTATCGTAGCGATAGCTCTAGTTCAACCTTTGCTCTGTTCAAACTTTTACAAGTATGATGAGCACGTCACAGTTGATCTATTTAAACTCGAGAAGAAAAATGATGATAGTTACACGAGCACAGTGGCCACATACAATTGAAGACATTGTCAAGGCACTGGATGGCGTTTGGGGTTTGATTGGCGCCAATGGTGTCAATGGCAATCTTTACCGCCTAGAAAAGAGTCTGCATGAGCCTGTTGTATATACTTTGACTGAGTATCGCGGAGCTGATGAAAGCGATATTGTCCGTCGTGAAGAATATAGCGGCGACGATAGACTGACTGCCATTAACGTTTTTGCTGTAGCGATTGGCTTCGAATCTAAGTCTTAAGCCGTGGTGAAGTCGCGGCCAAGCTATCTGGGCATCATCATTCAAGGCTCTCTTTCGCAAGGGCTTGAGATGCGGCTAGATACTGAGCAGAGCGTGGAAGACCTGAGGGTGGGCCGCTTTGTTGTAGTTGAAGGCGCCAATTCGCGCTTCTTTAGCATGCTCACTGATGTCGCGCTATCGGCTGCTAACCCCAGTATCTTGCTTAATCCGCCGCGCACTGACCCGTTTTTGATGGCAGTTTTGTCTGGGGTAACTACCTTCGGCACCGTAAAGTTGCAACCGATGCTCATGCTTGAGCAGTCTTCAAGCGATAACGGCAATGATGAAGGTGATGGTCGCGAACTGCGACCAGTAAAAACGATTCCTTCTCACTTTTCTCCTGTTTACGAGGCTAGCTCAGCCGATTTTGCACTGGTCTTCGGTGAGGAAGATGCCAGCGATTCTAGCAATACTCACTTTAATATCGGCCGGCCTCTTAATATGGAAACCCCGGTTTGTATTGACCTTAACCGCTTCATTGAGCGATCAAATGGAATTTTTGGTAAGTCTGGCACCGGCAAATCTTTCTTAACCCGCATTTTCTTGAGCGGTATCATCAAAAAAGATCTAGCCTCAGTGCTGGTCTTTGATATGCATAACGAATATGGCTGGCAGGCTATGTCTGAGAGTAAGTCCGCTCCAAGAGTCAAAGGCCTGAAGCAGCTCTTTGGTCACAGTGTGGTGGTTTTCTCTCTCGATCGTGAATCATCACGTGCGCGGGGTATTCCTGATGCTCGCGAACTTTACATTGGCTATAACCAGATTGAAATCGAAGATCTCGACCTGCTCAAGAACGAACTAAATTTGACCGAAGCTTCCCTTGAAAATGCCTATATCTTCAAAGAAAAAATTGGTGCTGACTGGATTGCTACATTGCTCGACATGTCTGGCGATGAAATCGAAGAATTTTGTCAGAATTTTAAGGGCCATCCAACCTCACTCAAGACTTTGCAGCGTAGGCTCAATACTGTGGTGCAAAAGACACCGTATTTGAAACCACGAGTTGGCCACAACTATATAGAAGAGATCTTGACCCAAATTCAGGCTGGCAAGCATGTGGTACTAGAATTTGGTCGGCAGAATAATTTGCTTTCTTATATGCTTGCCACCAATATTATCACCAGACGTATACACGCTGAATATGTGCGCCAGTCTGAGCTCTACATTTGTGATCCGGAGCGTGTTCCCGCCCCACGTAAGCTCATGATTGTTATTGAAGAGGCGCATAAGTTTCTTTCTCCGGCTGTGGCCAAGCAAACCATATTCGGTATTATCGCCAGAGAAATGCGCAAGTATTTTGTCACCCTTCTCATTGTCGATCAAAGACCTTCAGGTATCGATCCGGAAGTGCTTAGTCAGATAGGCACAAGGGTAACTGCATTGCTTAATGATGATAAAGACATTGATGCTGTCTTTACTGGAGTTTCTGGGTCGCAAACTTTGCGCACAGTGTTAGCTCAGATGGACCCTAAGCAGCAAGCCCTGGTCTTGGGCTATGCCGTGCCGATGCCGGTTGTGGTGCGTACCCGTGCTTTTGACCAAGACTTTTATCGCGCCGTGGCAGATCTTGATTGGGTGGGCGACCTTCATAGTGCTTCGGCCGAGGTCAAGGCCGAGGTCAGCCAGCGAGCTGAAATTGCCAATAAAGAGTTATTTGGCTAAATTCGCAGTTTCGTTTTGCTATTCAATTTGTTGACAATATCTTTGTTTTCCCGAATTTTACCGGGTTTTACCACTTGCCACTGGCTCTAAATTTAAGCTACTCTAGCCTGCATGGCACAGCCCCCTGACGAATACGATCCCTATGCCGATATAGTCTCTTCTGACACCGAAGGAGAGGCGCAGGACAACTTCGTAGAGCAAAAAGAGCCGAGCGAAATGCTCATGTGCTTGATTCTTGCTTCGGCTTATCTCGGTTTGGCTAAATATTGCTGGACGCCGCTGCTGTTGGCGAAAGATTGGAAGCTGCTTTTTAACATCGAGGGATTTTTTCTCGGTATTGCCGCCCTGTCTATTATGGTTGGTTTGCGGCCCTACCTTACCCCGTCTAGTTTGCAGCTCAGTCGCCACGGCATTAAGTATCGCGGACCCTACTGGCCACAACGTAAGACTGTCAATTGGCAGCAGGTTGAGAAGGTTTATCTCAGCCCCGAGCTGATTCTTGTGCTCTATCATCCAACCATTGGCAAAAAGCAGCTTTGGCCGCTAGTGGTTACCTCTATCTATCTGAGTGATAGAGATCGCATAGCCAAAGTATTTATCAAATATTTGCCTATACCGCCAATTATTCTCTCAAGCCCAGCGCTGCTCTCTCGCGTCATCATGCTTTTGCTTTTCTTGGCAGTTGTGATTTGGCTTTTGGAAATGCTGATTATTCAATAATTCGATTGGTTGTTTGCTTTAGCTATTTGTCGAAAGTGAGATGGCGTAGATAATCAACTAGGTTGTCCAATTCCTGGTCGTTGATTATCTCTTTAGGCTGGGCTGGCATCATGCCTTTGCCTTTGCGCAGGTATGCTTTGAGGGAGGCGTCATCAGGAAAGTCTTTGCTGAGATTTTCTAGGCTAGGCCCCATATTGGCTCGACCGCTTGGATGGCAGGTGTTGCAGCTGCGGAAGAAGAGTTGTTCGCCGTTGAGGTTGGTTGATCCCGATTCGGCTCGTTGTTTTTGCGCCTGTTTGACGATTTCGATGCGCTTCATTTCTTCAGACATAACACAGCCGTCCAGCAAAACGGCTGTGCCAAAAATGGAGAGCACCACTGTGAAAACGCGACGAAAAGACATGAAATTTCCCCTTGGCAGCCAGAGTTTACCGCACTTTAACATCCTACTTTATAACTGTTTTCAATACGTTTAAGTAAGACCAGCTCAGGATGCGGCTAAAACGTAACAGAACAAAAAGTGCTTTCCGAAATTTGCTTAACATTGTGTTTACCTGGCCGTTGTAGAGTTACTACAGAGGCGGAAAGTAACCAATCTTTTAATCAAGCTTCCTGGAATCAAAATTCGAACCAGTCACCTCGCTAAACGGAGCCATGCGTAAGTGACTGTCTGCCCTATCTGGGCTGGAAATCAAGCTCCCGAGATGAGCGGCAGGTAACATGACACCACCACAAGCAACCAGATTAGATCCTCCAGCCAAACAAGGGCCTCAGGAAGCCGAAGAACGCATCATCATCCGTGGCGGCAAGCCACTTCGTGGTGAGACTAGAATTTTCGGCGCTAAGAATGCCGTTCTCAAAATGATGGCAGCTGCACTTCTCGCCAAAGACGTTACCGTCTTAAGAAACGTCCCTAACTTGACTGATGTTCACATGATGGCTGAAGTGCTTCGTCACCTCGGCGCCAAAGTTGAAGTGAAAGACTCAGAAGTTAGTATCGACGCTACCAATCTTACTGAAATCGAAGCTCCTTATGAGTTGGTCAGCCAGCTGCGAGCATCGTTCGTTGTACTTGGCCCATTGCTTGCTCGCTGCAAAGAAGCCAAAGTCTCGCTGCCAGGCGGTTGCGCCATCGGCGAACGTAGAATCGATTTGCACGAAAAAGGCTTAAAGCTTCTTGGAGCTGAAGTCGGTATTGACCACGGTTATGTTTATGCCTCAACCCAAAAGCTGACTGGCGCTCGCATTTATCTCGATCGTCCAAGCAACGGTGCCACTGAGAACATCATGATGGCGGCTGTACTTGCCGAAGGTCAGACCATTATTGAAAATGCTGCTCAAGATCCTGAAATCGTTAACTTAGCTGACTGTATCAATGCCATGGGCGGCAAGATCACTGGCGCTGGAACCTACCAGATCGTGATTGATGGCGTTCCGCAGGAAGAGATGCATGGTGCTGTTGTTGACACAATTCCAGACAGACTTGAAGTCGGCACTTTCCTCTACGCCTGTATGGCTGCCGGTGGAGAGATCATCATTAATGGTGCCAACGCTCATCACATCTATGCTGTAATCAGCAAGATTCATGAGATGGGTGCTGAGTGCTCAATCTACGCACCAGATACAATCAAGATCAAAGTCGAAGGTCGATTGAAAGCAATTGACGTCACCACTGTTCCTTATCCAGGCTTCCCCACTGACTTGCAAGCTCCGTTGATGTCGGTTCTAGCTGTGGCTGAAGGTACTTCAATCATGACTGAAACCATGTACGAAAACCGCTTCATGCAAGTAGGCGAACTGCGCAGAATGGGCGCTGATATTCAGCTCAAAGCCAATTCAGCCATCGTCAAAGGTGTGCCTAAATTGATGGGCGCTGAAGTTAAATCAAGCGACTTGCGCGCTGCAGCTGCTCTAATCATCGCCGGCCTCGGCGCTGATGGTGTAACTGAAGTAACCGGTTTAAGTCACCTTGATCGTGGTTACGACAAACTGGAAGAAAGACTGCGTGACCTCGGCGCTGATGTCTGGAGAAGATAACCAGATTTAGTTAGTTCTAGGTTTCCTGCAATGATAGTAATGAAATTTGGCGGCACTTCAGTGGGCTCGAAAGAGCGTTTTGAACAGGTGTTCGCCCTGATTTCAAAAGCAAAAGACAATGACGGACCGCCATTGGTGGTAGTTTCAGCCATGTCAGGTGTTACCAACGCCTTGATTGAAGCGGCTAACCTGGCGGTCCGGCGTGATCTTGATGGTGCGCTTTCGCAAATCGAAATGATTAGGCAAAAGCACATTGATGCTGTTAAAGGCCTTCTCAGTGCCGAAAAAGCTCAGGCTTTACTGGCCGATTTGAATATCCACTTGCAAGAATTAGAGTCGGTTTTGCGCGGTATCAACTATTTAGGCGAGCTCTCTAAGCGCTCCCTTGATGTTGTCTCATCAATAGGTGAGTTGCTCTCAAGCCGTGTCCTCGCTGAGTATGCATCTAGTCGCGGCTTGAAAGTGCAGTGGGTTGATGCCAGGAAAGTACTGATTACCGATGATACTTTCGGCAAGGCCAATCCCCTTTGGGCTGAAGTAGAAGTCAGGGCCAAGCAAATTATTGGTCAGGCAGTCAAGGACGGCTTTACAGTAATTAGCCAAGGCTTCATTGGCTCTACTCTTGATGGCGTTACTACCACGCTTGGTCGCGGTGGCTCTGATTATTCAGCATCTATTCTTGGTGTTGCTGCTGATGCTTCGCGCATTGAAATTTGGACTGATGTTGATGGCATGATGACCTGCGATCCGCGCATTGTGCCAGCAGCTAAAGTGATTGCCCAGGTGACCTTCCAGGAAGCGGCTGAATTGGCCTACTTTGGTGCTAAAGTCTTGCACCCGCTGACGATTAAGCCAGCGGTTGAAAAAAGCATACCTGTCAAAGTTCTAAACACCATGCGCCCTGATAGCCCCGGCACATTGATTCAAGCTGATGTGCCTGACAGCGATATTGATCCTAAAAATATTCCGCTTTCGCAGCGCATTTGCGCCATTGCCTCCAAGAAAAATATTACTGCTCTCTTTATTAGCTCGCCGCGCATGCTCATGGCTCACGGTTTTCTCGCTAAGGTATTTACTGTATTTGATCGCCACAAGACATCCATAGATTTAATTGCCACTTCCGAAGTTTCTCTTTCTATCACTATAGATTCAACTGAGAATCTTGATGCAATCAAAGAAGACTTGGCCGAGTGGGGCGAACTCAAAGTCATGAATAACACTGCCATAGTTACTGTTGTTGGCAGGCAATTCCGCGGTAGCAGTGGTATTGCTGGTGAAGTCTTTAGCGCCATGAAAGACATCAATATTTTGGTTATTTCAGGTGGTGCCTCTGACATTAACTTGAGTTTCTTGGTTCTAAACGAAGATGCTGACAATGCCGTCAAGCAGCTGCACAAGCATTTCTTCGGTGCTTAAAAAGAGAAAGATATGAATAAGAATAGAATTGACCTGCGTAGTGACACGGTGACGTTGCCGCCGCAAGAAATGCGCGATGCCATGTCTAAGGCCGAGCTTGGTGACGATGTTTATGGCGAAGATCCTACCGTCAATTTGTTGCAAGAGCGCTGTGCTCAACTGACTGGCAAAGAGGCTGCATTGTTTGTGCCAACTGGCACAATGGGCAATCTCAGCAGCGTGCTTGCCCATTGCCAGCGCGGAGACGAAGTAATACTTGGTTCGCGGTCACATATCGCTATTTGGGAGCAGGCCGGTGCTTCTGCTTTTGGCGGCGTTAGTTTGCGCACCATTGCCAATGAAGCCGATGGCACCTTGCCTTTAGAGCAAATCAGTTTGTGTATCAATGACGACAATGTGCATCGCACTACCACTAAGCTTATTGCTTTAGAGAATACCTATAACGGTCAGCCTTTGACACCTGCTTATATGCGCATGGTCAAAGAGATTGCATTGCAAAATGGCTTAGCTGTTCACCTTGATGGTGCGCGCCTGTTCAATGCTAGTCGGGTTCTGCTGGCCAGCATTGACGAATTTACAGCCCATGTAGACTCTGTGCAGTTCTGCTTCTCCAAAGGTCTGGCAGCTCCAGCCGGTTCAATTATTTGTGGCAATCATGAATTTATCGGCAAGGCTAGGCGCGTTCGCAAGGCTCTTGGCGGTGGTATGCGTCAGGCTGGTGTCTTAGCGGCCGCTTGTATTTGGGCTTTAGACAACATGGTGGAAAGGCTCGATATTGATCACAACTTAGCCATGCAATTGGCTCAAGGTCTCTCAGAAATAGAGGGTATTCGAGTTGCCCCAGCCAAACACCGCACTAATATGGTTTTCTTCGAAAGTGACCGCGCTGATTTGACGATTCAAGAGTTGGCTCGCCGCTTGCGCGATATTGGTGTACTTGTAGCGGTCGAAGGCCAACTTGGTATTCGGGCCGTGACACATTTTGGTCTCACTACCGAAGACGTCGAAGAAGTTGTCTTGCGTGTAGAACAACTTATGGGCGTGCCCGCTGGTGCATGAAACAACGCATAGCTAGCTGTATGCGCAGTCGATCACATCCTGGTTCGGCGCAGACTTCGGGGCCACATTCTGGGCCAAGCATGCTCCACATCGATGCCCTACTTTTGAGCATATATTCTTTGCTACTTCTTTCCACAGAATCCAGTGCTTGTTGTGAGTACATAGCATCAACTATTGCTTTGTCTTTTGAGATGAAATAGAGCTGATCTGTATAGGCAACATAACAGTAGGGCTGTAAGCAACTTAGGATGTTCCAGAATTTTGGATCATCAAGGTGCGTTCCCACGTCTCCCGAAGCGAAGGCATCTTTGATTTGTTGAACAGACAACTCTTTGTCAAGCAGCATAAGCTCAAAGTCCGCTTGGTAGCTTAATACTGGGCGACCCGGCATGAGGTCTGAGATGGCGAATTCACCAACCGCTCGCCAATTAGGTTTGTTGGCAAAACAGTATCCGGCATTGGAGCCGTCGAAAGTTATCATCAGAATGGAAAAGGATTGATGAGGCCAAGCGATGAACTCCGAACAGTCGATGTGATAGCCCATCGTCACCCAGAAGAATTCTTTGTGCTGGCCTGTCTGGAAGCTAGGCTTAAAGTTCCAGTCTTTTAATTCTAGGTAGTCTTCAATAGTCTGGAGTGGTTTCAAATTTTCTTTGCTCGGGAGTATTTCCCTTTTCTCAAAATACTTGAGTACTCAAGTATTTCGTTTTGAATGATTAGGCTAGTCTTGTGCAGCCGCTTCCATTAATGTGCCATCTTCAGGCCGATTAGCTTCGCTAGATTCACCAGTTTCATTACCTTCGCTGGATTCATTGGCTTCAAGTTCATTTTGTTCTTCTTCAATTTTAGAGAGAATCAAAAGAGCTTCTTTATACATAGCTTCTGCCTCTTCTTCGCGCTGCATTTTGCGCAGAAGCTTGGCGTAGTCAGAAAGTGTTTGGGCAACATCTGGATGATCGGCAGATAGATGCTGCCGTCTTATCTCTAGGGCTCGCTTAATCAGCGGTTCGCTTTCACTAAGCTTGTCTTGGCGCACATAGATTGTTGCTAGTAGTGAAAGTGCTTCGGCTACTTTTAGTGGCTCTACTTCTTTAGCGACGTCTAAAATAGAAACAGCACGACGCATAAATGGCTCTGCTTGGTTGTACTTTTCTTGCGCAACTAGTACGCCTGCTAAATTGTTAAAATCGGCTACCAGTGCTGTATCACTTGCGCCTACCTGGTTGAGGCGATGGACTAAAATACGCTCGTAAATTACTTGGGCTTGGGTGTAATTGCCTCGGGTAAAGTAGCTAGCTGCAAGGCGCTCGAATACTTTGTGTAGGGCATCTGGTGGATCGTTAGTAGGATCGAAGTTCGCGAGAAGATCGCGCTCACCTTGCTTGTGACCTTGCATTAATGTGGCTAGGCGACTGGCCCTGGCATCTTCTGGTTGAATAGTTTGTGAATGCTTTCTCGCTTTGGCGCTTGGTTTTGTTCCGGCACCATCTGATTCGCTAGCATCTTGATTGGCAGAGTCATCACCACTATCAGAGTTGTCGTCATCGTCTTCCGCAGAGATGCCTATATCTGAGACTGATTGATCGGCAGGCATTTCTGGAATATTTTCGGGATCTTCCAGAACCGGCTGGCTATCAGGCGAGATGATTACTGCTTCAGTATCTTTCCCTTGGGCCTCGGCAGCTTCTGCTGCTGTAACGGTGGCTGAGGTGTCAGAAGCTTTACTGTCTGAGGCATTGGGGGTGACCAGAGTCGGTAGCTGTTCTATGATCGGAGTTGGCTCGCCTTTTAAACGTAGTCCTCTATCTTTGTTCCAGCCTAGCTCTTTGAGAGCGTCATCAAACTTGATTGGGCCTTCACTATTTTGGTGTAGCGAGTAGTCGAGGGTAACTACGGCGTCGTCTTGGCCGAGCAGGCCGCGCGAAAAGAGTTGGTAGCAGCGCAGAGTTGCTTGCAGTGTTGGTACGTCCATATGGCCAGTCAGTACCAAAATTTTGCCAATCACAGTGGCGCTTTGAGCGGAGATGTCAAAGGCTGCTTCAAGGTCTTCTTCACTGACCACACGGGCTAACATCAACAATTTTTCGTAGGTGACTTCGCCATCTTTCGCTACTTTCTCTTCGCGAATTTCGGCCAGGGCTTCTTCTAGGGCAATACCGCTGCCGTGAATTCGAGCAAGGCACTCGCTGGCTTTGGCAGCTTCGAAGTTTTCTTGGTCAACCATTTTTTGTAGCGACAGCGCTGCATCAAGCAGTGTCTGAGAAACAAGATTTTGGCTGATTAAGACTTTACCAATGGTTTGATGATTGACTAGGCCCCACTCTAAAGCATTCATCACATCAGTTTCGGTGAGAACACCGGCCATTACCATTAACTCACCGATGCGCAAACCTTTTTTGCGGGGTCCTTCAGGAGCGGGCGCGGGTTTAGCTTCTTCAGCTCCAGGTGTAATTGGTGCCATACCAGCTGCTGCTCGAATGGCTGTCAGAGCTTCTTGCCTCGACATCATTTCGTCGCGCACCCGCACTTGCAGGTCGAGAGCTAGGGTGAGTAGGTCGTTACTTATGGTTTCGTGCAAAACAAGCATGCGACCTAAGGGCAAACCTGTGCTGTAGCTTTGTTCTACTGCTTTGGCTAAAACTTCGTAGCTGACTAGGCCCGATTCGACTAGAAGTTCACCTAGTTTGCTGGTTTGAGTTTGCTTGGGAGAAACGTATTCGGCCAGAATGTCTTTAAATGATGCACCGAGCTTGTAAGCAATTTTAAGACAGCGTAGAGCCTCGGCTGGCTCAACTGATTTATCACGCAAGTTTGATTGTGCTTCTAAGACCGATTGCAGGTCTCTGGGCGAAATCACGCCGTTCATAACCAGTGCCTGACCAATCTGAATGCGCTTTGCTTTAGCACTGCGCGCCGCTTCAGAGAGCTGGAGCTGGGTTAGTATTCCGGCTTGAACGAGTAAATCGCCCAATCGTGTGCTGTTTCTAGACTGGTTTAGCATTTAAGACACAGAGTAAGGGTCATGGACAAATTGAAATTAGCATCCAAGAAAGCATCGAACTCTCTAAATCTACATAAGCATAGCATTAGAGCCGCCCTGAAACGGGCGTTGTACCCTACAATGGAAAGATGCCAAGCAGGGCATAGTTATGTATGGGCTGGGTGTGGGCTGCGTATGGACTGCGTATGGACAGGGATGCATAAAATTGCCTCATCTTGGGAAAAGATAACAGTACACAGGCACATTTGCGCTAATTGCCAGGTGGTAGATTTGAAGAGAGAGTTTTTCGGTTTCACTGTATATTTTCTAGCTGGGGCAGCTCTTGCTTTGGGCACTACTAATGGTGCCAGCGCTTCTGGTGGATACAGGGCACGACTTTTTCTAGTTCCACCGGCACCGGCTGATGAGGCTCCTGCAAGTTCGACTCTTAAGTCAAAGTCAATTCAGAAAACGGCCGCCCAGAAGAAGCATGAAAAAATTGAAGCTGCAATTTCTTTCTATAAAGCTGGTTCGTTTGATAAGGCTGTTCCGCTTTTTCAGCAAATTTTGTTAACTGAGCCAACCAATGCTCAGGCCCATTACTATTATGCTAATTGTCTTGCGCACCAGGGGCAGTACTCGTCTGCTCGCTTTGAGTATCAGTCGAGTTTGCGCTATTCGAATAACACTGAGCTTAGAAATTATTGCAGTCAGGCTCTGAAAAATCTTGACGCTCTCTCTGCTCGAAAGACTGCTGACCAACCTATAGACCTCGACTCAAGCAGGTCCAAGGCCGCTGATTCGTCTGAGCAAAAGAGTGTATCTTCGGCCAGTGGTCAAGCAAAGGCTGTGCATTTTGATCAGCAGCTAGAGAGACTGCGAGCGGAAGTAAACAAAGAGTATCATCACAAATTAGATGAGAAGAAAGGGGAGCTCAATCGTAAGATCAGCAAAATTGAGAAAGAGCGGGATGAGGAGATCAATGCCACTCCCGCATATTTCCCCGCTCATATTAGCGCCCAGAATATAAACTACAAGAGTACGATTGACGCTATCAAGACTAAAGCCGAGTACAAGATCCGAATACTTAAGTCAGACTACCAGGAAGAATTCAGGTTGATTGATGAGGTCTTTGGCAAGCGTCTTGATTCCCTTGCGAGTTCTCACCAAAATTTAAAAGGGCAGATGGCGGCAACTGTCGGCTCTTCCCAAGTGACGTCGTCGGGCACTAGTTTTTATGTGCGCAACTATGTTAATTTCGGTGGCGTGCAAGAAGAAGTCAAGGCTGGTTCTGGCAGCGCTTCTACCTCTGACGTTTCTCCTGGTTTGAGGGCCGTGCCAGGGAAGCTCAAACCTTTTGCCGTAGGAAATGAACAGAGGTGATTTTAGAATATTCGTAGTAACCAAGATTCGAATCTGCGGAATTAAAAGGCATCTATTTGTTTGGGAAGTTTGTCGATGACTGCGAAGCACAAAATCTTGGTTAGTTATTGCTTGGTAATTTTAATGTCAGCTCCCTGTGTAGCTTATGCTCAGTCGAACGGAAGGCCGTCTTTTGCTCCGCCACCGCCGAGTTTTCAAAGCCAGATATACTCGCGTTCTTCGCTTGAGATTACCAGGGGAAGTGATAGTGCTCGATTGAAGAGTGAGCTGTATGCTGTCAACCCCTTTGACCCTGCCGATTATGATCACAAGTTCTACAATAAAGTGGTAGACAGTTTAATAAGAATTCGCAGTATTCTGGAAAATGAAGAGACGTCGCGAAAGTTAAAAATCAGCACTAACAATACTAATATTAGCAGTGCGACTGCGCTGGAAAGACATATTGCGTTGCTCTCTGAGGGTGTCGAGAAGGAACGAGCCGCAGCTCTTCTTGATAGAGTTGAACTGACGAAAAGACAAATAGTGTTTTCCGCCAATCAGTTGAAAGACGATCTTGCTGCCGTGTTGGTTTATCCTTCGTCACGCAGCGCTAGTTCCGAATCTCGTCCTAGTGCGGCCTCCAGTGCTTTGAGATTGGCGTTTACACACAAGATTCAAGCTTTGTGCACTCAGGTCGTGAAAGATTGTCTTGCCCTTGATAGTCAGTATCAGGTACGCCTCGGTTCTATCGTTTCATCTGGTGAAGGTCTTAAGAAACAAATGAATTCAACGGTTGGTTCGAACAAAGTCTCTGAAGGTGGTACCACCATGCATGTGCGCAACTATGTCAATTTTGGCGGTGTTGATCAGTCGCCCAGTAGTCTTATTGTTCCAGCCGCGGCGCCTCCGGCCTCACTACTGGCGGTGCCCGGTAGGCTGGCGCCGCCGACTGGTCGGAGACAATTGAGGTCGCGGCCGTGACGAAACAGGGCAATTCACTATCTAAGATTTTTCGAGAAAGGCTAGTTGTTCTTGTTCTTTCCGCCTGTTTTTTGATGCAAGTTAGTTCTGCGTCAGCTCAAGTCAAGGCTCGCCAATCTACTTCTACTGCCGGTCGCTCTACTGCCTCGCCTTTGCGCTTGCGCGGTCAGGTTAGTGAGTTGATGATGCTTTGCAATGCTGCTGGAATATCCCTTGATGATAGTCGATTGCCCGGTGTTGTCACCAAAGTGAAGCTAGGATCTCCGGCTGCAGTCAATGCTATTGTCGAAGGTGATCGCATCTTACGAGCTAGTTTGCAAAACAAGATGTTGACTCTCGACATAGAGCGCAAAGGTGTTCGCTATCAAACCAAATTTGAAATTCGTCTAGAAGTGGCTCGAGCACAGATGAATGAAGAGGTTGCCAGTCGCAGCCAAGATGAAAAAATCTGGCCCGCACCAAAAGACGAGAAGACTGAGCCAAAAGTAATATTGAAGCCAGAAACTCCATCTGCCGACAAATTTTTCAAGGTCATGTCACCGTATCAGGTAGTTTTATTGATAGACCATTCAGGCTCTATGAATGGCGGCCTTGGCATAGGGCCATATGATCTTTCTCGCTGGGCTTGGTGCCGCAATCAAATTACTGATTTTTCCAGATTCTGTGGTGATAAATTACGTGGTGGCATTACTCTGATTCCATTTAACGATAGCTTTGAAGTGCATGAGCATGCTTCCGAAAAAGATCTTGAAGAGGTATTCACGACCATCGTTCCTAGTGGTGAAACCGACATATGTACGCCACTAGCAGCGGCTATAGATTCTCATTTGTCCGACCCAGATCATGAGCAAAAGCCAGTTTTGATAGTTGTACTGACCGATGGTCTGCCCAACCAAGGTGGTTCTCTCAGCAAGCTCATTGCTCAAGCTACCAGCGCTCTGCGCAGTCACAACGAGATGAACATAACTTTTCTTACTGTTGGTCAGGCCCCCGAAGGAGATGAGTTGATTGAGCGGCTCGACAATGATTTGACCAACCGGGGAGCTACGGCCGACATAGTTAGTAGCATGCGTTTTGCTGATTTGTTGCAGCTGGGCCTTAAGAACGCCTTGCTTGATATTGTTCTGAGGGCCAATAAAAATCGCCAGTTATTGCACTAAGCCATCAGGCACGCCATTGGGGAAGCGAGCGGCGATTTCATCATTGATTTTCTTGATGCGATTGTCAGGGTTTGGATGGGTGCTAAAGAACTCAGGTGTGCGTGACTTTGCTAATTGATCAAGAATTTTCATTACTTTGATCATGGCCCTTGGGTCGTAGCCAGCTTGTTGTGAAAACCGTATACCAAGCCGATCTGCCTCTAATTCGTCGTTGCGGCCAAATTTCAAAGATACGACCTGACTGATTAGCATTGCCATGGCCGCCGTGTTGTTGTTGCGATCATTGGGGTCGTAAGCAGCAATCACCGCCGCTCCGGTTAGTCCTTGTGAGAGCTGTTGCTTAGCCAATTGTTGCGCCGAGTGGCGTGCTGCTACGTGGCCTACTTCATGGGCCAATACGCCAGCCAGTTCTCCTTTGGTTTTGAGATTTTTATACAGGCCTTCGGTGATGAAAATTTGACCACCGGGCAAGGCAAAGGCGTTAACGGTGCTGTCGTCAGCCAACAAATGAAAATGATATTGATAGGGCGTCTTGCCGGCATCTGTTTTCGCAACTAATTCTTGGCCCAGTTGCTCTACGGCCGCTTGACCGGCCGGGTCTCTGGCTTCGCCGCCATATTGCTGGGCCATCTCTGGGGCTGCTTGCAAGCCTAAAGCAATCTCTTGTTTGGGGGTCATGTCGAGATGCTGCTTTTGCTCGGTTATGGGGTTGTATACACTGCTGCCAAAATAAGAAATTAGAGAAAAAGCCGCGATAGCTAAGGCGATTAAAAGTCGCGGGCTGATAGTAATACCGCTTTTTTGTTGCTGAGCCATGTGCTCTGTTTAACCCCTGATTAGTTATTGCAAGTTATTGAATAGTACAGATCTTTGCCAGCGACGGCCAGCTTGAGCAAAAGTGCCGGGAGCTGACCAAGAGCTAAAGTTCTTGACGACCGGAGGGGCCAGAATTAAGCCAACCGAGCAAGTAAATCCAACGAAGTGGCCGTACACTAAGCATTGCGCGAGCTGAAAGATCAATAGATAGCCGCTATCTTTATGTCCAAATGATTTTCTGTTTTTTCTTGAAAGGTCGACAAAGCTCCGGTGAGTCTCAAGCCCTATCTCTATCTCTTTAAAAGTAGCTTAGTGGGTGCTCTCGGTGGGTTGCTCTTTGGCTTTGATACCGCTGTTATAGCTGGGGCAACTCACGCCTTGTCGCTTGAATATCAACTTGGCGCTACGGCACTTGGCTTCACTGTTTCAAGTGCGCTTTGGGGCACTGTTTTTGCTTCAATGCTCTCTGGTATACCAGGCGAAAAGTTTGGTGCTCGTGAGACATTGCGAGCGGCCGCAGTGCTCTATGTCATATCAGCATTGGGCTGTGCTTTTGCCTGGGATTGGTACTCGCTCATTGCTTTTCGCTTTATTGGTGGTCTTGGAATTGGCTGTTCGTCTGTGCTCGGGCCGGTCTATATTGCCGAGTTGGCTCCCGCGAAGTGGCGTGGTCGCCTAGTTGGGCTCTTTCAAGTCAACGTTGTCTTGGGTATTTTGCTTGCCTATTTCTCTAACTATCTGATCGGCACCTTGCCCCTGGGTTTGACCGAATGGCGCTGGAAGCTGGGCGTCTCTGCTCTTCCAGCCCTGCTCTTTCTTGTCATGCTTTTTACTATTCCGCGCAGCCCCCGTTGGTTGGCGCGACGCAATCGTATTGATGAAGCGCGAGGAGTGCTGCAGAAGACGGGTGTAGAAAATTACGAGCAGGAATTAGAGGACATTGTCTCTAGTATCAAGGCTGAGCATGCCCTGCCCAATGAGCCACTGTTTCAGAATAAGTATCGTCTGCCAATTTTCTTAGCCATCACTATTGGTGCCTTCAATCAACTCTCTGGTATCAATGCCATTTTGTACTATCTCAATGATATCTTTGAAAAAGCGGGCTTTGGCAAAATGTCTGGTGATGTACAGGCGGTGATCATCGGTTTCACCAATCTTGTGGCTGTGCTCATTGCCATGACTATGATCGATCGCTTAGGTCGGCGCAAATTGCTATTGGTGGGTTCGGTGGGCTGTGCTATTTGTTTGGCTGGTGTGGCTGCGATATTTTTTGCTCAACAAGGTCAAGGGTATCTTGTCTGGTTGTTGGTGGCTTATATTGCTTTCTTTTCCTTCTCCCAAGGAGCTGTGATTTGGGTCTATCTTAGTGAGATTTTTCCTACACCAGTGCGGGCCAAGGGGCAGGCCCTGGGTAGTTCTTCTCATTGGATTATGAATGCTGTGATATCTGGTCTTTTCCCGATACTGGCTAAGTCGTCGGGTGGTTATCCTTTTGCCTTTTTCGCTTTGATGATGGTGGTACAGTTCTTCCTTGTCTGGTTTATTTTCCCCGAGACCAAGGGTGTAACTCTCGAAGATATGGAGAAACGTATTGCTTAGGCTGTCGCAGAAGTATCCAGGCAAACGTGCTTTTATTACTGGAGCCGCTGGCGGTCTCGGTTTAGCTTTTGCTCTAGAACTGGCTCAAGATGGCTGGAAAATCGCCATGGCCGATCTCAATTTTGAGAAATTGAAAGAGGCTGCCGCCAAAGTAATTTCAGCTGGAGCTGAAGTCGAAATTTATTCTTTTGATGTTACCGATCACAGTCAATTTAAGTTAGCCCTTGAAGATTTTGAGCAGAAGGTTGGGGCAATCGATTTTGCTATTAACTCAGCTGGTCTTGGCTGTGGTGGCTATATTGATGAGTTGCCAATTGAAATTTTTCGCAAAATAATTGATGTTAATCTAATGGGCACTATTAACGGCTGTCATCTTTTTGTGCCCTCTATGAAGCGTCAGAGAACTGGTCACATTCTCAACATTGCCAGTGCTGCTGCTTTTGTTTCGGCTCCAATGATGTCGCCATACAATATCTCTAAAGCTGGAGTTGTCTCCCTCAGCGAGTCTTTGCGCAGTGAGCTGGTTGACAGTAATGTTTTTACTACGGTGCTAATGCCTGCCTACATTCGCACTGATTTGGGTAAAGGCACTTTGGGCCCAGAGCTCTACAGTGATCGGGCTCAATATCTTATGCAACACTCTGCCCTCGAGCCTGCTGACGTCGCTCGAATTGCCTTAAAAGCTGTCGCTGCCGAGAAGTTATATGTCGTTCTGCCGAGGCATGCCCGTTTTCTTTGGCGACTAAAGCGACTTTTGCCAAATAGATTTTGGACTATAGTCAAATTTGGTGCTGAAAAGCTCATTGCCCAAGTAGATAAGGCGTCTAAGAGTTAGGCTCTAGCTACTTAGTGCTTTTACTTTTGAGGAAATGTTTGTCTATGGTGGGTAGTAACCAGAGCATGCTCTCTGCTGATTTGATTAGTTTGAGTGTGGCCATCGGATCAATTAAATGGGTTGTGGGCAGCGGTTGTTTAGCAAATTCGAGAACTTCACCCAAGGGGTTTTGCAAACGCCGCTGCAAAATTATTAGCTTAGCTAAGAGCCTAGAAGCTGGCGTCAGCAGCGGCCCAAAACCATAGCGCGCTTGGGCCCAGCCGTAGATATAGAGTTGCTTGTGGTGTGGTGCCACCAGCCCCCAGAAAGCCTTAACTACCGGTCCTTCTATGGGCACGAGGTGAGGTTCTAAAAATGGCATTGAGACATTGAAACCAGTGGCGCAAACGATTAGATCAAAGGACTCTCTTGTACCATCAATAAATTCAACCGTGTCTCCATCAAACTTTTTGATGTCGCCATGAGGTTTGATTCTGCCATGCTTGAGATAGTGCAAAAGTTCAGTGTTGATGGTGGGGTGGTGCTCGAAAATTTTGTGATCTGGCGTCATTAAGCCATATTTGCGGTAGTCACCGACCACTATTTTTAGCAACATTGTCATGTAGATTCGCTGCATCCACACTGGCATTTTTGTAGTTAGTAGTTCTGCTGTTGGTTTACCGTAAAAAGTTTTTGGTAGAAACCAATAGCCTCTCCTTAAGCTTAGATGGGCGCAGCGACCGACCCTGGCTGCTTCGGCGACGATGTCGCAGGCTGAGTTGCCGCCGCCAATGACGAGCACTTTTTTGTCTTTCAATTGGTCTGGATTTTTATAGTCTTTCGAGTGCATCATTTCGCCACTAAACTGGCCTTCGTATTGTGGCCAGCGCCGCTCCCAGTGGTGTCCGTTGCAGACTACAACTCCCTCATAAATGCGACTAGTGCCATCAGCCAAATCAACTTGCCAGCCATCTTTAAGCTGCGTCACTTTCGTGACAGTGCAATTGAAATTGATGTTTTCACTTAATTCGAAGTGTTTTGCATAGCTTTCTAAATAGGCCAGCATTTGCTCGGCGCTAGGAAAATCTGGATAGCTCTCGGGCATTGGATAGTCAGGAAATTCAGTGGTCTTGCGCGACGAAATAATATGGGCACCTTTATAGACACCATGGCGCCAGTTTCCGCCTAGTTCGGCTTCGCTCTCAAGCTGATCGTAGGCGATTCCTTGACTTTTAAGTGCCCGTGCAGCACTGATACCTACTGGACCGGCGCCAATAATGACGATCTTGTTATTGGTTGTAGTGACAACAGGGTTTGGGTTTGGCAAGGGGCGCTCTTGAGCTGGTGAATCAAATTGCAATTCTAACCTTTATGAGAACTGGAGCCTAGGTTTCCACACAATACAGTCACAATCACATGCTAAACCTGAATTAGATGGTCGGTAGAGTAAAGGTTTGAAGGAAGATATTGAGTTTGTTTGCTTGTAACTATTTTGTCGATGAAGATCAAGCGCGGACTCGTATCGTAGAGCTTGAAGCCGTCAATTCGCATCTCAGTTTAGAAGTTGCATCTCGCCGCAACAATGAACTAGTGCAGCAGGAAATGCTCAAGGAGTTGGCAAGTCGCAATGCCACCCTTGAGCATTTTCGCAGCGGCGAACTATTTTTCGATAGGTACGTTCATTGGCAGAGGGCTTGGTGCCTGGCTTGGATCGCTTGAGTGTCTAACCATTACTGTAGGATAGGCTGGCACGGCTACGGGGACGTTGGCTGCATGGTCAATCACTACACCGGATTGGGCTGTGGGCTTGTTCGACATGTTGCTAATGTACTTTTGGGCAAAATAGGCAAACCCCACAAGAATTGTCATTGTCATTGTCAGCAGGGCCACCATTGCTCCGGAGAAGTCAAAAGTTTCTTCGTGGCTAGAACGGACAGTTTCTTCGTGAATCAGCACTCGTTCGATTTGGTGTTGCCTTAAGTCTATCTCGTAGGCATGCTGGTCTCTCACTGCTTGTGCGTTAGATGCTTGTTCTTCTAGTGAAGCTTCTATTGCTGGTTCTTGGTTCGGTGCTATTAGGTCTTGGTCATAGAGCATTTCGTCTAGGGCGACGGCGACCTCTTGCGGGTAAAGCGGTTGCTTTTGCTCTTCGTTCTCTGAAGTCATTTTGGTCACCAGTTTCTCTTGCTATCTGCCTAAGAGTGACTAGTTAAGAGGCGTTTAGTTCCATTTTGCTAAGTAGCTTTTGTGGAACGGCTCTTTTGCAGGCGTTTCCGGTTTCTGCGGCCGAGGTCTGTGACTGCTTGGTTGAGCCAGTGACAAGATTGATAGCCTCGTGCAAGTCTTGTAGCTTGGCTTCGGTGCGCTCTTCAATTAGTTTGTTGCCGCTGCGCTGGGCTTTGTGCCTTGCTAGTAAGAGCCCTACGATCATGCGATTTATGGCACGAATGTGTGGATCGCTCAGTCCGTATGATAGCGCCAGTATGATATGGGCTGAGCTTGTTGCAGCTTGATTGATTTTTTTGAGTCGCCCAATGGTTGCCAGCGGGCGGCTCCCTAGCCAGCGTGCTATGGCTGTCACTATCTACTCCTCAAGCTATTGCTAGGGCGGCTTCGGTTCGAACAGTTGTGGCCCATCTTTCTATGCGAGCTTGAGTTAGTTCTGATTCGTTCATTTCGTCGACCACTAGACCGACAAACGCACCGTCTACAACTGACTCAGAGTGGGCAAATTCGAAGCCGTCTATCGGCACATTGTGGGCAATTACCCGCGCGCCTCTCTCTCTGACTTTGTCGTAGAGAATTTTCATGGCGCTGACAAAGTTGTATGTATAGCTCACCTGATCGCCGACGCCGAAGAGGGCTACTGTTTTTTTATTGAAGTCAATTTGATCTAGCTGTGGTAAGAAGTCTGCCCAGTCGTCAGTGAGCTCGCCGTCGCCCCAGGTTGAGCCCCCAAGTATGAGCAAATCGCAGTTGCGAAAATCTTCTGTGTTAGCTCTATCGATGCATCTGACTTCGTCAATGAGATCAGGCAGGGCCGCTTGTATAGCCTCTGCTACCGCTGTGGTGTTGCCGGTCATTGTTCCGTAAAATAGTTTTCCCACGATATTTTCTCCAGTATATGCAGCGCATTAGTGGGCGCGGCGATGCACTGCCAATGGTGGCAGTATAAAGACAAGTGAATTCAGCCGCCGAGGCGGTTGTAAGTTGCGAAAGTTAGGTTTTCTCTGATCGTCTAGTTTGTTTGAATCTGTACGGCCGGAGAATTGGTTGTTATTGAGAATCAATCGCAACCATGAAGGCAGGATATCTCAGGTTGACTGTTAATGCAAGTGGCTTGAGTATTTCCTGTCTAGAGTACTGAAGTGCAGGTTGGGGCATCATTTGACCGCTCTGTCTGGGCTGTATTGCAATGCTTTCTTTGCAATATATTCTCAATAACTGTTCATATTTATGCTGCTATCGTTTCAGCAGCTTTTGCCTTTGTTAGCGCGTTTTGTCTCAAAGTATGGCTTGGTCGGCTTTGTGGCCTTATTGCGAACGGTGTCAAAATTGACTGGCGTTCGCTGGGCTTCGATTTAGTACTTGAGCTGGCCCGTTGTCGTACTATGAATGGGCTTTATCATTTAAGGAGCCGTTTGGTGTCAGAGCAAGAGAAGCATGAGCAAGAGAAGAATGCGGAAGTTGAGAAGTTCTATTTTGTCCGCCATGGTCAAACCCACGCTAATCTAAGTAATCTGGCCGCTGGTGCTGGCTGGGATGTTGAACTTAACGAGACTGGGATTGCCCAGGCCAGGCACCTAGCTGAAAGTGAAGCTCTTCAGGCCTGCATTGGTGTCAAGACTATTTGTGTCAGCCCGATGCTTCGTGCCAGGCAAACGGCAGAGTCGCTCAATCATGTTTTGAAAGCTGAGACAGTGACGGTAGATGATTTAAGAGAGTGGCATCTAGGTGAGTGGGAAAAACGAGCTTGGAGTGAGCTTCCTGATCTGTTCTTACCTGGTTCCAATCCCCCTGGTGGTGAAGCTCAAATGGAGTTTGGTATGAGGGTTAATCAAGGCCTACAAAAAGCTTTGTCAAACCCTGGACCGGTCTTAATTGTTGCCCACGGTGGAGTTTGGTACGCCATCTCTAAGATACTGCAACTTGATCATGGCCACATTGCCAATTGTCAGTTAAAAGAAGTGCGACGTGCCCACAAAAACGCGGCTTGGGCTGTGGTCTAACAAAGAGGCTTAACACTGTCGTTTTTTGAACGTAGGAAATTCTTGCTCTTCCATGTAAGGGAAGATTTTGCGGCGATGCTGATATATAAATATAGCTGCTAGTGGAGTGCCAAAGACAATCCCCAGCGTAAGGGCGACGATGGCCAGTAGAGCCATTGAGATCATGCCTTTCATTTCAGCTAGGACATCATTCATTTCGTGCAGTGGCCCTTTGACATTGGTTAGTGGTTGTAGCACTGATTGCAGTGGGCCATTGAGGTCCTCAACGTCAGCTTCCATTAGGCCTAGATCTTGACGGACGCCGTTCAGCTGCTTGCTGACATCTAGAACGTGGTCGTCCATGCAAACCAGGTGCTTTTCTAGAGTGCCTAGTCTGTTGGCGACATTTTGCATTTTTGTGGCAAGGCTATTCATGGAGGGTTCAAGAGCACCAATTGGCCCTTCTAGTTTCATTATCTGCTGCTGTAGCTGCACCGTGCCCTTACCCAGGCGAATCACTGGTGCCATCAGTCGCTTTATTGGATGAAAGCCTTTTATTTCAGGGTCTTCGGCCGGCGGCTGTAAGTCTTTGCCTTCTATGTGCACGCCGGGTACTTTGTTTATAGCCTGCGCCGCTTCTGTGTTTTCTTTCTTTTGGGAGGCACTAATAGGTTTGAGTGGAATTGCATGGCTGTTCAGCTCACTTTTACCACCTTTGCTATTTCCGCCTAGATCTTTGGTGACCGATGTGTTTGCCCCTTGAGAGCTGGCGGTCGGTGCTGCTTGTGTTTGTGTTATTGACGCTAACACCAAGGCTGGCAGCAGTAGAGTGTACGTGACTTTTTTGTTGGTTCTGAAGTTAGGAAATTCGGGCATCTGGTACTCCGCGCTCTGCAATCTGCTTTCGGTTGAGTTCTAGACTGCCGCTGGGCTAAATAGTTCCAAGTTTTTGATTTAGCTTGGGCTAGCTAGCGCGGGCCCTGGCTGCTGTTCTCGGTCGAATTTTGAGCGCTTCGTAGTTCCACCAATGACAGCGAGTTCTTGGCAAGCTAGTATTCTGCTCCAGTCCCCCCTGAAAGCGTCTTAACCACCCCTCCGCTTAAGGTACACATTAATGCCCCTAGAGAAGTTCGATCATAAGGCCGTCCCAGAGCACCACAGTCAACCTACCAATTGGTTTGAGGCTGCTTATGATGGCGTGGCCAATAAGGCCAAGAGTGCCGCCGACAAGACCGTGACTATGGTTAAAGAACACCCAGTCGAATCTGCGGTTGTCGCTGGTGTTGCTGTGGTTGGCGCCTATGCCTTGTTGAAAGGTAAAGGTGATTTTCGCATTATTTCCAGTGAGGCTAAGGCTGGTGAAGGCATCATAGGAAAAGCGGTTAAAGACGCAGGTGCTGCAGAAGTTTCTGGCGCCAAAGCTACTTTTGAAAGTCCTATGTTGCAGCGCAAAACTATTGACGGTGCTGTTATTCCTGATGTGGCGCGGCCATTGCTGGAGAAAGGTTCAGCTTTGACTACACCAGAGGCTCTTGCTGCCACCGCTAAAAAGTATGAGTCTGGATTGACTGACTTGTTTAAATTACCTCGCGAAACCATCGGCGAAGCCGGTCAGGGCCTTGACCAATTGGCTGCTAAGACACTGCAATCGCGCGCGGCTACGACCGGAGAAAGATTTACTGAAGCCGCAACCAAGGCTGAAGCTGAGCGGCTGGCTGCACTAAACCCTG
This sequence comes from bacterium Ga0077546, assembly GCA_943369735.1. Classification (GTDB taxonomy): domain Bacteria; phylum Cyanobacteriota; class Vampirovibrionia; order Obscuribacterales; family Obscuribacteraceae. The sequence continues at coordinate 85,561 of CALROJ020000001.1, forward strand.
CTCTAAAAGGCCTTAGTGATATTGGTGGTGCCAAGGTGACTGTTCTTGATCAAGATCATCTAGTTAAGCTGGCTGGTTCTGATTTGCAGTTTAAGTTTACGCCGCAGTTAGGACAGTTTCTTAAGGCCGGTGGAAAAATTACTGAAGAGCACATTGGCGAAGCTTTTGCTGTGCAAAAGGGTGGTAGCAAGAAGTTGCTAGGCGAAATTTTGGTTGATTTAAAACATGCCACCAAAGCTGATGTTGATCAAGCATTTGCCGATCAAAATACGGTTAAAGCTGCTTTGAAGGCTGCTAGAGAAGAGTTTTTGAAGAAGTTCTAGAAATAGAATTGTCTTGAGCTAATCTCAATTCAAGAAGAAATCGAGATCTAGCTTCTTGCTATTGGCTAGCATGTTTTCATGCTGAGACTTAAGGCGCTCAATTCGTGTCGTTTTTGTCCATTCAACAAATTGATTTCCGAGCCAATCAAAGGCATTTTCGGTTTGTAGCCAGCTACCAAACCAGAGATCGATGTACTTGCCTGCTTGATGCTGGGCCGTCGGTAAAACTGTTTTTGCCGCTTGGGTTCTGGATTTACTTGACGTTTTGCTAGAAACTTGATTTACCCGTGACACCATCAGTGGCAGAACAAAATTATTAGCAGCAAAAGCCTGATGAAGAATGGCGTTGGCTTTCGCGAGGTCTGGCTCGCTAGGGTTTGCTCCAGCACGGCCAAAAGTAGCCAAAGCTTTAGCGTATAGGCAAACTGTTTGGTTGGGGTTTACTTTTGCTTTGTCAGCATCTTTTTGTTTGCTTTCGATTTCGTCTAGAAGCACCAGTGCTTCTTCATAGTGAGCATTCTCGATTAGTGCTAGAACTAGCCTTTCTGGGCTTGTCGCCGTTTTCTTTTCTTTCTTACTCACAAATCTCTTGTACTCCCTAATCTCTTTCCATTGGGTGATTTACTCTTTAATCTTGCTTTTTCAATTTGTAAGCACCAAACAACATGCGAGTATAAATCAAGATTAGGTCTCTGAGCGAGCGCAATGTGTCGATGAAGATACGCACAGTTGAACCGTCGCGGTCCTGCCAATCGACATAGACTTTTTCGATTTTGCAATGATGCTCTTTGGCAATTACAAGTATTTCGAGATCGAAGAGAAAGCGTTTTGTTCTGGCCAGGGGAAAAAGCTGATGGGCGCTTTCTTTTTTGAAGACTTTGAAACCGGCCTGGGTATCGCGGATGCCGGGCACAACAAAGTTACCGACTAAGAAGCGTGAGAGCATAGCCAGTAGCCGGCGGCCCAGGCCTGGATATTGCGTTTTCTTGCGGCGCTGGGCGATTACGAGGTCTGCACCCTCTTCAATTTTTGCGAGAAACTCGTCGAGTAGCTCCGGTTCATATGACAAGTCAGAGTCGGTAAAGACAATAATGTTGCCTTGGGCTTCCATTACCCCTACTTTGACGGCGTTGCCTTTGCCCTGATTTTCACTAATCTCAATCAGTCGCAGCGAGCAGCTGGCGCTTTTGAATGTTTCGAGGGCGACCTTTGCCGTGTTGTCGCTGCAGCCATCGGTGACCACCACTACTTCAGAACCGGGGTGATGGGCGTCAAGATAGGCGGCCCAGCTCTCCATTGTCATGCCAATACGCTTTTCTTCTTGATAAGCGGGAAAAACAATGGATATGGCGGGTCTGATTACAGGTAAACTTGAACTTCGCTCTAACATATTAATTGGGCATTCTAAAGATTGAAAAGGTAGTAGTCGGTGCAGCTCGTTTCACTTTTGCTAAAAATTCTGGCTGTATTTCTCCTTTTTTTGCCGCTTCTTATTGCTGCTTCGCAAGCGGTCATTATGCAAGGCTCTGATTTTGTCATGACTTTCTATCCTGTGGGCAAAATGGTGGTCGCCGGTCTGGCTCAAAATATTTATCCGCCACCCAGCGCCATGTCTTTTGTTGATGCCCCGTTCAACTTATATGTGCACCAGCTTTTGACGTTTTTACCGAAACAGTATGTGGCTGTTTACATGTATAGCCCTTTAATGGCTCTATTCTTTGTGCCCTTTTCTTTCCTGACGCCCCAGCATGCCCTGATTGCTTGGCAAGGGCTTTCAATAATTGTGCTTGCCCTGGTGGCCTGGCTCTCTAGTCGTGGCGACCGCTGGCTAGCGATTGAATATTTTTCGATGCTGGCACTTTTTTGTCCAGTTTTTCATACACTACTAATTGGCCACCTCGGCATTGTCGTTGGCCTGTTGCCGTTGGCTTTGGGCTATGGCCTGCTCAATCGCGGCAAAGAAGTAGCTGGTGGAATGGTTTGGGGTGCACTTTTGCTCAAACCCCAGTTTCTGCCGACGGCATTACTTGTTTGTGGTGCCCTGTTTCTCAGCAAGCGGCCTAAAGCGACAATCGGTTTTGCTCTTGGTTTGCTGATTTTTGGTCTGGCCACAGTTTTTGCTCTTGGCCCAGACTCGTTTGTGCAATGGCTTAACAGTTTCAAAATGTCAGACACTATCTTTGCTAAGGCTGGTTATCAATTTCCAGCATACATGGTGGTGTCACTGCCGGCGGTGATTGTTCAGACTTTTCCTGGCTTAGCTGCAACCAAGATAGTGGCTTATGGGCTGGCGGCATTGATTGGTTTATTTGCCCTCTGGCGGGGCACCACGATCTTAAACGGTGCCAAGCCGGCCATTCAGTCAACTATTGATAGTGTGGGTTCGGCCCGCTCTCACCGAGCAGCTCTTGCGCTGGTTATGCTTGAGGGCTTATTTGTTTTGCCTTTGGTTCTGCCGCATTTTCTCTTCTATGATTTTTGTGGCATCGGCTTGCTGGCTGTAATTGCTGGCTCAGGACATCTCTGGGGTGTAGAGGCCGGAAGAGTCAAGTTCTTGCGCCAAGCGACTTGGTGGTGTTGCAACTTGTACTATCTATCGTTTATGTTTTTGTCGGTAGCACCGCTCAAGCAATGGTATGCCTTGCTTCTGGTGGTGCTGTTTGCTTTCTTCTTCTTCAAGATTCCTGGAGTGGCAGCTGCTCGAAAGAGCGACTGACCCGATGCTGGCAACAATCCAAATTTAAATTGAGGCTAATCCGGTTCCTTGGGCCAGTGCGACAATTGTCAAAGTAATTGTTTCTGTTAGCTCTACTACTGCTCCGTAAGTATCGCCAGTATGCCCGCCAAGGCGACTATTAAGGTAGGCGGAGCTGATTAGGCCGACACCACAGGCGGTGGCGAAGAAGAGGCCAATAGGTAACGAGAGTTCGCCTTTTGATGCTAGGCTGAAACCTACTAATAAAGAGATTGGCACAAGTGCAGCCCAGAAAATGTCTTTGGGAAATCGCATGGTGTCATGCCAGACTTTGCCCTTGCCCTCTGGTCTAGCATACGGAAAAGCACCGATAGCGAAGCTCTCAGCTAAGCGAGCCAAGCAGGGGGTAAACAAAAGGACAACAGGCAGTATGTGAGCTGGCAGTGCAGAGAGCGCGGCGATTTTTAGGGCAAAAGTGGCCACACCAACCATTACGGCAAAGTTTCCCACTCGGCTATCTTGCATGATTTCTAGCATTCGGTCTTTGCTTCGGTGTGAGAAAATGCCGTCGGCTGTATCCATCAAACCATCAAAGTGAAGGCCACCAGTAAGGCTCAGCCATAAAATCGTGATAAGTGTGGCTAACAATAAATTCGGTGCGTTCAGCTTCTCTAGAAAAAAACAGGTGCCCGCGAGTATGGCGCCGAGCATTGCTCCAACGGCGGGAAGGTAGATGGCCAATCCATTTAAGCTTTCGTCGCTCACTGCCTTAGCCGGCAGGAGGCGAGCGAGGGGAATGATAGTGACGTAAGAAGTAGCATGAATAAACTTGGTGAGGATATTGATCAAATTGTTCCTACCCTTCTCATTTATCGTCCTGTAAGTCAGGTAGCTCAGCGGTGTATTCGGGTCGATTGGGGAAAGCTTCAGGATTGTTTAAAACAAGTAAGTGCCGTTTTTGTAGATAGTAATTAACGGCTTCTTGGGTTTCGCGTAGAAGTGTGGGATCTGATTCAAGATCGCAGGCACGGGCGTAAATTTGCTCAGTTATTGAGGCTATGTCTTTGTTTGATGGCTCTTGGTGTTTGCCTTCCCAGGGCATGACTACGTCATAAGCTAAGCAACCGATAATGTCTGGCACTATTGGTAGTGGCGCTGTTGGGCTCAGTCCGTAGGCAAAAAGTGAGCGTCTCATCGAATTTTCTATAAAGGCGGCATGGGGGCCGAGAATATCGGTTGTCCAGCACATCAGTAAAATTACTTGGTCTGGTCTATCGGGGCCTTTGTAGGCATCATATTCAACTTCCATCAATTGGCTGAGAGCGTTGCTTATGGGCCGAGAGCGCAGTGAATAATACTCCACACCTTCTGTTTCAATTGATAGACCAGCCAATAGCCCACGCAAAATTACTAGCATTGAAGCTACTTGGCTGACATCATCTCTCAGTTCAGCCGGGTCTGCGTTAGACGGTGATGGCGAAAAGCTTTTTATCCCTGGTCGCAGTAGAATGCTGCCGTAGAGGGCGTAGAGCCAATCTCGGCTATTCAATTGTTTCTTGCCGGCCAGAGTCTCTAAACGAGCGAGCACAACTTTTCGGTGGGTTAGTTCAAGCTTTTCTTCATCAGTTTGGGCCAGCGGTGTTAGTTCGGCGATCAGCCTGCGCGCTCCTTCTAGGTTGCGCTCTAAGGTCTCGCAAACGCACAAATTCAGCATGGCATCAAAGTCTTCTTTGGCATTGACTGCTAGAGCAAAATATTTTCTTGCTTCTTTAAAGCGCTTAAGTGACATCAAAGAGAAGCCCAGTTCGTAGTTTACTAGTGGGTCGTCGGGCAGTTCTCTTTGCAATTCTTTGAGCAACATCGCAGCCAGTTCGTGTTGGCAAATCTCAACTAGAGCGTAACCCGCTTCAAATATTTCTTGATGATGTTTATAGGGTGAAAGGGAGCCGTCCAATTTGGCAGCGAAATTGTCAAGCCGAGCAGCAACTTCTTCGCGCCCAAGCGCTTTGACTAAGTCGCTGAAGAGTAATACTGCGCCCTGTTCGTAGGGGTTTTGCAGCCAGTATTGGGCGATTACTGCGCGGCATTGTTCAAGCTGGCCATTTTCTAAAAGACGACGTGCGCGAGCCAGCTCCGAATTATCTTCTGGAGCGCTTGGAGGAGCAAAGCTTGTATCGTCGCTTATTGCCCTACCTCCATTTGCGAAAGAGCCATAGAGAAAGTGATGTATCAAAGTTGGTTGGCAAGCTCTTCTGCGTGATATGAACTGCGCACCAATGGCCCGGAATGCACCATTTTAAAACCAATACTCCAAGCGTATTCACCTAGCTGATCAAATTCTTCAGGCTCAACATAACGCTTGACGGGCAACTGGTCGCGGGTTGGTCTCAAGTACTGACCAAGGGTAAGAAAATCGCAGCCCACAGCTCGAAGATCGCGCAGCACTTCCTTGACTTCTTCAAAGCTCTCGCCGCAGCCAAGCATCAAGCCCGACTTGGTAGGAATATTGGGGGCAATCTCTTTGGCCATTTTGAGAATGTTGAGAGAACGATCATATTTTGAGCCAGGTCTAACTTGCTTGTAGAGCCGCGGTACCGTCTCAACGTTGTGGTTGTAAACCACTGGCTCGGCGGCCAGTACGATCTCAAGACATTCTTGCCGCCCTTGGAAATCAGGGGTGAGTACTTCCACGGCAACGCCAGGGATGGCGCCCTTAATGGCTTTGATCGTGCGGGCAAAGTGATTGGCACCTTGGTCGGGTAAATCATCGCGGTTGACTGAGGTCAAGACCACATGCCTCAAGCCCATTTGCTTCGAGGCTTCAGCAATGCGGGCTGGCTCATCTTCATCTAATGGCGCGGGGGTGCCTTTATTGACAGCACAGAAGCGGCAGGTGCGGGTGCAAAGTGCGCCCATCAACATAAATGTAGCGGTACCTTTAGCCCAACACTCGCCTTTGTTAGGGCAGCGGCCGCTTTCGCAAATAGTGTTGAGCTTTTGTTCTTTTAAGATTGTTCTAGTTTCGCGGTTTTCTTCAGTGTTTAGCACTGAGCGCTTGACCCATTCTGGTAGTCGCAGTGGCTTCTCTTCGTAGCCTTCACCTTCTTCTCTTCGCCCTCTAGAGCTAAGAATAGCCAGGCGTCTGGCCTCTTTTGAGTCGGCCGCTTTTGCTTCAGATATGGGTTCAGATACGGGATCAGACATAGTAATCGCCTTCAATGTAAACGCCTTCAACAAGCTTGACTAATAAGTGATTCTAGTTGATTGGCATGTAGAATGAGTCATCTGTTTCTAATGATCTATATGCTCGCTGAGGAGAATTATCAATGACTAGTGAGAGTGGCCGTAAGACAATTATTGCTGGTAACTGGAAGATGAATAAGACCCCAGCTGAGGCCGCTAGTCTGGCTAAAGCAATTGTCGAGGGGATAGCTAGTCAGGGCAAAGGCGAAGCCCTTCCTGAAATAGTCTTATGTCCAACCTTCGTTTGTCTGTCAGAGGTCTTAAACCAAGTTAAGGGAAGCCCTTGCAAGGTTGGCGCTCAGAATATGGATTATCGCGATAGCGGTGCCTTTACTGGTGAGATTGCCCCACCAATGTTGACAGCCATGGCTGTGCAATATGTCTTGATTGGTCACTCTGAAAGACGGCAATTCTTCGGCGAAACCAACGAGTCAGTCAATTTGAAAGTGAAAGCGGCTCTAGCACACGGTTTGATTCCGGTTATGTGTGTGGGCGAATTGCTGGAGCAAAGAGAAAACGGCCAAACTGACTCAGTTGTAAAAGAACAAGTAGTTAAGGGACTGGCCGGAATAGCTGCCAGTGATGCCGCCAAAGTTGTAGTTGCTTACGAGCCTGTTTGGGCAATTGGCACCGGTAAGACTTGCGAAACTCCAGAAGCAAATCGCGTCTGCGGTCTAATTCGGGCAGAAATCGATAGTTTATATAGTGGAACTAATATTGGTGCTGGTGTTTCTATTCTTTATGGTGGCTCTGTTAAGGCCTCTACTATTGATGAGCAAATGGAACAAGAGCACATTGATGGCGCCCTAGTTGGCGGTGCGAGCCTTAAAGCCGAAGATTTCTTGCCTCTCATCAAAGGCGGCGCTAAGCGTTTGAAGAGTCAATTAGTTAAGACTTCTTAGAGTTAAGTACCAATCTGCTTTTGACCGAGGTCATGGAAACCTGGCCGTATTATAATTGGCACGACCATTTGGAGAGGTGTCAGAGTGGTCGATTGTGCAGTCCTGGAAAGACTGTCTGCGCTAAAACGCAGCGAGGGTTCGAATCCCTCCCTCTCCGATTTTTAATTGCTTAGCGGCAGAACGAAAAGTTCGTAAGTTAGCGTCAGCCTAGAAGGGTGCTATGGAGCATTTTGTCGAAAAACTCAAAGAAATTGAGTACACCTTTCAAGAGCTAGAATCAAAGCTCTCTGATCCAGACATTGTTAATGATCAGGAGAACTATCAGCGTTTAGCTAAGTTGCGCCATCAACTCCACGGCACAGTGGAGGTATTTCATCAGTGGCAAGATACTGAAAAAGAAATAGCTGAAGCGCAAGAAATTTTGCGTGGCGAAACTGAAAAAGAAATGCGCGAGATGGTCGAGGCTGAAGTAGAGAGCCTTAAGGCTAAGCATATTGAGTTGACTGAAGAACTCAAAGTCTTGCTTTTGCCCAAAGATCCAAACGATGACAAAAACATCATGCTTGAAATCCGCGCTGGAACCGGTGGTGATGAGGCTTCGATTTTTGCTGGTGATTTGTTGCGCATGTATCTGCGCTATGCCGACAAAGTTGGCTTTAAGCCTGAGATTGCTAGTGCTAGTGAAGGCGAATTGGGCGGCTATAAAGAAGTGATTGTTGCCTTCAAAGGCGACGGCGCTTACAGTAAGTTCAAGTTTGAATCAGGTGTACACCGGGTGCAGAGGGTTCCCGCCACTGAAGCTCAGGGGCGCGTCCATACATCTACTGCAACTGTAGCTGTCATGCCTGAAGTCGAAGAAGTTGAATTCGAGCTGGATGAGCGCGATTTAGAAATTACGACAATGCGGTCGGGTGGCGCTGGCGGACAGAACGTCAACAAAGTAGAAACTGCTGTGCGCATCGTCCACAAACCATCAGGAATTTTTGTGGCCTGTTCAGAAGAGCGCAGTCAGCTGCAAAACAAAGAACGGGGCAAGCAGATTCTGCGGGCTAAACTGCACAAAATCAAAATTGATGAGCAAAATAAAGAAATTTACGATCAGCGTAAATCGCAGGTGGGCACTGGCGAACGCTCGGAAAAAATTCGCACTTACAACTTCAAAGATAATCGCGTTACAGATCATCGTCTCAATCAAAACTTCTCATTGCAACCTGTTCTAGAAGGCGATCTCGATAAGCTTATTGAAGCTAGCATCCTTTCTTATCAACAAGAATTGATGCGCGAGCAGCTGCGCGACGACGAACTTAACTAGGGCTGGTTATATTTTGGGCGAAAGCAACTGGCCACCTAACTGCAGCCATGAAGCAGCTCGGGCTCATTTTGTCGCTAATTTGGCTGCCCTCGGTATCGAGCAAGAAGAAGCGCGCCGTGAAGCAGAGCTAGCTCTTCAGTTCGTGACTAAAATGGCTGCTCATGAGCTTTTGCTTAATGCTAAGGAGCTTTTGTCCGACCAGCACGCCGCTGCTTTGTCTGAAATTCTTCAACAACGACGGCAGCGTAGGCCACTGCAATATGCCCTAGGTGAAGCGTACTTTTGCGGACTAAAGTTTGCCGTGGGGCCTGGTGTCTTAATACCTCGGGCCGACACTGAAACTCTTGTTGCTGCCGCCGCTGAATATATAAAGAGCAAAAAGACAGTCACTTTGCTAGAAGTGGGTGCTGGCTCCGGGGCGATTGTGGTTACTTTACTCAAGCAATTTCCGCAGCTGGTAGCTACGGCCTTTGAGGTTTCACCTCAGGCGGCGCATTTCTGTCGCGTTAATGCTATTTGTCATGGTGTGGCCGAGCGCCTCACTCTAATTGAAGAAGATTACCTTGAGGGCCTGGCTAAGCTGGCTCCGAGCAACCGCTTTGAGCTTTTCATTTCTAACCCGCCCTATATTCCAATTGATGTTGCCGCTGGCCTGGCGCCGGAAGTTATTGGTCATGAACCGCGGCTGGCTCTGGTTGGGGGCGGCGTAGATGGAATGGGCTTCTACCGCAATTTTGCTAAGCTTCTACCGAGCTTGGGAGCCACTGCCCATGCGGCCTTGATGGTTGAATTTGGCGACGGTCAGGCCAGTGGTGTCAGAGCTTTGTTTGAAGAAGCTGGCTGGTGCGACCTGAGCCTGTTGAACGATTTAGGCGGTAGGCCTAGAGTGCTGACTAGTTCTGGTTGCAAGTGATGACAAAACCATTTAATTTTTGTAATATGCTAATAGTGGCTGAATCAGTGTTCTGCAAATAGATTCGATATTAGTTTGAGCGCAGAAGTCAACGAGAATTAGATGAAAGATGGCGTACTAAAAGCAATATCGTCAGATGGCACACTCCGTGCCGTTATTGCTACTACTACTCATTTGTCTGAAGACGCTCGGTTGCGGCACAATCTATCATTTACGGCTGCTGCTGCCCTTGGTCGCGCCCTCACTGCTGGCGTACTGCTATCGCAAATATTGGCTAAAGATGGCCAGGTTGCTCTTAAATTTCAGGGCAATGGCCCCCTCGGCAAGATTATGGTAGATGCTTCACCGCGGGGCACTGTCCGGGGTTTTGTCGAGTACCCTGATGTTGAGCTGCCCCTCAACTCCCTCGGTAATTTTGACGTGGGTACGGCCATTGGCTCTACCGGCTACTTGCACGTGACAATTGATTCTGGCTTTGGTCAGCCGCATACTTCAACTATTGAGCTTTCCTCAGGAGAAGTGGGCGAAGACATCAATCACTTTTTGGTTAATACTGACCAGACGGGCTCTTTGGTTGTGGTCGGTACTCACTTAAGTAAAGACGGAGTGGAAGCCGCTGGAGGTCTGATAATTCAACTCTTGTCAGACCACACAGAAGAAACTATTTGCAGAATTGAGAATAATATTTCCACTTTTGGCACTTTCACCTTCTTGATGAAGCGGGGCATGACCCTAGAACAGATTTTGCAGCGCATTCTCACAGGCTTTGAAATTACTCCACTGACAGATGTGAAGCCTTTATCATTTGCTTGCAAATGCTCAAGAGAGCGATTTGTGGAAGCCTTAAAAGTACTGCCAAGCAGTGAAATTATATCGATGGCCGAAGAAGACGGTCAGGCCGAGGGGCGCTGTCAGTTTTGCAATGAGCTATATCTCGTTGAAAAAGAAGGCTTATTAGATCTGGCAAGAGAAAGTTAAAGCCCGAAAGCTAGCAAAGACCAATATATATAGCAAGACAAAACTAGCTCCCCCGAGGGAAAGCTAGTTCAATCAAATGGATATTGAGTAGTTAGACTGCTCTCTTAACTTTGCCAGCTTTGATACAAGATGTGCACACTTTCATGCGCTTAACAGTCTTGCCTACCAAGGCCTTGAAAGGTTGGAGGTTTGGCAGCCAACGTCTCTTACCATGCGGGTTCCAGTGCGAACGCAAGAAGGTGTATTGAACACCAGTCTGTGGTCCTTTGCCGCATACGTCACAACGCTTAGCCATAAAATAATTCCCGTCTTAATTCAGTCGCGAAATCTGCCGTACAGCCCTTGGGGGCCCGGTAGATTCTAGAACACAAGCAAAGGAGAAATTGTAGCACCTGTACCCCGTTGAATATACGGTCAAGCATCAATTGCTAAGTTTGTAATAGTTCAGGATGAAAGGGTACATTCTGTTATAGATAGTTGCCTTTGATCTTAACTCCACCAAAAATCGTGATAGGCTAACTGTGAGAGCGCTGTACTACAGTGTTATCAGACTGATTAGCCCGAGTTGCCAAGTGACGAAGTCCGATCAGATATGACCTATCCTTTACCCGAACTACACAAAAGCTGGTTTACAAGATTGGTTTAGTTTGTTGATTTAGGGTACTTTTTAGGGATGATTTAGTATCTTCAGTATTGTCTAAGTTCTTATCAATTTTTCGGAGTTTACTCAGAGGCGCTTGAAAATAAGCCGCTGATGGGTATGAGAGAGCCAAGGCTCAAATGGACCGAGCCAGAAGGCAAGGGGAAGCAGGAAACAGGTAATGGCACTCGTAAACTACGCAGCTCGAGAGATTAACTGCAAAATCGTTTATTATGGCACCGGCCTTGGTGGCAAGACGACGAACTTGAAGTATATCCACAGCCAGCTGGCCCCTACAACTAGAGGCGAATTGATCAGTCTCGCCACCGAAACTGAACGAACTCTCTTCTTCGACTTCTTGCCACTCGATCTCGGTAGTGTGCAAGGTTTCAAAACACGATTTTCTCTCTATACCGTTCCCGGCCAAGTTGAGTACAACGCTAGCCGTAAACTTATTTTGAACGGTGTTGACGGCATTATTTTCGTAGGCGACTCTGATGTCATGAGAGCTAAGGACAACGTTGAGTCTCTCCAGAACATGGTTGAGAACTTGGCAGAGTATGGCCTTACTCTTGATAGCATTCCTTGGGTACTGCAATACAACAAGCGCGACTTGGCCAATGCCATGCCGATTGAACGGCTAGAAAAAGACATGAATATCCGTGGCGTACCGAGCTTCGAAGCGGTAGCTTCTGAAGGCTTAGGTGTATTTGCTACCCTTAAAGCCATTTCCAAACTAATTCTCAACCGCTTGCAGTAACCTTTAGCTTTCTGAAGTAGAATTTGCTTCATAAGCTAGATGGCAAATTATTTGTGGCGAACATAGTCGGAACTCGGCCTACAAAAGAAGCTGAACTTAAGGGCTTGCGCCTCGCCATTGCCGTGGAGCGAAAAGCGCGCTATGCAGATTTTCAAGGAAAGCGCTCGACTTTTTCGCAGTTTATGAGAGCGACAGCCGATCGCCTCGTCCGTCGCTTTCCTTACGACACAATTTGGGTTACAGTCCGCAGCCTTTTTCGCCAATATCCCAACGTTGATGTCTCCACTCGTATATCGATTGTAAGGCGAGCGGAAGAACTAATTGCTCCTTATTGGGACAATGTAGACGGTGTGCCCAACGACCAGTCTCTCCCGGCCTCAGATGCGGCCCGCGAGACCAATGCTTACGCCCGCAGCCCCGGTACGGCGGCTCCGGGTTCCTTCCGTTCTAGCGATTTCTCGCCCGGTTCTACAATAAACAAGTCAGCAGAAAATAAGCCAGTAGCAAGCAAGCCGACCAGTAAGCCGACCAGTAAGGTATCGCCTAAAAACATCGAGCCAAGCAGAGTAGGTGTCAAACCAACTAGTTCTTCTGGCGCTTCTAGTTCTGGTTCTGCTTCTAGTTCTAGTTCTGCTTCTAGTTCTAGTTCTGCTTCTAGTTCTAGTCTGGCCAATCAGCAGGCTGGTCAGAAACTAATCGGTAAGCATCCCTCTGAAATTCCAGTTCAGTTTGTCAAAGGTGTGGGTCCGAAGCTTGCTGTCTTACTTTCTAATTTGGGCATAACGACAGTCGATCAGTTATTGCGCCACTACCCGCGGCGGCATCTTGATTTTCAAAATCGAGAATTCATTAAAGACCTGACAGTGGGAGAAGAAGTTAGTATTTTTGGCACAATACGCACAGTTGGTGCCTATCAATCTAAGCGCGGCAATATGTCGATTTTGAATGTCGTAATTTCTGACGGCACCGGAAGTTTGCTGGTGACACGTTTTGTTGGTGGCAAAGGCAATAAGTATCTTCTGGAGCGACTCAAAGGACAGTTTCCTAAAGGCGCCCAGGTGTTGGCTTCTGGCGTGGTTGAAATTGACGACTATTCGCACAAATTTAAGTTGAAGAATGCCGAGGTGGAAATTCTTAGCTTGGCTGGTGGTGATCAACTGGGTAGCGGGCATGCAGAAGACGATCGCGAAGCTGGCTTTGAAGGCGTGCCGCAAAGTATTCATGCTGGAAGATTGGTGCCGGTCTATGCCCTGACTGAAGGTTTGTCGCTGCGTCATTTGCGCAGTGTCATTCACAACGCCATTGCTACTTATGGCTCTGGTATTGCTGATTTGCTGCCTGAGCATCTGAAAGAGACATACAATTTGATTGGTATGAGTGAGGCTTTCACTCATATTCATTTCCCGGAAGATCCAGAAGCCAAAGATGCTGCTCGCAGAAGATTAGTCTTTGACGAATTGTTCGCCATCCAGCTGCAGATGGCCCACCGCCGCTATCAGTATGAGTCACAAGAAGACGCTCTTTCTATCAAATACACTTCATCGCCTGATGGCTTTGTCGAGCAGTTGCGATCTTCTTTGCCGTTTAAATTGACCGGCGCCCAGGAGCGAATTTTTCAAGAGATTGCCCGGGATCTAGCTTCAAATAAACCAATGCACAGGCTTGTGCAAGGCGATGTCGGCTCAGGCAAAACGATTGTCGCTCTCTTGGCTTTGATGGTGGCAATTGAAAACGGTTTCCAGGGCGCCATGATGGCACCAACCGAAATTTTAGCTGAACAGCATTACCGGCAGTTTCAACGTTTGGTTACACCGCTTGGTCTGAAGTGCGCTCTGGTATTAGGTAAACATGGTGTCAAAGAGCGGCGATCAGTTCGTCAGGAAATATTGTCAGGCCAGGCTCATATTGCTGTTGGTACTCATGCACTGTTAGAAGACGATGTTGAGTTCAAGAATTTAGGTTTAATTGTCATTGATGAACAACATCGTTTTGGCGTTAAGCAAAGAGCAAGACTAAAAGCTAAGAGTCAGAGCCCAGAGCTTCTGACCATGACTGCCACGCCAATTCCGCGCACGTTGGCTCTGACCATGCACGGCGATCTCGATGTCTCTGAAATTGATGAGTTGCCTCCTGGGCGCAAACCAATTGAAACTTTCCTGCTCAAACCCGCTCAGAAAACCAAGATGTGGGAAGCTGTGCACAAAGAAATTGAAAAGGGGCGTCAGGCATATATTGTTTTCCCTCTAATTGATGAGTCTGAGACTTTAGCAGCCAAAGCCGCCACAGCAGAATACGAGAAGCTTCGTACTGGAGAGTTCAAAGACTTGCGGCTTGGCTTAATGCACGGAAAGCTTAAGTCGCAAGAGAAAGATGAAGTAATGGATGCCTTCCGCGCAGGTGAGTATCACATTCTTGTTTCTACGACTGTGATAGAAGTCGGTGTAGATGTACCGAATGCCTCAGTGATGGTAATCGAAAATGCTGATCGCTTTGGTCTGGCTCAATTGCACCAGCTGCGTGGCCGAGTTGGTCGCGGTGCGGATCAATCGTATTGTTATTTAGTATCAGAGCAAAAGTCACAAGCTACTCGTGAGCGCTTAGAAATTTTGACAATTACCAATGATGGTTTTGTCGTGGCCGAGAAAGATCTTGAAATTCGCGGACCAGGCGAATTTCTTGGCTACCGACAAAGTGGCTTACCAGACCTAGTCTTGGCCGATCTTGTTAAAGATGCCAAAATTTTAGAAGAAGCACGCAATGCTGCCATTGCCATTATGAAGGAAGATCCGCAACTTATAAATTATCCAACCTTGAAGCAACTGGTTGAACAAAAAGCCGTTGGTGAGCATTCTGAGATGATGCGATCAGGGTGATAACTTTATGCTGCTTGCATGTCACCTTCTGTGGTGGCTAGTATTTCGCATTCTGGTGCTGGCTGATCTAAGGTTTCTAGCTTTTCTTGCACGCTAACATGGCGGTGATCCCAGTTGGGTACCGAATCAATGAAATTGGTGATGGTATTCATGACTTTGTAATTCATATTGCGATCGGTGCGAAATACGATTGGGTGCCATTTTGCCCCCCAGGTCAGTTGAATCAATTTGCTGCGAAATCTGGTCAATTTTACCTTTGAGTCAATATAGAGAAACGAAGATTGTGGCCCATTTTCTTTGACAATTAAGGCCACTGTGCGATCAACTGTGACCCAGAAATTGCCCTTGATTTGCAGGTGTATGATGCCCTTTTTTTCGTCAAAATTTGTTATCCGACCGCGCTCAAATTGAGTGCATGCGGCCAGGCAGAGTTCGAAAGCTTCAGCTTGGGGGAATTCAAGCTGGCGTTGTCTTAGGTACCAGACTGGGCCATATTTGCGCATGCGGTACACGAGTAGGCCATGATGTACCGCTGCTGAAAATAGTATCGCGATGGGAAATTGAATTGAATAAATGATTAGACAGAGGACAAAAATCATGCTGGCAAGAATTGGACCGCCCAGAAAAAAGGCTAAGGTGCTGACTAGGCAAGATAGTGCTAGACCAAAAACAGCCGCTCCAATAAGTGGGCGCCCATAGTCGGGAAGCTTGATGTAATCGCAGGTTGGCACGAACTGCTCGAATTCAATTTCGACTTGCGAAACTTCTTTGCCAATCATAGCTTCCCTTCAATAATATCGGTCACTTACTGTCTTATGCCACAGCAAGGCCTCTATCTCACTCTTTATTGCCGTGAGTGTTTGAAGCAAAGAAGATTACATTGAACCGGCGCCTGGGGAGACGCCATTTGAGTCACCAACACCATTAGATGTGCCCGTGCTGCCGGGTTTAAGTCGCTCTAGAGTGGATTTCACCGAATCGCTATAGGGACCAGTTGGGTCTAGGCTCAAATACTTTTCAAAGGCTGGAACCGCTAAATCGATCTCGTTTTTATTTTGGTAGAGCAGGCCCATAGCGTAGTAGGCATTGGCGAATTTGGGATCGTATTTAATTGCCAGGTTGTACTCTGCCATGGCCCCTTCTGGATTTTCTAGGCCGGTATAGGTGAGGCCGAGGTTATAGTGCGCCAGCGGATTGTCAGCTTTTAGCTCAAGGGCCTTTTGGTACTGGGCGCTGGCGTCATTATAAATGCGGCTTGTGAGGTAGATATTGCCCAGGTTAATGCGTGGCTCGACAAAAGCGGGGTCTAGGCTGATAGCTTTCTTGAACATGTTGGTGGCGCTGCTAATGTCTTCTTTCTTTTGCAAAGCCAGGCCAAGGTCGTTGTAAGCCTCCGCTGAGCTGGGATTTAACTGAATGATGCGTTGGTATGTGTCAATTGCTAAAACCTGCTTGCCTTGTTCGGCCAAATTGTCAGCCAGTAGATTGAGCAAGGCCAGGTCGCTAGGGTAGCGCTCAACCAAGTTGCGCAGGCGCGCTTCTGCTTTGCCTGGTGTGCCCTCTAGGCTCTCTAAATTGGCCATGGCCAAAATTGCTGTGCGGTCTTCGGGCACAAGACTTAGGGCGCTTTCAAGGGCGGATCGCGCCCCCACTAAGTCTTTCATCTTGATTAAAGCGGCGGCCAATTCTTCAAAGGCGGCGGGGTCATTAGGCTCTAAACTCAGGCCCTGGCGGTAGTAACCAGCGGCTTGACCAGGGTCGTTTTTAAGAATGAAAGTGCGGCCTAGATTAATCATGGCCTGACCATCAGTAGGATTTATTGTCAGCACTTGCTTGAATTCGTGTTCGGCAGTGTCGAGTTCGCCTTTCTTTTGTTTGATGATGCCCAAGTTATAGTGGGCGTTGGCGAAGTTTGGACTCAAGCTCACTACGTGTTCGAAAGAGCTAGCTGCCTCATCAAGGTCGCCATTGTTTTGCAGCAAGTAGCCCAGAGTGTAGCCGCTGTTAACATCTTTGGGGTCGAGAATTTGCGCTTGGCGATAGGCTTCGATAGCGCCTTTTGTGTCTTTTTGCTTGTTCAGCGCTTCACCCAGTTGACTGAACCATTCAGCTCGATCTGCCTTGAGGGCTATGGCTGCGCGCAATTCTTTGACTGCTTCGCTGTAATTTCCTCGTCCCGATTGCGCTGCGCCTAGAAGGGCGTGGGCTTCTGGCACTGATCCATCTAGCTGTACTGCTTTAGTTAAAGCGCCGATTGATTGATCGTAGTCTTTTAGTGCCAAAAGACAGGCGCCAGTGTTAAATTGAATGGAAAAATTCTGCGGTTGATGTACCAAAATTTTGCGATATTCTTTTACTGCCTGCTGGTATTGGCCTTTGTCTTGGTAAGTAGCTGCCAGCTGCGAAAGAGCTTTGAGGTTTTCTGGATAAGCGGCTACCACTAGTGCCAATTCGTGAATCGCCTCATCTTTGTTGCCAGCAATACGCAGAGCAATACCAAGGGGCAGGCGGAATAACACTACGTCTGGCCGCAGTTTAATTGCTTGGTCGTACTCAATGACGGCTTCTTGCAGCTGGCCTTGTGATTGCAGAAGGCCACCCAAGCTCATGCGGGCAAAGGCGTCTGCTGGGCGCAGGCTAAGGGCTCTGCGGTACTCAGCAATGGCATTTTCAAGGTCGCCCGATTGGTGCAAGACCGCTGCCAGGCTGA
This sequence comes from bacterium Ga0077546, assembly GCA_943369735.1. Classification (GTDB taxonomy): domain Bacteria; phylum Cyanobacteriota; class Vampirovibrionia; order Obscuribacterales; family Obscuribacteraceae. The sequence goes on from CALROJ020000001.1 coordinate 102,910, forward strand.
GGTGAACCATGGGGTCGTAAGGAGCACTGATCACTACGGCTCTGAATGCTGCTAGAGCTTTGTCCAGATCGCCTGCTTTGAAGTAAGTGACACCTTGATAGTAGCGTTCAAGAAATTGCTTGGGCATGACCTGGGCTACTGGTCCGTTGGTCTGGGCAAATGCCGCATTGGTAAGCCCCTGGCTTCCTAAAGTGGCCAAGCTTGGCAGGCTTGTAAGGAGGCTTGAAAGCAAGAGTGAATACGCCTTGCGACTCTTGGAAGACGGTTTTGAATGCGGCATTGCTGAAAGTACCTAGATAGAAGCTACATAATTATGGTGGAAGACGCCCCTTTGCGAAAGGTTGTTCCTCTTATGCGTTTGATTTGGCTTGTTCGAGCAGATAATTGCCAATTATCGGGCAAAAAACCGATAAATAATGAAGTTGCTGAAAAATTACTATTGGAACCGCAAGAAATGGGCCAGGGGCAAGCCTTGGCCGCTTGGTTGTCAGGTGTTCCCGCTATTTCTTAGACAGTGTGGCTAAATTCTTGCTGACGTTTTTGTACAGAGTGCACATTGTGTCTATGTCGGCTTCTGGTGTACATTGAATGTATAAGGGCTAGTAAAAAAGTCATGGAGACCGCGATTAAGAGCGGATTTTTCTCCGAGCAGCGCTGAAACAGGTTGCAGATTTTCGAAAACCCGGTGTCCCGGTAAGACTCACACAGAAATCGGTCCGGTATTATGCGTGCTGTAACACCAGTACTTTCTAAAGTATCCAAGGCAAGAGCCCTGAAATATTCTTTTCATTAGCGGGCTTAATATCTCCTTGAATTGTTTGCCGAACACCATTTAGATCATTGCCTTTGTCGCAGTGAATCAGGCAAGCAAAAGATAAATCTAAAACTGATAACAAGAACAGTTAAGTCATAACCTTAAGGCTTTGAACAGCATCTCGGCAGTCGTTTGCACTGCTGGTAGTGCCTGGCGTTCTCAGCCGCAACCAAGTGTATAAATCATGGCAGTTTATAAAAAAGATGTTCAGACTAAGCGATTTCCTCTGGTGGAGCGCAACTCCAACCATTACCAAGAGATTGCTTCTACTGCATTGAGCAATTCTATTAATCACCTCAATAATGCCTACTCGCAGAAACTATCAGGTGCTGAAGGCGCCGTCGAGTTTAGAGATGAAGGCGTTTATACCTACGATAATAAAGGTCGTCGTTACCTTGATTGTTTAGGCGGATACGGTATTTTCAACGTTGGTCACCGTCACCCACGTGTTATTGAAGCTGTAAAACTGCAACTAGACCAAGTTTGTTTGCATAGCCAAGAGTTGATTAATCCTTGGTCTGCGCATTTAGCTAGTCAATTGGCTGCCATTACTCCAGGTGATTTGCAATATTCATTCTTCTGTAATAGCGGCAGTGAAGCTGTTGAAGGTGCTATTAAATTAGCCCGCCTTTACACTGGCAAAACCGAGATTATTTCTACCAAAAATGCTTACCATGGCGTTAGCATGGGTGCTCTATCAGCCACAGGCCGTGACGTTTTTCGCAAACCATTTGCCCCACTACTCAATGGCTTCAGCCACGTAGAGTTCGGCAATATCGAAGCTATGGAAGCTGCCATCAATGAAAATACTGCAGCTGTAATTCTTGAGCCCATTCAAGGTGAGGGCGGTATCAACGTTCCATCAGAAGGCTATTTGAGAAAAGTTCGTCAATTAACTGAGAAGCACAATATCCTTCTCATTCTTGATGAAGTACAAACTGGTATGGGTCGCACTGGTCGAATGTTTGCCTGTGAGCACGAAAGTGTTGTGCCAGACATCCTTTGTTTGGCTAAAGCTCTGGGCGGCGGTGTTATGCCGATTGGCTGCTTCATGGCTTCTGCCAAAATTTGGAAAGTGCTTGAGCCAAATCCAACAATTCACAACTCTACTTTTGGTGGCAATCCCCTAGCTTGTTCTGCTGCATCTGCCTGTATCGAAGTTTTGTTAGACGAGCACTTGCCAGCTCGGGCCGCATTGATGGGCAATTACTTCATGCGCAAATTGAACGAACTAAAAGAACGCTATCCTGAGCGCATTTTTGATGTGCGCGGTAAAGGCTTACTTATTGGTCTTGAATTCACCAGCAAAGATCTGCGTGAAGCCGTACAGGTTGAGCTTTTCCACAGAGGCGTAATTGTTGCTTCTACTCTCAACTCGAACTGCACTTTTAGAATTGAACCGCCACTAATAATCACTGAGTCACAAATCAATTTCATGATTGATGCTCTTGAATCAGTGTTAATTGATATCGGCTCTGGTCGTCTTGAAGAAATGCAAGCCTTAGCTGAAGCGCAAGAACTAGAAGAACAAAAACTAATACAGCAAGATCTGGCAGCCCTTGAACCGCTTTCGATCTCAGAAGTGTTATCTGATTCTGAAGCAGACATGATTATCGATGAGATTAGCGTTGCTAAGGCCAGGCTGCGTAGGCGAGTTCGTGCTGCTGCAGGCGCGACAGCAAAAAAGACCAGTAGTAAAGTGGCTGGTGCGCGCAGAGTCTGCGAACCCAGGCTGGTGCCAGTACGTGAGTCTAGAACTAAGTCAAATTCTCAATCTAATCTCGACTCCGCAAAAAAGAAGGCAGCGAAACCAAATAAGACGGGTAAGAAGAAATCAGCAGGCAAGAAAGACAAGCCTAAATCGAAAGCTTCTTATCGGGCCAAGGCAAGAAATTAGGATAACTTAGGAACACTAAGGCAATGAATGACAATCAAAATCTAGTTAGTTTTCTTTCTGAGAAATTGAGACGTAAGCAATCTGGTGCCACCCCGGAAGAAATGGCTGCCACCATGTATGCATTTCTCGCTAGTGAAAGAGCCGCTCGTAGCCAGCAATATGCTGAAGCCAATGGCAATAGTGCCCAAGTGATTTGTGTGCAGAGCATGCGCGCCCTTTAGTAATCGACTGTCTTATTTGATGGTGCGATTTTGTCTTTTGGCGTCTGTGAAACTAGTCAATCTAGGTAGTGAACACGCCTGGTTACCTTTTCTAACCCATCTCTAGGATGAGGGCCAATTCTTAGGGAAATATTAAAATGGGATCACTATAAGTGCATTTCTGGAAGCCGACTGTTCGCTTCCGGGGCACTGTTCCAGCGCGCCTTCGCTGGGGAGGTTGTTATGAAAACCAGATCTTATCTTCTTGCCATTGATGGCTCACAGGCGTCACGTTCGGCTGCTCACTTTGCTTGGGCTTTGGCGAGGCAAAATGATTCTCGGGTTGTCGCCCAGCATGTGGTCGACACATCAGAAATATGGAGTTTCCTGTCCTACGATTTGGCCGGGTTTATTGGTAGTGGTTTGTATATGGACGCGCGGGAGCGCATTACCCAAATAATGTATTCGATTGCCGAAGCTTTAATGCTTTCATACGGTAGTCAGGCTGAAGGACAGTCACTAGATTTTGAGAACTATATCGATGAGGGTGAGCCTGCTTCTGAGATAGCTCGACGCGCCGTTGACCATGATCTTGTCATCCTTGGATTTCATAATAGAGGATCTACCAGTCGTCAAAAAAGTTTGTTTGAGGAGCTGGCGAAAGGGTGTCCGTGCCCAGTGCTTGTGGTCCGCGATGTTGTTAAGCAGTGGTCGAAAATGCAGATTTTTGTCAGTCGAGATATGGTTGGTGCCAATACCATAGACAGTATTTGTCAGATGGGTGAATCTTTTGGTCTGCCTCTGGAGATTTTGCTCGACAGTCGAGATAACACCCTAACTGACGGTGAATGTGCGCGAATTGCTTCGGATCATGGATCATCTGCCTTGGGTGTCAACACCATTCGTCCTGCTAACTTTAAAGAGGTTATCGACTCAAGTGCAGATGATGTACTTTTGGTAGTTTCTGCCGAAGCTCTAAACAGTGCTCACGACGGCCTGGCCAAAGCAAGAATGTACAAATTTCTGCAAGCTTCTGATGGTAGAGCGCTCTTGCTCTGGCGCGATCGAGCCAAAACTGTAGGTTCAGCACGTCTAGCCTCTTAAAGGCTTGCAAGCAATCGCTGAGCTATTCGGCCATCCCTGCATCCAACTTTAGGCTGATTTTTTTGATTGAGGTCATTCGGATGCTTTTGTCCTGAATCCATCCTTTTGGCTGATTCACTCATGTACCCAAAGCTGCCAGAATCCAGGAATAGTTCATCTGAGAGCTTGGAGGCGAAGTGGCTAAGGAAGTCATTATTTTGAGTGGTTGGCGACCTTCTGTAGCTACTTTGGTGGTTCTATTAGCGGCTTTGACTCTGTTGTCTCTCGGTCAAGCAGCTTGGGCTGGTGATTCGGCCGCTCTCTTTAGCGAAAAGTGTGCTGGTTGTCACTCTATTGGTGGTGGCAATCTTGTTGGCCCTGATCTGGCGCCGTCGTCAAAGTGGAGTGCCACTGACTTGACTAAAGCCGTAAAAGATATGGAAAAGAACGTTGGTCCTCTAACCAGCGAAGAAGTTGATTCACTAGTTGAGTATTTGAGAACGCAGGCGGCAAAAAAAGTATCTGATTCATTGGTCGCGCCAGTGCAGCCGCAAAAAGAGGATGTGCCTGCATTGGCTGGCTCGAGCGAGGCCGTGGAATCTGGCTCAATAGCCAGCGGCGCGCGCTTTTTTGTCGGTGATCAGCCTTTTAAGAACGGTGGGCTCTCTTGTGTCGCTTGCCACAGAGTTGATGCTGCTGGTGGCAATATGGGCCCAGACTTGACTGCCATTTCAGAGAAAATGCCAGTGGCTGCCTTGGCCTCTGCTTGCGAGCATACACCCTACAAAGTAATGAAAGAGGCCTACAAGAATCATGCTATCACCCATCAAGAAGCCCTAGATCTCGCTGCCTATCTGACATCGCTCAAGAGTCCGCACGACAAGTTGAAAGATCCACCAGTGGCAATGTTTGGTGCTTTCTTTGCTTTGTTTGTTTTTGCCGTCATTGCTTTCGGCTATCGCAATAGAAATACTGGTGTTCGCGCCAAGCTGCAAAGGCGCAACTAAAAGGAGAGAATGACATGGCTTGGATACGTGATATCTTTGCACCGAAGCAGCGTGAGTGGGAAGACTTCTATCGCAATCGCTGGCAGCATGACAAAGTAGTGCGCAGCACCCATGGGGTTAATTGCACTGGCTCTTGCAGTTGGAATGTCTATGTCAAAAGCGGCATTGTCACCTGGGAATTACAGGCCACTGATTATCCCGTCATAAGCAAAGATATTCCCACTCATGAGCCTCGTGGCTGCCAGCGTGGTATTTCTTGCTCTTGGTATTTGTATTCGCCAATTAGAGTCAAGTATCCCTACATGCGTGGTGCCTTGATAGATTTGTGGCGCGAGGCCAAAGCCCAACATGCCGATGACCCTGTTGCTGCCTGGCAGTCAATTGTCGGCAATCCGCAGTCTCGGCAGCGCTATCAGAGTGCCCGCGGCAAAGGTGGTTTCCGTAGGATTAGTTGGGCTGAAGCAAATGAATTGATGGCTGCAGCCAATATTGCCACGATCAAGCGCCATGGCCCTGATCGTATCGTTGGCTTTTCTCCCATCCCTGCTATGTCTATGGTAAGTTATGGCTCCGGGGCTCGCTTTTTGCAGTTGATGGGCGGAGTTTGTCTGTCTTTCTACGATTGGTATTGTGATTTGCCACCAGCTTCACCTGAAACCTGGGGCGAGCAAACTGACGTGGCTGAGAGTGCCGATTGGTTCCACTCTAAGTTTGTGGCGGTGGTTGGCTCTAATGTCTTGATGACCCGTACTCCGGATGCCCACTTCCTCGTTGAGGCCCGCCATGACGGGGCGAAAGTTGTTGTTTTCTCTCCTGACTTTTCGCAAGTATCCAAGATTGCTGATGACTGGGTGCCAATTCACCAGGGCCAAGATGCTGCTTTCTGGATGGCCGTCACCCACGTCATTCTGAAAGAGTTTTATTGCGATAAAGAGACTCCCTATTTCATCAACTATGTCAAAAAATATAGCGACATGCCATTTCTGGTGGTGCTAGACAAGAACGCTGATGGCACATTCAAGCCGGGCAAATATTTGCGTGCCAGTCAGATGGCCGCAACCAAAGACCTGGAAAATGCTGATTGGAAGATGTTTATGCTTGATGCACCCTCAGGAAAGCTGATGCTGCCGAAAGGTACAGTTGGCCATCGTTGGCAGAAGCAAAAAGGCGAATGGAACCTTAAGCTGGAAGATTCCATTACTAGCGAAGTAATTGATCCAGTTCTACGCATGCACACAGCTAGTGCTGCTGGAAAGGCTGCGGCCGATGGCACAATTCAAGTGCAATTCCCTGACTTTTCTAACGCCCAAGACCAGGTCTTGCTTTCTCGGGCGGTGCCAGTAAAAGAAGTGGAAACAGCTTCTGGCCCCGTTTTCGTCACTACGGCCCTAGAGTTGCTGCTGGCTCAGTATGGCGTGCAAAGAGATAGCGACGGCCGATACCCTGAAAATTACGACAATGAGGAGTTGCCTTATACTCCTGCCTGGCAAGAGAAGTTTACTGGTGTGAATGCTTCGATGGTTGTGAAGTTCGCTCGAGAGTGGGCGAACACAGCAGAAGGCAGCAAAGGCAAATGCAGCGTGATTATAGGTGCTGGTGCCAACCACTGGTATCATAACAATCTCATTTATCGATCAATCATTGCACCACTCGTACTTTGTGGATGTGTTGGCGTTAACGGTGGCGGACTAAACCATTATGTTGGCCAAGAAAAATTAGCGCCCCAGGCTTCCTGGGCGCCCATAGCCTTTGGCACAGATTGGGTGGCACCACCAAGATTGCAAAATGCGCCATCCTTCCATTACGTGCACTCTGATCAGTGGCGTTATGACACTAACTTCGATGATGTTTGTGCCGTAGCTGATGATAAGCACGTTATGGCACACGGCCACACTATCGACAAGCAGGCTTTGGCTGTGCGTTCCGGCTGGTTGCCTTGCTATCCGCAGTTTAACCAAAGTAATCAGACTTTGCTGGACGAAGCAAAAGCAAGTGGTGCTAAAACCGATGCTGAAATCACCAAGTATATAATCAGTAAACTGCAAGATCGCACTCTTAAGTTCTCTATGGAAGATCCTGACAATCCAGAGTCTTATCCGCGAGTTTGGTATATTTGGCGCGGTAATGCTCTGCTGGCCTCCGCTAAGGGGCATGAATATTTCCTCAAGCATTACCTTGGCACGCACAACAATGCAATTGCCGAAGAAGTGGCTAAAGACCTTGTAAAAGAAGTTACGTGGCATGACAAAGTTGATATGGGCAAGATGGATCTAATTGTAGATCTCAACTACCGTATGGATTCATCAGCTCTTTATTCAGACATTGTCCTTCCTGCTGCTACATATTATGAAAAGAACGATCTCAACACAACTGACATGCATTCATTTATTCACCCCATGCAACCAGCGGTGCCACCATGTTGGGAATCGAAAACTGACTGGGATATTTTCAAGGGACTAGCGCAAAACACTGCTAAGTTGAGTGAGCGTTATTTACCTGAGCCTATCAGAGACGTGGTGACGTCGCCATTGATGCACGACACCCCAGCTGAGATTGCGCAAGCAGACGTGAAAGATTGGCTCAAGGGCGAATGTGAGCCAATTCCCGGTAAGACCATGCCAAATTTCAAATATGTTGAGCGCGATTATCCTAATCTGTACAATAAGTTCATTTCACTCGGTCCTAATGTCCGAGAGAACGGCTTAGCTGTCCACGGCACTCATTACGATGTTGCGGATCTCTATGATAAATATATGCTGGAAAGCCCCACCGAGACGTGGGGTGGCCGTACTTATCCATCATTGAAAGAAGACCTTAATGTCTGTGAGTTAATCTTATTGCTTGCTCCAGAAACAAACGGTGAATTGGCTCACCGAGCCTTCGTTTCTGAGTCCCATAAAACTGGCATTGATCATACTCACTTAGCTGCCGACAGTCGTGCTGTTCGCTATACATTCAACGATTTGAAAGCTCAGCCGCGCCGCCTATTAACGACACCATATTGGACCGGTATTACCGCCGATAACCGCACTTATTCAGCATATTGTCAAAATATTGAAGAGGAAATTCCTTGGCGTACTTTGACTGGTAGACAACATCTTTATCAAGACCATGAGGCTTACATAGCTTATGGTGAAAATCTGCCGACTTACAAACCGCGACTAACAATGCACGCATTGCGCGATTTGGAAAAGTCGTCTAAAGATGCCGGGTCGCTAATATTGAATTATTTGACACCGCACGGAAAGTGGCATATTCACTCAACCTTTGGCGATACATTGCGGATGAAGACGCTGTCGCGTGGAATAGAGCCGATTTGGCTCAACGATAAAGACGCCGATCTCATTGGTATCGCTGACAACGATTGGGTCGAAGCCTTCAACGATCATGGCGTTGTCTGTACTAGAGCTTGCGTTAGTGCTCGTATACCTCGTGGACTAGCTTTCATCTATCACTCTCCGGAGCGGACTGTGGCTGTGCCCAAGTCGAAAGAACGGGGTATGCGCCGAGCTGGTGGCCACAATAGTTTGACTCGGGCTCGCTTGAAGCCGTTGTTTATGATTGGTGGCTATGCTCAGTTTACTTACGCTTTTAACTACTGGGGTCCTCCTGGCGTCAATCGCGATACTTTTGTTGTGGTTAAACGCATGGATAAAATGGAGTACTGATATATGGATATTCGCGCCCAAGTATCGATGGTATTTCATCTAGATAAGTGTATTGGCTGCCACACTTGTAGCGTCGCTTGTAAAAACGTTTGGACTGATCGCCCGGGCGCTGAATACATGTGGTGGAACAACGTCGAGACCAAGCCCGGCACTGGTTTCCCTACACTTTGGGAGGACCAAGACCATTACAAAGGTGGCTGGAAGCTCACCGGTGGCAATGGCAGTGCGGCGACTTCTGGTAGTAGCTGTGGTGGTGGCAAGGCAAATGATGGTTGGCAGCCTATTAAATTGGAGCTGCGTAGCCAGAATAAACTAGATTCGTTTGTCAAACTTTTCTACAACCCTAATCAGCCTGGTTTGGAAGACTATTATGAACCCTGGACCTATCGCTACACTGATTTGTTTAACGCTCCAGAAGGTGACGATCAACCGACTGCGATACCTGTTTCGCAGATCACCGGTGAGCCGATGGCAATTGAAGCAGGTCCTAACTGGGATGATGATTTGTCTGGCTCAACTATATATGCAGAAAATGATCTGAATTTGGAAGAACTCTCCGATGAAGAAAGAGAGCAGCTTTTTGAAATTGAACGCATTTCAATGATGTATCTGCCGCGCATTTGCAATCATTGCGCTAACCCTAGTTGTGTTGCTTCTTGCCCTTCTGGTGCCCTTTACAAGCGCGGTGAAGATGGCATCGTCTTGATCAATCAAGATGTTTGCAAAGGGTGGCGTGCTTGCATCCCAGCTTGTCCGTATAAAAAAATATACTACAACTGGAAAACAGGCAAATCAGAAAAGTGTATTCTTTGCTATCCCAAGCTTGAGACCGGACAAATACCTAATTGCTTCCAGTCTTGTGTGGGACGCATTCGTTATTTGGGTGTGTTGCTCTATGACGCAGATAGAGTGGCCGATGCCATGAAAGTACCTGATCATGCGCTTGTTGAATCGCAGCGCACCGTAATTTGTGATCCCTATGATGAAAAAATTGTTGCTCTAGCAAAAGCAAATGGTATCAGTGACGAATTTATCAGAGCAGCGCAATTATCACCTGTCTATAAATATGTGATGAAGTGGAAAATTGCTCTGCCTTTGCACATCGAGTACCGCACTATGCCAATGTTATTCTATGTGCCACCACTGTTGCCAGTTATGGGCAAAATCGACACGGGCATTTATGAAAATCCAGTAGAGCAGTTCTTCACGAGTTTGGAAAAGTCGCGTTTGCCCATCAAGTACCTGGCAAGACTGTTTAGCGCTGGAAATGTTTCTCTCGTTGAGTATGTGATGAAGAAGCTAATGGCCGTGCGTTATTACAGACGCTCTCTTGATATGGCTGATTTAGACGTTGTTACTGTCAGTCGCATGATGAAAGAAGGGTCAACAACGCCAGAAGAGGCTGAGGCGATTTTTCAGTTGACTGCACTACCAACGATCGATCAGCGATTTGTCATACCTGAAACCCAGAGAGAAGAAGCGCTAGAAGGCAGTTGCAATACTGAGCTGTGCAAAGGCTCTTGTGGATTAGGAATGAATCAAAATAACCTACCGGAGAGAGGGCTATGAGTTTAAGTTTGCAAAGCAGTACTAAGAAAGGAATAGCTCTGGCTCAACTTGGGCAAATGCTTGATTATCCCGGAATTGTGGCGAGCTCTTCTACTGATTTCTCCGAAAACATCCATAGACTTGTGCTTAGTGTCTGTAGTGCTTATCCGCCCAGTAGTTGTGGGGCTGCTAAACACCTAGCTAAGTTTGATGCCGCTTGTAAAAAACTGTCTATCGGTGAGATGGAGGAGCTATATACTCGCACTTTCGATTTGGCCGCTCTCTGTAGTCTTTATGTCACTGGGTATATTTTCGGCGATGAGAACTTCGACCGCGGCACTGTTATGGCTAAATTGTCAGATCGCTTCAGCGAGCTAGGGTATGACACGGCAGGTGAGCTGCCGGATCATCTCTCTGTACTATTGCGCTTTGCTAGTTGGCTTGATGAAGAAGCTCTCAACGAGTTGGTGGCGCTTTGTCTGCTAGAGCCGGTCAGCGAAATGACCAAGCAGCTGAACAAAGATGATAATCCTTATTTTCATTTGCTCTCGGCTATTCAAGCAATTTTGAAAGTCGATCAATCGGGGGTCTAGGATATGAGTGACACTATTCTCTTTGTCGCCTTGCCCTATCTGGCTCTATTTGTCTGCATCTTTGGGTCAATTTATAGAATTCGAACTCAGCCTTTTTCTTATTCATCTCTTTCTTCTCAGTTTCTTGAGAGCAAGGGTTTGATGTGGGGGTCGCTTCCTTGGCACATCGGCATTACTGTGATTTTGTTAGCCCATGTGGTGGCATTTTTGGTTCCTGGTCTTTGGCAGAGTTTAATGGCCAATCAAGCCCTACTAATGTCTGTAGAGTCAATTGGCCTAGGTCTATCTTTTCTTTGTTTGTTGGGTCTGATTGTTCTGGCTGTAAGGAGACTGACGTCCTCTAAAGTTCAAGCGGTGACTTCAACCATGGATCTGGTTGTGATCTTTCTCCTTTTGCTGCAAGTTGGCTTAGGAGCCGCTATTGCTGTGCACTGTCGTTGGGGCAGCTCATGGTGTTCTGGTACTACTACTCCCTACTTGTGGAGCATATTGCTCTTACAGCCCGATACTACTCATATCCACGATCTGCCGCTATTAGTTAAAGCGCACATTGTCAGTGCTTGGCTCTTCTTGCTTGTAATTCCTTTTTCTCGACTGCTGCATATGTTTGCTGTTCCGCTCGAATACCTTGTGCGACCTCCGCAAAATGTTGTTTGGAACAATCCCCGTAGATTTGAAGCTCAAGCTCAGCCATTTGTTAAAGAAGAGGCTAGGAGGCATTTTCTTCACGCTGGTTTGGGCATTGCTTTTGGTGGCTTCCTTTTGTCAATGGGCACTTTTAGAAACATTTTTTCATTCTTCTTTGGGCCGCGTCTTAGCCGCAAAGAAGAAGCTGAACTCATGGAACTGCGCCTCGGGCGTCTTGAATCTACTGTTGGTCAGCGCAAGCTTGAACTAGAGAGGCAAGCTGCAAATTGCATTTTAGTGGCACCATTGGCCGAGCTCAATAATGTCACCGGTAAGTATTTCATTGACTACAAGATGCAACCAGCAATTGCCTTTAAGGGCAAAGATGGACTGCCTCTCTTTATTTCTGCTAAGTGCACACACTTGGGTTGCACTGTTAGTAACAAAGTCGATGACCAAGGGAAAATTCTTTGCCCATGCCATGTTTCATACTTTGATATTGAGACTGGACAGCCTAATGCTGATGCGCCAGCTAAAGAACCGCTGCCTCACCTTGGTTGGGTAATCATGGATGAACGCGGCAAAGTATTAGCTAGCCGCAATGCCAAGGGTGAGACAACTGGCGCTATTACAGCAGCAACTGAAGCGACTGCCAGAGTCTATATTGCCAAGAGCCAGGAGGAAAGTGCGTGATTAGTGTAAGCACTGCTTTGAGCGCCATTTCTCAGTTTATTGGTGAGCGATTTCCTGTCGATAAGCTCAACTTCCATTCTATGGTTGAGAAAAAGGAAGTGCCGATTCACAAGATGAGTTGGGGCTATTATACCGGCGGCTTGACCATGTTCTTTTTCATGATTCAAGTAATAACCGGATTGTTTCTGCTCTTCTATTATCAACCTACTGTTAGTGATGCCAACGTTTCAGTTGAGTACATCAACAAGTATGTTTCAGGTGGGGCCTTGATTCGCAATATGCATGCCTGGTCGTCGTCGTGCATGATCTTCTTTGCCATGGTGCACCTGCTAACTGCTTTTGCCATGAAGTCGTTTGTCAAGCCGCGCGAAATTACTTGGATAGCTGGTGTATTGCTACTCTTCATTACCTTTACTTTTGGCTTTACTGGCTATCTTTTGCCCTGGAATCAAATTGCTGTCAACGCCACAAAGGTTGGTTTGCAATCGGTTGAGTATATTGGCCAATATCTTCCTGGCCAATTGTCTGAAGTGCCGAGAATACTAAGAGAAACTTTTCAAGGTGAGTCTAGTGTTGGTCAGTCAACACTAGGTCGTTTCTATGCCCTTCACGTAGTTATATTGCCACTTGCCCTGGCTGGCTTGCTAGGCTTGCACTTACTGTCAGTGCAACTGCATGGCATGAGTCAAGGGGTAGATCAGGCGGCCAAGAAGTCAGAGAAATTCATGAGCATCTTCATCTTTAAAGATTTGTCTTTATGGGCAACAGTCTTTCTTGTTCTATTTGTACTGGCGGCTTGTATTCCATTCGACTCGTTTCTTCCCTTCCCCTTGTTGGCTCCCTTCAATGCTCTGGGTTCTACGCCGGCGGGGATTAAGCCAGAGTGGTACTTCTACTTTGTCTATTATCCACTTGAGCTTTTGCCTTTTTGGGTGATTCTAATTGCTAGCATGGTTTGCGTTTCTATATTGATATTTGCCCCTTGGATTTTCAAAGGCACCAGTAGGCGAACTCTAGGTTTTATCACTATCATGGCTTCTATCTACCTGGTAGTAATGACCCTCTTTGGTGAGCAGATCTATGAATTTTTCAAACACTGATATTTAGTGATGGTAATCAATGGTGAGGGTAATGAATAGACGCCTTTATAGTTTGCATAGATTGATTTGGCGCGCGACATTGCTGCCATCATTGTATGCTCTGTCGCAAAGTGCAACCTTGGCTTACCCTGAGTTTCAGCAATTTGTCGAGAAGAATTCACATCGAACAGTCAATTGCGCCATGTGCCACATTAGTGAGAATGGACCAGTTGGCAATGGTGAGGGGCAAATCGGTTCGTTCAGCGCTGATGAAATGAAACAGTTGAATAAGGCAAGAGCGGCCTTGGCACCAGGAGTAGATGTTGACAGTCCGATCTTGAACAAATTCGGCAACGAAATTATCAAAGTCGTTGGCAAAAAAGATTTTGTTGCTCTTAAGTCAGAGCCAGCGAAGCTGGCAGATCGCCTAGGCGAGAAAAGTGATTTAGACGAAGACGGCATTTCCGATGCTCGTGAGTATCTGGATGGCACCGATCCACTTAATAAGTTTCATGGAGATCCCACTAAGCTCTTTTGGATCAATCTTGACCGCTATAAGATGCATGTGTTTTTGGCTATAGTTGCAGTATTTTCTATCAACTATGGTCTAATTCAGCTGATTAAGGGAGTTACAATTGTTCAATCAGGAAAGAAGTAATGCCGTGCTGGCGGCAGTGGGCACCATAACTGCTGTTTCCACTTTTTCTATCGGTACAAATTGGGCTTGGAAGAACCTCAAGGTTTTTGGTTCGTAGGTCATTTCTAGCCCGTTAATTGCCTGCCGATTCTTGTAACACTCGATCACTGAATCAGCAACTACATCCATGTGTGATTGAGTGTACACCCGCCGCGGAATAGTTAAGCGAACTAGTTCAAGGGCGGGGTATTCGTGATCGCCAGTAATTTTGTTGCGACCAGCGGAAACTACGCCTCTTTCCATCGCTCTAATTCCTGATTCTACATATAGCGCTGCAGCAAGCGTTTGAGCTGGAAATTGGTTCTGGGGAATGTGCGGCAAGAAGCGAGTGGCGTCTAGATAGACCGCGTGGCCACCAACCGGTGTGACGATTGGAATACCGGCAGACTGTAACAACTTTCCGAGATACAGAACTTGACCTATGCGGGCCGCCAGATGTTGATCTTGCACTGCCTCCTCTATTCCTCTAGCCATTGCCTCCATATCACGGCCAGCCATGCCACCATAGGTATGCAAACCTTCGAAGAGTACAACTAGTTCACAGGCTTTTTCGTAGAGCGCGTGTTCTCGCAGAGCTAAGAAGCCACCGATATTGACCAATAGATCTTTCTTGCCTGACATGGTGCAACCGTCGGAGAGATCGCACATGTCACGCAGTATTTCGGCACAAGTTCGATGGCTTTGACCAGGTTCTCGACTTTTTATGAACCAGGCATTTTCCATGGCTCTAGTAGCATCCAGAATAATTTTGATACCGTAGCGATTGCAGAGCTGACGTACGAGTTGGAGATTGGCTAAGGAGAATGGTTGGCCGCCTGCCATATTGACGCAGGCTTGTACGTTTATATATGGAATTTTTGCCGCTCCAACTCGGTCTATTAGCTCTTGCAGCTTTTTTAGATCGACGTTGCCTTTAAAAAGATGTGGGCTAGAGGGGTCGTAGGCCTCATCAATAATTACATCGTGGAAGGTTCCGCCAGCTAGCTCCTGGTGCGCTCTGGTGGTGGTGAAATACATATTGCCTGGTACCACGTCACCAGTTTTGATCAAGGCTTGCGAGATGATGTGCTCTGCCCCTCGCCCTTGATGCGTAGGCACTGTGTACTGATAGCCATAATATTTCTGAACGTTTGTTTGTAAGTTGTAAAAGTTTTTGGAACCAGCATAGGCCTCATCACCTAGCATCATGCCAGCCCATTGATAGTCGCTCATCGCGGCAGTGCCGCTATCTGTAAGAAGATCTATATAAACGTCTTCTGAACGCAATAAGAAAGTGTTGAAATGAGCTTGCTCAATGGCATGTTCGCGATACTCTTGGCTTGTAATTTTTAGCGGCTCAACCATCTTTATTTTGAACGGTTCGGCCCAAGGTCTTAGGCGCTCTGGCATGCTCGTCTCCCCGTGATGGTTTGTGAAGGCCTTATGCTCCATCTTTGTATTGATTTGTTCATCGCTCTAAAGGTGAACACGTAGAGGTAACCAGAGCGACAGGTTTGTAGCAAAACTCTGTCAAACTGATTACCAAATTACTAGGCGACAAAACGACCGCGTCCATTTTTTTTGAGCTCCTAGAGAGCTATTCTTGGCGCGGTCATTTTGTGTTTATCGTGTATTTTTTTCGGTGGATGATTGCTTCATCAACTGATTTTAGGTTAGAGCAATCGCCTATGGTTTCCATCATCACCAAGAATGATTACCTTAAGGTGCCTAGTAACCTTTAAATCGCTGAAGACTATAACAGGGCTTTGATCTGTGGCTTGAAAGTCGTCCTCATTCTTGAAGCTGATGTCAGATCGGCTTTGAGATAGTATGTTGATTTGCGGACAAGGAGGTCCGCTTGTCCGCAATTAACTAAATAGGATGTTCTGCCATGAAATTTGGGTTTGCTAAGTCTCTAACACTGACAGTGACGTGCTCTTTACTTGTTAGTAATTTACCAGCTTTAGCTGATGCCAGTACCTTGGACGAACCAATTCAGTCAATTACTGCTGAACCGGTGTCTTCCGTGACTATTGGTGATGCTGTCTCTACTGCTAGTGCAGAAAAGATCGATTTCGAATCGCAGTCAGGTGCTTCTGCAATTTCTTCTGCGATTCCTTCTGCGATTTCTTCGTTGCCAACGCAAGATTTAACTTCAACGGCAGCAGAATCTAGTTTGACAGTGACAGATGAGACTGTTGAGCCGACGGGGGAAGCGATTGCTTCGAGCTTAGAGCGATTGTCTAGTGTCCCTGTGGTTGGTGAGGTTGAAATCAATCCTCTAGCTGCTGCTCAGTTGGAGAATATCAATAAGGAAGTTCTTGAAAAAGAACTGCAACTATTTAAACTCAACACCACGTTTCGCATGGAGACAACTGAGCGCAACCGTCGCAAGCCATGGAGGGTTTTCTTTTATAACTTAATGGGCTCGAGTGTGGCTACTGCTGGTATCACCACTATTGCTGCAGAGCGTTGGCGCACGTGGCGCACGCCGACTAAAGCTAAACGTGGTGTTCTGAAGGCCGGGCCAATACTTTTGCTCACTAGCCACTCAATTATGACCGGCGGTATTTTGATTGAGGCCTTCCTTGATGCTGTTAATGATCACAAGCAAAAGAAAAAAGGCTTCGATCCTAAAACAATGCAGAAACGCGCCACTGAGTTGAGGGATGCCATCGATCAGAAACTGACTGAGCGTAACCAAGTCGTGAACAGTTTAGGTTCTGTTGCTGGTCCAGAATTGGCGCGGGTCAATAGTGAAGGATTGGTTTTGCAAGATCTTCGCAATTTAGCGCTGTCTGAGTATGTTCAGTTTCATGTGCGAGCAAAAAAACGTATTCTTTCGCGCAATGTTGCTTATTTGAACGGTTTCTTCTCCGCCACTACTGGTGGTTATCTTGGTTCTCTTATGGGTCTGCTAGCGGTGACTAACCGTAATCCGCGCTATGCCGGTCCAGCAGGAATTGGCTTTACCCTTTCTGGCATGAGTATTGTCGCTGGTCCCATTCTCGGTAGGCTGGCTGGTAATGCTGCCGGCGCTATCGCCAAGAGTCAACTTAAGCGGCAGTTAGGCCCTGTAGCTCCAGCCCATCTGGCTGAGCACATCAACTCGCTAAAATCATGTTCAGCTGGAGGTGAACCCCGGCTCAGCACCAGGTTAGCTATCTATGAAGAGACCGATGGCTTATTGGCTCGCCAGGCCAAGATGAATGCCGCTGAGAAGAAAAAGGCAGACAAAGAATATCGCGAGCGTCTCATTGCTAACGCCATGATTGGCGGTACAAAGATGGCTTGGGGTATTCAACTTATGAATGCTGGTTTTAACTACCATCTGGTACCAAAGCCACAGCCGCGACCATCTTATATTCATAAGGCTCAGACCCCAGGGCAGGTCTTTTCCCATCGAGTTGCGCAGGGCTCTACTTCTTATATACCGGGCACAAGTCTGTGGATTTTGGACACTCTTCAAGCTCGAGCCCGGGGAGAAATGGATGTTTACACAATGGGTCAACAAGGCGCTTTGCCTCATCAAAAGTTGAAGGATCGGTTGGACAAACTGGACGCAATGGAAACAAAGTTGAGAACTACTTATTAACGGCTTGCGCAAATAAATCGGAGAGAATCATGAGTACTTCTGCCATCGCAGACGCGAAACCCAAGCAAACAACTGATTTGACTGGTTGGAATCCGGAAGATGAGACTTCTTGGAACGCTAGTGCTAAAAGTATTGCCTTTAAAAATCTATGGGTTTCAGTGCCCTGCTTGCTCTGCGGCTTTGCCGTTTGGATGTACTGGGGAGTTATTACTGTTCAGATGCTCAACCTGGGTTTTCCTTATAGTAAAGAGCAACTTTTTACTTTGATGTCGATTGCTGGTCTCTCCGGGGCCACTCTTCGCATCCCCAGCACCTTTTTGATTCGCATGGCTGGTGGGCGCAATACCATATTTTTTACAACGATGCTCTTAATATTACCGGCTCTTGGCACTGGAATCGCGCTCTCTGCCAAGACCACGCCACTTTGGGTTTTTCAAGCTTTGGCGCTGCTTTCTGGATTTGGTGGCGGAAATTTTGCTTCGTCTATGTCAAATATCAGCTTCTTCTTTCCTAAGAAAATGCAAGGCCTATCTTTAGGCTTGAATGCCGGTGTTGGTAATTTCGGCGTCACTACAATGCAAATATTGGTGCCATTGGCGATGACTTTCGGATTTAGTGGTCAACAGTCTATGGTCCTTACTTCTGCTAGCGGCACGTTGATTGGCAAGATACCAGCTGGCACGCCTACTTTTATTCAAAATGCTGGTTTCGTTTGGGTTCTCATCCTAGTACCACTAGTGATGCTGGCCTGGTTCTTGATGAATAACATTAGAGACGAGCATGTCTCTCCAGATATTGGCTCTACTCCTAGCGCCATTCTCAAGATTGCCGGTATGCTTGCTATTGGCTTGTTGACGTCCTCGGTTGGCTGCTACATGTTCTTGCCTGCTAAGTCTGGTGGACTCGGAATCAATCAGTGGTTGGTTTTGCCAGCGGTGATCGCGGCCACTGTTTTTCTTCTGAAGCTTTTGCCTGGCAAGATCAAGGCCGTTCTCGATAGGCAGTACAAGATCTTCGGCAACAAACACACTTGGGTGATGACGATTATCTATACTATGACCTTCGGCAGCTTTATCGGCTATGCTGCGGCATTCCCTTTGGCTATTCAAGTGATCTTTGGTTTTAGTCATGTGCCTGGTGCCGACGGTGTGTTCACGCACATCACGCCCAATCCTAATGCGCCAAGTGCACTTACCTATGCTTGGATGGGGGCTTTTATTGGCGCCTTTATTCGTCCTATAGGTGGCTGGATTGCCGACCGTTTGGGTGGTGCTCTTGTTACTCAAGTTGCCTCAGTGGTTATGGTAGGTGCTGCTCTTGGAGCATCTCACTATCTTAAGATGGCCTATCAAAGCGCTACACCAGATCAGTATTTTATGCCGTTCTTCCTAATATTTTTGGTACTTTTCCTGGCATCAGGTATTGGTAATGGTTCAACTTTCCGCTCGGTGGCCTACATCTTCAACAAAGAACAGGCCGGACCAGTGCTTGGATGGACATCAGCAATAGCTGCCTATGGTGCTTTCATCATTCCGAAGGTTATTGGTGAACAAATTGAGCACGGCACTCCTGAGTATGCACTTTATGGATTTGCTGCATTCTATCTGTTTTGTGTCGCACTCAATTGGTGGTTCTACTTGCGTCCAAATGCAGAGTTTAAAAACCCATAGGAGAAAGGACTTCAGGAAACATGATTGGAAATACTAAAATGTCCGAAAGTGCAAAGGCAGTTTCTGTACTTACTGTAAACACCTTCTCTTTCATTGTTTGCTTTGCTTGTTGGATGCTCTATGGAGTATTGATTACTTTCCTTGTTGATAATAGTCTCTTTAATTTTGACAAAGCTCAGCTTGGTTGGTTGATTGGCACTCCGGTGCTTACTGGTTCTATTGTGCGTCTCCCGGTTGGTATATTGACTGATCGCTATGGTGGGCGCATTGTCTTTGCCCTAGTAATGCTAGTCTCTGCTGCTTCAATGTACTGCGTCAGTTTCTGCAATTCCTATTGGGAGTTTCTTCTGGCTGGGCTTGGTTTCGGCTTGGCTGGAACTGGTTTCGCTGTGGGGATTGCCTATACTTCAGTGTGGTTTCCTAAAGAAAAGCAAGGCACCGTGCTTGGTATCTTCGGTGCCGGAAATGCCGGCGCTGCCATTACTAGTTTTGGCGCTCCGCACTTGCTAAATTTAGTCACTAATCAAGGGCAAAATCTTGAGGGTTGGCGCCTTGTACCGCAGATTTATGCTGGCATTCTAGTGCTTACCACAGTTATATTTTGGCTCTTTTCATATCCCAAAAAAATAGAGCACAATAAAGGTTTCACGTTGATGCAACAGCTGGCACCGCTCAAGCATTCGCGTGTCTGGCGCTTCGGTTTCTACTACTTCTTTGTTTTCGGTGGCTTCGTTGCTCTTTCGCAGTGGCTTATTCCCTATTATCTAAATGTTTATGGCATGTCTCTGGCTACCGCTGGTTTGATGGCCGCTCTCTTTAGTTTGCCTTCTGGTGTAATCCGTGCTTTTGGCGGCTGGATGTCGGATCTCTGGGGCGCTAGAGCTGTGATGTACTGGGTTCTCGGTTCTTGTTTATTTGCTTGTGTGCTTCTTTGTGTGCCACGTATGGATATTATGTCTCCAGGCGAAGGTGTAATGGCTGCGAGGAGAGGGACGGTAACTGCAGTTAGCTCGACGGTAATTGAAGTTGGTGAGCAGAAATACAAGCTTCGGCAAAGGCATGAGGATAACGTTATTACGTATGCTCATGAGCATGAAAACTTGCTGGTTCTGCCCACTTTTACTTTCTGGCAAGATCCTATTGTTAAGGTTGGAGATCTAGTGCAGAAGAAACAGGTTTTGGCCCGTGGTGTTACTCACATTTTCTTTCAGGCCAATGTCTGGATTTTTACTGCTCTGATTCTTATTGTTGGTGTAGCCACTGGTATTGGTAAAGCCGCTGTCTACAAACACATTCCAGATTATTTCCCTAAAGATGTCGGCGTTGTTGGTGGTATTGTTGGTGTTATCGGAGGTCTTGGTGGTTGGGTTGGACCGATTCTTTTTGGTTCGATGCTCAATGCCACTGGTATCTGGACAACATGTTGGATTTTCTTTTCTATTTTGATTGTCATTTGTCTGGTCTGGATGCACTGGACAATAACTCACATGATGAACGAGCGTTCTCCTGATCTTGCTCGGGCCATCGAGCGAGAGACAACCCCATAGAAATCAGTTGATAGTTACTTGATTTAACCCACCCCTTGGATGATAGGACGAAGCCTGGGCTGCGTCTACAATTAAGTAAATGGAGGTGGATTATGACCTTCGGGCAAAATCAATTTGTGTTGCAGCCACATGGCAACGGGGTGTCATTTAGGTTGCCGCGAGAGTATGGTGCGATTGTTGTATTTGTTTTGGCGAGTATCATATCGCTAGTTTTGAGTGGCAAAGAATTGGTCGCCATTGCTTGTTTGCAACTTTGTCTCTGGCCTCTGATTCTTTCAGCTCATCGACCAAGACAACTGCTGCTGCTTGCTGCCTTGATGGCAGGTTTTCTCTATTTATTTGCGGGTTTGCCATTTACCCTGTGGATTGCAGCTGTTGCTATCGGCATCTTCGCGGTTTCGTCGCCCTCTTTGCACTTGGAGCCTTTATTGAGGGAGTCGTTCGGGCTCTCTGGTGCAGCTTTGGCGCCGCTGGTTTTCTCTTGCCTGCTCGCCGCTACTCAAGGTCGAGATTTGAGTTCGCACATTTCGTCTATTTTTGCCTTGCTGGCCGCAACACTAACAAGCAGCGTTATGATTTATCTTTGTCGCAGGCAGAGACCGGCAGCATTGGCGCTACTGGCGGTGCTATCTCTCTTACTTTGGCTTGGCCTTACTGCTCTAAGTCTACAGCTGACAGCTCTTTCATTGGCTGTTTATGTCGTGCAGTGCCTCTGGCTTGTGCCTTACGAGCCCGGGGCGCATTCTTATAAGCAGTTAGGGCAAGTGCAAAGCTTTTGTCTATTGTGGGTTTCAATAGTAACAGTGTTACACATTCTGTAGTCGGCTACCGAGTAGGCGCTCAATTACAGCTTTTGCCGAATAGCTTGTTTGGCCATCCTGGATAAATTCGCGCAAAGCGGGCATGTGATCGCCTGCTGTTAGAAGTGGTGGCTCTTCGTATCCGCTTGGCCGCACCTGGCCGAGGCCAATGTTCGCGAGCAGGGCGTTGCAGAGACATTTTCGATTGGCAGTATCTGCCGTTGAGCCGCCTTTTCTTTGATAGTCTTCTTCAGGTTCTCCAGGACAACGAAAGGCTATGGAACCGTCTTTGCGGTTGTAGGCAGAGCGAAGGTAGCCTAGATCGCAGACTCTTTCTCTGGCCTTGTAGACCGACTCTTCTGAAAGTGATTGTTCTATATTAACGATCTTGAACGGGTAGCCGGAGGCTGAGGCGCATGGATCGGTGAATATTGTGATCGATTGCTCTAAGACTTGTTGCAGGGTGGATCTTTTGATTTCTTCGGTTATTCCAGATTCGTTGCAGAAGGCAAAGGCAGTACCAACTTGGACGCCAGTAGCACCAAGGGCTAATGCTTCTTCTAGCTTCGCTGCGCTGCCATACATTCCAGCTAGCCAAAATGGTAGACCGAGTTTTTTGATTTCTTCTAGATCAGCATTGTCCCTTGATGAGTAGATTGGTTCTCCGCCTTGTGAGAGTTGCATTGCGCCCCGAGGGGGAGCGTTGTGACCGCCGGCAGTATGGTTTTCAATGACGAAGCCATTTACCTTCCCGGATGCTTTTTTTGCTATGTTTGCTGCTAGTGTATGGGACGCGACAATGGCTATGAATAGAGGGCGCTTGAGGGGCTTTGCCTGCGCTATTATGTCGCAGGGTTGGAAACGTAGATAGGCTTGTTCTTCTGTGGAAGCGTCGCTCTGCATATTCAGTTTTAGCGAGACTTCTTTGTGTTCGCTCAGTTGATCTAGTACTCCTGGTATGGCTTTGGGAATGCCGGCCCCCATTAGCACATAGTCTACTCCTGCTAACATTGCCCCATACAATGAAGGCAATGTGGGGAGTTGAATCTTCTCTAGATAGTTGATTCCGATTATGCCTTGATGTCCTTCCTTTGCCAGAAAGACTTCCACAAAATTGGCTAAAACAATTAATTCAAGAGATGCAATTGAGGGTTGCAAGCCAATCATGGGGACATTTATATATGACTCTGATGCTTGCTTGCCACCAGCAATATAATAGCGTTGCCATATGCGCTCAACTAAGTCTTGGCGCGGAAATGCCAGGCAGGCACGCTGCATGTGCCCTCCCGTGTCTCCATCTTGCAGGCGGCGTGCGAACACTGTATCAAGCAGTGTTCCTGATACGACTCCTAGTTGTCCTTCTTCCGAAACTGCTTTAGCTAGGCGCCAATTGGAAACACCGACGCCCATGCCTCCTTGAATCAATACTGGATTTTTCATACTTGTAAGTGCCTTGGCCCTGCTGTTGGAGTTTATGAATGCGAGTTTAGCAGTGCAAAAGGGGGTACCATAACTAGTTACTTGAAAGTAACTAGAAACCTTTTATAGCGCTCATCTTCGGAAATTAACTACAAAACTAGCCCTAGTCATTGATACCAGTGGTAGTGTTTGCTAGGTCTTTTTGCTTAGCTGTTCGTCACAATAACAAACATACAGGTCAGCTCTTATTTCTTATCGCTTTCTGCTTTATCGAGGGTCTCGTCTACCCAGGATAGACAAGCCATCATCGAAGGGAAGCCCAGTGTTGTCACTGCCAGTAGCATGGCGTGCCGAATTTCAGCTGGTGTTGCTCCCGCTTCTAGGGCTCTTCGGCAATGGGAATGCACAGCCCCTTCCATACGCGCACCGGCTGCAATGCCTAATTTAATCAGGGCTACTTGCTTTTTGTCCAAAGGACCAGCTGTGCTTGCCTGCTTTCCCAGTTCTTCATAGGCCGCAAAGAGATCTGGATAGGTGCTTTGAAATTTAACAAAGCGAGAAGGCAATTTACTCATGTTTTAATACCTAAGAGAGATTTTTTAGAGCGGGTGTAATTTTAGCGCACGCATATTCTAATAGCTACGAAGTCTTTTCGGGTTTCTTGGCTGTTTTAATACTTAGAGCATTGGAGCTTTTATTTCCCTTCTGCGCGCATTTGTCTAGGTGATAGAGGATCTCTTCTTTTGGGGCAATTCATTTGCTCTTTGCCGAAACCTTCCAATGGACACTGGCACTCTACACTGGTGACGCCTATTTCTGCCGCTATTTCTTTTAGCTCGCTCATCACGCCGAACAAGCGTCGCCCGAGAGGCGTTATTGTATGTTCGACTCTTGGTAACTTTTCTTGAAAAACTATTCTCGTGATCATGCCAGCGGCAAGGAGGGCTTTAAGGCGCTCCTGTAGCGATTTCATACTAAGGCCGGGGATAACTTTGAGAAATTCTCTGGTGCGGACTGGCTTGAGTGCTAGTTCTCGGAGGATCTCAACAGTCCATTTTGCACTGATTAAATCAAGCGCATTTGTGATTGGGCAGGGTGCTTGTTGCTTCATGACTTTCAAAGACCCTGTTCTAAGAGTTGCTGAAGGCTCACGATTAAGTATGTCGGTCAGTTGCTATCAATTGCATCATCCGTAGTAGGTATTTCAACTTAGGTTTCTTCCTTGTCTAAGTTCCCGGTGTTTGCTCTGGGGCCTTGCTGGGTATGCAGTACACTAACGCTTGTCAGAAATAGTTTTCCTCCAGTTTTTGCGTCTCCCGGTCTTTAGTTCTTCTAGGATTTTTTTGTTTGTGACATCTACTACAGCGCAAGACTTCGATAAATTGCTTCAGCGCTATCTTGCTGAAGCGCAGGGCCATATTACTAAAATGGCTGTTTTCGCCCTAATTCTTTGCCTGTTGCCTCTAGTGCCGCTCCTGGCCAAAATTGAATTTCTTTGGATGCTTGTTTTTCCTATTGCCGCTGCCCTCTTTGTCGGGCGGGGACTGCAATCGGTGCTTCATGTCAAGCAGCGAGCGGTGACCATTATGCAATCTACAGCCCCAACCAAGATGTTACTGACTGGCATCGATAAACAGTTTCTCTTTTGGAATTCAGAGAGCTCGCCAGGATACAAGCTCGATTTGTCGCCGATAGACACTGTTGCTCCAAGCCTTCAAAAATTCAAGATAGATCCTGCCAGTAAAGAAGCGGTTGCGAACATGGCTGAATTATTGACTAAATTTGAGCAAGCGAAAGAAGCTAATGCTGCCTCTCCCTCTGTTGATGCCGATGTCTATTTTGATGACCAGCTTTTGCCTGTGGCGATTCTAATTGACGGCGACTTACTTTGGGCCGCTTACTGGTGGTAAACAAAAGCTTTTCCAAAGACAAGCCATATATTCGTTCAATTCATATGCTTGATGGCTTTGACATTGAGTCTTACCCCTTTTCTATTCCAGCTATTGCTGATTTAGACAATATGGAATTTCATGAGGATGTCACATTTTTTGTGGGCGAAAATGGCTCGGGTAAATCAACCGCTCTTGAAGCCATTGCTTTGCTTCTTGGTTTTAGTGCCCAAGGCGGAACTAAAAATGTGCAGATAGATGATGCTGGCGGCTCATCTGGATTGCATGAGTTTTTGAAGGCGAAGAAGAGCCATGCCCATCCTAAAGACGGCTACTTCTTGCGGGCTGAGAGTTTCTATAACCTGGCTACCTACATGGATGAAGTCGGCTATCTCAGTTCTTATGGCGGTAAGTCGCTGCATCGGCAGTCGCATGGCGAATCTTTCATGGCTACTCTCGTCAATAAATTTAGAGGAAAGGGCATTTACCTTTTGGACGAGCCAGAAGCTGCTCTATCTCCATCGCGACAATTGGCAGCTCTAGTGCGGATACATGATTTGGTGCAAGACGGATCGCAGTTTATTATCGCTACCCATTCGCCCATTCTGCTGGCCTATCCATCAAGCAAAATTTTTGTTTTTGATGAAACTGGTGTTCGTGAAGACAAATATGAAAATCTGGAGCATTTTTCTGTTACTCGTGATTTTCTCAATAACTATAAAAGACGCTTAGATTTAATGCTTGAAGATTAGTGTTAGCTCGTCACTACGTATTTCCACCACTGACATCGCTTCCTTCTGGTGTGAGTATGTAACTCCCCCCGCGCTAGATTTTTACCTATGGAATATTTCAACTCAGAAAATCGGCAGATAGCTGCTTCCAAAAGTGATAATTTTGACCAAAGCCTGTTGGCTGCAGCTGCTATTGGCTCGGCGGCACTTTTGCTGGCGACAAAAGGTAAAAGCGGTGCTGGAATGGTTCATGCGATGGAAGAGTCTGGAGTTCTACCTCGTTTGTCGGCTAAGTTTATTGCAACTGTTGAAAAACAAGGTGCCACGGTCATGCATAGTGACAGTCACCTTGCCTCTGTTGCCAATTCTGCTCAATCTGGAGCGAGCGAGATCAGCCCAGCGCTAAGTTCCTCCTTAAAAACATACACCCGCAGCGCCGAGCAAGAGGCGCGCTTTGCTGAATCAGATCGCTTGCGCAATGCTGCTTATGATGCGGCATCAAGAGATAGTGAGGTCGTCAGTCAAGTGCAGGCTAAGCGCGAAGCTATCAAAGCCAGTGGTGAAGTTATTCCTCATCCTGTTACTGGTCTGCCTCTCTCAGAGGTGGAAGTGCGCAACGCGCTCTATATGAAGGCTTTGCCTCGCAAGAGTGCTCTTGAGTTTGCTGAAGACGGCAATTTAATGCCTGGTCTCTACCGTCTCAGTTTTGCCGATTTTAAGGCGCAGTTTGGTATGGGGTCGCGCCGAGAAATGCTGCTGGGCAGCTTTGAAGAAGTGCTGCAGGGCCTTAAGGCTGGTGGTGTAAAAGAAGTGCATGTGGGTGGTAGTTTCGTTACGAAAAAAGCGGCTCCGCACGATATCGATTTCATTTGGAACAAGCACGAATCTGTCTATAACAGAACAGCAGTGGCAAATTATGATCACGGTGTTCTTCTCAGCCATGATGATCGCTATTTGAAGAGCAAAGGCCTGCAAATGATGGTGAATCCACCTACTGATGGCACTTACAGCGGCATGCAACATTTCTTCGCCCACAAGCGTGCTGAATGGCCTGCTTATCTAAGAGGAAATTGGAGAACCACAGGTACTAACATTCCTACTGGCCTAGTGGAGCTTGATTTGACTTCGCTGCCTCGAAAGTGGGTCGTTGAAGCGACTAAGCTGGCGGCATAGAAATGACATTACGAGGCTGGCAGCCATGGGTAGAGAAAAAATAGTATTGATGGCGGCGGAAGCTACTATACCGGTAGCAGAATCTACTGCACTTGCGCTTTTGAAAAGTAGTGGTCTGATGGTTAGTACGGCGCGAGAACTCGCAGCGGTGAGGGCTGTGGGGCAATCTTTTTCTCTTGCTCTGCACGAACAGGCTCATTTGGGGAAGGAGTTAGTCAAACCTATTAGTGAAGCTCTTCTTAAGCCATTTAAGGTTCTCGCAAGTGATGGAACTTCTCCGGGGGCGCAAGCTGTGCGCTGGCCGCTGCCCAAGTTCGAGTCAAACGGTCAGTGGAAGCCCGGCGACTGGCTGCACGTTGATCAAACACCTAAGGATGCATACTCACTTAACGGCATGCTTATGCCCCAGACCAGGCGAGCCTTACACGTAAGCAACGTGCCCGCTCAGTGGAAATTGGGTCATACGCAAGTGCGCTTGTTTGAGGCCGAATTAAGTGCGCCAGATAAGATGCTTTGGCAGCATCTGCTGAGCGGTAAGAAATTGTCTGGTGGTGACCTTGTACCTATTACCCTGCGCGATTTTCCTGCGAGACAAGTGCGTTTGACCCGCGAGATACTCGGAGATGAATTAAGCCAGATTATGGCTCTGCCTAAAAAGTAGCCAAAGCAGTTACTACCAATAGAAGTGGGTATAGATTTGTAGTCGCGGCTATGAAGGTTCTTCCTTCTAAAATTTCCAATTTAGAGTCTTCGCTTCCCGCGACACCTTTTCTTTTAGTCAAGTTTTCAATGGCAATGTATTGAAATACATATCTAGATCGATTGCACTGGTATCCTTCTCATTCTTATTTTTCTTTACTACTCTATCTGCTTGTGCCCAGCCAGCTGAGCCGGGTGGCACTGATTCTGTTAAAGATGTAGCAAAAGAAGCTTTCACTAGTTCCTATAAAAAAGGGGCCAAACTTTTTCAGGAGAAGAAGTATCAGGCTGCTGCAGCTAGCCTAACGGTCTCTGCCAATTCCCCAGCCGATGACGGCGAAGCCGGCATTCTCTTGGGATACTGTTTCTATGAAATGCATCAATATCAAAAGGCCCTCGACCAGTATAAGAAGGTCAGTGAAACCGGCAAGTTGATATCAGTTAAGAATCGTGCCCAAAGGCTTGCCGCGACCTTGAACAGCTATATGAGAGGTATTTGCCCCGGTAGTTGTCTTAAACCCACTACGCCTGGCTGGCGCAAAATGGCTGTGCCTGGTAAGCCTGATCGTCTTGTTTGGATGGTTTTTCCTTATTTAGACCCGGCTGGTAAAGGCGGCTCAGAGTATTGGAGTAATGACCACATGGGCGAAGTCATTGAGTACGTAAACGGTCGGCCGATTAATAAGGGCCCCTGCCCCATTTGCGCTGGCACTGGAAAAGTGAGCTTGCCCAAATAGCTAACAGGCTTGATTATCTTTAGTTGGATCATGTTTAGTTTGATCATATAAGACAGCGGGCATACAACTAAATGCCGCGGCTATGAAGGTTCTTCCTTCTAAACTGGTAATTTAGAGTCTTCGCTTTCTGTGGCACCTTTTTAGCCCGATTTTTTTGCGAGGCCATTTTGCAAGCATATTCGTCGCAAAAACTTGAGCTAGCCAACAAGATTTTTGTGCGACGTTGCAAGAAGGTCGTGCTCAATCAGGCCACGTCTAACGAAATTCTACCTAGTCATTATGTCGCCACCGTAGTGAAGACTATTGAGGCTCTGGGGTTCTGTATGTCGGCGGCTTTGATTGAGGCCTGCAAACATCTGAGCTTAAGTGAGCTTAGTGAATTAAAGACACTGCTGTTTAACTGCTTAGCCAAAGAGAAAGGTGCTCATCAGAATTTGACACCGATGTATCCAGACTTTCCTCGGCAAGTGATGGAGATGAGTGAGGCGGAGCTTTATCTCAATGCTATGGTGCACTACTTTAGTTCGGGCAAATATATGCCGGGCAAGCAGAAAAAGCTATTTGGTCTGATTCCGGTGCCCCAGCGTGCTCCTCTGATTGAGACTCCGGAGCTGCAGCCTTTGGAGCTTTCGACATTTGAAGATTTTGAATTGAAGTTTAAACAGTTACTCTCCACCAACAGTTCTACTTCTGCTGTTGATAAAGAAGATATCGCGGCTTATATAGACTTCTTTGATGGTGATATCGAGCGCTTTTTGCCAGCACAAATTGCTCACCGCGAGAACAAGGCATACATCTTGGCTCAGTTAGCTGGGCGCACCGAATTTAGTGCTGAAACCGCTCAGTTGGCTCTCAAGTATTGCGATACGAGTACTGATGTCTTGCGTCTAGCTGTGGCTTTGAGTGGCGGTGATGTATCTCTAGCCGAGCCAGTTAAGTTTAAGACTTTTAAACGCAGTGTGCGCCGCTTGCTATTGAACTTGCTTGAGAGTCAGTCGAATTCAGTTGAAGACATGCTGAGATGGAAAGATCGTTGGATTCGTCTTGGAGAGAAATTACATCCCGGTGAATTCAAAGATAAATTTCCGCGCTCATTCGATGCATTCAATGTCTTGAGAAATGGCCTGCCATCTAATACTTTCAACAGTCGCTTAGAGAATGCGCTAGAATCGGTTGATGTTGATGGCGCGGTATCGATGCTTAAAACAAGGCCAGGTGATTTCGCTCGCAGGCTAGACCATGTGCTGCGTATTGCTGGTAGCCGTCAAGAAGATGTTGCCTTCGACTTTGGCAAAGTAGCGAGCAAGGTTTCTACACCGGTGCTGCTGCAAGTTCTTCATCACTTCAAAAATAGATCGCAGAAGCGTGCGCTGCGTGTCTTCTTCCCTAAATCTCAATTGGCAAAGGCGCAAGCTATAGCTGATCATTTGCCTGATTTGCCACCACTTGTCTGCGAGCTAGCAGCAGGTCTTTGTCGCAAAGCTCTGCTAGAGCGGTTCGCTCAATTGCCACCATTGGGCGATTGTATGATTGACTCTCAACTGAAGAATTTTATGGTGCCCTTTGCCCAAAGATCTGCTTCAAAGGCACTTAGAACAACTTCAAGGGGCAGCAGGATGGCTCTGCCTGATACCAATGTTCTGCGTTTCTTCACCTGGTGGAGGAACGGCCTTTACCGCACAGATATTGACTTGTCGGCAGCAGTGTTTGACGAGAACTTTGCTTTTATCGATGCTCTTACTTATTACAATTTGAAGAACTTTGGCGGCTGCCACAGTGGTGATATTGTTGATGCTCCTCAAGGTGCCAGCGAATTTATTGATATTTCTATTGATCAAGTTCTGAAGCATCACGGCCGTTATGTGGTGATGTCGCTTTTGAGTTATACGGATCAACCATTTTGTGACTTGCCTGAGTGCTTCGCTGGCTGGATGGCTCGCGATAAGCCGCAGTCTGGTGAAGTCTTTGAGCCAATGACCGTGCAAGATAAATTAGATGTTAGTGGTAACGCTAAAGTTTCCATACCAGCTATTTTTGATTTAGTAGCACGCCAAGTTGTTTGGGTCGACATTGCTTTGACTCGCAACCCTAATTGGTATAACAATGTCGCCGGTAATCTCTATGGAATTCAACTCTCTCTCAAATCACTAGTAGAATTGAATAAGCCGACGCTATACGATTTATTGCTGTTACACGTCGAGGCCCGCGGACAATTGGTTGATAGGCCCGAATTGGCTACAACTCAATTTTCTGCCAGCGATACGCCTTTTGATTTGGCTCGCATCTCTAGTGAGTTTATGGCAAATTGATTAGTTGAGTTTGTTGTTTTGGCTTGTCATTCTAGATTTTTGTTCTAGTTTTTTATTCTAGCTTGCCTATGGCCTTTTCAACCACTGTTAGCAGCTCGCCAGAGGCAATGATTTCTTCAGCACGAGCCATATCTAGATGCATTTCTCGATCTTCTTCGAGAAATGGAATGATGCTGCGGACGAAGCGGTAAGCTGCTTCTACTCCCAGGCCTGCTTTCATGCCGTGCTCGGTATTAGAGCCCGGTGTAAATTTGCCGGTCCCTTTATTGACGTGGCCAATATCAGGCACTGCGTCGATTACACCACAGCGCAAATCAAGCCCCTGGGCGGCACAGAGTAACTCAATAGCGAGCACTCGACGGAGGTTGTGCATGATTGTTTTGGCCTTGCGTGCAGAGATTGTACCCATTGATACATGATCTTCTTGGTTGGCTGAGGTGGGAATAGAATCGACTGAAGCTGGGTGGGCTAGCACTTTGTTTTCTGAGACAATTGCCGCTGCAGTGTATTGGGCAATCATATAGCCAGAGTTCAAGCCGCCGTTTCTTGTAAGAAAGGCAGGCAGGCCATTTGATAGAGCTGGATTGACAAGGCGTTCCGTGCGTCTCTCTGAAATATTTGCCAACTCAGCCAGGGCAATGCCGACATAATCAAGCACCAGAGCTAGTGGCTGCCCGTGGAAGTTGCCACCGGAAATAACTTGGTCTGGAAAGACTAGCGGGTTGTCTGTGGCTGAGTTTATTTCGATTGCCAGCACTTCGCGAGCGTGCTTGAACGCTTGCCTTGAGGCCCCGTGAACTTGTGGCATGCAGCGCAATGAATAAGCGTCTTGTACCATGGGGCAGTCTTTGTGACTCTCCATTAACTCGCTATCGGCCAGTAATTTGAGTAAATTGCTGGCCGAAGATTTTTGTCCTGGGTGGGGACGAACTTCGTGCACGGGCGCAAGAAATGCTTTCTGCGAGCCTAGTTGAGCCTCCAGGCTCATGGCTCCAATAATGTCTGCCATTTTTGCTAAACGATCGGCTTCGCTTACAACCAGGCAACCGAGGGCACTCATCACCTGGGTGCCATTGGTGAGGGCTAGGCCTTCTTTAGCCTTTAAAACAACTGGCTTCAGTCCAGCGGCGGCCAGAGCTTCTTTTCCGCTCAAAACTTTGCCTTTGTATTCGGCACTTCCTTCGCCAATTAGTACTAGCGCAAGATGCGAAAGTGGTGCTAAATCGCCGCTGGCACCAACTGACCCTTGCTGAGGAATGATTGGATGAATGTCATTATTTAACAGGGCGACAAGTAGATTTACGACTTCGGGCCTAATGCCTGAGAAGCCCTTGGCTAGAGCATTAGCGCGTAGCAATGTAATTGCTCTTACTGTGCCGCTGTCAAAAAGTTCGCCCATACCGCAGGCATGCGAAAAGAGAAAATTGCGCTGCAGTTGTTCTGTTTGCTCTGGTGCAATATAGATGTCTTTGAATTTGCCAAAGCCAGTTGTGATTCCGTAGACCACATCACCTCTTTGTAAATAACCTTCAACAATTTCCCGAGACTTTTGCAATTGCTCGAGGGCCTTTGCTGATAGCTCAACAGTGCCATGCTTGTTGGCAATAGATTCGACGTCTTCAATTGTGAGGTTGTAGCCGTCGAGGGCAAGTTTTGCGCTGGTATTTGAAAGTTTTTGACTGGCTGGCATAAAGACTCTTTCACTGTAATTATTGGTAGGTTACAGAATAGCGAAGAAAGCTCAATAAACTCTATCGACCTTTAAAATTCTGGCGGTAATGGCAGGCTTCTAAGGTTGCTGCTATTCTGGCATTTCAAGGGGCGAGGAACAACGCTGCAGGATTTGTCGTCCTAATTTACTTGTCGGAGCCGTTGAGGCTTGACAAGGCTGCGGAAGGGCGCGGCAAGGGTTGAAAGTGGCGCTGGGTCTTGGAAAGCATGGTAAGATCACTCTACTTGGATGACTGAGACTTAGACGGGCGCTTCTGAGAGCAATGACGGTTATAACGAGAGCAATGGACGTTACCAATGGACGTTACTAATACCGAAGCCAAATTAGATACAGGCTTGCTCAGTCGCCCTTTAGGCTTAGTAAGATTGAGCTTGGGCTCCTTGGGCTTAGCAGGGTCTAGATTAGAATCGCTTAGGTTGGCTCGCTTCTTTGCCGGGCTGTCATTGGCAATGGCTCTCTCTCTGCCGCTAGGCTTGGATTTGGGTGGGCTAAGTTTCGGCTGTCCGGTAATGGCTTCAGTTGGCTCTGATGTTCGCCTTAGTCAGCTTGAGGTGAAGTTTTTCAAACATACCTATCCTAAAGACGAAGAGGCCGTTCGCCTCGAGCGTCTAGAAAAGATGATTTTCGGTGAAGCGCGAACAGGCGCTAGTGAGCAGCGCTTGAAAAACCTGGCTGATACTGTGCCAAATCTTGGAGCTGTAGCAGCAGAAGATAGCGATAAGAGCGATGCTGCGGCATCTTCCTCCTCGTCAGCATCATCCCCTTCGTCTTCTGCTGGGCGCTCTAAACCAGCTACTAGAGCAGTAAACAACAGTGATAGCGATCTAGATTTGAGCGAAGAGCGCAGTCAAAGCAATAAGCCCGGCGGCCAGGTCTTGAGTGGCGAGAGTAAGTATCCGGCAGTGACAGCACTTGAACAGAGCATCTTTAAGCGTGACTATGCATCTGACCCAGTAGCAGATCGCTTGAATCGTCTTGAGACTAAAGTCTTTGGTAAGCCATCTAAATTTACCGACTTGAGCGAACGAGTTGATGCTCTAAAAGAGAAAACTCGAGTTGATGTGGCAAAACAAGCACCACCAGGCACAGATTGGCTTGACGAAGAAGATGACGATATAAATTTCCCTGCTCCTAAACAAGCTTCTCGTCAACCGGTAGCTCGTAGTGACGGCGAAGACGGGCGTTCTTTTAGTGGTCGCGACTTGCGCAAAGACATGCAAAACGCCTTTGGCAGCAGGGCATCAGGTGCCTCTGCCTCTGGCGGCTACGGCATGGGTGGTAGTTCTGTTGGCAGTAGCTCTGGTTCTAACAGTGCCTCTGGCGGTTATGGTATGGGCTCGATTGGATCGCCTCGCAGTGCTGGTCGGGCTCTTGATGATGAAGATGATGATTTGCCTCCAGTGGCTCCGCGTCGAGCCGCTTCTGCTGGCTCCACTGCTAGGTCTCAGCCTGGAGCGGCTGCCGCTGCTTCTAGTCGGGCTGCTGCTAGTGACCGCTTTGCCTCTGATTCTGGTGATTCACCGGCTGCTGTTCCTGGTGGTGCCATTGGTCTGAGCAGTAAGGTTACAGCTCTCGAAAATGCAGTGCTTGGTAAAACCTTCGCTTCCGATCCGTTGATAGAGAGAGTGAGCCGTTTAGAAGAAACTGTATTTCCTAGCAAGGCTGACTCCGCTGCTTCTTTGAGCTTGCCAGAGCGTGTGGCCAAGCTTGTAGAAAAAGTTCCAATTGCTTCTGCTCCAGCTAAAGCCGCTCGGGCTAATCGTTCTCGTCGTGATGATTTTGATGACGATCTCGATATGGGCACTAGTATGTCGTCGCTCGGTTCTATGGGTAATATGGGCAGCGGCATGACTAGCCAAAGTCAAATGCAAACTCGCGGCAGCGGCGGGCTAGGAAAAATTATAAATTCGATTGGTAATATGCTCGGTGGTGGTTACGGCAGCTACGGCGCCTATGGCGGCTATCCCGCGAGCTATGGTACGAGCTACGGTGTACCAGGTTCGGCAGCTATGGTGCGCGACCCCAGCACTGGTTTCTTGATAGATTCTATGTCGGGCAATTTGATCAACCCTACAACCGGTCAGGTTGTTGGTCGCTCTGCTGGCTATCCCACTGGCGCTTACGGCAACAGTGCTTATGGTGGCTATGGCACCGGCCTTGGTGGCTTGCCTATGGGTACAGGGTTTGGATATCCCTCTGGCATGGGTGTGGGATTGGGTGTGCCTGTTGGTGTTCCAATGGGAGGCTATAGCTCGTTTAATAATGGCTTCAGCCCCTACGGATATCCAGCTGGCGGTGGTTACGGCATTGGTGGTAGTGGTATTAGATTTGGTGGCAGCGGTTTTGGTGTCAGGTTCTAAAGGAATAAATATTTGCTGCTGCTGATTGGTGGAACTGGCTTCCTCGGCGAACCCGTTGTCGAGCTGATGATGGCTCGGCAGCTCCCTATTCGCTTGCTTACCCGTGGAGCCGGCGATTGGAAGGGGTCTAATCTTTCGCAGTATCGCAAGCGCGGTATTGAGGTTGTGGTTGGCTCTCTTGAAAATGATGATGTGTTATTGCGTGCTCTCGACGGCGTCGACGCCATCATCAATATTTCCGGTAGTTTTAGATTAAGTAGCGATGGGTCTAGAGCTAGTTCTTATGAGTATCTCAATGTTGAATTGGTTGAGAAGCTGACAGTCTTGGCTGAACAGAATGGCATCCAGCGATTTGTCCAAGTGAGCTGCTTGGGCGCGCGCGAAGAGTCAGGCAGTGAGTACTTGAGCAGTAAATTTACTGGTGATGAAATCGTTCGCAATTCTAAGCTTTATTGGACTATTCTGCGGCCGTCATACATGTTCGGTGCGCGTTTCCCTTATGTCGAGATGATTAAGCCGCTGGTGACTTTTAAGCCATGTTTGCCAGTTGTTGGTAGTGGTCTAAACATTCTGATGCCTGTTCACGTCGATGAAGTCGCTCGCTGTGTTGTTGACTGCATCTATATGAAAGAATCGACTGGTCGAGTGATAGAAATCGCTGGTCCCAAAGAATATTCGTTGGTAGAAATGCTAGAGAGTATTCGTTTTGAGTTTGGCCTTTCAGGCACGACTATGACCATTCCGAGCCAGCTATCAGGCAAGGCTTTTGAAATGGCTACAAAGGTCTTGCCGAAAAATACAATTACCCTTGAATTGGCACAGATTCTGATCACCGATTCTCATAGCAGTTCTAAAGAGGCTCATGAGCTTTTTGGTCTGGAGGGAAAGTGTTTGGAAGATTATCTACCTGACATCGTCGAAAGTTTGAAGAAACGCTAGAGAAATGCCCTAGCTTAGACGCTTACTTGGGAGACTATGCCGTAAATGTGATAACGTTTTTGCAGTAAGGCTGTCGATGGAAGTCAGAGGAAAAGGTCATGATTAGACTGAGCAAACCTGTTCAGATTCTTGAGTGGGGAATTGGCACAAATACCACTAATCAGCGCTGGGAAGAGATTGCCAAAGGGCGTCTTTCTGGCAAGCCTAAAACTGTGGCTGGCTTGACTAGCCTGGTGATTGAAGTAGAAGGTTCGCTCCATCGCAAAAACGAGAACAATGAATACGTTAAGGTGATGCAGCAGGGCGAAGGCATGACTCCGCACTCGACTGCCTGGGGCGAAGTTGCCATGGGAACCATCAAGAGTGTCGATAACCAAAGTGGTAAGACCATGGTTACTGTTGAAGTTACTGCTGCTACCAAGTACAGCAAATAGAAATTATCGTCTCTACTAGAATTTAGCTTCCGGGCTCAAGCACTGCAGAAGTTGAGGCTCGGCGGCCTGAATCGGCTGTTTGCATGTCTTTTTCGACAACTTGCTTGAAATTGCCAACAATTTCTTTTTGAGTCATCTTCAGGGCCATGTTTGCTATGGGCCTGGGAATAGCTGGACCCGGGTCTACTTCGAGGGTGTACTTGACCTGACAGTGACGACCAGAATTGACAGATTTGAGCTGCCACTCGCCCTCGACAGCTTTGAATGTGCCGTCGACCATTTTCCATCGTAAGCAGTCGGGCTTGTTTTGTAAGTCGTTGATTGTGTGCTGGCATTGTTCGTTGACAAACAATTGGGGCTTGAGGAAACTTTCGATATAGACGAGCTGACCTTCCCTTTTTAGCACTTGGCAAGATTTGACTTTGGGGAAAATGTGAGGGTAGCGGCCAAAGTCGGTTAAAGCATTCCAGACAAATTCTTTTGGAGCCTTGATTGTTGTCTCAACTGTGGCTTTTGCTAACTTTGTTTTGGAGTCTTTCGAGGCACTTTGTTTTGCCCAGCTCTCTTTAATCTGGTTGCCAATAGTTGCTCCGCTAAAAGGTTCGGTGGCGAAGGCGGGCGACAGGCTGACTATAAAAGTGCAGAATATCGCTAGGCGGCTAGCTGAGCTTGAGAGGGCAGTTCTGAGGGTACTCGCTCGTTTGGAAAAAGTGAACTGCGAAAAATTTGTCATGTATTGTCCAAGAAGGCTCTGTAACTGTTTAGCTGAGTTTACCTGTGTTTACCTGAGTTTACCTGTATTTACCTGTACCAGGATGCAAAAACTGTCGGTTGCGAGTTGAGCCCTACTTTGCCGTTCAGTATTGAATTTGATTTTTCAGCCTGTGCCGAGTAGTCAGTTATTTTCCCCGTAGGATCAATTATGGCAGATGGGCCGGTGTTGGCAGCAAAGATAAAATATCTACGATTCTCAATTGCCCTCAGCACTGCAAAGGCCAACATTTGTTGACCACAGTCCGATTTGTGAAACCAGGCCAAGTCTGAAATATTAACAAGCAATTGGCCACCAGCCCTACAGCTGGCTGCAGTCACTTCTGGTGATATCGATTCAAAGCAAATAAGAGGGGCAACTTTGCCTCTGGCCATGTCTAGCAAAACGGGCTCTTTCCCCGCAGCAAAGCCGCCGCCAGCAGGGGTATTGGTCCAGCGCTTCACCCATTCTGGTAAATAATTGACGAGCAGAGGGGTGTATTCTCCAATTGGTACAAGAAATCTCTTGTGATAAACCTCTGGTAAAAGTGTGCCACTACTAGTGATGCCGTAGGCAGCGTTGAAGGGGCGATTGGCAGCGCTGCGATCCATTGAACCGACAATAATGTCTAAGTGCTTTTCGTAGGCTTTGTGCTTGAGCCAATTGGTTACACCTGGCTGCTCGCGCAAATAAGTGGGCAATGCGCCTTCGGGCAAAACTACTAGTGAATCATGGCTGTTGACTAGTAATTTGTCGTAGTTGTCGACTAGGTCTTCGATGGTAAAGCGATGCACTGTTTTTTGCATGTCGATGTTAATACCGCCTTGGACCAAGGTCGTATCAATCATCGCGCTCGTCTTGATTTGGCCTTGCTGTTGCCAGCCCAGACAATATACTGCCACCATCACCAGTGCCATACCTAGGCCGTGATAGAAAGCTGTTTCTCTATTTTCGGCTGCTAGGCGCTTAAATTGCTTAGTGCCACCACCAATAAAAGTAGCAAAGAACGAGGCGATAGTGACATTGACGGCAATGATTAGGGCACAAATTCCCACTCCACCAATTACTGATGCTGATTGCAGCACGGCCGGTTGCTTGTATTGTGTGTATTCCAACATTGTCCAGGGCACACCCATCAAATCAGGCATATTGCCAAGTTTATTGACGATCAGAACCCAGGCGATTGGTAGAACCACAAGGGCCGGCACGAGCCATACTTTTTTAGGGCCACGCTTAGCTGTGAACGAACCTGAAAGCGGTAGGCGACTAACTATTGCCGCAAACAAAATAAACGCCAGCGCTTGGTGTATAGATACGCTTAGCCAGGCAAGCATTGCTAAAAGATAGCCGAACGCTCCAGTGAAGCCGAGCCAGTCAAGAGGGGCTAAGTTGAGATACCAATGCAAATACACCAAGTTGTAAGCTAGGCCAAAGGCGCCGGCTAGCATAATTTGCTTGATGTAAGAATTATTGGCATAGATGAGCAAGAACAGTGGTGCAAAGGCAAACCATGCCAAATACCATTGGTCAAAGCCTGGAGCGGCTAAACCGGCTATGCCACCACAAGCCAAGGCAATTAGCCACTGCCTTGGGGCAAATTTAAATTGCGGCCAAGCAAAATTGAGCAATTTAGATTTTGCTTCAGGCTTGGTTGCCTGGGGCTTTGCTTTAGTCTTCTTCTGCTTCGCTTTGGGCTTGGCGCTAGTATTCTTTGCGGCCGTGGCTATGTCCTCTAAAAAAGGATGGAGTCAATTATCTTGCACTCCATCCTTTCTTTATATCAGCCTGTTTCTGTATTGGGAGAGAATGACTAGCTGTCTTTCTTGTCTTTTTCTTTTGGCTCTTTGACTGGCACTGCGCCTGAAGCTATTTGCGCTTTTACGCGTACTTCAATTTCTTTGAGCATTTCAGGATGAGCTTCCAGGAAGGTCTTAGCCTGTTCGCGACCTTGACCAATTCTCTCTTCTTTGTAGCTGAACCAAGTACCTGATTTCTTGACGATATCGTGTTCAGCAGCTACGTCTAGCAAGCAACCAGCGGTGTTGATGCCTTTTCCGTAGATGATGTCGAATTCGGCAATGCGGAAAGGAGGAGCGCACTTGTTTTTGACTACTTTAACTTTGACGCGGTTGCCAATTTCAACGCCATCTTTCTTCAGGGTCTCGATTTTTCTAATATCAAGTCTGATGGATGCGTAGAACTTGAGCGCGTTTCCGCCGGTAGTTGTTTCAGGGTTGCCGTACATCACACCAATTTTTTGACGAAGTTGGTTGATGAAGATGATGGATGTATGAGTCTTTGACACAATAGCCGTCAATTTACGCAGAGCTTGGCTCATTAGTCTGGCTTGCAGGCCAGGTAAGCTGTCACCCATTTCGCCTTCAATTTCAGCTTTCGGTACAAGAGCTGCTACTGAGTCAACGATGATCAAGTCAACAGCACCAGAGCGCACTAGTTGCTCTGTGATTTCGAGGGCTTGTTCACCAGTATCTGGTTGTGAGATTAAAAGCTCATCTACGTTTACGCCTAGGGCGCGAGCGTATTCTGGGTCCATTGCGTGTTCAGCGTCAACAATGGCGGCAATGCCGCCAAGTTTTTGTACTTCAGCGGCTACGTGTTGAGCCAACGTGGTTTTACCAGAAGATTCAGGACCATATATTTCAATGATTCTTCCTCTTGGTAGACCGCCCACCCCTAGAGCTACGTCTAAGGTAATGGCGCCGGTTGGCACAGCTTCAATTTGGTTGTTGCGCGAATCGCCCAACTTCATGATTGAGCCGTCGCCGTATTGCTTCTTGATTGAATCAAGGGCAGCGCCTAGAGCTTTGAGGCGCTCTGCTGATGGCGCATGGCTTTTGCTCTTGTCTTCAGTGCCTGAAGTGTCTTTGACACGGGCTACTTTCTCGATTGGGGCCTTTTCCTGTTTATCCACGGCTTTCTCTTTGGTCACTATCGCCATATTAAATCTCCTCGACTCTATAAACTAAAAATAGATAAAAAAGCAAAGCTGACAACCGCGGGCAACAGAACAGCAGAGCGATTAACTTGGAAAAACAAGGCTGTACAGACCAAAATCTGTTCTAGCGCACCTTGTCTACACCTCGCAAATTATAGCGGTTTTGCTTGCTCTTTCAGATAAAAAGTAAGCAAAACCCGCATGCCGCCTGATGTATATGCGATTGGTCGAATGGGCTGTATGTACTCGATGTGTTTCCGGTCCTTCTTAGCCCCTTCCCTCTATTCAAGTTAGAAAAGAGGGGGTGGGGGTATAAAAAGGTTGTTACCCAACAATATTTGTTTAGAGGGGTAATACAGATAACGTTTATTTCCCCGGCTTAGTTCAATTTGAGCCGAGAAATATTTGTATTTCTTTCAACGCCCCATGGGCGCATTGTTTGAAGGCAGTTGCGAAGTTCAGGGTCTATTTTTACCAATTCTGGTTGATTCAAGGGAGGTCTTCATGAAAAGTGCTCAAAGGCTGTTCAGCTTAAGGCACAGCGAGATCTTCGAAGCTTTCAACCCGGTTGAGCTGGGTCGACTGCTAGGTATTCTTGAAGAGCTTGAGCTGCCCAAACACCATACTATTTTTTCTCCTGGGGGCCCTTGCGACGCTATCTACTTTATAGAGAAGGGTCGTGTGCGGGTGACCAGGCTCTCTACTGAAGGCAAAACCGTTATTTTGGCGCTACTTGGACCAGGCGACATGATTGGTGAAGCCGCTTGGGAAAATGCCGAGCACGATAGTTATGCTGAAACTCTTGAAGACTCAAGAATTTATCAAATTAGCCGCGAGTCGTTCCTTAGTTTTGTGCGGGAAAACCCCGAATTTGGTTTGCGCTTTATTGGCATCATTGGCGACCGTCTTAAACAGGCCAATGCTCGCATCGAAGATTTAGTGTTCCGTCAAGTTCCTAGTCGCGTTGCTCGCTTGCTGCTTACGCTGGCTGACACCCATGGCAAAGTTACTCCCCATGGCGTGCGCGTAGAATTTCCTCTAACTCACCAAGAAATCGCTGACATGGTTGGCTCTTCAAGAGTGACTGTCACCCAGATTCTCAACCGCTTCAAAGATAGTCATTGGATTGATATCGAATCGAAGCGCGTCACTATTCACAACATGAATGCTCTAGAAGAGATGGTGCGGGCGAACTAAGGTAGTTATTCAATAAAGACGATCGTCGATCTGCAGGGTTGCACTGTTAATAGTGCTGGAACAGCTGGCGACAGGTTAGATTTGTCAATAAATTATGGATGCACTTGTGCTTTGCAGACTTATCCCTATAATCCAATAATGATGCTTGTTATTTGTTTGGCGCTGTAAGTCTTTTGGTGCTGGCGTGTAACTCTGGACCTTTGCCTTCCTTGCGGTCGCAGACTTGTCTTCGTGTCAGCGAGAATTTCTTGAATGGCTACACGCATAATTATTGATACAAATATCGTAATCTCCTTGGAAGGCAATGCTCCTGTCTCGGATTGCTACTCGCAGTTGCTCGCGCTGTTGCAGCTGAACGGAGTTTGCGTGCTTGTTCATCCAGCTTCGTTGGATGACATTGAGAATGATAAGGATGAAGCTCGGAAAAATATTTCATTATCGAAGCTGCGCAAATACAGTTTGTTGGAGGCTCCTCCCCCTGTTGACGTTGAGTTCTTGAAAGCTGTTGGCGTTGGTATCAACGGTGTCAATGATTTAATTGATTGCACAATATTGACTGCACTTCTCAAAGATGCCGTGCATTTTCTGATTACCGAAGATCGTGGATTGCATACAAGAGCTCGCGTGCTGAGACTAGGCGATCGCGTATTAACAGCAGAGCAAGCGCTTTCGTTGTTCAGTGCGGTGTTTGAAAAGCGGATAGTTAAACTTCCAAATCTTGAACCGATTCAACTTCATCAAGTAAGGGATGAACTTCAGGATAAGTTATTCGATAGTCTTCGCTCCGACTATCCGAACTTCGACAAGTGGTTTATTGATGCGTGTCAAGCTGGGAGGCGCGGGTGGATAGCTCGTGATTTTGAGGAAAAGCTCGGAGCTATTTGCATTTACAAGGAGGAAATTGATCCGCAAGTTACTGCGGATTGTCGATTGACTGGACGCATCCTAAAGTTGTGTACTTTTAAGGTGGAGCGTAATGTTGGAGGCCAAAAAATAGGGGAATTGCTTCTGAAAGCGGCTTTTAAGCATGCAACTCAAAATAAATACGAGAAGATATACGTAACGGTTAAATCTAAGCACGTCGAGCTGATCGATATGCTTAGCGATTTTGGCTTCGAAGCGGTCGGCGTGGACATGAATAGTGACGATGTATTTGTCAAAGACCAGCCTCTCGTCTCGCCTGAGTCGAATCTTGATCCAATTCAATATCATGTTCGCTATTCTCCTTACTTTAAGGCCGGTGCTGAAATAGGAAAGTTCTTGGTGCCTATTCAGCCAGCTTTCCATGCTCAGTTATTTCCGGAGGCAAGTAGCCGGCAACTAAAGCTTCCGTTTGCAGGGCCGACGCCAGGTAATGCAATAAAGCTAGCCTATTTGTGTAAGGCTAATCTTGGAACAATTAAATCTGGCGACGTGCTTGTATTTTATAGATCTGAGGATTTTCAGTCATGCACCACAATTGGTATCGTAGAATCTGTAGAAAGACTGGTCGATGCTGATATGATTTTGGAGAGGGTTTTAAAACGTACTGTCTATGTGCGGGAAGAAATAGAAAAGATATGCGCTACCGGTTGCTTAACAATGCTCTTTCGCCTGCAGGGTCATTTGCCAAGCGTGGTAACAATGAACTATTTAGAGAGCTTGGGCATAAAAGGGCCAATCCAGACTATTAGGAAGATCAGCCATGAGCAATTTCTTTTCATCGCAAAGCAAGGACAATTTGAAGATAGCATTTCTCCCAATTAAACCAGTCTATGCTGAGCGACTGATGGACGGCACCAAACTATTTGAGTTTCGAAGACGCCCAATGAGCCCTGAGGTAACGCATATAGTCGTATATGCGAGCTCGCCACGTAAGCGCATATTGGGCATTGTCGCCGTGACTTCGGTTGAGCGCGGTTCCGTCAATTCGGTCTGGAGTAAGACTAAACAGTGTGCGGGCATTACGCGGCAAGAATATCTAGACTACTTCACTGGTGTGGATATTGCTTATGCCATTGCTATAGATCCTGCAAAAACCGTTCGGTTTGACAACCAGTTAAAGCCTTCGGACATTGAAGACGATTTTGTTGTACCTCAGTCATTTAAATATGTAGGACCAACTTTTATGGAT
Source organism: bacterium Ga0077546 (assembly GCA_943369735.1). Taxonomy (GTDB): domain Bacteria; phylum Cyanobacteriota; class Vampirovibrionia; order Obscuribacterales; family Obscuribacteraceae. Next base: position 145,846 of record CALROJ020000001.1, read on the forward strand.
GCTTTGCTACAAAAGGTTTAGCTGAGATATTGGTCAGAAGGTTGCGCAATGGCTCAAGCAAAGAAGTCCTTTGTCAAGTGTCCGTCGTCTCAGGTAATCTGCCAAGGATGCTAGAATTAGAGCCACGTGCCCGTAGCTCAGCTGGATAGAGCGTCGGTCTCCGAAGCCGAAGGCCTTGAGTTCGAATCTCAACGGGCACAATTTTTGGTCGACAAATAAATAGAAGAGCAGATATGCCAGAAAGAAGCATCGAGCTAATCACCGGTCCATATCGCTCGGGCAAGTCTATCTGGTTGCTTGACCAGGTGACTGAATATTGCCGTCAAAGTTTGCTTAGCGGCAAGCAAGCAATTATCACAGTGCCTTCCCACCGCTATAAACGTCTGGTGGAAGAGCGCTTGGTCGAGCAGTTGGTTGTGGCCCAGCCTGCTACTACTGCTAAGGCAGCTGGTCTCGTTGGGCTCAAGATTCTGCCGTTCTATGATTTGTGTCATCAAATTCTGCGCCAGGCTGGCTGTGGCTTTCGTTTAATTCCTGATAGTATTCGCCCGGCTATTTTAGTTAAGGCTATTGAAAAAGTGAAAGCAGCCGGGCGCTTAACTGGGCTCAGTTCTATTGCTGACTTTGCTGGCACCCATGCCCATATGCTTGAGCTCATAGATGAGCTAGAGCGGGCAGGCTTTTCCCCTTCTGAAGTTATTAGCCAACTGTCAAAAGTGGCTGCCAGTGACGCTCGCTATATGGAGCTAGGGCGAGTTTATGAGGCCTATTGGCAAGAGCTTGAAAGCCTCAATGTTTTTGATGAGCGCAAGTTGGCGTACAAAACGCGCGAGATTTTAAATAATCTTGACCCCGATGTATTGTCAATTGGGCTCTTGGCTGTCGATGGCTTCGACCGCTTTAATCGGCTTCAGCTGCAAGTTCTAAGCTCTATTGCTAAACAGTCAGAGCGCACCATAATTGCTTTTGATTATGTAGCCCCACCAAACTATTCATGGCAAAACTATTCATGGAAAGATAAGTCTTTACGCGAGCTAAAAGAGGCATTTGCTCCAGTTCTCAAAGAAACGGTGAGAGTTTCCTCTACTCCTGCTAGTCCGCAAGCCATAAATTTTAGAGCGCTTGATCGCTTGATGGAAATGGAGGAAGTTGCTCGCGAAGCAAAGAAGTGTTTGCTTCAAGGTAATTCTGCCGATCAAATTGTGGTGGTGGCACGCTCAGTCAAGCCTTATATGACTGCTATTCGAGCGGCCTTTGAACGGGCGCAGATTGATTATTTTCTGGATGAGCCCTTAGAGCTTGGTAGCTTGCCGTTAGTTAAATATTTGAGTCGCTTACTGCATCTTCCTGTTTCTGATTTTGCTAGGCAAGATGTGGTGCGGACATTGTCTAGTCCGTTTTTCAATAAAGCTTTTCTCGATTTGAGTAGCAGCGAAATTGAAGAAATTGATGATCAATCACTTTCAACTCTTACTGTAAAAGGTTCAGCTGATTGGCATTGGGCCCTAAAACTCGGCAAATTAATAGAGCGACTTTCTTTGCCAGGTATTCATGCTAGTGGCTATGAAAAAACGTTGACTGATCATGTTAGCTTTGTCGAAGATCTAATTGATGACTTATTAGTTTTGCCCAACGATGAAGAATTTTCCAATCCACTAGTGAGCTGGGAAGAACATCAAGCCTTGTTCGAGTTTCGGCGGGTATTGGCTAATTTGGTCTTAGAAGAGACCCTTCTTGCTCATGCCTATGGTCCACAGATGTCTAGCTATCCAGCTTTCTTCAAGCGCTTAGAGCGGGCCTTAGAGAATGCCAATTTTAGAAGACCGAAAGTCAGTCGCGAAGCTATCACTGTTTGCAGTGCTGATTTGGTACCAAACCGCAGATTCAAAGTAATTATTGTGGCTGGTTTGAACGAAGGTGAGTTTCCTCGGCGCTCAGAGCAAGGAGGATTTCTTAGCAAAGATGAAGTGCGCAAATGGATGTCTTATGGGATAGACATTGAGAACCCTCGTCATCACCAGTCGTTTGAGCCGTCGCTCTATGATTCATTGGTAGAGCGCGCCACCGATAAACTTTGTCAATCGAGTCCAATCTATGAAATGACTGGCGAAGAATTGATTCCCTCATTCTTCTTAACAAAAGGCGATGAAGCAGCCGCTGCTGCTCTTACTTTTCGTGCCCCTCGTACCTACGCCATGCTCGAGCCAACTTCAGCCCAAGAATTGGCGGCCGGCTGGCTCTGGCTTAGTGGCCGCCAGGCAATGCGCGATCTTGATTCGGCTGCGACCGGTTGGATGCCTTTTGATGTTCGTCATTTTCTTACCAAGCTAGAGCTGCCGTTTTCTACGGTGCAAGCAAGAACCAGAATTAGTACTACATCTAGTTTCAACGAACTAAATGGCTGCTTGACTGAGCAAGTTAGTCTAGGTCTCATTAGTGTCAAGACTCCCGAGATGTGGAGTGTTAGCCGACTTAATGACTATGGTAAGTGCCCTTTCCGTTTCTGGGTGTCACACACACTAAAAATTGAAAAGATGGAAGAGCCCGAGCTTGGTCTTGACTCAAGGCTGCTTGGGGAGGTCTATCACAAGGCCCTTGAACTATTCTACTTAGAGTTAAAACAGCGGTCGCTTTCTATTTTGAGCGCTGACGATGTACTGCTGCAGGAGATATTTGAAAGTAGCATCAAGTCTGCCATTGCCTGGTTGGAAGCGACGCGCAAATTTAGGCATACTGATTTTTGGCAATACGAGCAGAAAGAAATTTCTTTCCGCTTGCGTCGTTTCTTTGTCAAAGAAAAAGAACGGGCCGTTCGTTCTGGTGGTGAATTTGTTCCTACCTATTTCGAAAAAGGATTTGGCTTTAAAGAGGCAGACTCTGCCCCTGCTTTAGTCATAAAAGTCGATGGCCAGGTTGTAAAAATGCACGGCCGTGTGGACCGCATTGATGTATCAAGCGATGGTCGCGTTAAAGTAATCGACTACAAGTCTAGCTCTGCTGCCATCAGCAAGAATGAGGCTTTGGCTGGCCGCAATATGCAGCTACCTGTCTACGCTATGGCTGTTACCGATGCTATCTTGGCCGAGCGCAACGTACAAGTTAAAAACGGCGCCTTCCTGAGCTTTTCTTCTGGCGAACAAATTGGCACCATTGATTTCCAAGATGGTGAAAATGACTTTGTTGGTTTGACTAGAGAACACATTGGTAGCTATGTAGCAAACATCAAAAAAGGAAACTTCAGCGTCAGGCCGAGTAGCCCTGATTCTTGCCAGCATTGCGATCACCAGCAAGTTTGCCGCATCACCGAACTTGGTGTTAGCGATAATGGCGAAGACTAACATGAGTATTAAGGGCGAGATTGGGAAAATTTGATAGATGCTAACTGAGCAACAGCAACAAGCGGTAGATCTAGTTGACCAAAATGTATTGGTTTCAGCTGGTGCTGGCTCAGGCAAGACCCATGTGCTAGTCGAGCGTTATGTGGAAATTTTGCGACGCTATCCTGATTGTACACTCTCAAATATTATTGCTGTTACCTTTACTCGCAAAGCTGCCGCCGAAATGCGCTCAAGGCTCAAGGCCCGCTTCCTTTCACTCTCTCAAGAAGAATCTGATGGCCGTTGGCTCAATTGCTTAGCCGAAGTTGATGGCGCTCGAATAGGCACAATTCACTCATTGTGTGAATCGATTTTGAAAAGTCACCCGGCCGATTGTGGTATCGATCCACAGTTTGAAGTGCTAGATGAATTGACTCAAAATGAATTATTGCAAGATAGTATTGACCGCGCTCTCAAGGCCGTGATTGAGCTTTATAGCGCTGCCAATGCAGCAGAGCCTGTCTCCGGTAGCTGCGAGCACGATGTCTTGCAGGAATTTTCTATTGACGAAATCAAGAAGATACTTAACCGGCTGCTCAAAGGTTCAATGCAATTCAGGCAATCAATGAAAGCCTTTGACTCTTTGACAATTGATGGCATGCGCACCAAGGCTGAAAGAGTGTTGCTAGATGTGCAGAATAGTGCTCTTTCTGGCCTCTCTAGCAATCGTGAGTTCAACTCATCCTTCGACTATGTGCGCATGAACTCTATGGCTGATGCCGCTAATAAACTCAATCCTGTGCGTGAGTTGCTACTTGATCTCTGCCAGCAGTTGTTTGCCGATGATTCTGTTTCTAAGCGATGGCAGGCGTTTATGTCAGTCGCTACTCTTGCTATTGGCAATATTGGAGGCACCAAACCTGATGCCAAAGATCTGCGCAAAGCCTTGATGACCTGCCGCGATCAAGCCAAAGCTGTTGTTGGCAAGATTCCTGCTGGTCTCAACCAAGAAGATGAGCGGGGCTTTGCTCTTACCCTTGGAATTATTCAGCTGTTTGAGCGCACGTTAGCAATCTATGAAGTGCATAAGCGAGAACTGACTACCGTTGACTATAACGATTTAATCAGCCTCGCTTGCGCTTGTCTAGAAAAGGAAGATTCGCAGTCGCGCAGCTATTTCAACGACAAGTTGCAGGCTTTGCTTGTCGATGAATTTCAAGACACCAACGATATGCAAGCCACACTTTTGTCGCTATTGGCCGGTGAAAAGACGAGAGTATTTCTAATTGGCGATGATAAGCAGTCTATCTATAAATTCCAAGGCGCTGATGTTGCTACCTTTAATAAATGGAAGTCGTTGTTCAAGCATGAAACTTCGAGTTTAAGCGGTTCTTCACTTGTTACTAAGTTGACCCGCTCTTTTCGCAGTCATCCAGAAGTAGTGTTTTTCGTTAACTCAGTTTTTGATCATTTGCTTGACGCTGATCCAGAAGTCGTGCCTTATGTGGCGGCATTTGAAGCCTTGGAGCCGGCTCGGCAAGCTGATTCGAGCATAGTGTCTTCTGCGGCGCAGAGTGCTTCAGCCGTTGAAGTTCTGATGCTAGATATTGATATAGAAGAAGACGCCCGTGGTTTGACGCCAGCACAATACGAGGCCCATCAAGTCGGTGATTGGCTGAAGAAAAAAGTGGAAGGCGGTTATCAAATTGCAGCAAAAAATGGCGGTGTGCGGCCAATTACTTATGGCGATTGTGCTGTCCTAGTTGTGCGCAACAGTGACTTCGCTTCTTTTGAGGCAATGTTTGCCCAGCTTGATATTCCCTATGTCACTTTCGGAGGCAGCGGCTTCTTGCGCCGCCAAGAAGTGGCCGATTTTGAAAATCTCTTGCGCTTCTTAGATAACCCTAAAGACAGTCATTCGCTCTTGGCTGTGCTGCGCTCGCCTTTTTGTTCTATTGCCGATGACCTTTTGCATCGAGTCATAACTGATAATCAGGGGCAACCGCTTTGGACCGCTGTCGTCAATGTTGTTCGAGCGCGAGAGCCCGGGGTTGAGGCTTTGTCTTTGGCTGTGCGCCAGCTGCGAAATTTGATGGAGTATGCAGCCCTTTTGCCCCTGGGCGAATTGCTGCAGAAGATCATTGATGACACTCATTACGATTTAGCGATGTTGGCAGCACCCGATGGTAAGCAGCGCTCTCGTAACGTTTGGAAGATGGCTTATTTGGCTGCCGAACATGAGCATCTCTCTTGCGGCGAATTTGCTCACCGTCTGGCACTGATGCGTGAATTTGGTATGCGTGAATCTGAGGCACCATTAGATAGTGCCGATGCCGTGAAGCTGATGACGGTTCACGCCAGCAAGGGTTTAGAATTTCCTGTAGTGGCATTGCCTTGTTTGGGTGGGCAGTTGTTGCGCAATGCTGACCGTTTGGTTTACCACTCTAGTTATGGTGTGGCTTTCAATAGCACCCGTCTTAAAGAGCAAGAGACGCCAGCCTGGTATCAAGTGGCCAGTCATTTAGATAAACAAATGGAGCGAGAAGAGAAGAAACGCTTGCTCTATGTGGCTATGACTAGGGCTCGGGATAATCTAGGCGTTTTCCTATCGGCGCCATTTAAGAAGGCTGAGTCTTATCGTCAATGGTTGATGAATGTGCTGGGCCTAGATAAAGAAGATGCCGTGCGGCCAGGCCCTGATGATTGCATTGCTCTCACTATTACTTCCCGCGGCGATGGTGAAGTAGCGCCCTATAGCTTTAGCCTGGCTGTAGGAATTGACGTAACTGAGCTAACTGAAGATTTGCCCTTGCCGGGTGTCAGTGATGCGAGTGTTTTGCAGAGTCTCTTAGGCCTAGAGCAAAGCCAAAACACTGGCGAAGATCTTAAGGTCAATGAGCAAGGGCGCAACCGCGTGACGCCTAGGGATGGAGTGGCAGCTACTGCGGGAATTGTTTCTGCGGCATCGTTGGGGACGTTCTTCCACTCGTTAATGGAGAATTTGCCACCATCGGGGCGCAAGGTTGATCGCGCTTGGATAGCAGACATTGCTTTTACCCAAGGAACTATGGTGGCACATAGCGATTTGCTCAATAGACTAGTTGATGAAGGCGAGCGCTTGCTAGGTGTTTATTATGAAAGCAGGCTTTACAGCCTGCTTTCGCAAAGTCAACAGAGAAGGCATGAATTGCCGTATTTGATCGATGCTGCCAACCGCTTCTCAGAGACTAGCCCTGATATTCGTCCGCGGCGCCCTGACTTAGTTTTTCAAGACGCCGCAGGCGATTGGCATTTAGTTGACTATAAGACCGATCATTTCGCTGCCAAAGATGTGGAGATTCAAGCTCGCAAACACCGTGAACAAATCAAGACTTATGTGGCCGATTTGCGCAAGTTGACTGGAGTTGAGTTAACACCCTGGCTCTATTTTGCTCAACATGGAATTTTCTTCCCTGTTTGATTGTTACTTTCTTAGGTCTTACTGTGGGATACCTTGGGCATCATTCTTCTGGTTGTAGATTTGTCTGCTGAGCTTGGCTTGCTCTGCTTCTAGTCGTGCCCGTTCTTGATAGCTGAGTCCGTTACCGCTGGCGCGCAGTCTGGCTTCTTTTGCTGCAAATTCAGCTTGATTGTTTTGTAGCCGCTGAGCCTCTTGCGGAGTCAAGGTGCCAGATTGGATGCCTTGATTGATGCGTGCTTGCTGATTGGCTTGGTCGCCGTTGATGCCGCGGTTGTTATAAGGTGAACCTGGACCTGGACCACCAGGATTAAGGCCTTGGGCATCGTTTTTCTGTTGATAGATGTTCTGGCTCATGCGATCTTGTTGATTGTCGAGGCGGGCTCTTTCTTGCACTGAAAGGCCGTTGCCGCTAGCGCGCATGCTGGCCTCGCGAGCAGCAAACTGATTTTGCTGATTTTGCAGCCTGGCTGCTTCTTGTGAGGTTAGTGAACCGTTTTGAACACCTTGGTTTATACGGGTAGCTTGATTTTGCTGGGTTTGGTTAACGTCATATAGCGAACGACCTGGATTATTTGGGAAGCCTGGATTATGGCCTTGGCCATCGTGCTTTTGTTGATAGATGTTCTGACTCATTTGATTTTGCTGTCTTTCCAGCCGGGCTCTTTCTGAATTGCTCATACCGTTACCGCTGGCGCGATATCTGGCTTCTTTTCGATTGAGAGCATATTGCTGTTTTCCTAGGCGGGCAGTTTCTCTACGGTTGAGAGAGCCGCTTTGTACGCCGTTATGGATGCGGTTTTGCTGTCGTTCTTGCCTGTTGTTGACGCCGTAGCGGTAAGCCTCGGCTGGCTGGCTAGCAGCGCTGGTTAGGCCTAGCAATACTGCTAGTGACAAAGCTGAAATATGTAACCTGTTCATGAAATCAATCTCCAAAAAATGGTTGATACAAGTGAAGACGTATCGACAGTCCAAAAAGTTCAAAAGTCCAGATGAGTTGTTGCTAATAATTGGCCGGTTCCACTGACTGGACAATTCCAACTATACTTATAGTCGTTAATGGAGGGTTCGCTTAAATCAACTGACACTGTGTTCAATAAATAAAGAGATTGCTTTTAGCAATCTGGTGGGGGAAGTGTGGTGAGAATCCACCGCTGTCCCGCAACTGTGAAGCAAGAAATTGCTAGTCAGGCTACCCACTTGAGCACTATGACATCACCTCTTCGAGGCAAGGAGGCAAGTATCTATGGTCACTTTCGGGTGGCTCATACGAGATCTCGTTCCTGTCTTTGGTCAGGAACTTTTTTATTTTTATAAGGAGATACGTATGAGTACAAATGATTTTTCAAAATATGACACGAGAATGGTCGAAATGGTTTTTCCTAACCAGACCAATCACTATGGCACCTTATTTGGTGGCCATGCTCTTGAGTTGATGGACAAGAGTGCTTTTATTACAGCTTCTCGCTATGCGCGCAAGTCTATGGTGACAGCCTCGTCTGAGCGCATTGATTTTAAGACTCCAGTTAAGCATGGCTATTTGGTTGAAGTGATTGGCCGCATTGTCAAACGCGGCAATTCTTCAGTTACTGTCAATGTCGAGCTGTTTGGCGAGAATTTGCTTTCTGGCGAGCGGCAGCTCTGCGCCCACGGCAATTTTGTGCTTGTATCTGTTGACAAAAACAGCAAGCCGATTGCACTGGATTGCTCGTTGGAGAGCCTGCCAATATGAAATTTAGTCGGTTTTGACATCTCAAGAGGTGTTCAATACATAAAGGCGCTAAAATCACTGTTGGCGGCACTCTGCATGGTTTAGCTTTATGGGTTGGGTCGACAAACTACGAACTTCTCCTAACATGGTCTTGTTTGTAGTTTCGTTCGCCCTATGTGTTGAAGAGATTTTATACGGAGCTGTCGCCCCGCTGACACCAATGTCGCCAGCTCATATTAAAGATGAGCACATGGTAAGCACCTTATATGGTGCCTATGCTTTGGGTCTGATTATTGCAGCGCCCATTCTGGCGCTGATAACCGATCGCATCGGTCGCCGGCAACCCATGATTGTCGGTGTTGCTCTGCTGTTTGTCTCTGCTGTTCTCTTTCTGGTTGGCAGCACGCCAGAAGTTGTGGTTGTTTCTCGCATACTACAAGGCGCTGGAGCTGCCTGTACCTGGACGGCCGGACTGGCCCTGGTCGCTGAATATTTTGTCGCTAGAAGAGTTCGCGCCATGGGCTTTGCTCTTCTAGGTGGCACTATTGGGGCTGTTATTGGGCCTCTTGTTGGCGGCGAAATGTTCGATATTTTTGGCTACGCCCTCACCATTTATTTTATGCTCGGTCTGCTGGCTATTGACTTTGTCTTGCGTTTTGTCTTCATTTCGAAGAAGCAAATCGCCAAAGTTAAAGGGCCATGGAAAGAAACATTTGCCGAAGTTGGTGGCATCGTCACTGACAAAAGTGTTCTCACCGCCGCTTTTGCCGTAGCACTGGCGGCGGCTGGCTGGGCCATGATGGAGCCGCTCTTCCCTATGCACGTCATGCGCATTGCCAAAGCCACACCAGCCACTGTGGGTGCGTTATTTACTTTCTCCAATTTGATTTATGCTTTTATGCCGCCAGCGGTTGATGCCGTCTCCAATAAAATTGGTGTGCGGCCCACCGCAGTTATTGGATTATTTGTCACAGCCGTTTCGATGCCTTTGCTGGCCTTAACTCCAAACCTTACTCTCGCTACTGTTGTGCTTTGCCTAATTACCGTGGGCTATGCATTTACCATGAATCCCACCTCCGCTGAGCTGGGAGATGCGGTGGATAGGCGAGGTTCTACCTCTTATGCCATTGCCTATGCTGTTTCCAATCTCTCTTATTCGCTAGGAATGATTGCTGTTGATGCCTACGTTGAGTTTGTCACAGACTCTGCTCATAAGCTTCAATTGCTACACATTCTCTCGATTACTAGTGGCCTATTCTTCCTCTGTATTCCGCTATTCCTGATAAAGGTAAAAACGCCATGTCCCGCTCCATCATCAACCAACTAAATGACCGCTTTCTTCCTGAAGACGAGCGCCTCTCTCGGCGTGAAATGCTCAAGGGTCTGATGGCGGGAGCTGCCAGTTTGATGCTCAGTTATGGTTTCTCCGGTACTGCTTTTGGCAAGGCTCGAAACGATCACAAGATCATTGTTATTGGTGCTGGTTTCTCAGGTCTTGCTGCTGCTTATGAACTGCTGGCTGCTGGTTACGATGTTACTGTGGTTGAGGCCCGTGGCCGAGTCGGAGGCCGGGTACAAACACTATATGATTTCATTCACGGCAAGCACGTCGAGGCTGGTGCTGAGCTAATTGGCGCTAATCATCCGACATGGCAGGCTTACGCCAAGCGTTTCAAATTAGAGATGTTAGAGCGTACTTCGTACCCTGATAGTGAACAACCATTCTATTGCAATGGTGAGCTACTGGCGCCAAAGAAAGCCGAAGCGTTGTGGCAAGAAGTGGAGCACTATCTCAGTGCCTACAATAAAATTGCTGAACCCATTGATGCCTATCAGCCCTGGAAGAGTCCAAACGCTAAAGAGCTTGACGCTAAGACTGTAAACACCTGGATTGAAGATCTTAAGTGCTCGGATTTGTGCAAGAAGGCCATTCGTTTGTCGGAGGCGTCAGATGCTAACGATCCCGGTTGGCAGAGTTTACTGGCTCGACTGGCTGTGGTTAAGGGTGGTGGCATCGAGAAGTATTGGACTGAAAGCGAGCGTTTTCGCTGCAAGGGCGGCAACGTGCAGTTGGCTGAGCGGCTCGCCGATGCCATTGGTAGGCACCGTATTCACCTGGAGTTGCCAGTGACGGCGGTGGATGTAAGAGCCGATAAAGTAGTTGTTACTTTGGCCGATGGCAAGATTATGGAAGCTGATGATGTGATACTAAGTGTGCCACCAGGTACTTGGAAGCGTATTACCTTTACGCCTTCTCTGCCGCCACAGCTTTCCCCGCAAATGGCTAATCAGGTCAAGTTTTTGTCTGAAGTGCGCACGCGCTTCTGGGAAAAAGACAAAGTCTCTCCTGTTTCTCTCAGTGATGGTCCTGTGGCCGAAACTTGGGAAGCAACAGATATGCAGTCGGCAACTGGCCATTCTTGCTTGACAGTCTTTGCTGGTGGCAATGCCGCCGACTATGGCCGTGGCTGGCCAGCAGAGCAGCGTATGGCTCACTATGCCCTTGAGCTTCAGAAAATATATCCAAGCTATGCCAACAATTTTGTCCAAGGTAAATTTATTGATTGGCCATCAGACCCATGGTCTCAGGCCGGTTACTCCGCTCCTGCCCCAGGGCAAATTATGACCCTTGGGCCAATACTATATAACGGCCTAGGGCGACTACACTTTGCCGGGGAGCATACCAGCTTCGCTTTCCAAGGCTATATGGAAGGCGGGTTGCATTCAGGGGCCGACGTCGCTAAGCGTATTGCTTTGCGCGATAATGTGGTGCCTAAAAAGTAGAGTCTAGGTTTAAAGTCGTATTTTAACTTGGCAGGATTTCGGTGCCTTTTAGGTCTCTAAGCTTTCACCAATTTGCGCCCTAGAATGAGAACAATAGGAAGCATGAAGAGCGGCGCCAAGGCCGATATTGCCAGGCCCCAGTGCAGGTCATATTTGTCGGCGATGATGCCGACGAGCCAGGGCATGAAAATACCACCAGCATTGCCGAAGGCTGCTAGAGCACCGAACATGGTGGCGCCACCGTTAGGGTATTTGTCGGCGGTTATTGCTAGCATGGTTGGCCAGAGGCAGCTGCCAGTGAGCCCGGCGAGAATACAGGCAATTAAAGCGACTAACCTAACTGGACAAAATGAACCCAACAAGAACAGTGCTACCGATAGGCCGCAGCCCCAAGACATGATTGTGCATGAATCAAGTTTTGTACTTAAGGTGCCAATGCCCATGCGGCCAATGGCCATGCAGATAGAGAAGAAGAAGAGCGCAGCACCACCAACCCATTGGGGATATTTTAAGGCTAACTCGGCGTAGGCTGGCAGCCATTGGGCCATGCCAAGCTCGGTGGCTCCGCCTAGAAAAATTGCAGCTAGGGCGCCAACAAACCAGAGTGAGGCAAGTAGTTTGAGAAAGGGCGTGCGCACTTCTCCTTCAGTAGTTAGAGCGGGAAACTTAACGGCACCGAGGGCGAAAATAAGCAGTGCCGGCAATGGAATTAACAGCAAGCAGGCCATGCGCCATGACACATTGCATTGCAGGGCAATTGTTCCGGCCATTACCGTAAGAGTGGCGCCAACGCAGTAAAACGAATGGAGCCAGTTCATTGACGCTGAGCGACTTTCTGGATTGATGGCAGAGACTATTGGACTCAATACCATGTCTAGTACGCCAGCACCAAAACCTAGTACAAAGTTGGCCCAGAGCAAAATTGCATAAGTGGGCGACCAAGCTGTAAGCAGCAAGCCCAGCACGAGAAGGGCGTTACCAGCTAGAGCAAATAGCTTTGCTCCGAAGCGATCGGCTAGGGGGCCAGTGAGCAGAATCGCTGCCACCAGTCCTGAAAATGTAAAAGCGCCAAGCCTACCCAACTCTTCTTGCGATAGGCCTAAATTAGTTGAGCTGGGAAAAGAATGTTGAATTGATACAAGGAATATTGGCAGCAAATTGACGCCAATGGCTAAGCTCATCATGGCGCCGTAGCAAAGGTATGTCAGTAAACGCGGTCTAATACCTGGTGCTAATGCTGACGATGACAATTAGTGCCTACGTTCTTTTGTTGCTTGCGATTCTTGTAATTCTTGCAAAGCTGGACAACCCAGCTTGAGCCACTCGCGCACTTCATGCAACGAGTCGAACACTCCTTCGGCAATTTCTCTTGATTCAGCACTTGCCGGTAGCAAGTCTGGCACTAAGCATGAGCGCATACCCCCTGCTCGGGCTGCAAGAAGGCCACTGTGAGCGTCTTCCAGTATGAGGCAATGTTCGGCTGCCTTGCCTAAACCTGATTGGGCGAGAAGGAAAATATCCGGATTTGGCTTTCCTCGCTCCACCATATCGCCACCAATGACTACCTCAAAGTAGTCAACTATTTGGTGGTGCACAAGTCGTCGTACTGCTTCTTCTTTAACAGTTGACGTGCCTACAGCACAAGGAATATTTTGTTCGCGGGCCCAAACGAGAAGCTCTTTGATGCCCGGTTTTAAGGGCAGGCCTTCTTTGTGGTGCAGCTCTTCGTAGAGCTCTTGGGCGCGCAGGTGAAATTTGTCTTTAGGAAAACTGGCACCAAATTCTTCTGCTAAAACATTTTCTGCATCGGCAACAGTGATGCCAATCAAACGCAGATAAAGCTCGTCGCTTAAGTCAAAGCCAAATTCTTTTGCTGCTTTTGTCCAAGCTCGCTTGTAGTGATTCTCGGTATCGAGAATCAAGCCGTCCATATCAAAAATTAGAGCATGGGGAAGCATTGTTTTTCCTCAAACTGGTAATGCGACTGGTTCGTCAGCCTGGGGTGCTTGGAATATGTCTATTTCTTTGTTGGCAAAAATATTGTCAGTTTCTTCGTTGCAGAAAGTGCTCACTTCACCAATTACGCTGACGCCATTAATTGGCACAAATTCATGCCAAATGCCAGATGTCAGAGTTATACGCGATCCAGCAGGCATCTCGAATGGTACCCCAGATTGACGGGTTTCCATTTTGCGATTGATTTTTACTTCGACCGTTCCTTCTGCTTTATGCTCGTTTGGATTTTTAGACCAAAGTGTAATTTTTAAAGTGCCGTGACGACAAATAATGTCTTCTTTTTTCTCGTAGTGAGTATGGGCCGGAGTGACCATACCTTCTCGCGCGTACATGATTTTTTCGCAGTACTCTGGCTCGTTGGCAAGCAGCACTTCAACCAAGCCGACTTTTTCGAAGTCGCCAAGACCAAAGTCTGTGGCTGACCACTCAGGCTGGGGTGGCAGCACCCAGTTGTGTTCTTTGAGGCAGTCTGCGGCCTCGCGACAAAGTCTATTAATTTCGCTTTGCTTCATAAATAACTCCTGACAATTTACCTCTTAGCTGCCCTGTACTTAGCTGCTAAGTTCTCGCCAACTTCTTCTCCACTTCTTCCCAGGCTACCTATTTCTTGCCTGCAGCGACGGGCTCTTTGATGTACTTCATAGCGCTGGATGCGCTTTCGCCATGGTGGAGAACCGCTTGCAGAGCCTGTGTCATGCCTTTAGGGTCGCTATGTTGAATGATATTGCGGCCGTAAATGATACCGGCAACACCCTGAGCCACGAGTTTTTCGGTGTGTTGAAGCACTTCGATATTAGAAGCGCGGCCACCACCCCTTACGCATACAGGCACTCCTGAAGCGGCTTCGATAACGCGATGGAATTCTTCTTCGGGCTCGGTTGAATCAGTTTTGATGATGTCAGCACCCAGCTCAGCGGCCATGCGGGCCAAGGTAACCACGCGGGCGGGATTGCCATCACCGACCATGCCATCTTTGCTGCGTTTGAATGAAAGGGGCTCGATACCCATGGGCATGCCGTAACGGTCGCAGACATTTTTTAAACGAAGAATATTGCGCACACACTGGTTGAGCATTTCTGGGTATTCATCGACTTGTAGCAAGTTCAACAAAATACAGGCAGCATCGAGTCGCACTGCTACTTCTACTGCTTCTTCGTAAGCTTCGCAAAATAGTTTGGAAGATGGCAATACATCATTATAGAAGTTGGCGGTATCGGCTCTCAGCATCAAAGCTGGTTTATTGCGGCCGGGTAGTTTTTGCAGATGAGGGGCTTCACCGGGGGAGAGCAGCATGGCATCGGGGTTGGCATCTGTTAGTGTGGAGACAGTTTTCTCCATGTTCTCAATGCCTTCCAAGAAAGCAGCATTATTGAAGAGGGCATGGTCAACAGCCACAACAAATGTGCGCTTAGAAGTTGGATGGAAAAGACGGTTTAGACGATAAAGCATGGCAACACCCGCATGAGTTTTCAACAATAAACTGGGCTTTCCTGAACTGTTTTATGATCAGGTCTATGCATTGTCTATGAGTTGGTCATAGATCTACTAGACGCATAAGCCAAGAGCCTTCGGGCGCTCTTGAATGATGGCAAATTCTATCATGTGCTTTTGGTTAGAGTTTGTTTGAATGACCATCAAGCGCGACTTTAATAAAAGGAAGTGCCACATCGGTTATGATTTTAGGCCTGTCAATATCTTGGGTTGGCAATAGCGGGTTGGCAATAAAGATTGACGCAGTGGGGCTTCAAGGCGAGGAATAATAAACTATGCAACTGCTTTGTCAAAAGAAAGACGAATTGCTCGCCGGCCTTGATCGTGGCGAAGCCATCCCCGCGCACTTTTATACCGATCCGGCAATTACAGCTGAAGAGATTGAGAAGATTTTTCGCAAGTCGTGGCAATATATTGGTCCGGCTCAAAAGCTTGCCAAAATTGGTGATTTCATAACGGGCTATGTCGGTGAAATTCCCGTTGTTGTTATCCGCAACGAAAATGGCCTTGAAGGTTTCATCAATGTCTGCAGGCACAGACGGCACGAAGTGATGAAAGGCTGCGGCAATGCCAAAATCATGCAGTGTGCTTATCACGCCTGGACCTATGATATCAAGGGCGATCTCAAGGCTGCCCCGCGAGCAGACAGAGAGTCCAATTTTGACAAAAGTGACTATCCACTGCTTTCAATTAAAGTAGATACTCTAGGGCCATGGGTCTTTGCCAATGCCGATGAAAATTGTGATTCGCTAGAATCGTTTTACGGGCCAGTCCTAGACATAATCGCTGATAGCGGCATCGATTTAAATTCGCTTGAATTGTGGGAGCGAACTGAATGGCAAGCCCGTGCCAATTGGAAGACTATGCTCGAGAATTATTTAGAGTGTTATCACTGTGCCGTAGCTCATCCTGGATTTTCTGCTGCTATTGATGTTGACCAAGACAGTTATAAACTGACTTCAAACCAGTGGTTCTTGAGTCAGGTTGGTCATGTGCGCGAATCAGCTCTCGAAGGAAAAACCAGAATTAAGATCTATGATGCTGCTGGCTCTATTAAGCAGGCACAGTATCATCTACTCTGGCCAAATTTTACGGTCAACATCAATCCCGGTTTTCCAAATTTATCCATTGATGTTTGGATGCCACTGGGGCCCAATGAAGCCAAGGGATTTTCGGAGCAATATTTTGCCCCTGGTGTTGATAAGAAATGGGCACAGGATCTAATTGATTTCAATACAGAAGTTGGCGAAGAGGATGACATTCTCACTAACTCTGTTCAGCGTGGATTGATTGGTGGTGTACCTAGCGTCGGGCGCTTCCTAACCAATAGTGAGCATCTCTGTATTGAGTTCCAAAAGTTAGTCGTCAAGGCTCTCTATAAATAGTTTTGACTTTGATGAATAGCCTCGCTCAAAAAATTGTAGCCTGCTGTTTCTCACTGCTGTTTGTTTCCGTTCCTTTGTTTGTTGCCATTCCTTCTGCCGCAGCAATTAGTTCCGATGAATTGCGTATTGACGAGTTGGCTAATGAGATTTTGCGAAAGGAAATTGACTTAGAGCGGTACTATTTGCAGTATCGAGTGCAAGGCACTAAAGAGCCTAAATATCGCCGTGCCCGCTACTTCGCCTTTCAGGTATCGTCGGCCATGGCTTCAATGGCTTCTAATATTACCAACGTCGCCCTCTGCGGTAGCCATACTAAAGTGCCTGAACGTATTTCGGTGCGAGGCACGCGCCAAGGGCTAGAGGCCGGTTTGGTGGGAATTGCTCTTGATGGTGGCAGCTCCGCTGTTGAACTTTGCTCTAATGGCTATACTGCGCTCAAAAACATTCGCAATGGCACTAGTCCTGGTGCTGCAGTGAAGAATGTTGTGGCAAGAATTCGAGAGATCGACGCCATGATGGTAGAGCGAGATGCTTTGATGAAGAAGAATTCTGACCTGCAATCAATCAGTGTCTGCCAGGCGGAAGGTCGTGTGCTCAAGAGTTTTCGTGATTGGTGCTTGTCTGAGTTTGCCGATGTTTATGCCGATGTTAAGTCAACCCAAGCGAGCTTCAACGTCTATTACATATTAGATATTGTTGCCGATAGCGCCTACACGGCTTCTCAAATTCTCGCCATTAAATCGCTGACTCGGCCGGAACTAGGCAATGCCTCTGCTAATACCGGTATGGTTGGCGATACGTTTGGAATAGCCAGTGCGCCAGCCAGTGCTAAGTCATACAACATGTTTTATCGCTACTGGCGCAAGCGTCTCGCGGCAACTTTGAAAGAAGATTTTAGTGGTGCTGAAAAGGAAACCAAAGCTGCCATGGATGAGCTCAATAGTGAGCTTTCGTCAAAAGATATATCGATTTTAGAAACCGCTGCTTCAGTTCAAAACAGAGTTTCTGTTTATTTGCTTTGGTCTGCTCGTTATGACAAATATATTGAGCAGGGCCTGATTGACCAGCGCCATCAAAACAAAGTTGCATTGCAGGGTGTGCTTTCTGGTCCTGCTATTTCTGGAACTTACTTGGCGCAAGATATATTGGCTTCGGTTGCTCTCAATCGCCTGCGTGAAAGGCCAAAGGCTGCGAATAATTTGTATATGGTTGGTGGCATTGCTTCGACAGTTGGCTCGGCGTCTTCTCTAGCCCTGACAAATTATTTGTTGATTGATCAACTGCGCTATCAGAAGAAAATGCGGGCCAAGGGTTTACTGCCAGAGCAATTGCTGGCGGCCAGGCTCAAGACTTTAGATGAACTCGATGAGCGCCTAGTGGCTGCCGAGAAATAAAATCAAAACGTCATAGGTTTTGAACGGTTTTGCTTTCTTCTATGTATTTTCCCGGATGCTATAAGCTTTGGAGAAATAGTTGTATATACAACTATTTCTCCAAAACGCTTCAGTGCAAAGAGTGGTTTCAAGAAATAGTTGAGTACTCAACTATTTCTCAAAACCACTCTTCGGTTCGAGAAGTTGATAGCGAATGTACATGACGCTCTTCATATCGGGCGTGCCAACCAGTGCCCAGCCGCCATCTGCCAGGGGAAAGGTCAAAATATGAATACCTGAACCAATATCACCATGGGGTTGACCGGCCTTTTTGATTATGTCGTCAACGGTGGCGTCTTTTGGCAAGTTTTCTAAGAATTTGCGAGTTAGTTTAGGTTGCATTTTCTCTGCCAGGCTGGTCTCGTCATCGGTGTTTGCAATAGCAGTAAATGGCTTGCTTTTGACATTCGCGGCCTTGTCTTTAGTGGCTTCGTTTTCTGTCGCTTCGTTTTCTTTCTTGCTACCAGCCTGACTAATAATTGCTGCTGTCTCTGGGTCTGCTTTTAGTCTATCGGCCAAGACTTGGAAGAAGTGTTCGCCGCCCCGGGCATTTAAGTGCACTGAATCTGTGAAATATTTTTGCGGGAAGATTTTCGGGTCATTGAGGTTGAGCAAAAGCGCTTTGTGGCTGGTGGTCAAGGCCGTTACTTTATCTAGATAATTTTGGTAGAAGCCAGGCGGCATCAAGTTGATATTGTCTTCGGTCAAAGGCATATTGACCAAGACAACTCGAATGTTCTCTTTCTCGCTTAGAACTAAAAGTCGCTCTAAGAATGAAAGCTGAGTATTGAATTGTTTGAGATTGACTTTACGATAGCGGAAGCGATATTCATCAAGATTGGCTTCATAGGGCTCTTGCACTGGGCCGGGTGGGTCAACAAAGAGCGAACCAGGGCCGTTATCTTCTGGTAGTTCAGAAAATGCTTGCTTGCGCACATGGTAAGGCGAGTTGACCAGTTCAAGTTCTTTGTAGCCCAGCAGTTTTCGAAACAGCTCTTTGGCCCAACGGTGTTGAATGTAGAGAAAGTCTGGTCGATGTTTGTAGGTAAAGCTTATTTTGCCCAGGGCATTTTCGCCTTGTTGCCAGAATGAACTGTAGGCATCTTTGTCTACAGCAGAGAGGTCACCAATGCGGCTCATATACTTATAGATTTCAGTTGATGCTGCCGAAGGTAAGGCTGAATCCATGAAGTCGCGAGGGGCGACACCGTAAATAATGACTTTAGGTTTTCTGTCACCTTTAAGCATGGTATCGCTGATGGCCCAAGCATCTGATACCATTTCGCCGCCCAGGGCAAAGGCAAATGAGTGATAGCTGCGTTTGAATTTCTCTTTCAGTAAGTCTTCGAGTAATTGACTCTTGTGATGCAGTGGCACATTTTGCGCTGAGTTTAAGTGTACGGCGTCTCCACCATGAAGTGGTGCCATCATTAAAGATGAACCGAGCAGCACTATATCTGGTGCGGCTGTGAGGCGATCAAAGTCGCGAACGTTCCACCAGATCCAACTGCGATTGGCGCTTTTGTATGGGCTCAGGGCCATTGTTTGGGGTGAGTAAGTGTTGATGGCGCTGCCTAGCGCTTCAAGGCCAACGAATAGCAAGGCGGCACAGACTACATAACTGCTTAGTAGCGTGGCTGGAAGTGATTTTGGTTTGTCGTCAGCAGTCATAGTTAGAATTGAAAGTAAATGAATCGGGGCGATTTATCGGGAGAGAAGACAAGGACAACAAAAATCATGGCACAACACCAAGCGATTTTAGCGAGCTTAGGGGCTCGCTCAATCAAATTGGTTTTGTTGATGTAGCCCATGGCAATATGAGCTAGGGCCAGCAGCGGCAATAGCAGAAACACTGATGGATATATAAGAGGGTAGTTAATTGTTGGCAGCAGCATGGCCACGTCTTTTGTCTGGCCTGCTACTTGTTCGATTGTAGGGGCCAAAGTCAGCATTTTGCTTAGCATTTGCAAGGCTAGTGCATTGGTTTCTGCTCTGAAAAATACCCAGCCAATACAGACTACATGGAAGGTCAAAACTATTGAAGCTACTTGCCCAAGCTTTGTCTCAAAGGCATTCTTGAGCCAAGCTTGTGATTCTTTAAAAGCTTGAAACTCTTTGTGAGCCACAAGCAAGATGCCTTGGTATAAACCCCAAACTAGATAGTGCATGGCCGCGCCGTGCCAGAGGCCACCTAGAGTCATGGTGATGATCAAGTTGCGATAGTTGAGCCATTTACTCAATCTTGAACCACCAAGAGGAATGAACAAATAATCTCTTAGCCAGGTAGATAGCGAAATATGCCAGCGTCGCCAGAAGTCGGAGATGTTACTAGCTAGATATGGCAGGTTGAAATTGATAGGTACTTTGTAGCCAAATAAATTAGCCGACCCGCGAGCGATATCGGTATATCCTGAAAAATCAAAATAGATTTGGAAAGCAAAAGCATAGGCGAATATCCAAAGATCTAAGCCTGAGAAGAGCTGCGGTTGGGAGAAGCCGCCTTGCACAAAGAAGCTGAGGTTGTCGGCAATCAAAACTTTTTTGAATAGACCCAGCAGAATGAGTGAAATAGCAGTATCAAATTGCTTGATAGTAAGTTTGGCTGGAGCTAGAAACTGAGGGATGAAGTCTTGAAAGCGTTTGATTGGTCCAGCAATTTGTGTGGGAAAGAAAGAGGCAAACAGTGCGAATGCCGGAAAAGACTTGATCGGTTGGTGACCGCGGTAGACATCGACAACATAGTGAATGAATTCAAAAACAAAAAAGGAAATGCCTAGAGGCAAAATTATTTTGAATGGCAAACTAGCCGCTGGCAGTCCGAGTGGCTGCAGGCATTGATTGGCTGTTTCGCAGAGGAAGTATGCATATTTAAAATATGCCAAGGTGCCTAAATTAAGCACTATCGCTAGGGTTAACCAGCGCTTTTTGTATTTTTCTGATTTATGGACAGCAAAGCCTAGATAGTAATTGCCCAGCGTCAGCCCAAGAATGAGCAAAATGAATATTGGCTTCCAGGTCATGTAGAAAATGTAGCTGGCGCTCAGCAGAATCCAGACGCGCCATTTCTGCGGGCTAACCCAGAACAGTACGAAGACTAGCGGCAGAAAGAGAGCGTATTGTAAGGTGTTAAAGAGCATTAGAAAGCTACAACTTGCATGCATCAAGCATTGGAAACCAAGCCCTCGTATTGGGCCGTAGGTCAATGATAACGGGCTCGAAGTTCTTGCACCTTTAAAAGACAATTAGAATAGGCAAAGAGACCCGCTTTTGGCGGGTCTCTTTGTCTTTGCGTGCTGCGTCGTTTCTTTAGGCCGTGAGTAGAGGACTCAGGTTTACTTCATGCCACTTATGGCTGATCGCTTCACGCACATGCTCGAGACAATGCTGCGACTTTGCCGCAGCTTTATTGACCAATACTCCATTTATACGAACCGTTGGCTCTCCCTCTTCGTTTGCGCAGTTCTCGACAAGTTCAACTGGTAGCGGTAGCCGTTCCTCGGCAATGATGTATTCAAGGGTGCTGAGGGCTTTCTTGTAGTTGCTGCAACCAGGTGTATACAAGAGTTCAATACGCATAGGGATAAACCTCCAAAGTTTTTCATCCTAGTCCGTCTGACAAAGTGTTCTAGTTCGCTAAGTGCTAGCTATGTTTTAGCTATGTCCGTTCTAGCTATATATGTTCTAGTTCTTACTGTTCTAATTGGGCGTGTTAAAACAGTCACTAGAACAGCGACTATTTCGCGATGCCGATTGTTGATACCCTGGGATCTCTAAGTGGATAGTTTGGTTAGGGGGAAGCAGGCTCTTATAATTTTCAAATCGCACTGATTCAAGGTTTTCCTCATACACGCCAAACAATTCTGCCGCACCGATCAGGTGCTTCATTTATTAGGGAAATATGAAGACTCCACGTAACAGAAGTATAAGCGCGTATGTCCGGATTAGAAAGTTAATAGTGGTCCGTTTTTGATAATATCCAGTTAATGCTCAATCGCTATATCGGAGGTGCATCTTGAAACCTGCTCTGGACATTGTTTTCGTTACTTACGGTGATCTCAAGCAGGGCGATCCTGATGACCTCGACGCCCTCGAAATTTTGCGAAAGCGCGGTTACAACTGCTCGTTTGCTGACTGGCGTGATCGTTCCTTTCCCTTTCAATCAACCCGGCTTGTGGTCTTGCGTTCAACCTGGGATTACCATTTGCACCACAGTGAGTTTATGGCGTGGCTGAAGAGTCTTGCTGCCCATAGTATTTTGAAAAAATCGTGGGAGCTTGTGCAGTGGAACTCAGATAAGCGCTATCTCAAAGACCTTTCAGCGCGCGGTATCGACTGCGTTCCCACGTACTACATAGAAGAAGGTGCTGACCAACTTACTCGTTCTTCCTTTGCCGAAATACTACAAAGCTTTTCTCATAAGACTTCCAAAGTCGTTGTAGTAAAGCCATCAATTGGGCTATCTACTTTTGGTGTGAAAAAATTCGACTTGAGTACAAGCGCTGGCCAAGACTCTGCTCTAGAGCATATTAACCAGTTAGCTCGAGATTACTGTGTCATGGTGCAGCCCTTTCTCGCCGAAGTAGAAACCTACGGTGAGCGAGCTTTGGCCTTCATTGATGGTGAATTTAGTCATGCTATTCGCAAGACTGCTTTTCAGCACCTAGCTGTGGCAGGAGAGGCCGGGGAGGCCCAGGTTCAGGCCACGGCCGAAGAGATTGCCTTTGGCTATAAAACTCTGGCTGCACTGAACGAAA
Source organism: bacterium Ga0077546 (assembly GCA_943369735.1). Taxonomy (GTDB): domain Bacteria; phylum Cyanobacteriota; class Vampirovibrionia; order Obscuribacterales; family Obscuribacteraceae. The sequence continues at coordinate 168,194 of CALROJ020000001.1, forward strand.
AGCCGCTATATGCCAGAGTCGACATTATTCCCGATGGCAATGGCTCGTTGCGCCTGCTTGAACTTGAGTTAATTGAACCATCGCTTTTCTTGAAGCTGGCTAATGGGGCCTCTGCCAAAATGGCTGACGCCGTCGAGGCCTGTCTTAATTAATTAAAGCGCTAAAGCTAAGCAGGCTCTCAGAATAAAGTTGTAAATAGCTGCTAGCCTTAGCCCTATGCAAATGACTGGGCCAAATTCTAGAACAGCAAAAGGCAGTGTATTTTTACTGTCTTTGGGGCTTTTTGCCGTGGTCAATGCCGGTCTGTTTGTTTGGCAACCTCTCCGTCCCATGTCTGTTGATCGCATCCCAACAAAGCCCACCTGGGAAAGTCATCGCACACGTGATTTTATGGCTGGAGCGCAGGCACCAGATGCAGTGCTGTTTGGATCGTCGTTGATGATGATTCCCACAGCCTGTCGCGACGCTGACTACCTTAATGTCACAATTGATCCGGTTGTCCATCCTTATTCGCAGTATTTGCAAGCGAAAATTGCAGAAAAGACCGGCCTGCAACTCAAGTGTTTTAATTTCGCCTTGCCTGGTGGCATGATTTCCGATCACTATATGATTGTCAGTTCGCTTTTCTCTAAAGAGCGCAAACCGAAGGTGGCAATATTTGGTTTGTCGCTGCGCGATTTCATTGATTCTGGCGTAGAGTGCGCCGCTTCTACACCGGCATATCATTATTTTTCTCGCTATAAAACAGAAAGCGAAATTGATTCGCTCTTGCCTTTGTCGATGCCTAGTATTTTCAACAGAGGTCAATATCTAGCTGACAAATACATTTATTTGCTAGGCAAAAGGCTGCAAATTCAAGTTATGGCTGGCGATGCCATTAGTGCGGGCGTGACTGAAATGCTTGATTCTGATGGTGTAGGTAAGTCTGGCAATGACTCAGCTGTGGCTTCTGCCGCTTCTGATGCTGGAACTAGCTCTGCCTCTAAGCCCGATACAAATCCGGATGCAGCTCTTAGTGGCACCGAAGTGACTGAGGGTATGGTGGCTTTGCAGCCTAATGCTTTTTATCCCTGGCAAGACAATAGTCGTGAATACAAGAAGCGCTTCAAGAGTGCCAATCAGTCAATGTTCAAAATTCAAACTGAGTATTTCAGGCGGATGATAAGTCAGTTGAAGTCCGAGGGCGTTGAAGTTTTGCTGGTCAACATGCCTCTTACTCCTGCCAATATGGCCTTGATGCCGCAAGGCTCATACGATCAGTATCTAAGCTTGTTGAAGCAGACAGTTGTTGAACAAGGCTGCGGATTGCTGGATCTAAATGATGGTAAAACATTTGTCGCCAGTAATTTCAAGGATCCAGTGCACATGAATGGCTCTGGTGGCAAAATCTTGATTGATCAAATTGCCGAGAATTTGAATCAGTCAAAATTGGTTGGAAGGAAGTCCCAGGTAGCCACCAGTTCCAAGGCACATTCAATCAGCGAATAGTCACCGCCGCGAATGAAGCTTTTGAAGACTTCATTCGCGTGATTTTCTACGGCGATATGCGGTTTATGTCTCGGGGAAAGAGCGCAGTTTGCTTCACCGAAGGCAAGCCCAACAGCTGCTTTGCCAGCCGCTCCAAGCCAATTGCCAGTCCGCCGTGCGGTGGCATGCCATGTTTGAAGCAAAGCAAATAGTCGTTGAAGTCTTCGGGGTTCAATCCGCGACTGGCAATAGACTGTTGTAGTTGCTCATATTCGTGAATACGCTGGCCGCCGGTAGTGATTTCTAGGCCGCGAAAAAGTAAGTCGAAGCTCTTCGACCCGGCTCCGCCGCTGGCAAGTGGTGCGCCTGGCATGGCATAGAACGGTCTGATTGCGTGTGGATAGTCTGTGACATAAACCATATCTATGCCTTCTTCCTTTTCAAAGTGGCTAGTGAGAAGCTTTTCGCCTTCGCCGTCGAGGTCAGCTGATGCGCTTTTCCATCCGTATCTACTGGCTAGAAGCTCTTGCGCTTCTTCTAGCCTAATTTGCGGCAGTGTGGTGCCTATGGTTGGTACCACTGCTTGATACATCGCCAGCTCTTTTTGACAATGTTCTTTTACATGCTCCATAACATGGCGCAGCAAGCCAATTTGCATGGCGATAACGTCCTGTTCTGATTCGATAAAACCCATCTCGATGTCGAGGCTAATATACTCGTTCAAGTGGCGAGTGGTGTCGTGCTCTTCTGCGCGATAGACTGGTCCTACTTCGTAAACTCGTTCAAAAGCACCCACCATTATTTGCTTATAGAACTGCGGGCTTTGGGCTAGATAAGCCGTTCTTCCGAAATAGTCGATTTTAAATAACTGGGCTCCTCCTTCGGTGCCAGTGGCGACGATTTTGGGCGAATGGATTTCAATGAAATTTTCGCCGTTCAAATAGTGGCGGAAGGCTTTCAGTATTTCGGCTTCTATTTTGAAGATTGCCCTAACTTTTTCGTTGCGCAAGGTTAGTGGCCGATAGTCGAGCAATGTCGAAGTGGACAAGTTGTCGATTTTAGTTTGCTTGCCAATCTCAATTGGTGGCACGTGCAAGCCCGAGGCCAGCGGCTCTACGCTTGCCAACACTAGCTCCACACCGGTAGTTTGAGAAATGGGCGTTGAGCCAGTTTGAGCATTTTCTCCGGCTGCCTTTTGTGCAGATTCTTTGCTCTTTTTCACTTGCTGTGCTTGCAAATAGCCTTCGAAATAGCATGGGGTTTCGTTGGTCAAAAGTCGCAGTTGCTCTTGCAAGGTCGCTTCTGTTACCACCACCTGTATGGTTGAGGACGCGTCACGCACAATCAAAAACATAATTTGGCCAAGGTCGCGCATTGATTGCAGGTGACCTTTAATGCGCACTATGTTATCGCCAGGCTTTGCTGCATCTCTACCAGAATCTGCCACGGATCCGTGTTCGCTGTTTTTTGCCGACTGAGCTAGAAGCGTGGCCGCTTCTATTAGTTTGATTGACGTAACCATAATTTCTCCCAAAACAAAAAACCGCAACCTGGTTGGCTGCGGTCGATGACTTCTTCGTTGTTTTGTTTAACTTAACTACGACATTGTCTTACGAGTGCAACCAGATTCTGGAGGCAATCATTATTGTCGTTATTATTGCTGGCGGATTTGTAGCTAAACATAAGAATTCCATGCTAATGGCAAAAAGCCCCAGCGTCAATGCAAAGTTAAGTAGATTAAGTAAGATAAGTCATTTATTGAGCAGCGGTGGTTCCAGCGGCTGCTTCTTGTTTGACTTCTGACTCTACTTTTACAGAGGAATCTACCTGTGACGAAGAGCCTTCCTTTGCCACAGAGTCTTTTGTCGACGTCAAGTCTTCAGCAGCAGTCTTGACCGGTTCTGGTACTTGTTTGGTTTTGGCTAAGCTGCCGCCGATGTGATCTGAGTTGACCAAGTCACTTAGGATCCAATCAAATATGTCTTTCTGGCCATCTTGTGGGTTTAGTTCATCTTTGAATTGACTATTCACGGCCGAAATAATTGGATTGAGGGGTCTGACGCCGTCGATGAAAGTTAAGTGATCAACGTTGCGGAAAACTCTGGCCTTGCCGACATTGACTTTGTCTCTTACTTTTTCAAAATCGGTTTCTTTAGCCACAAATTGTGTGCGAGCAACATCGTTAGGTAAGAAGATGGCGCTTGAAACTGGGCAAATACCGTCGTTCAATACATAGACGAACGGTGTTCCTGCTTGTTTAGCTATTTTTTTCGAAACTTGAATGTTTGTGATGTCTCGATTGAGAAATTCTAAAACGGGGTGCTCGCGACCAAAGTGAGCGGGAAAAGAATTAGACAGTAAAAACATTGGATAGAAAGCTGTGGTTTCGGCGTAACGTTTGAAACCCGGTGCTAAGTAGGGGTTCACAATGTAACCACCGTAGGTGATTAGTTTCTTGCGATCAACGGGCACGCTATTTACTTTAGTTAGGCGAGAATTAATGGTATCGCCCACAGTGAGAGTGCCTTTTGGTCCAAAGGGCAATCTAGATTTGAATTTACCAGTTTCAGGAATGGCCTCATCCGCGTTATCCCAGGCTAAATCTTGTCGCAGAATAGGATTGCGGTCGAAATAGAAGCGATAGGAAAGGTTGTGATCTATGCGAGTCCACGGCCAAGACAGTCTTTTATAGACTGTGTAGTTCATCCAGTCTTTGCAAAACAGGGGGGAGCCATGGAAAGGTGTTCCCATAGTGAACAGCAGACGTACTTTTGACTCAATATTGGGATCGGTCAATGACTCATAGGCAATATTTCCACCCATGCTCAAGGCCATCATTGTGATGGGCCGTTGCTTAGTCGCACTGTAAAGCGAGGTTAGGGCATCTTTAAATTTTGGTAGAACCTGGTCAAAGCGATCAAGGCTGGAATAGCGCACAAGATAAATTTTGTACTTGCTACTAAAGACTTCGCTCTTGGCTAGCTTGTCGGCTACTTTTTGCCAGCGAAAATAGGGATAGTATTCGCCCCGAAGTCCATGCACAAGAAGTAGCGGACTGCGGTCTCCTAGAGGCTTTTGGTCATATTCGTAAATCTTGACATCGGTCGGTCTCTTGCGTTGTTTTTTGCCGGCAGGCAGGCTAGCGAAGCGGTCGCTAACGGAGCCATAAAGCACGCTTGAAGGCTGTGAAACATCTTGGGGGGTCGTCAAGCGAGCCGGGCTTGCTAGGGCCGTAGAAGTGGCTGAAGTGGCCAGTAGTGCCAGGCTTAAGGCCCAGGTCTTGAACTGCGGTCCAAGATGAACTGAGCTAGTTCTGGAGTTCGTTCTACTACGTGAGAGCCAACTTTGATGGTACATTATTACTTGGAAATGTCAGGGAGATGGAAGCGCTTTCTTGAGCTGAATACTCGCGAAGTCCCATTCTATCAGAATATTTGTGCTGCATTTGGCACTCCCAATTGGTTGCTACCTAATTTCTCAGTGGATGTAATCCTTTGAACGGAAACACCAAGCTTAATAAGACAAAGCCTGTGCGAATTGGCCTGTTCTTCTCTGATACCGGAGGCGGGCATCGTAGCGCTACTGAAGCTTTGCAAGCTGGAATTTTAAAAGTCTTGGCTGAAAGGTTCGCTCATTACGACGTTGATGTGCAGATTGACAGCATTGTAGAAAACAGCCATCCCATAAATCGAAGCTTTGTCCAGATTTACAACTACCTTCTGCGCCATCAGCAGTCGGCGATGAAGTACTACTACTGGTTCATTGAAACCATTAAGCCGAATGATTCAAAATTTGGTTGGATGATTACTCGGCCCTATGTGGTTAAGACACTGCATGATATGAAGGCCGATCTGGTTGTTTCGGTGCACCCGATGTCTAATCAATACATCGCCCGTGGTCTGCGCGAAAGTGGTCTACGCAGTCAAACCAAGCTTGTCACTGTGGTCACCGACCCCAATGGCGATTTCTGGAGTGGCTGGGCCTGTCACGATGCCGATTTAACAATTGTCCCGAACGATTTAGCCCAACAGCGTCTGATTGAGCTTGGCGTTGAACCATCTAAGATCGTCATAATGGGAATGCCTGTTCATCCTTCTTTCATTAGCCCTCCTAGTTGCAGCCCTGAAGAGTTTCGTCAGTCGCTAGGCTTAGACAAAGACTTGCCTACTATTTGCATCAACTCTGGCTGGGCCGGTGGTGGCAATATGATTGCCATTTATCGTGCGCTTAAAGCTGTCAAACGCAAAGTTCAAGTGGTATTTCTTTGCGGTCACAATGTCAAATTGTATGAGTCTTTGAAGAAAGAAGTTAAGCAGTCGCCGATACCAACAGCGGTGCTGCCCTTTCATGATTCTATGGCCGATGTTATGGCTGCTTGTGATTTGATGGTGACTAAAGCTGGTGGCCTAACCTCATTTGAGGGTGTTGCCCGCCGCCTTCCTATGGCTATTGATATGATTACTACGCCAATGCCACAAGAGTATGGCACGGCGAGAATGCTTGTGGAGCAAGGTCTAGCTACTGCCATTGAGAAGGCTGATGATATTGTTGGCGTCGTTGAGAAAATGACTTGTCGGCGCGATCTTGAAGCGAAGCCTCTGCCGCTCAAACACCAGCTCGATCAAGTCAATGCCATTTTCAATATTTCTGAGTCACTGATTGGTATTGCCGTTGGAGAAATTGAAACAGCAAATTTTAAGAGTAGATTGCAGCCCTCAAGAAGTTCTAGCTCTTCATAATATGTGCTGTCTGTTTGTTTGATTGGCACAATGCAATAGTCAGGTAGTCCCTTGCTTCTTTCCCTGCAAAAATTCGAACCCGTACAACGTATTGATCATCTTCCTGATTTGATCTTCATACACGGCACTGGTTCAGCTGGTGAAATGTGGCAAGCACAAGTGCGCTTTTTCACTAATCATGGCTACCGATGTTTTGTCGTTGATTTGCGGGGGCACGGCTTATCGGCTGAGCCGCAAGAACACACTGACTTAGATGTGCATATTAGCGATGTGCTGGAAACTCTGGAAAACTCAGATATAAAATTTCCGGCTGCTTTTGTCGGTCATTCTTTAGGAGCAATAATTAGTGTCACCTTGGCCGAGCAAAGGCCAGAGTTGTTCGCGGCTATTCTCGCTGCCGGTTTGCCCGGGCGTGTGCTCAAGCCGGTTTCGTATATTTTTAAGCTCTTCATGCTTTATCTCTATGACTATATCAAGCGCTCTAATATGCATAAGGGTTGGGCTTGGCGGCCACGCACTCTAATTGACACTAATCGGCACGCTCTTGAGCAAATTTTGCTCAATTTCGAAACAGTTGATTTTATTGATCGTACGCCACAATTAGCATGCACTCTGCATCTTGCTGCTGGTCGATTTGACCCAGTGGCACCTTGCCACTATGCCGTGAAAATTCATAAGCAAGTGCCCAATTCAACTCTAAAAGTCTTTAGTCTTGGTGGCCACAACTTTATGGATACTTTCCCTGACTCGTTCAATCAGTGGATCTTAGATGGATTGCGCTAGTAAATGCTAGCCCATTGCCTTAGTCTTCGAGCTATGGCAAGTGCAGTGCTTTCTTGAACCAGCCGAATAGTTTTTGGGTTTTGTCCATCAACGAATCGTTGACTGGATCTTTGTTGAAATCTTTCATTGATGATGGTTCTGTGCTGTCCATGTTCGGACCTTTGGTGGCATCATTAGGAATGATTGGTGAGGAAGCTTTGTCGCGGGGCGAATCTTCTAAGATCGCTTTGTGGGTGAACTTATTGTCTGAGTTATCTGTCTCTTCATTGCTGTCCATTAACTCGCCCAGGGTGCCTTTCTCGGGCTTATGTTTGCGGGCTCTTTTGGCTGTGGCATCTTCTGCTTGATCTTCGCTGTCTAAGTCAGCATCAAAATATTCTTTCTTCTGGGAAGTTTCTGCGTCAGGATTTTCACTGGCATTGGTGTCAATCAAGGCAGACGGATCGCCAGCAACAAGCTTGCCTAGAGTGGAAAGTTTGTAGAGTAAGTCTGCCGGTATTAGCATGTCGGGGCGCCGAGCTTTGACTAGCTCATGGGTATCTTGTGGCTGCGAGATAATGCGACGAATGCGTGTTCCGTCTGTCAAAAAGATTACGGCTTCGCCGGTCTCTTCCGAAAACATAAATGCTTCGCCGGCTTTTAGTGTGCCTGTTCCATGTACGCTCAGATATTTCAGTCTCTTGGCCCAGGCATCGCTATCGATTTGCTTTGTTGCGCGGATTGCTGTGACTTTTGAGTTAGCAGCGCTATCTTTGGAGTTGCTGTTGCTTAATTTATAGCCGCTGGCACTATCTTCGGGAATAAACTGAAGACCGCTTTTGGGCTTTATTGATTCTGTTTCGGGCGCTGTTACTTGTAGTGTTGTCTGCGGTGCTAGTTTTATTGCTGGCTTAGCTGCTGTCGCTGACGGTGAAATCGGTTTTTGAGTTTGCCCTGGAATTTGCAATTGACTTTGTGGAGCGCTTAGGCCCAGTGAGCGCGTTAGTTCTTGTGCCGCACCACCAGTGTTGCCAGCTTCTAGTCGTACTGCTGCCAGTAAGATTCGTGCATCTCTAAAGGATGGGTCGATAGCCAAGGCCTGGCAAAGACTTGACTCAGCTAATTTGGGATAGCCTTTCTGACGGAAGAGCAAGGCCTGTTCGTAAAATGCTTTTGTGCAACGGGGATTTTCTTTAATTGCTTGCAAAAATTCGATTAGAGCACGATTTGTGTCGCCGCTCTTTTTGAAGGCTAGACCTTGCTCAAAGTGCTTAGAGTATTGCGGTGATTGTACTGTGGGCTTTATGCCTGGTACGGTCACCGGTAAAGGTGCGGCTATAGACGAAAGATATACTGACCGTCTGCTCTCGGCCTGTGACGGGCAAGAACAGGTTGACGCTAGCAAAACTGCGAGGGCTGTACTAAGCCTCATAAGAAAATGCCTACAATCTCAATGTTAGCCTTAAGCACCCGTCAATATTACACCACTTCCTTGCAACTCAACCGTTGCCAGTGGGGTCACCTTGTTAGTGATTTTTAATTGCTTCTTATGAAGACTCTCTCTAAATTGCGAATCCTGCTTTTCCAGGCTGGCTCTTTTTGGCATTTGAGAATTCCTACCAGGATGGTTCTCATGCCTGCCCGCTGCCCTCCCCAGATATCGGTCAGAGGCCGGTCGCCAATTACAGCTACCTGTTCAGCTCTTAGGTCGAAGTCGGTCAGAAGCCGCCGAAAGGCTTTTCTGCTTGGCTTTGCCGCTTTACCAATGACTGGAATGGTGAGGATCTTGCGAATCTGGTCTAAATAGACTTCATCTTTATTGTTGCTGGCTATTGCCACTTTGAAGCGCGCACAGGCGTGCTCTAGCCAGGCTCCCGCTTCTTTTGAAAGTTCGGCCGAGTGGGGTACAACTAGGGTACTGTCGAGGTCTAAAATCAGACCCTTTATGCCTACCTGGCTCAGCATATCTAAGTCGATATCGGTAATATCACCTTTAATCAGGTAATCTGGTTTCAGGAACAATTTTTTCTCTCTTGCAACCGGGTTTATTAAATAACTAGTCTAAAATACCAGGCTTTGCCTATCGCAATTAACTTAGACGAGCGTATCTCTTAGCGCTAAAATGGCAAGCAGTAGTGAGTTTACACGTGAAAGCCTTGCATCGGACAAAAATTTCCAAAGCTAGCAAATTAGAACATGGCACTCAGGCCGCCCCTGAAGGACTTGATGCCTTGCCTGTTGAGCACGTGGCTATCATTATGGATGGCAATCGGCGCTGGGCGGACCTGCGCCATTATCCCCGGCTAAAAGGCCACCAAGAAGGCGTTAAGAGCCTCAAGCGCTTGGTTCGCCATGTTGGCAGTCGGGGTCTGAAGTATTTGACTGTCTATGCATTTTCTTCAGAAAATTGGCAGCGCAGCTCTGAAGAAGTGAACTATCTTTTTGATTTGTTCGGTCGTGTCTTGACTGAAGAGTTTAAAGAGTTATCCGACAATGGTGTGCGATTGCGCTTTCTTGGTCAACTCGATAAAGTGCCGAGCAATCTTCTTAAGTCTATGAACAAGACCATGGAAGATACCGCTGGTAATACCGGTCTAAGTTTGCAGGTTGCCATCAATTATGGTGCGCGATTAGAAATTACTGATGCCGTGCGCAAAATCGCTGCTGACGTCGCTTCCGGGAAAATTAAACCAGAAGAGATAAGCGAAGAAATGATTTCTAGCAATCTCTATACAAGCGGCATCCCTGATCCGGGTTTATTGATTCGCACCGGGGGCGAGATGCGCTTGAGTAATTATTTGCTCTGGCAATCTGCATATACTGAGATATTTGTCACGCCAGTGCTCTGGCCTGAATTTACACCGGAGCATTTCGATCAAGCTATGGTCGACTTTGCTAAGCGCAATCGTCGTTGGGGCGGAGATTAGCACTAAGCAGGCCTTCGCAGCGCTCACCTTTGCCGCTAAAACTGCGGTTGATTGCCTTGCTGCTGAGGTTAAGCCCTATTGCTGCGGCGGATAGCCGGGTTGTTGAGTTGGATAGTCTTGCTGCGGCGGATAGCCCTGTTGCATTGGCGGGTAGCCCTGCTGCTGAGCTGGATAGCCTTGTTGCATTGGCGGGTAGCCCGGCTGCTGAACTGGATAACCCTGTTGAGCCGGCGCATATCCATAACCCTGTTGCTGAGGAGCGTAGCCTTGTTGCGGTGGCGGATAGCCTTGTTGTTGAGGCTGAGCGTAATAGGGCGCTACTGCTGCAGCCGCTGAAACCTGCATGGTCTCGTCTAACTGCACCGGCAGCTGCGTTCCCGCGTGAAATATTACTTCTGAGCCTTTGCGCACGCCGGCACCTACTAGGCCAACGCCCGCACCAATAGCGGTGCCAAACACTGCACCCATTCCTGTCGCCCTGCCGACTTGGCCGCCCGATGTCGCCCCGACAATGGCGCCCAGGCCTGTACCTAGGGCTGCGCCGCCGCCAGCTCCGATACCGGTTGTGAGCAGGCCTTTACCTACTCTGCCTGCTGTACTGCCACCGGTCAGTCGCACCTCGGAGCCGTCTACTGAGGCCGATAGGGGGAAGCGTCTACCATCTGGAGTTTGGATAGCGGTGAAGCGAATATCAATTTTGCCATTGGCACCAAAGCGGAAGCGTTTAGCCGAAACCACATTGCTTACTTGGCCAATGAGCAAACTGCCAGCTGGCACCACTTCCACTCCGCCAGAATAAATGGGAGAAGGTAAGGTGGCTTCGACAGATTCTCCAGGCTGAGTAGAACCTGAGTCCATGGTGTTCTTGAGCGAGGCTTGAAACTTGGTGCCAGCTCCAACTGTCATTACTCTGCCTGATAGCGGTGGTTGTTGGTAGCCACCGGCCTGACCGTATTGAGGCGGAGCACCTTGAGGTTGATACGGTTGTTGCATGGGCTGTTGATAGGGCTGTTGTGGCACAGAGCCGAAACTTTCAGGTTGTCCCATGTTCTGATGTTGAACACCGCCCTGCCAGCCACCTTGAGGCAAAGGTTGATAATTTTGAGCGGGAGGCTGTTGTTGATTGGGTTGTTGGTAGCTTGGCACTTCGGTCTGAGCAACAGGGGTCTCAGCTTGAAACTTCGGCTGGCTGCGAGGATTGCTCAAAGCTTGATTGACAGCTTGACGTTTTTTGTATTCACTCAGTTTGCTTAGAATGGCTGCGGTATCGCCTCTTGAGGCAATTTCAGCGGCATCTACTGTGGTATCGCCACTTTGATTGATTAAGATACCAGCCAGTTCAGCTTGAGTAATTCCTGCTCTAGCCCAATCTGGAATTTTGCTTTTGTCCGTAAACTTGGTTAGTGTTTTGGCAATTGTGCCATCGTCAGGTGTGCTGGTTCCGAGGGCGCGGGCAATAATCGAAATCATTTCGCCGCGCTGCATAAATTGTTTTGGTCTATAACCGTCTGGGTAGCCAGCAATGTAGTTGTTCTTGCAAATAATTTCGACTGCTTTGTAATACCAGTCAGTTGGTTTTACGTCAGGAAAAGTTGGCTTGTCTGGCACTGCCTGATTTTCAAGACCTAAGATTTTGACAAGCCAACTAGCTAGCTGTGCTCTGGTGACTGGATCTTTAGGGTGAAATTTTCCGTCGGGTTCTGCGCCGATAACGCCATCGTCAGAAAGCAGGTTGACATATTTTTCAGTCCAGTTGCCAGTCATGTCAACAAAACGGGCTGCATAGGCTGCTTGTGGATAAGAGCAAATGGAAGAAATGGCGAGACTAGAAGCTATTGCCAGAGAGAGAATTTTGATGGTCGCAGCTTTCTTCGCTGGCATGAAAGGCCTCTGTTTTCTCAAGTTTGCTGCCGCAGAGTGATGCTTAGCTCAGTATCCCTTCTAGTGATCTACCCTGTTCTTCAACAGATCTAATCAGTCCTTCAAGATTGATACGTTGTCCCTTGGCTGTAAGCACCACTAAGAAATGGCCAGCAGCCTCATAGAAGTGCAAAATGCCTTGATCTGTAAGCAGTGTCATTTGTATCAAGTTGCCTCTGTTCATGCGTTGAATAGAGACATCGTTGTTCGAGAAGAGGGTAGCTGAAAGAGCACCGATAGTGGAGATATCAACTTCAGGAGGCAAGCTGCTGCTTACCACTGAGCCATCACGTCCGACTAAAAGGCAACCAAGAATACCGTGTTTGCCGTTGAGTGAATTGAGAAGATTCTTGAGTTGAGAAGCCGATTCTGGAGTAACCATCTAGCCTATTCCTTAAGTTAAAACTGCTAACTAAAATTGCTGCTTATTTCGTTTTGAAAGTCTCTATTTAGATGTTGCTGAGTCAGCAGATGCTTTTTTCTCTTTTTCTTTCTCATCTACCGCTGCTTTCAAGCGCTTGATTTTGAGAACATCTACCCATGGTTCATCTAACGGTGTGGCAAATACTTTACCGGTGACTTCTAATTGGTCGCCTTCCTTCAATTCACTCAAAAGCTTGGCTTGGGGAGATTTATCATCTTCTTTTGGAATTGGCATGGCTAATTTCAACTCTGAGAGTGGAACTTTGCTGTTGTTGCGGAAAACCAAGAAAGAAAGGTGGGTTTTGGCTGGTCGCATAGCCGGCTTGTAGTCAAGGGCCAGTGAGCTATAGGCTTGGAAGTTAGCGACAAAGCGCACATTCTTATTGAGATATTCGCTGGCATGCTCGGTCAGAGCTTCGGCCGGAACGTTGATAACGTTTTCAATGACAATCTCAGGAGCTGGTTTGGCATCCTTTTTCTCTGGGGCCTTGGCTGCTTCCTTCTTCTCTGGCTCAGCTTTCGCTGGCTCCTTTTTGTCTGCGGCTGGTTTGGCGTCTTTGCTCTTGTCTAAAACTTTGCTTTTATCTAATGACTTATCGTCGGCTTTGGCCGTTTTCTCACGCTCGTGAGGGCTCTTGCTCTCTAGTTGGGCGCCGGTGGCCATTTTTGCACTGGGGCTGCCAGGAAAGGCAAACGCTGGACTGACCAAGGCTGGACTGGCTAAAGCTAGAGCCAGGCTTAGCAGAATGGGAAGGCTTGAATTCGAATTGTTGACTACCATCTTGTGCATTCTCGATATTTTTGACCGCATAACCCTTATATAAGACTAGCCATATTACCAGAAGCTTAATAACTTAGCCGAGCTTGAACGGTAATATTGGTTGCTTGTGCGACTATCGAGGTTGACGCGTTGACGAAAGTACAAAAAGTACAGAAAGCACCGAAGGCGCAGAATGTGCCAGCAGTGCCACTAATGACAAATGACAGCGAGGCCGTAGAAAGCGAAGACACTGGCAATGACGCCATTGTCGCCAATGCTGTCAATTCTGCTAGTCCTGCCAATGTTGCCAAAGACGCTAAAGACGGGGCAAAGTCGACCGGTATGATGCGCCAATACTGGGATATCAAAGCGCAGTATCCCGACGCTTTGCTTTTCTTTAGAGTGGGCGACTTCTATGAAACTTTCGATAGCGATGCACAAGTGGCCGCCCGTGAGCTTGACATCACGCTCACCGGTCGACCAGAGTCTTCTCACCCAGCCGGTCGGGTGCCCATGGCCGGAGTACCCGTTCGTTCTTATGAACTCTATGTCAGCAAATTGCTTGCCAAGGGATACTCTGTGGCAGTTTGCGAACAGGTGGGTGAAGTTGGGGCGGGCAAGGGGCCAGTTGAGAGGCAAGTTAAGCGCATATTGACACCAGGAACGGTGCTTGAATCGCATTTGCTGCCTGCTCGTGACAACAATTATTTGGCTGCTATTGTTAGAGCTGGCCGCTCTTCTGGCTCTAGCGCTTCTAGCGAAGAACAATGGGGATTGGCCTATGTCGACGCCTCTTGTGGCGAATTTTTTGTTAGCCAGCTCTCAGAAGAGAATCTAATTTTAGAGCTTGGCCGCCTGCGTCCGGCTGAAATTTTGGCCCCACTGCGCTTGGTAAAGCCTGGCCCTGATGAAGTTGTCGCTAAAGAAGTTTTAGAAGTGCCTGAAGTAATCGCTGGGCAATACCGCTTTAGCGGTCGTCCGGCCATGTTCTTCCAGACCGAACCAGCACAAAGGCGCATCTTGCAGAACTTTGAAGTCAGTACACTCGAAGGTTTTGGCTGTCAGGATATGCCTCTGGCAATCGGGGCCGCTGGTGCCGTTCTTGAATATCTAGACCGCACCCAGGGTGGGCAGAAACCCTTCTTTGAAGGTATCTCGACTTATACAGTTGATGGCTACCTGGTGCTTGATGCTAATACTCGCAAAAACTTAGAGCTGACTGAAACATCTAGAGATAGAAGTTTCAATGGTTCGCTGCTTTGGGCAATTGACCAAACACAAACAGCCATGGGCAGCCGTATGCTGCGTAAGTGGCTACTTAAGCCGCTTTTATCAGTAGAAGGAATTAGAGCGCGGCAAGAAGCTATAAAAGAATTGCTGCAACCGACGACCAAGCGCGATCAGATTGTTGAGGTGATTGGCCGCCTTTCTGACCTAGAGCGCCTGGCTGTGCGCATGTCTTCGCAGTCTATTAATCCAAAAGAGTTGGCGGCTGTCGCTGTTTCTCTTGATGTATTGCCTGAGCTTTCGCAGCTTTTGCAAACAGCTCAGAGCCCCTACTTAAGTGCCCTCAAAATAACTCCACAGGCATTGGTTGAGCTGTGTGAGAAGACCCGCCACGCCTTAGCTGAAGAACCACCACGCGAACTAACCGATGGTGGCATATTTGCCAGTGGATACAACGCCGAGCTTGATGAGATTCGCTCACTGCTTGGTGGGGGCAAGCAATGGATAGAAGACTTCCAGCGCAAAGAGCAAGAGCGCACTGGCATCAAGAGTTTGAAAGTGAACTTCAATCGTAACTTCGGTTACTTCATTGAAATCACCAATGCCAATCAAGGTGCTGTTCCTGCTGACTATATTCGCAAGCAGACTCTGACAAATGCAGAGCGCTACATCACGCCAGATTTGAAAGAGTACGAAGTGAAAATTCTCAACGCTGAGAAGAACCAATCAGATGTTGAATACAAACTCTTCTTGGCTCTGCGCCAATCAGTGGCTGCCCTTGGTGCTGATTTGCACAAAATGGCTAATCACCTGGCCAACCTTGATGCTTTGTTGTCGCTGGCTAAAGTAGCGCAAGAGAGAAAGTTTGTTTGCCCACAAGTTGACGATGGCAAAAATCTTTTGATCAAGCAAGGTCGCCATCCTGTTTTAGAAAAAATCTTGCCCATGGGTAAGTATGTTTCTAACGATGTGCGCTTGTGTGGTGAAAGCGACGACAATCAATTAGTGATATTGACCGGGCCTAACATGGCTGGTAAATCTAGCTATTTGCGTCAAGTGGCTTTAATCGTAATTCTCGCTCAAATTGGCTCTTTTGTGCCCGCTAAAGAAGCCCATGTTGGTTTAGTTGATCGCGTCTTCACTAGAATTGGTGCAGTGGACGACTTGACCCAAGGTCAATCGACATTCCTTGTTGAAATGTCTGAGACCACTCAATGTTGTCTGTCGGCCACCAATCGGTCATTGATTTTGCTAGATGAAGTCGGCCGTGGCACCAGTACTTATGATGGTGTTTCTATCGCTTGGTCGGTGGCCGAGTATTTGGCCAAAGAAGTGCGGGCCCGGACAATCTTTGCTACGCACTACCATGAACTTAATGGCTTAGCTAACTTCTTCCCTCAGATAGTCAACTATCAAGTATTGGTGAAAGAACAAGATGGCCGAGTCGAGTTTATTCGCTCAGTTGTACCTGGTGGTGCTAGTCGCAGCTTCGGTGTACAAGTGGCACGTATGGCTGGTTTGCCCATGCAAATAATTGATCGAGCCCTTTATTTGATTAATCAGATGGAGAAGAAAGGTGTTGCCTCTAAAATTTTAGATGGTCCACGTCTGCGCAATATACCAATGGAAGAAGTGATGCAGCTTTCGATTTTTGAAGCATCTGCTCGTGTAGCTGCTGACAAGTAAGGTGAAAATGCAAATTATCAACAGAATCAATGAGATTAGAAAAGTGACCAATCAGCAAGATTCAGCGCCAGTAAATTCTCGAAACCAAAGACCTAACCGAGGCCTGGCCCTATCGCTCAGCTTGCTTTCACTGGTGAGTGTACTGAGCCCGGCGCTCTCACCAGCAGCCTTTGCCGCAGACGAAGTGAAGGCCGTCGATTCAAGTAAATCAGAATCGAGCAAGTCTGAGTCGGGCAATACAGAAACTAGCAAGGCGGAAACTGGCAAGTCTGAATCGAGCAAAGCTGTTGAAGTCAAAGAAACCAAGAAAGTTGAGAAGCCTTCTGCTTCTGAAGTTGTTGCCAATTCGGCCTTAGACTCTATTGCCATTCATCTAATTAATACCGGCGACTGGAAAGGTCTGATCGAAAGATTGAACAAGCAGCTTGGTGCCGAGAGCGGCAAGAGCGAAGCCGATAAGCTCAAGCGTTCTTATCGTCAAGGCTGGCTGGCCTTTGCCTATATGTTCAATGCCAAGCCTGAGCAATCGCAGGCCTTGAATGATCAAGTAGATCGTGAACGGGTAGCTTTGGCCGACATTAAGTCTGACCAAGACCGTAAGCTATATGGCAATGCCATGGTCGTGAAAGCCTTCAATCAAATTGCCCAAGGCAAAAATGACGCTGCTGAAGCAAGTTTGGCTTCTGTTCCTGAAATTAACCACAATGACGCTCTCTACAATTTTGCTTTCGCTGCCGTTTGCGGCAAGAAGGGTCAGGCCGCTCGTGCTATTGATTTTTCGTTGAAGACAGCAGAAGTTGATCCACGTTTTGCCTGGGCGTACCGCACCATTGGTTTCCTCCGCATGCGCTGGCTCAAAGACAATGCCGGTGCCGAGCAGGCTTTGGCCGAGGCTCTCAAAATAGAGCCATTTAGTTCTGAGAGTAGAGACATGCTGATAGACATCAAGCTTGGTCGCAATGATTTTGATGGAGCGATTCAATTAGCCAAAGAAGGAATTGTTCTTGATGGCAAGAATGGTGCTAGTCATTTTCGCCTTGCCCAAATCTATATTCAGCAGTGGCGCTTGAATGAGGCCCTAGAGCAGCTGAACTTAGCCATCGCTGACGATGCTAGCAATGCAAAATTCTTCCGCAACCGTGCTTCTGTGAAGAAGATGAAAGGCGATCTTGAGTCAGCTATAGTCGACCAACAAGTGGCAGTGCATCTCGGCAAAGACAAAGCCTTTGAGTTGACTGAGTTAGCCAACATGAACGTAGCCGCTGGCAATTCAAATAAAGCGGTAGAGAATTTCAAACAAGCTCTAGTAGTTGACCCAGAAAATCAGCAGGCTCGTGAACGTCTATTCAAGCTGCTCTTACAAGAGCGGCGCTATGACGATGTGGCGACGCAGTATCAAGAGCAAATTGCTCGCGATCCTAAAAAAGCAGAATTGCACTTGGGTTACGCTAATGTTTTATTGATGCTCAATCAATCAGACAAAGCCATCGCCGAGTTTAAAGAAGCAGCCAACTTAGCCCAGTCTGACCCTACTGCCCACCGCTCTTTAGGCGCCTTCTACATTACTCGCAAAGAATATGGAAAAGCTGCTGCCGAGTATACTCGTGCCCTCAATCTAGTACCTGGATCGGTTAAAGATTTAGTGGCACTGGGCTTCTGCTACGCTGAAAACGACGACTATCTTAAGGCCGAAGCAGCATTTGTAACAGCCTTAGCTCTGCAACAACTTGCACCTGGTGCTTCAGCTGATGAGCCCAGTCGCTTAGATGTTATGCGCTCGCTGGCTTGTTTGCTTTATGATGAAGGCCGATTCGCTGACGCTGCCACACAGTTCGAAAATTTGATTGCCGTCTACCGAGATAAGGGTGCAACCAAAGATGATGAACTGCTTTTGGCTAAGAGCAAAATGCTGCGTGATCTCAATTCGGCTTCTGCCGATGTGCTCACCAAAGCTCTTGACGGCTTGCCTGAAGACAGGCGTCTAGCTTTCCGCTATGGCGTTATCGAAGCCTTGCTTGATGCCGGTAAGAGTGCAGCGGCGCGAGACCAACTAGACAAGATTCCGGCTGACGAACGCAAAGATAATTTGTCTTATGCTCTATATAATGCCACTTGCTTGCGTCTTATGGGCAACCTCAATGGAGCGTTAGAGGCGGTGTCACCAGCGGTGCCACTGGCTGAAGCTAGCAAAGCCGATAGCCCGGCAATTGCTGCCCGTGTGCTCTGTGAAAAAGGCCGTATTGAGTTGTCTCTAGGCAAACTAGATGAAGCCCAAGCATCGGCCAAGGCCGCGCTAGCTTTGTATGAGAAATGCTATCCAGCTTATCTCTGTTTGGCTCAAGTCGCTCTAGCTAAGAATGAGAACGCTGCCGCCATTGAGGCTGGCAAGCGCGCCCTAGAGCTTAACCCTTATTATGCGCCTGGTTACCTCGCCCAAGGCGAAGGTCAGCTTCGCAGCGGTAATGCCAAAGAAGCAGTGGAGAATTTCAAGAAAGCAGCTGAGCTCTATCCTGGTTGGATAGAAGTGCACAAGGCTTTGCTTGCTGGCTACCAGAAACTATCTTTGACACAAGAAGCACAGAAAGAAGCAGCTCAAATAGCGCAACTAGAAAATCTTGCTCGCACAAATCGTCAATAGCTGATGAAATATTCATTCAATATTCAAGCTAACGATAGCAAGCAAGATTACACAGAGAAGCTGGTTTTGGGCGCCTTCAATAATGAGGCCGGTACGCACATTGCCCTCAAGCTTCTGGCCTATTTGATGTTTATCAAAAAGCGACCACGTATTGATGAAGATGCTGGTTGGCATGTGGTGCCAGATTTAATTGCTCGCAATGATGCTGGCGACATTGTACTTTGGGTTGACTGCGGCAGCGTATCGGCGAAGAAGGCCGATACTATTGCTACCAAAGTGCGCGATAACATCGAGTTCTTTGTCTTTCGCAAAACCGAGCGCGACATGGATCAGTTTTATAAACAGATTCAAGACAAAGTGAAGCATTTGAAGAACGTCAAATGCATAGCTTTCGACGATGGGTTTGTTGAAGGCATTGGCGAGTGTCTTGACCGCACCAATAACCTAGAAGCCTATGTCAGCGATGAAATGATTACTGTCACTATCAGCAATTCGTTTGGCAAGCATGAGGCCTATTCGACTATTCATCGCATTATTACTGAATAGAAGTGCCCTTAATGTTGAATTTCGGACTATCGATTCGCCAAGCTCTTCGAGATTCATTGGTGGCGACATTGGCTTTTTCGTTCGCACTCGTACCTTTTAATGCGGCTCTTTCTGAAAATCTGAAGGATCCTTCAGGCTTTCAGAAAAGTGAAATTGCGGAAAAGTCTGTGAACGAAAAATCTGCAGTTGTTGATTCTTCTTCTTCTGGGAATGTTCTGGCCCGGGACTATTCTGTTCACCCAGTTCTAGGTACTAGAGCTGGGGAGCACTTTAAAGGTGATTTGAGTGCCTTTGATCTGGATAAACTTTATGGTGATGGTTATTTTTGGTTTTCGGACGTACGTTATGATGCCAATTATTTGGCACATGAAACTGCTGAAATAGATTTGGCTGAGACAATGTGTAAGTTGGCCTTAGCCGGTAAGTTCAATACTTTTCGACCGACTAATCTTGACCCGGCCTTTATAACTGACGTTAAGCTAGCTGTGGGATTTAATTGCATACCGGTGCAGCTGACCTACCGAGGTTTTGATTGCACTAAGGCCGTTTTTGGCCATAGTGTTGAACACGAATATAAGCATGATCTTCCACTTACAGGGCCTTATCGACCAGAAGTATTGAAACATTCAATTCTAGACACAGCCGAGTTTGGATCTCTTGGTGCTATTTCTCTTAGTGATCAAAAATTCAAAGAATTGAATGATGATCCTGGCGCTACAGATTTTTATGAATCTCAATATATCGGCGCGTCCAAGTGCTTTCGCAGAGCGGAGGCTGGTGCTGCTCTACAATTCCGTGATCGAGTAATAGGGCTAGACGATGTAGAAATTATCAAAATAGCAGGCGAGCCGAGTGTTAAAACTGGTCCGGTTCTCGTCTGGGGCGATAGCGACAAGTATAAGAAAAATTGGGTCTATTACTTTGGGCATTCAGGAGTTCCTGTTCGGTTAGTCTTTGATGGCAGTAAGTGTATTGGCAGCGCTCTTCTATCTGGCGCTCAACAGCGAGACATGGGTGAATGGAATATTTTTCGTTTTGCTTCTATGCGTCCTGATGAGATTGCTTCTGGTCGAGCAAAGCTCAGCGATCCGCCGCTCAAGCAGATTGGTCGCTTCAAATTTGCTATGGGAAATCCTGAAGGTCGCAGTCGCGCTGAAATTCTTTCGCTATTTGGCGAACCACAAGCTATAACTAAAGATGCTGCGGATCATCCGGTTTATATCTATGGTACGGCACGTTTCGCTTGGGTAGAGATACCGATAGTAAATGATCAAGCCTACGGTCGCATTTCTCACACACTTAGGTGTGGCTGGACGCGTCGTAAACCCAAACAGACAACAAAGACGGAGCAGATAAAATGATTGGCGAGAGTCAAAATGCAGAAGGCCTAACAAAAGAGCAGTTGAAAGCTGTCGAGTACTTCGAGCAAAAACTTGCTTACGAAATGGGGCCAGGGCTATTAAAATCTGCTGTGGAATCAAAGCAAGCAATCACTGTTATCGATATGCGCACTCCTGAGCTGTATGCTGCTAGTCATGTTCCCGGCGCCATCAATTTGACTTTGAAGCAACTACAGGAGAGCACCACAGCGCTAAACAAAGACCATACAATTATTGTTTATGCCTATGATATTACTTGTGCTCTTTCTACCAAAGCAGCCTTACTTCTTGCTAAGCAAGGTTTTGCTGTGAGAGAACTTTATGGCAATTTCGCTGAATATGCAGCTGGTAAGTATCCACTCGAAGGCACTAGTGTCGGCTCTGCTTGTGGCCAAGGCAGCAGGTAGGACTTAATAATTCACCAAGCGCATCAGTTATGTCCATATATTCCTCTATTTCTAATTTAGTCAAACCAATCAGCACCTTGCTCAATACAACGTCACTTGCCAGGTGGTTTCTTTCGTCTGCTTCTTACGATTGGCGTGCTTCATGGAAATTCAGAAGAGCCTGCATGAGGTTGGAGGTTGTTCGATCTGTTAGGGTTTCTCTAGAAAATTGATCATCGTCTGCGCTCACACAAGGAATACTTCTTGCATCAACAGTAAATGTGTATTCGACCTTGTTGTCTTTGCGATCAAAGCTTACTTTGTATCGGTGCATTCCTGGTTCATATTCATCTTCCGCGAAGATTGCAAGTGGTGTCATTGTTTGCACGTTTGCTTCCTCTGTCTGTTCGCCCAGCATTGTTTCTAGTATCGTCGAGCTTCATGGAAGTAAAGTATTGCTTGCATTAGTTTTGGCATCAATGGATCTTGTAGAGTGGCACCTGAAAATTCTTGGTCGTCTGGTCTTACTCCTGCAATACCTTGATCTGTTACGGTGAAGGTGTATTCAACTTCCTGACCTTCGCTTATGAACTTTACTCTATACCTGTGCAAGCTAGGGCTATATTCACCTTCGGCAACAATTGAGAGCGGTGTCATAGTTAGCATGTTTGCTCCCTCTATCGCTTCGCTAAGTATAGTTTCTAGGAGCGCCGAGCTTCGTGTAAATTGAGTATTGCTTGCAGTAGATTCGGCATCAATGGGTCTTGTAGGGTTATTGTGGAAAATTCTTCGTCGTCTGGCCTGACCCCTGGAAACTCACGTTCGGTAACCGTAAAGGTGAAATCAACCTCTTTTTCGTTTCGTAGAAAGCGCACTCTATACCTGTGTGCATTGGGCTGGTATTCGTTTTCTGCAAAGATGGCTAGTGGTGTCATCGTTAGCATGTTCTTTATTTCCTTTGTCTCGAGGCACTACTCTCGAAATGCCGCATATCCGTTCCAGTGAAGAAGAAAATTTTCTCTCGGCTTTGGGATTAAATTTGTGTTCGTTTGGATTGTCGTCTGTCATTGTTCTTAGAGCTTGGAGGCCTAACGCTTCCTAGTATCTCACGTACCTTTATGAACAGGATATCTCAATAATTCACGTCGAGATAGACATCTGATGTCTTTCCATTGTCTTCTAACTCAATCATCAAATCGCATTGGCTTTCGCTATCACAAGCGTTGTATCCAGTTGTTCTGATGTTTGGGGCAATATCGTCGACTGCACCGAAAGCATCAGGTGTACCCATATACTCCACTATTTCTAGTTGGGTCAAACCAATCAGTGCCTTGCTCAGCACAATGTCGCTTGCCATGCGGTTCTTCTCGTATCTATTTGCTGACTTCCACCTCTTCAAGGCCGCTATTCCAGCTTTTCTTTCTTCGGCTGTGGGCTCCCGGTTTTGACGAAATTCGTGGTTCAACCCTACTTGAGTCTCAGTAAGTTTATTCCGAGAACTTGGAAGGGGGCCACCGACAACAAAGGCAAAAATGGCAAAGGCAATGCCAACTAGGATAAGTATTTTGGCTATGTTCTTGTTGATAAAGGCCATCCTCTCTCCTTGCCTGAGCGCGGCAATTCTACTTGAAGTTATAGGTCGACGTTCATTTCTGAGTTTCAAACGGTCCCGCTGTCACTAAGCTGAATGCTTTGGTAATACCAGCGGTGACTGCTCCTTGGGTCATGCCAAATACAATGCTCACAGTAATGAACCAGAAGGGCACCACGAGCAAGATGCGGGTAAGGAACCATTTGCTTGTAACTAATAGAAATAGAATAGGCAGAGGGAAGCCTACTAGCAGGTAATAGAGGATTGCTCTCTTTGTCATCATTTGCTCTAGGATAGCCGTCAGGGGGCAACTTGCAAGATACCAAACAAAAGGATAGAACCAGAAAAGTAGGGCAAGCCAGCGGGGTGGTTTGTTCAAGAACTTGAAGATAGGTTCGAACTTCTGCATAGGTCTATTGTTGCATAGGCAAGGTCAATTGCTATTCGTTGCTTCATTCATTCACTTCATTGATTCACAAAAAAAGAAAGAAGCGAGCACTCGCTTCTTTCTTTTTTCGTCAACACCAGGGGGAAGTTTTTTGTGTTTTTTTTGTTTCTGATTCTTTTTCTGCTTTGTTCTTTTCTTCTTAACGACTTAGCGCCTCTCTTTCATCTCATCTGAAACATGTCCAAGAATGCCGCCAGCCACGCCGCCGATCACAGCTCCTTTGAGGGCACCGTTCTTGCCTTTGCCATCACCGATGACACCACCAATTACTGCTCCTCCAACCACTCCAATCATAGTGTCGCTGGGCCCTTCTGAGCGTCTCTCGTAGCCGCCTTGTGGTCTGCCGGGGAAGCGTGATGGATCTGGCTGCCAGCCTCTATCTCTGTCGCGGTCGATAATTATTACTGGCGGTCTATTTTGGTCGTGTGGCCGAGGCATAACTACAACGGGTGGTGGGCAATCTGTTCGTGGCATAACTACCACAGGTGGTGGGCAATGAACATCTGGTCTAGGCATGACTACAACAGGCGGCCGGTGATGCTCAGGACGATCGATAATTACAACTGGTGGCCGACGATGTTCAGGACGATCAATAATTACAACTGGTGGTGGTGGGAAGAAACGGCAGGCTTCTTCGCGGGGCAGATAGCCGGCGTTGTAGCGCCTACCGTCTTGCGAGCGAACTACTACATCACCATCTCTTTCAATTTGCAAATCGGCTAGGGTGCAGTTGCCGCTGTTGCGCGTTGTTTCTTGAATTAGTCTGGCGAACTCGCGGGGGTTCATGTGTTGACAGTCTTCTCTCAGTAGACTGGCGGCACCGGCGGCATCTCCTTCGCGCAGTTCGCGGGCGGCCATTCTTGCGTCTCTGTTGATGAAGTAGCCTTCGTCCATTTGACAGTACCTCTAAAGTTGGTGGTGATTGGTGTTGAAATTGATTTAGATTTAGATATTGAAGTTGACATTAACATCTAAGTTGATTCTCGAAGCGCTTGTCTTCGCGGGGTGGGCAGTTAGTTGCGCTTCGATAGGTTTCACTTTGCGGCACAAATGTGACACGAGTGTGAAACCTATCAAAGGCTATCTACGGCTATTGCCGTGGCACTAGAGCAGTCTTTAGACCGCCGTCGTTCCACCGCTGTATATGATGGTAAAGCTCTCTTTATAGAAACGGAATGAACTTGGCTGCTGCCTGGGAGGTGATTGTGTGGGAAACCGCCACCATATCCTCACAAATAGGCAGGCCCGAAATCATTGCCTCTAGCTCTTCGGCGTAGGAGGTATTGATTGTTCCGCCCATGCGATGCACTGCTTTTTGTGCTCGCATCATTTGATATTCCAGAGCATTCAAACTGTCTGCGTAAATAGTGGCAGAGATGCCGATGCCAGTGGCTGCCATTTCGCTCTCGCAAAAGGCTCTGAAGTGCGCTAAGTGATTTGCTGGTGTCTTCAGTTCTTTATATCTTTCGGCCGTGCTCAGTTCGCAGTTAAGGCGAAAACGCGCTTGTCTCTTTAAGGCTGGCATGTTGCAGGGCCGTAGGTACATAGAAAACGATAGATCGCAGTCGCTGTCTAGTAGCTTATCTAGCAAGCCGAAATTGACTTCGAGAGGTAAGCTGGTCAGGTGAATGGTTGAAACATATTTTCCGTCTATTAGTATATAGCGCGGTTTGTGCTCAAATCCGGCGACACAGAGTGAGAGCAGGTCACTACCGCTGTTTATAGAATTGGTTGCGTGTAGGTCTGGTTCTAAGTGAGAGGGGCTGAGCTGAGCGTAGAGCATTCTTCGCACATCAATAGTTGTGGTCGCTTCCACACCAAGACCATACTTGCCAATGCGGTTGGCCAGTTTGCTAAAACGCGAGTTCTCCTTACTGATCAAATAAAAGTCACGCTGTTCTGGGTTTGATTGAGCCCAGGTTGGCGGTGAATAGATTTGCAGACTGCCGACTTGGTCATTGGCAAAGTCGACAATTAAATCGGCTATTTTGAGGCGTTGTATATCATCTAGGTTGGCCAAATCTTGATTGCTGATTTTCAGACACGAGCAATTTGAGCCGCTTCCTACAAGAGTTGATGAAAGTTCGCTTTCTGGAAGAAATAGTGGCAGCGGTTCTCTTACATATTTGAGCCGCTTCAGCCACCATTTGATTGGCTTTAGTTCTAGTGCTTTGACATGGCCGGCAATCAGTGAAAATGCACAGATAAATGTGAAAACATTGGCCGGAATGTTGCCTATGTAGGCGTGGGGGTCGATGAATGATGAGAGTTTGAGAGCTACTAAGCTTGCTGCAATCAGACAGAGGAGGGGAATGGGTTTGAAGTCGAATATTCGAATAGGGCGGTCCAAAATAACCACGGGGTATCTATCCATGAACACCTCATGTGCATTTAGTTAGCGTTTCTCGCTTGACAATTTAGTCGACAGTAACATCGAAGCCCGTCAGCTTATATGGGGAAAAGGATAGATTTACTAGAGGCGCACGAGGGATTTGCTTTCGATTTATTTATCCAGTGCGTCTAGCTGCTTTTGCTTCAGTCGGTCTTCGGCCGCGAGCTTGTTCTGCCCTAGAGCAGTCAGTGTTTTTGCCCGTAGGTTGTAGATCTCAGGCAAGTTCGGTGCTTGAGAAATTAATTGGTTGTAGTCAGCTAACGATTCTTTGAATTTACCAACTTCGCGATAAGCATTGGCTCTCATCGTCAAAATGGTGATTCTGGTTTTTGGAGAGAACCATTTCGGATTGTTCAGGCCCGTGGTAGTCAGGGCGATTAGTTTCTCTGGTTTATTCCAGCAGACGTAAGCTCTCGCTAGTTCTGGGTAAGTGAAGTTGCGCATGACCGGAACATTGATGATTAGTAAAAGCAATTGCTCTGCTCTGCTGTAGCGTTTTAGCTTACTGTTCATGCGTGCGGTTAACAGAATAGCTTGGGGAATATGAGTGCCGTAGTCTTTGAGATAGCGATCTCCCAATTTGATGCCGCTTTCGATCTCATCTAGGCGATCTGCCAAGTCAATAGCATTAACTAGAGCGTCTTCGCCGATGGGGAGATTGACTAAATGGCGAAAGTCATCAGGTACTTTTTCTTCTTGCAAAAGTATTTCGCTAAGCTGAATTCTAATAAGCAGCAGCCTGGCTATGTCTTTTTCTCTTTCAATGGCTTTGTTTGCTAGAGCAAGTGCTTCTGTCGGATTTCCTTGTGCCGCCACTGTCGCGATTCTTTTTTCTTCGCTACTGGCATCGTTGGGTATATAGAGGTTGATTTTTCCCCAGTTTTTGAAAGCTGGGGTCGCTGAGCACTCATGGCGGGTATTGGCCAGCAAGACTGAAAGGGTTAGTGCAGCAGTCATGCTGGCTAATTTTGTGCTTGCCCGTCGCTCTGTTCTTTTGTTTACTGAACGCGCTGTCTTCATGCTCTTCTCTATCTTCACTGTCGTCAATATGCCACAAACTTGGCTTAACAGGCGTTTAATTGCTAGATTTTAGCTTCTTAATTTGTCGACCGATTCCATATTTTTCGGAACTTTCACCTAGCGCTCCCGTCCCTCTTTCCACCAAAGTTAAGGAGAGTTTGTTATGGCTACTGATTTCACCACTACTGCTGTAGATCAATTAAATAGTTTGCTTCAGGGTGAACTAAGTGCGTTAGAAACATACAGACAGGTTCTTGAAAAAATTGAGGATGAGAGAGCAAAGCAGGTTCTTATTTATTGTCATATCTCTCACTCTAAGAGAGTAGATACAATTGTGGAAAAAATTGTTTCGCTTGGCGGTCGGCCAGCTGAAAATTCTGGCGTGTGGGGTGCCTTTGCGAAAATGATGGAAGGTGGTGCCAAAGTATTTGGCGATAAAGCTGCTATTGCAATGCTTGAAGAAGGCGAAGATAAGGGTCTTGCTGACTATAAAAAGTTGGTAGCTGATCCCGATATGATTGTAAGAGAGCTTGCCGCCGATCTCATCAGCGATCAAGAAATGACCCATGAAAAAATGCGCAATCTCAAGCTTCTAGTGAAGTAGGAGCTGTTTGTTGGAAGATTCAACTATTGATTTTCTAAGCCGACGGCAACTTTATAATTGTGCAGATAGCCGCTGAGTCGGCAAGATGGCTCAACCTCCGCGGCGGTAAGGCATTGTTCTGATTGGTCTTTCGTTAGTGCATTGGCAGTATAATTCTCGGATAGTTGGGTCAGATTGTGGCTTGCCCCATAACTGTTTAATTCGTCGACTAATTGACTACCAGAGTCTCGACGCCTATGAGC
The DNA here is from genome assembly GCA_943369735.1 of bacterium Ga0077546. Classification (GTDB taxonomy): domain Bacteria; phylum Cyanobacteriota; class Vampirovibrionia; order Obscuribacterales; family Obscuribacteraceae. The sequence continues at coordinate 195,351 of CALROJ020000001.1, forward strand.
CGACGGTGACATTGCTTTATTTTCGAGCTGCGCGAAAAAGTCTCCTTCTTGATTCTCTTGCTTTTGTGAGATTAAATCTGGCTGGGGAAGCGGCCTATTGATCCAATCGTTGTCTTGTTCGCTGCCGTCTAGCCCGAGCCGCAATTTTTGCTCAATAATTATCGCTTTGGCAAAGGCCAATCGCGCCTCTCTATATCGTTTGTGTATCAGATGGCAAATGCCTATTTGGTTGCAATAGAGAGCGTTGATGGGGGGAGTGCTATAGCGTGCTGCTGTACCGATGGGAAAGAACTGCTCTAGATCGGGATAGTAATCAGCTGGTGGTATTGTGCCTGAAGTTGCCCCTTGGATAGGCCGGTCGGGAACTTTGAAAAAGAAAAAGGGTAAGGGCGGACTATAAACCAACTGACCGTTTCTCAAAGCTTGTAGAGGAATAGTTTTTTGTGGGTTTTTAAAGCTACATTCGCTGTTTTCTGATGGACTTTGAGTACTCGCGGGTTTGTGCATTAATCTGCTCAGCTCCCTAGCGCCTAGGCAAATTACGACTGGAAACAGCAGCCAGATTAAGCTGCTTCGAAGAGCTGTTTGGTTGTGCATAGTGAACCTAGTGGCGTATCTAGTAATGGGGTTCTGAGCAGGTAAAGACTGCCATCTAACAAAATAAGTCATTTGGCGCAAATGTCAAGAGGGGGCGCTTGCGGCCTTTGCAATCTTTTGTCGGTCTATACTTCTTCTTCTTCTTCTTTTGCAGGGGCTGAAGAAGAAGAAGATGGCCGCCGACAGACGAGACAATAAATCACAGGCAAAACTAGCAGAGTCAACAAAGTCGAACTGACAAGCCCACCGATTACAACCGTTGCTAGCGGCCTTTGCACTTCGGCTCCAGAGCCGTTTGAGAGAGACATAGGGAGAAATCCGAGGGCTGCTACCAGTGCGGTCATAATTACTGGCCTGAAGCGGGCCTTGACTCCTTCTTGCACTGCTTCTTCGACTGGGCGGCCTTTGTCTACTAGGCGGTTTATGTATGAAATTAGAACTACACCATTGAGCACCGCTACACCAAACAAGGCGATAAAGCCAATGGCTGCTGGAACGCTCAAGTACAGATGCCGCAGGTAGAGAGCAATGACGCCACCAATCAAGGCGAAAGGTACGTTGAGCAATACCACCAGCGCGTGTTTGACCGTACCGAATGTCATGGTCAATAGAATGAAGATGATGACAATTGAAAGTGGTACCAAAATAGCAAATTTATGCATAGCTCGCTCTTGGTTTTCGAATTGGCCAGCCCAGGTAAGGTGCGAACCTTGCTCAAGTTTGACTGATTTGATTTTTTGCTGACACTCTTTGACAAAGCTGCCAATATCTCGCCCGCGCACATTGCACTGCACGACGATGCGACGAGAACCTTGTTGACGGTTTACAGTCTCTAAGCCAGATTCCAGCTTTACTTGAGCCACTTGCGAGAGCGGTATGTGTTTTCCTGAACCAGTTTCTACCAGCAAATCGGCTACGCTATCGGGCTCCATGTTTATGCCCTGAGGTAAGCGCACTCTTAGGTCAAAGCGTTTGCGGCCATCGAGAATTTGCGATACTGATGTGCCAATAATGGCTGTTTCAGCTAGGGTCTTGATATCGTCCATGTCGACGCCATAACGGGCCATGCGCACGCGGTCAGGAATAATGAGAAGTTGTTCTGCCCCTTGAAGCTTTTCTACTTGTAAATCAGCGGCACCAGGAATAGTGGCAATGATTTGTTCGATTTCTTTGGCTTTACTTTGCAGATAGTCCATATCTTCGCCAAATATTTTTACCGCTATATCTGCTCTAACACCTGATACTAACTCATCTACGCGCATGGCAATGGGCTGGGTAAAGTTGAACTGGGCTCCGGCTATGTTCTTGGTGAGCAGCTCGCGCATCTGTTGTGTTAATGAGTCTTTGGTCACGCCCTGGGGCCAGTGCGACCGCGCTTTCAGCATGACAAAACAGTCTGTGCCATAGACACCCATGGGGTCTGTGGCGAGATCTGGTCTGCCTGTTCTTGAAACTACTGTTTTTACTTCTGGCATCGATCGAATTAGAGTTTCTACTTCAGTCGAAATCTTCAAGGCTGACGGCAGAGAGATACTAGGAATGTTTTTGATTTCAACAAGAATGTCGCCTTCGTCAAGTCTCGGTACGAATTCTGTGCCAAGAAATGGCAGCAGCAGTAGTGAGGCAACAAAGATTGCAATGGCTGCACCCAGCGTGGCCAACTTGTGCTGCATGGCCAGTCTAAAGGCTAGGGCGTAGGGCTTGTATAGAAATTTGATCAGGGGGTTGTCTTTTTCTTTTGGTGCTTTTTTGATAATCAATACTGCTAGCACAGGTACGAGAAGTAGTGAGACAAAAAGCGATCCTAAGAGTGCTGACGATACTGTTACCACCATGGGCGAGAAGAGCTTATATTCCATGCCCTCTAGGCCAAGAATTGGCATATAGACAACTGTGATGATGGCAATACCAAAAAGAATAGGCCTGAATACTTCTTTGGCTGAAGCTTCGATAATCGTCTGTGTGCTGAGCTTTTCTGCTTCTGGGTTGAGTCGGGCTTCTTCTTGGGCTTCACTCAAGTTGCGCAGAGCATTTTCGACCATGACAATTGAGCCGTCAACAATCATGCCAAAATCAACGGCTCCTAGGCTCATGATATTGGCTGTTACCCCAAGCATTCTCATGCCAATGAAAGAGAACATCATCGAAAGTGGAATAGCCGAGGCACAGATTAGTGCCGCTGGTAAACTATCTACGGTCAGTAGCAGAACAATGAGAACAAGTGCGCCACCTTTGAGCAAATTGTCTTTTACTGTTTCAATGGTTTCGCCAACCAGACCAGACTGATCGTAAAACGGTTCTATCACCATGCCTTCTGGCAATGACAGAGAAATCTCTTTCAATTTCTCTTTTACTCTTTCAATCACAGCCTGGCTATTTTCGCCCTTGAGCATCATTACTAGGCCCAGCACCACTTCGCCCTGGCCATTGCGCGTGGCCGCACCTTGGCGCAAAGCACTGCCGTGATAGACCTTGCCAATGTTCTTGATTGTTATTGGTACGCCATTGACTGTGCGCACTATGATGTTTTCGATGTCTGTCAGCGAATTGGCTCGACCCAATCCGCGCACTATAAATTGCTCTGATTCATGATTGATGATACCAGCGCCAAAATTGTCGTTGTTCTTTTCGATGGCCGAGAATACGTCTTTCATTGAAAGACCATATTGTTGCAGTGTGGTTGGCAATACTTCTACTTCGTACTCGTCAGTCAAGCCGCCCCAGGTGTTAACTTCTGCCACACCCGGCACTGTGCGTAGTTGATACTTAATATCCCAGTCTTGAATTGTTTTTAGTTCAGTGGCCGAGTAGCCCCGACCTCTTAGGACATATTGATAGATTTCACCCATGGCTGTTGAAATCGGGCCAAGCAGCGGGTTGATATTGGCCGGTAGACGCGAACGTGCACTTTGTAGGCGTTCTAGAACTAGCTGTCTGGCAAAGTAAGTGTCTACTTTGTCTTTGAAAATAACTGAAACTACTGAAAGGCCATACTTCGAAATTGAACGGGTTTCTTCGACGTTAGGCAGACCGTTCATTACTGATTCAAGCGGAATCGTCACCAGTTGCTCTACTTCTACTGGTCCTAGGCCAGGAGATTCTGTGATGATTTGCACTTGATTGTTGGCCAGGTCAGGAAAGGCGTCAATCGGTAAATTGAGCAGGGAAAAAATACCGGCAACACTTACTGCAAAAAATAGAGTAAGCACCAGCAACTTTTGACGAATCATGCCGGCTAGGAAATTTTCCATTCTTTCCTATTTTCCATTTTTTCCTAACCCCTTAGTCTTCTTGGGCGCCATTGAGGCGTTTTAAAAATTCTGCTTTGAGAGTCAAGCTACCGCTGTTTACTACTAGAGCGCCGCTTTTTAGTCCAGATTTGATTAAATAGCCATCAAGCAGTCTTTCGCCTAGTTCGATTGGTCGTTTAGCATATTTGCCAGCGCCCATATCTTCGAAAACAAAAATATCTTTACCGTAGCGCTGTACCGAGTTGTCTGCCACATACGGCAAATATTCTTTGCGTTGAGTATGTATGATCGCTGTGCCAAACATTCCTGGCTTGAGGGCCATTTGCCGGTTAGGGAGAACTGCCCTAGCAAGAAATGTTCGGCTGGCATCACCGGCCAAGGGTTGAATGTAGCTAATCTTGCCGTCAAATTTACGGCCACCCAGGCTATCGCTGATAAAGGTGACGTTTTGGCCAATTTTTACTTGAGCCAGATCTTTGTCGTAGATGGTAATGTCGAGCCATATATCAGAGAGGTCAGCCACTACATATAGTGGCTCGGAGGTGTTGACCACATCACCTAGTGTAATTGTTTTCTTAATTACTACCCCGGCCCGTGGTGCTGTTAGCGGGCTCTCGCTCTCAATTTTGTGATTTTCATAATTGCCCAGATGCTTGCCGTAGGTAGAAAGCATGGCATCGGTTTCAGAGTTTAAATGAACGTCGTGTTCTTTGATACCACGCAGTTCTATTGTTAGTTGATCCACTTGGTTCTTTGCTGCTAGAACATCTTTAAGCGGGGCGATTCCTTCTTCTGATAGCTTATTGAGGCGATCGAGATTTTTATTAGCAAGCTCTAGGCGTGATCTTAGTTGGTCTGCCTGTATTTCATTTGAGTGCTTTTGGTGGATGTAATCGCCAATCAGTTTCGTCACTTCTTTATTTTGTACTATGGCTAAAGTTTGACCCTGGTGAATGAAGTCACCAAGGTTTACTTTGTCCACAGTTATACGCCCAGCCACCATCGAATTGATGTGAAAGACATTGTTTTCATCAGCCTTTAATTCGCCAGTGGTTTTGATATCGCTCTCATAGCTCATTTCTTTAATTGGCTGACTTTTTATTCCAGCATTATTGATGGCTTCCGGGCTGACTGTGATTATGTCTTCAGGCTGAGCTGTTGCAGCAGTAGAGCCAGAGCTAGAACTAGAACTAGAAGTAGAAGTAGAAGTAGAAGTAGAACTAGATGGCGCCTTGCTTCCTGTTGTGCTACTGACACTAGGTTCTGTTGGCGTTTGATTGCAGGCGCTAAGAAGAATGGTTGTCAGCCAAATCAAAACGGCAGAGGAGCTTAGCTGTGAAGCCTTCGCACTTGCTGATTTATTTTGACCGACCATAATTGAATTAAACGCTTGCCTTGAGAATTGCTTGAGCACAGGTTCTCATGTGTTCTGCCTCTGCTTCTCGATAGGTGGCAGCCAGAAGATTGGCATAACCATCAAGTGAGTGAGCAACATCAGGATGATTTGGTCCTAAACATTTCGTGCGAATATCAATGGCGCGTTTGTAGTTCTTTTCTGCTAGTTCATAGCGACCATCAGCCCGCATGATTTCAGCGAGGTAGTGCAGGCAGGCGGCAACGTCAGGATGATCTAGGCCGAGGTTCATTTCGCGTAGTTCTGTTAGCTGCTTCAATAGCTGCTCTGCTTCTTTATATTTAGTCAGTTGCAGGTAGCAAATGATCAGGCTATCGATACAGGCCTGGGTGTCTGGATGGGTCATGCCAAGTTTGCGCTCGCGCAGATCCATCAGCTTCTTCCAGTATGGCTCAGCTTTTTGATAGCGATTGTGATTGTGATAGAGGCAAGCAAGATCCCATAGTCTAGCCTCGGCCTCTGGGCTTTCTGCTCCGCGAGCGGTCTCGCTGATAGTCAAAGCTTCTTTATAGAGGGTTTCGGCCAGCAAATATTTGTTGTCTGATTGATGAACAAAGGCGATACTCGCTAATATTTCGGCTACTTCTGGGCTTTGTCTGCCGAGAGCTCTTTCGCGAATACTAAGGGCGCGCTTGTAGAGCCGCTCTGCCTCTGGAAAACGACCTTCGTAAATGTATGAGCCTGCCAAATTAGTTATGCAGGCAACCACCTCTGGATGATTTGGCCCGAGAGTGATTTCTTTCAGGCTCAAGAGTTTTTCGAGATGGGCGCTTGAATTTTTATGGTGGCCGTTGGCCTGAGATACAGCTGCTAGATTAACCAAAACTGGAACGAGGTCAACATGGTCGTCGCCAATGGTGTTGGAGAGAATTATCAGTGCTTCGGTTAAAAGGGGTTCTGCTTCTTCGTAGCGCTCGAGTGTCAAATAAACATTGGCCAAGTTGTGAAGAATGTCGCCAACTTCTGGATGGGCGCGACCGAGAGCCGTTTCTTTAACGCTCAAGGCCCTTTTAAATAACTCTTCTGCCTGGCGGTTCTTGTCTTGGGCGGCATAGATTAGAGCTAAATTGTTGATAGAGGTTGCTACTTCAGGGTTGTCTGAGCCCAGAACTTGCTCGTAAATCTCTGTCAGGCGCTTGCAGGGCTCTTCTGCCTTTTCGTGATTGCCTTCAAAGAAGTAGAGGGCAGACAAGTTGTTCAGGGCTGCTACGACAAGGTCGTCATGAGGCTTGAGCAGTCTGTCTCGAATTTCAAGGGTGCGTTGGAAGCAAGGCTCCGCTTCTCGATAGTCTTGCGCCTCAAAATACAATTCACCTAGTCGTTCCGAGCAAACGGCCACGTCCAGCTCGTTGTCGCTTTGTTCAGCTGCTGCTAGTGCGGCCTTAAAAAAGCTCTCGGCCGCTTCAAGGTTGTCGGCCTCAAAGGCCTGGTTGCCTTGTTCGAAAAACTTTTCCCAATCTTTGCTCATCGGTGAATGTATGTTTCCTGCTTAGTCTTTCCGGAACATTTCTAAGGGAAATGTCAAGAAAATCTCTAGTACGATCACATCTTAATTCTACCCAGCTTTCAATCTGTTCTAATGATGCAATTAGCCGGTAGAAACTCTAGTTCCAATTATCTCTAAGCATTGCCTATATTGGGCCACTGTGGGTGCCACGTGAAGAAAGAAATATTTATTGCTAAGTCAAGATTTCATGCGACTGCTGATGAAATTTTTGATTGGCATGAGAAGCCGGGTGCCTTTGAGCGCCTTTCTCCCCCTTGGGTCGACGTCCAATGTGTTGAGCGTACTGGCGGTATAAAAGATGGCTCTCGGGTGGTTTTGCTGTTAGAGAAAGGCCCAGTGCGGATGCCATGGGTGCTTGGCCACAAGGACTATGTCAAGGGTAAGCGCTTTGTTGACTACCAGATAGCAGGTCCTTTCGACTATTGGCAACAGAATCACGATTTTGAGGAAGATGGCCCATCACACTCTTATCTCACTGACCGGGTTGAGTTTTCTGTGCCCATGGGGCTAGCGGGCAAAATCGCTGGGGCTGGCTTGATCCGCTCTGAGCTTAGTCGACTGTTCCGCTATCGTCATGCCTTGCTCGCTCGCGATATGGCTTTGCTTAAGCGGTACGGCCAAAAACCATTGAAAGTTCTGGTCAGTGGGGCTACTGGGCTAGTTGGCGAGCGACTTGTGGCTCTGCTTCTTACCCAGGGCCATTCGGTGGTGCGACTGAGTCGGAGGTCCGGCGAGGCGGCAATTGGTGCTGCTAAGGCTTCTGTTGGGTCGAGTGAGCAGTCTAGTGCCAGTGCTTTGAGCGAGATTTTTTGGGAGCCAATGGCCGGTACCATCGAGTCTGAGCTACCAAACGATATTGATGCAGTTGTGCATTTGTCCGGAAGAAATGTTTCAGCGGCTCGCTGGACAGTAGAAGAAAAGCAATTGATTCATCAGAGTCGTGTGAAGAGCACTCAGTATTTATGCCAACTTCTGGCAGCTATGAACAAGAAGCCCGAGGTTTTGGTTTGCGCTTCTGCCATTGGCTTTTACGGAGAACGCGGTTCTGAGCCATTGACCGAAGATGCTAGTGAGGGTGCTGGCTTCCTCGCCCAGGTTTGTATAGATTGGGAGCAGGCGGCAAGCGCTGCTAAAGCTTCGGGCCTGCGAGTTGTCTTGGCCAGAATTGGTGCTGTGCTTAGTCCAAAAGCCGGAGCTCTGGCGAAATTATTGCCAATATTTTCGGCCGGTGGCGGTGGCAAAATAGGTGATGGTAAGCAGTATTTTAGTTGGGTTTCGATTGATGATGCCTGTGGTGCCATTTATCATGCTATTGTCACCAAGCAGGTTGAAGGGCCACTGAATGTGGTGGCGCCTAATTGCGTTACCAATGCCGAATTCACGAGAGCCATGGGGCGAGCGTTGTTCAGGCCGACAATCTTTCCTGTTCCACCGGGAGTGCTACGTGTAGCTTTTGGTGAAATGGCCGATGCTCTGCTAATGGCTAGCGTGCGTGTCTTGCCGCAGAAGTTGAAGCAAACCGGCTACGAATTTCAAGATCCAGATTTGCTTGACGCTATAAAATATTTGACAGGGCGCGGGGCTGGGCATAAGTAGATTGCTGCCAGCTATTTAGAGGTACAGTCAATGATAACTATACTTGCTGGGCTAGCCGTATTGATGATAGTTGTTCTGCTCGTAGCCAGTGAGAAGAAGAACTAGCGCAAAGTACCAATTGGAGCAAAAACTTCTGAGGTCACAGACAGGTCACTGAATAGTCACCACTTAGTCTCATTGCCTCGATTATTGTGTTTGCATGACCGCTACACGATATTTAGAGGAGAGGCAACCATGGTACACGCCCAATTTGAAAGTGCCCAATTCAAGCCGTCTGAGTCAGGCAATTCAAGCAATACAGACTCTGCTTCGGCAAAGATGCTGTTGGAAGCTCAATCTTACCAAGTTTTAGATAGACCAGTTTCGCATGCTAGAGGTACTGTTGGAGTCGGAGCTGGTGACAATACCGGAACAAAAATAGTCAATAAAGAAATCGATAAAATGATTAATGGCTTTGATATTAAGGCTGACGAGGCTGCAGCCGATAAGAGTGCTATAGCTTGTCGAATGCTTAAAGGCCAAAAGGTTGAGTTCGGTAGGATTTTTCCGATAGATGAGAATGGCAAGGAAGTGGAGCCACCTCGAGGTACTCCAACTGATCAAGATCGGGCTACTACATTTGAACGGTATTTGTCAGATTTGTGTAATCCTCACAAATAGAAGCTTCGAGTCTAATTGATTTTTGTTAGCACCGTATATAGTGCGATATTTAAGCTCGCGCTGATAACTAAAGAGGAGAGATTGTTATGGTATTTGCATCAACAGAGTCTACAGCTGAAGCCGGTCATCTTAGATCTGCTATTACCAGTGATTCAGATTTGGCATCATCAAGAATGTTCGATGAAGTACGAAATTACCAAGTTGCTGATCAGGTCAATTCACACACTAAATGCATCGGGCAGTCTGCTGGAGTAGAGGGCGGAAAGTGCCTTTCCCTTTCCCAGAAAGAGATTTCAAAAATGATGTCAGACTTCAGCATAGCTGAACCCTTATCACAGAAGCCGAGGCCCATAGATCCTGGTCACAATCCCGGGGCTGCTTCTGGCAAGCCAGATAAGTGTTCAGACAAGCCTGGTGTGCTGGATGTGAAGCCCGGTCTTAATCCAGATAAGTATCCAGATAAGTATCCAGATAAGAAGCCGGATAAACCAGGCTCAAAGCCTTGGCAGCCAGAGTTTGGAGTCTGTGCACCAGGAAGCCCTTATAAGATTGATTGCTTTGATGATAAGGATCGTGATCGAAAAGTGAAGTGATCGTTGATCCTTGATTCTTGATCCTTGATAAAGATATGCGGTTTTATAAGCACCCTTTCTATCTTTGTCCTTTACTCAATCTGAGGCTTGGTGTCGTATTTGATACCAAGCCTCATTTTTGCGGCTGTCAAGGGCGGGGCGAGATAGGGCGCGAGTTGGTTTCTTTTGTTTGAATATTTATCAGACGATAAGTCTATGCCGGCGCCTTGTAAAGAGGCGGGGTGGTCTGCGCCCGCTTTGGTTCGTCGCTAGGTCTCTAAGTCTCTAAGTTGTAGAGATCTAAGCCTTAGATCTCAGTCTGTAGCCAACTCTTGGTATGTTTTCAATTAACGATTGATCGTCATCTCCGCCGTCGTCAATCTTCTTGCGAATGCGCTTGATGGCCGTGCGTAGGCCTTCTGGGCTGGCGTCAGAGTCAGACTCCCAAACTCTGGCAATAAGTGCTTCGGCGCTGAAAACTTGATCTTTATGGCGCAGCAGAAACTCAAGCAGGGCAAAGTCTCTGGGTAATAGGTGTACTTCTAGGCCGCCCCTAAGAATGCGATGCTTGGCAGAGTCAAGTTCAATATCGCCAGCTTTAAGCACTGATGAATTCAATAAAGTTGGGCGCCGCAGTAAGGCTTTAATGCGTGCCCCTAACTCTTTTATATTAAAAGGTTTGGTCAGATAGTCATCGGCCCCAATGTCCAGCCCTGTTTCTTTGTCTGTAATTGTCGACTTGCCCGTAAGCATAATAACTGGGGTAGCTCCGCCTAGAGTGCGGAATTCACGTAAAATTTCTATGCCAGAGTAGTTGGGTAAGTCCCAGTCAAGAACGACGACATCGAAAGTTGCGATTTGCAATAGCTCTCGGGCTATTGCACCGTCGTAAGCCACTTCAACCGTATAGCGCTCGCTCTTGAGCCAACCAGAAATCATATCTGAGAGGTCTTGGTCGTCTTCAACTAGCAGGATTTTAGACATTCACGGTGTATCCACTTTGCTCTTCTTTGTTCTTCGTCTTCGTTTGCTTGTTTGCTCAAATAGTATTTGCATAAATATACCAAACCAGGCTTGTTATCAGGTCAGCAAGTTTTGCTGGCAGGTCACAAACGGGTCACTGAACGGTCACCACTTAGTTTTATCCCGACAGTATTGTAGTTGCATGAATACACCCCTTTGAGGATAAAACTATGACAGACCGTACTAGTGATAAAACGGAAGCCAAGCAGTTCGACGCTGCAAATAATGTGCAATCTGCCGCAGCTGGAAGAATGATGGATGAAGTTCAAAATTACCAAGTTAAGAATGAAAAAAATACTGCAGTTGAGAGCCCGTTGGGCATGAGGACTGATGAGCCCGTGAAAAAGTTCTTTAACGGCGAAGAAGTTCGCAAGATTCTCAGTGATTGCGTCATCAACCATGATGAGCCCGGAATCAAAAAAATTGACAAACCTGGTGGTCCTAAGTCGTTTGTTCCTTCTGCAAGCAGTGTCTCACAATCAGGCAACATTGAAGGAAGTGCTCAGTATCTCGATAAGCGCATAGTCAACGGCCGGCATTAGATAATCTCACTGTTTGAGGTGCTGTCAAAATCTTCTGTAAAGAGACTTTTGGCGGCGCCTCGACGCAGGTGAGCTGTTAAAATCTAACAGCTGGTGGAGATATTCGGCTCATGCTCAGACCAATTAGTCTAAGATTCAAAATTTTGGTTCTCATCTTCGTTCCACTGATTTTGCAGCTTGCTCTTTTAGCAGTAGTTGCAAACTTACAGAATCAGGCTGAAGCAGAGGCTCGACGAGCAGAGATTGCTCGTCAGATTGGTGATGAAGTAATTGCTATAACTCGTGACATGGTGGCACTTAAGACCAATTTGGAGGTTGAACCTCTGGCCTCTGCCGATTCTACAGCGTCCATTCAGTACCAATTACTAAATGCTGACATTGACAGGCATTTTTCTAGGCTTCGGCAGTTGACGCGTGATAAACCGGCATTAGCTCAAGCAATGGAAAAGTCCTGTGAGACCATGCTCCAATCGCGGAAATTGGTTGAAGACACGAAAGTCGCATATAGAGCTGGAGAGTTAAGGGGGCGCTTAGAGCGGTTCAAATTTATTTCTCGTTTGCGCAGCCTTACCCTGGCATTATCGAACCAATTGCTTGGTATCGGTGATGCGGGTAAGGCGGCCGCCGATGCGAGCCCTGAGATTCAGCGAAAGTTTCGGGAAGAGGTTCAGTTTGTTTTGATTGGTGGCGGCGTTGCAAACATATTTTTGACGCTGCTTCTTGGAGTTATTCTTACTCGAAGTATCGTCAATAGACTGAAGATTATGAACGATAATAGTTATCGTTTGGCAAGCGACAAGCCCCTTAATCAGCTGGTTTCTGGTAATGATGAAATTGCTCAGCTCGATAAGGTTTTTCACGATATGGCTGCTGCCCTGAGAGAGGCTGCTCGAAAAGAGAGAGCTATCCTCGACAATGCCAATGATTGTATTTGTTCATTCGATTCAAGTTTGAAATTCGTTAGCGTTAATCCTGCTTGTGAAGAGTTTTTTGCTCTTGCTCAAGATGAAATCATTGCTACTCATTTGTTTGATTATCTCGGTACAGAAGATACTGAAAAAGCCTGTGCTTTCCTCTCTAAAGTCAGCCAGGGCTTTAATCCAGGTGCTGTTACTCTCTCAATTAAGAGAGCCGATGGCGAAGTGCGTGAGGTCTTATGGTCGTCCCAGTGGGCGCCGGGAGAAGGCAAGACGGGTGAGCTATTTAGTATCTTCCATGATGTTACTGAGCATCTTGCCGCTGAACGACTAAAGCAAGAAGTGGTAGCCATGGTGACCCATGATTTGCGCTCGCCACTAATGACGGTGCAAAATTATTTACAATTTCTTGGTGATGGTTCTTACGGCGATCCTGGTGAACAAGCCAAGCAATATCTGCCTGGTGCTCAGCGCAGCAGCGAGAGAATGATGCGCTTAATTGGTGATCTTCTAGACATTGAAAAAATCAATTCTGGCATGATGGAGTTGGAGCGTAAAAGAGTTTCGGTGCAGAAAGTGGTGCAAGAAACCGTCGAACAGTCTTCTAATTTGGCCCATGACTTTAAAGTGTCTCTTGTGGCAGAGCCAGTCAATTTGTTTGTCGATGCCGATGAAGAGAAGTTATTGAGAGTTCTGGCTAACCTCGTTTCGAACGCTATAAAATTCTCCCCCAAAGAAGGTATCGTTACTGTTTCGGCAAAGAGTAATGGCAAGGTCGTCACTTTCACGGTTGCTGATAGTGGGGTCGGTATTCCACCTGAAATGCTAGATACTGTCTTCGATCGCTTTCAACAGGCGCGTAATCAAACATCGCGTACTAGAGGTGGTTCTGGGCTTGGCTTGACTATTTGTAAGGCGCTTGTTTTGCTGCATGGTGGCAAAATTTGGGTTGAGTCCAAAGAAGGCTCTGGTTCTCGTTTTAGTTTCGAATTGCCTTTGGTCAATTGAGATTGTGTACTTGAATTTGTGTACTTGAATTTGTGTACTAGGAATTAAATATGACATTGAAGGCATTTTTTGTTACGACCGCGGCTCTAGAAGTTGGTGCGGGCATCACTCTGCTTTTAGCTCCGCTGCAGGCCGCTAAATTGTTGCTGGGAACGTCACCGAACGACCCTGAGACTGTAGTGATCGAAAAAATTGCTGGATGTGCGTTGATTGCTCTCGCCCTGGCTAATTGGCTGGCTCGCAATGATGATCAGAGTGCTGCAGCTAGAGGGATTGTCTGGGGGATGATTGTATACAATCTTGGCGTTGTTGGATTCTTTTTCCCTTTTGCTTTTGCCTCCTTGGTGCAGCCGCAACTGCAGCCACAGGCCGTGGGCGTGCTGCTATGGCCAGCAGTGATTTTGCACATACTCATGAGTATCTGGTGTGGCTTGTGCTTAGCCAAGAAGCGTGTCTAAATTTTAAGAGGCGTTCTAAATCTTTAAGGCCGGTCGATCTTTGTATTGCCGCATTATCTTTGCCCTCATGGCAAAGCTATCTGGCTGAATCGTCCACTCGCTAGAAAATGGTCGCGTCATTAAGAAGATGACACCAATATTGGTGCCCAGGGTAATAGCGACGAGGCCAACCAATACGGCGTGCAGTAAGGCGCTGCCTTTGCCTACATAGAGATATGAGCAAATCAGAACCACCACAGCACAGGTGATAATTAAGGGCAGCAAGCGCCAGGTCCAGGTACTTCTGCTGGCGACAACGCGCACGCCGCGACTTTGGCCAAGGTCGTTTGTGGCACTAAGAAGAGCGCCTTGAACTGCTGCTTCACCATCGTTAGTCGGACGAAATTCCAAAATGGAGTCACTGATATTGATGAAGACATCGGTGACCGCCTCGCTCATTTCGCCCTGCCTCATGGCTGGCCAATCTTCGCTTACTGCTTTGTCGCAATAGTCAATGCAAAACTGTTGTATGGTTTTTCCCTGCGTCTTTGGCAGCCCTCTGGAGAGGCGAAAGACTTCGCTGATACTGGTGGCTTCGCGACTAACGCTTTCCTCAAGAGAGCGGTACTGTTCGTCTGCACTCGATACCAGCATGCCCAGCAAAACTGAAACAAGCGTGCCGAGAATGGCTAGCAGAGCAACGATTAATTCGCCGTTTTGGGTCAGGTCAATTTTGATAGTTTTGGCTGATAGAAATAAGCCCACTAGTGCAACGGCCAGAAAGCCAGCGGCCCAGAAGAACAGTGGCGATAATGACATGAGCAACCTGCGGTATTGAAGCTATAAACCGCTTAATGCTATCAGTGCCTTGGTCCTATGGCAATATTACTTGCTATGCTTTCTGTAGTTGTTCATGTCTTCTTCGGCTTTGCTGTCTTCGCCAAGCGCTTTGTATATTTGGCTTCGCATAAGATAGGCGCCAGAGTAATCTGGACGTAGTCGCACAAAGTTATTGGCTGCCACAAGTGCTCGATCGTAGAGTTTAAGATTGGTAAATGCTAAGGTCAAAGAGTACTGCAATGACCAGTCGTTGGATTTAGCTTCTATCTTGCTAAAGGTGGCTTCCGCTTCAGCGCGATGACCTGGTATTTGATAGAGAAGCTCAGCCCGATGAACTTTGTCACCTAATTGACCTGGTTTGCTGATCAGGCTAGGACGGTCCAAATACTCAAGCGCCGTCACAGGATCTTTTAACAGTTCGTCAATAAAAAAAGAAGACAGCGTAATCAGCATCGGATTGTATGCGCTGATTGTTATTGCTCTATCGCAAATGGTTGTCAGTTTCTTATGCTTTTCTTCTGCCGATTCTTTAGCAAAGCTACCGCTCCGCAAGAGGTTTTGCTTCTCAATGACGAAGTCAGCAAATCCTAATAGGGGCAAGCCAGCCGCTAAGATTAGGAACGTTGAGATTCCTAGAAAAACAGTGCGTATTAGTATTTGAACTGGTCGCGGGAGCGAATAAGAAGCTTTCTCAAAGTGGCTTTTTCCTTGCAACAGAAGCAATATAGCTAGCAATGCAATGAGGCCTAGAGTTATTGATACGGTAACACCTAAATAAAATGTAGCTGCATCTTGAAACCAAAAAGTTGGTGTTAGAAATGCCGAAACTGCTGCCAGTATAAAAATTATGATGTTGCCAAAGCCGCGCAGCTTTTTATGACTACTGCTCTTCTGCTTTACCTGTGCAATATTGCTAGGCACCAGCGAACCGCTTAGCGAATTTTCGAGTGATATGCTTGTATCATCGAAATTTGGTGGCAGCACTGATTGAAGTTGCTTGTTTTGATTCGGTGCGGCGAGGCCAGTTTCAATAGCATCACTGACCACTTCGACTTTGCTATTTTCATCAGCAGTCAGGCGGAACTTGAAGCCTTTTTTCTGTTTTTTATCCAAACTATTTCTCTCCGACAGTCACTTCTAGCGTCAGCGGCATGGCAACAAATACAAAGCTAGTATAGGAAATAGATTCAGCTTCGCTCAATAGTTCTCCTAAGTTTGTGGTTTGTGGTTTGAAGCTGCGTCCTAGTGTTTGACGAACATCATTACTCCGGCACCAGCTAGAACAATGACCATGACGATAACGGCTATCATTACTGGGCTAAGGCCACTGCGCTCTCTGGCATCGCCAACTGGAGCTAATTCGCTTCCTTCTGGTTTCAATTTTTTGGCGCTTTTGGCTTCTGCTTTTTCTTCACCGCTGGGCAGTTCATTGCCTTCGTACGAGCGCATGCGAGTCATGGCGCTTCCTGTCAATGCTAGTTCTTCTGCAGTGGCCGGCAGATTTGGCAAGGCATTTACCAGCAGGTTCAGTCTGATCTTCAATCCTTCTTCAAGGTGAGCTGCTTCTTGGGGAAATTCACTGCAGTCCATTAAAGAATAAGTGCCATGGTCAATTGTTAGCAATGTTGCTAAAGCATCAAAGCCAGTCAGTTTGTCTTCGAGCAAGCGGGCGCCGTGAACATAGGTGCTTTTGACAATAAGAAATTCACCGTCTATTTCGCCGAATTCAGAAGCCATGCGGGCAATTGCATAGTCAGCTTTTTTGCCTTTTTGAATGGCCAAAAGAATTTCTTTGGTGGAGCGATTCTCCCAGATTTTTCCTGACTCGATGGTCGGTAATTCATTCATTCAGGTTGCTCCAGCAGCTACTTAGAATTATGTTTTTAGTTCGATGGTGACGGGGCAGTGATCAGAGCCATGTACATCATTGAGGATACCAGCATTGACAACGTTGTCGGTCAGGTTTTTAGAGGTAAAGAAGTAGTCAATACGCCAACCGACATTTCTTTCGCGAGCCGCAGTTCGCATATGCCACCAGCTGTAATTGTGCGGCTCTTGGTTGTACATACGAAAAGTGTCGGCATATCCAGCTTTGATGAATTTATCCATCCAGGCCCTTTCGACCGGAAGAAAACCTGAGGTTTTTTCATTTTCTTTTGGTCTGGCTAGGTCAATTGCTTGATGGGCAGTGTTGAAATCGCCGCATACCGTGAGCTTTTTGCCTTCTTTTACTATTTTGTTGGCCCACTTATAGAAGGCATCATAGAAGTCTAATTTGTATTGCAGCCGCTCGGGGTTTTGAGCGCCGTTGGGGAAATAAATATTGGCCATGACAAAGTCTCCAAAGTCAGCCACTAGGGTGCGACCTTCGCAATCAAAGCGTTGTACGCCAAAACCTTCTTTGATTGAGACTGGCTCTACTCTTGTGTAAATGCCAACACCGCTGTAGCCGCGCTTCTCGGCATGGGAGAAATAGCTTTTGTAGCCTTTCCTTTCTAGTATGTCTGGTGTCAATTGGTCTGCTGATATCTTGGTTTCTTGCAAGCCGAGGATGTCAGGCTGTTCGCTGTCCATCCAATCGTAGAAGCCTTTTTTAGCTACGGCCCTGATGCCATTGATGTTCCAAGAGACTAGTTTGAGTGTAGACATTTTCACCAATTTGAAAAGTTTAGATTCTGCTGTATATCTTTGATTCTGCTCTATTTTTTTCTTCTATATATCTTAGAACAAGGCGCACCAGCTCAATGAGCAAGTGCGCCTTATTTATTTTTCGGCTTCTAAAAGACTAGGTTTTTGTTCTTATTTCTTAGAGCCGACCGGTGTCTTTGCTGCGTTAACAGCTTCCAATACTCCGGCATGAACGATTTCGCCTTGGTGAATGTTAACACCGAGGTGCAGGGCTGGATCGTCTAAGCAAGCTTGGTAGCCATTTTTAGCTAGCTTGGAAGCATAGGCCATGGTGGCATTGGTCAAAGCACGAGTAGAGGTCCATGGCACTGCGCCAGGAATGTTTGCCACACCGTAGTGCACCACACCGTCGACTTCGTAAATTGGCTGTGAGTGAGTGGTAGCGTGGATTGTTTCGATACATCCGCCTTGGTCGATAGCAACGTCAACAATGACAGAGCCTTTCTTCATTTTGCTGACCATGTCGCGAGTGACGATTCTTGGCGCTTGTTTGCCCGGAATCAAAACTGCGCCAATCACCAAATCGGCTCCTGGTAGCAAGCTCTCGAGGTAATGTCCAACTGAGAACACTGTTCTTACTTGTCCGCCAAATACATCATCGAGGTAACGTAGTCTATCTAGTGAAAGATCGAAGATAGTGACGCGAGCGCCTAGACCGACACCGATTTTGGCGGCATTGATACCGACAACACCGCCGCCGATGATGATGATTTCGCCTGGCTCAACACCAGGTACACCACCAAGAAGCACTCCGCGACCGCCCATTGGACGCTCTAGATATTGAGCGCCAATTTGAGTAGCCAGACGTCCGGCGATTTCAGACATTGGTGTGAGCAATGGCAATTGGCCATTGGCTGTTTGTACTGTTTCGTAGGCGATGCAGGTAGCGCCAGACTTGGCTAAATCTTCAGCCAATTTAGGAGCAGCAGCTAAGTGTAGGTAAGTGAAGAGCAGTTGGCCTTTTTTGAGCATGGCCACTTCTTGAGCTTGTGGCTCTTTCACTTTCAAGATCAAATCGGCTTCGCCGAAAACAGATGCTGCGTCAGGAAGAATTTTGGCTCCTACGGCCTTGTACTCGTCATCGCTCATACCTGAGCCAACGCCTGCATTTTTTTCAATGTAGACAGTGTGACCTTCAGATACCAGTGTTTTTACACCGGCAAGTGTGATGGCAACGCGGTATTCGTTGTCTTTAATTTCTTTCGGCACTCCAACCTTAGCCAAGGTCTTACCCTCCAAATATTCGAACCTAATCTCTATAAGCATCTGTAGAGATTGAAATTCTATCTCGCAATATGTCTTTACTATATTCTCTTGATAGATGTTTTATGATTGGCCGCTTGATAACCGTCTTTTGCTTATCTTTGACAACCAAATTTATGATTTTGCCCAGATTTCGCCTTCATTCGGTTATTGACCTGCTGATAAATGCGCTGGGCAAATCTTTGAGCCGATATTGCTAGAATCTGGTTGCTAACAATAATCAACCAATTAGAAGAGTAGGAAAATGAGCGACATAGTCATAGTCAATGGAGCAAGAACAGCTTTCGGAGCGTTCGGCGGTGGATTAGCCTCTAAGACAGCAACAGACTTGGCTGTTGAAGCGTCGCTTGGAGCAATTGAGCGCTCTCAGGTCGATAAAGAAACAATCGATTCTGTGATTATGGGCAATGTCATTCAGACCAGCAAAGACGCAATTTATTTGGCTCGCCATGTGGCTTTGCGCTCTGGTCTTAAAGAGAATACCCCTGGGCTAATTCTTAATTTGCTATGTGGCTCTGGTGTTTATGCAGTCGCCAATGCCGCCATGCAGATTGAAAATGGCATGGCCACAACGGTGTTAGCAGGGGGCACAGATCATTTGTCGAGCACTCCATATAGCAGTTGGAGTACTCGTTGGGGCAATCGCATGGGCCACATGGAATTGTGGGACGGCCTAGATATCCGCGATACCTATGCCAAAGCGTCCATGGGTGAGACAGCAGAAAACCTGCAAGAGAAGTACAAAATCAGTCGCGAAGATCAAGATCAGTTTGCTTTGCGCAGCCAACAATTGGCCAAAGTAGCCATGGAAAGCGGTCGTCTTAAGGAAGAAATCAAAGCAATTGAAATTGTTTCAAAGAAAGGCACCGTTGTAATTGATCGTGACGAACATGCCCGCCCAGAAACAACAATTGAGGGCTTAGCCAAGCTCCGCCCCGCTTTCCGTAAAGATGGTAGTGTCACCCCAGGCAATGCCTGCGGTATTGTCGATGGTGCTGCCGCTTTGATTGTTACTAGTCTTAAAAATGCTGAAAAGCAAAAGTTGAAACCGCTCGCTCGCGTTGTTTCATGGGCTGTCACTGGCGTTCCACCAGAAATTATGGGCATTGGACCTGTGCCAGCCATTCCTATGGCACTAGAAAAAGCGGGCTTAAAGATGACCGACATTGATCTCTTTGAGATCAACGAAGCATTTGCTGTGCAGTATCTTGCTTGCGAGAAAGAGCTGCAGCTTGACCGTGACAAAGTCAACGTCAACGGCGGCTCGATTGCTCTGGGCCATCCCTTTGGTGCCACTGGTGCTCGCTTACTCTTGTCTATATCAATGGAATTACAAAAAAGACAGAAGCGCTATGGCTGCGTCAGCCTATGCGTTGGCGGCGGCATGGGCATAGCCATGATTGTCGAAAGAATCTAGAACTTAACTCTAGAATCAAAATTCTAGTATGTAGTCACACCTTTGCGGCTAGACGTCGGCTTCACAGCTGCGGCAGTACCGTAGGTTTTGACATAGACAACTTTTTCCTCTGCAGGAGATGCAGCTGCTTCGGCAGTATCTTCTACAATCACTTCTCTTGAATAAGCAATAGTGCCGCTGGCACCTCTCGTCATCGGAAGAATCGATGGGGCATAGGCTGGAGGTGGTGGTACTAAATATGCGCCGCGTCTTGCGCCAGACTTACTTTTAGCTTCGACGCTTTGAGCATCAATATTGATACAGCATGCAAGCAGCGCAGCGGTCGACAACATGAAAACTGTCTTTCTCAACACTTGTGAAACCCCGTGGTCTGGATTGGCCAGAGCTATCTAGCAGGCAAAAAATATGCGACAGGCATTGCCGTGTCTGTAAAGTTCGTTGAGTGGATCATACCACTGAGCTCTGACCCTCAAACCTGGGTTGCCAACTAGAAAAATGTTAGCTCTGGAACCACTTCGATTGTCTGGGATGTCTGCGCTGCTCGATGTTATCGACATTTTTGCCGTCAAGGGGTTCCCAGGTGGCCACCGATTGGCCCCACCAGGCCTTGGCATCTGTAACTGTGGCGTCAGCCTTGCGTTTCTCACTTCTGCTAAGGCTTTGGGAGGCCTCTAGCTTAATTTTCTCAATTTTGGCCTGTTCCATTAAAACTTGAAACTGCTCTTCTATCTCTGTTGAAGAACTTACTGGTTCAGGTTGCTCTGGGCTGCGCTCGGCGAGGCGGTCAAGATTGCTCTGCCAGGGATTTGCTGATTCGCCATCGGGGCTGGGGAGTTCGTAGTGATCATTGCCAGCAGACTGGTTGCGGCTGAATAAACGAACTAGGGGGGTAACAAGCTTCTGAAAAGAAATCATAGAAATTCTCCAACGACTATTGCTGAGTCAAAAGAGGTATTCCCTTGGCAACTTGGCGGTAACGGTCAGGTTCTCCACGTAAAGTTGCGTAAAGCTGAGCCTTCGCCGTGTGAAGATTGTTGACTAACCAGCTTCGTTTCAGAGCTTATCCTCTCAAAGGAGGGTCACTTGGAAACTTGGCAATTTAGGAGGGCCATTATGAGGATGTTTATGAGGCCAGCTCGACGGCTTCTTGAGCGGCCAGCACGAGCTGTGGTACTGCCTGCTCAATCTTTGGCAGGTCTAGCCTGAGCTGGTATTCACCTGGCGGCTCAAAGCAATGAATGCAGCGCGCTTCATACTGGGCGTCACCGACGAGAATCTGCTCACTTGAATGAACTACTCGCTGGGTGCGGCAGGCAAAGTCTGAGCCACATTTTCGGCAGACGGCGAGGAGCTTATCGACACGGTCAGCTAGGGCCAGCAAGTGCGGCACGGGGCCGAAAGGTTTACCGCGGAAGTCGAGATCGAGACCGGAGGCAATAATTTTCTTCTTTTGTCTAAGCAGGCTAATGATTACGTCAATGATTTCATCTTCGAAGAACTGGCTCTCGTCGACGCCAATCACAACCGCGTGAGATGAATATTTGAGAATATCCTTGGCTGAGTCGACGACAATTGCTTGCGAAGCCATGCCGTTGCGAGACTCTACATGGTTAGGTCTTGATCTCGTGTCTGTGGTTGGCCGCACGATGATTGTAGGCAAGTAGGCCAAACGGGCTCTTTCTATACGTCTAATCAGCTCGCTCGACTTGCCGGCGCTCATGCAGCCCACAATCATTTCAAATCGGTATCCGCTAAACATGAAATGGTCTCCGCAAAAAATCTGTACTTAATGGTAACCAAATTTGAACGATTTGTTTGTACAAATCAGTTTCATATTTCTTCACCTGATAAGCTCCTCACTCATTTTTTGCTCGCTATCGATCTGATATGTCCTGAGATCTGAAATATTAAAGCACCAAATACGGTGGCAGCCCGGTGCTGCGCGCCAGGCTGCCACTATGTGTTTTTCGAGCTAGAGATTTGCTATTTTGGGACTTATCGTCTGAAGTCTATCGAACTGTCGCTTGAGGTCTAACGAATTATCTTCTGCGACCGCCGCCGCCGCCCCGGAAGCCGCCAGCTGCAGCCCTGCCGCCACCAGCGCCTCTGAAGCCGCCACCTTCGCCGCGCAGCCCACTGAGGCCTCCGCCACCTTCGCCACGCAGGCCACCGCCAGCGCGAGCTCCGGCTCCGCTCATCGAAGAAGCACGATCACCGCCAGCTCCTCGTTCTTGAGCAAAATTGCTGGCGCCGCCTCTAGCGCCTCCGCCTTGGGCGACGAACGGATTGTTTTCAGACTGCTGGAATCTTTGCGGATTTTGCTTCTGTTGCTCTTGATACCACTGCTGTTGTTTCTGGTAGTTCTCTTGCTGTCCGCCATAGGCGGCCTGGCGATTGGTCTGATTTTCTGACATAGACCCTTGACGGTTCTGTTGATTAGTCTGGGTCTGCTGTATAGCCTGTTGCTGATTCTGTTGTTTGATTTGATTCTGGTTATACAGAGCCATTTTTTGGTTTTGGTTGAGGTCTTCAAACTGTTCGCCGTTATGGTAGCCGTAGGCTTGGCCGTTGGCGCCGTAATACATCGGAGTGCCGTAAGGTGCATTGTAATAGCTGTTGCTCATAGCAGCTCCAGCCATAGCACCCAGCCCAGCAGCGGCTGCTGTCCCTACTGCTCCCATGGCGCCGCTGCCCGATCCACCCGAACTATTGTAGTTATTGGTGATTTCGGTCGGCTGAGCGGGAGCTTGTTGCTGTGGCGCTTGTTGTGGTGGTGCTTGATAGTACGGCTGCGGCGCGTACTGTGGTACTTGTACCGCCTGTTGGGCGCCAGCACGCCGTGCCTGCAGTTGCCTTACTGCGGCGTCAAGGTCGACTGACTGGCCATTTCTGTCTGTGTACCAGAAGCCGCCTTTGGCCCCCATGTATATTTGGGCTGTATTGCCATAAACGCCGCTACCCGGAAGGGGAGCAAGGTCTCCTTTTGGCGTGATTACGCTTTGGCTGCCATCTGGGTTTTGCACTACCTGTAGTGTCACTACTGATACTTGTGGCTGCCCGCCTTGCGCCCATGCAGGCGTCGAAAGTAAGAGCGCAGCTGAAAGGCAAATGGTTGTTAAAAGGGCCTTGGGCATATTTCTCCTCCGCCGACTGCTTAGTTTTAATTGCATAGTGGCATCAATTAGTAGCGTCAATTAGTAGCGTCAATACCGCCGAACATTGACAAATTTAGCAGATGCTATGAGGGAAATAACAGAGAATCATTCTTAGGTATGAGTATTTTTTGCAACAATCATCCCCAAAATAAACAGGAAAGCATTGATTATCAATGCTTTCCTGTCTTGAGCAAGCCAATTGCTCAGTACAGCGGTCGATAAAACCAGGCCAGTGAGGTAGTAAACTCACTTTGCTATCTGAATTGCCCGTATTTTCAAGGAGAAGACGAATGATCTCTGATTACGACACTTTTATGGTTTTCACCAGCACTTACTCAAATCTCGATGAAGCTTTGCACGACTTTGAAACAGTGAAGAGTCTGTACAGTGATCTCAAGCTCATTGACACATTTGATGCTGCAGTTCTGGAGAAACAGACCGACGGAAAAGTTAAGATAGTCAAGAAACACGAGCAACCTACTGAAGATGGGCTCAAGATTGGAGCTGGTTTAGGCCTTGCTACTGGAGTGGCTCTGGCGCTCTTTCCCGGTGCCGCCATTGGCGCAGGGCTGGCTGCTGTTCTTGCTGGGGCCGGTGTTGCAGCCGCCGGTGCGGGAACTGGCGCGGCTTTTGGCGCATTGGCCGGGCACGTGGCTGGTGGTATGAGTCGTCGTGATCTTCAAGAATTGGGCGAAGCCTTAGATTCTGGTAGTGCTGGGCTTGTGGTCATTGCCGCAGCGAATGTAGAAGAGAAGGTGCGGGCTGCTTTGAAGAAAGGCGTTAAGACTATTAGCAAGCAGGTAAAAGCCAGTATGAAGGAGCTGGAAAAGGAAATTGAGCAGGCCGCTAAAGATGAGTCGTTGGCGTTGAAGCGTTGAGTTTCCAGGGCCAATTTGATTGGTTCTTGCTGAATAAAATCAAAACGGCCTTGCTTTGCCTAGTCGCTGCTGAGCTAATTCTTGCTCTTTATCCACAGAGCTCTTATGGCCAAGACAACAGCAAGTCGGCGCTGGCAAGCACGGCTGCGAGCGCTGAGAGTGCTAGTTCTGTTGCCAAAATTAGTTCAATAGACAAAAGTTTGCTACTTGAGTTGATCAAGCTGGCGCGATTCAATATTCGTTTTCATCAGCAAGCCAATCGCCATCAGAAGTGGCGCACGTTGACTTACGCCGCTGGGCGCGAGGCTGGCACTGCTGTGTCTTTTGCTGCTAGCCTGGTTGATCTTAAGCAACGAGTACGCGGTCTCGATGACCCCTCTCTCATTTCGCGCAATGCTTTAAAGAATGTGGTCACGGCCACCCTTGTTGGCAGTGCCATTAGTGGTTCTGCTTCTAGTTTAGAGTTGGCACAGAATACCTGGGTTATGTTACAAGCTGGCAAGAATGGCTATTCTCCTAAAGCATCGACTGCTTTTGTCAAAAATATTGTCGCCATAACAGATCATCTGTTTGAGCAAAGAGAGTTGCTGGTTTCGACTTTGCCACAAGACCTGCAGCAAAGGCACATCTATGAACTAGAAAGTGACTTGCTTCATCACATCCGCCAACAGTTGATCATTGAGTTTTGTTCATGGAGTTGCCATTCTCGGGGTCAAGCTTGGCGAGAGAATACTTTCTATAGTCTTGATGCCATGCAGAACTTCACTCGAATGAGTGCGGCAATTATTGGCCTTAAAGGCTTCAGCCAGCCCGGTCTCGGTGGTGCTGCTGCTGTCACTACTGTTGTGGCTAATTCAGCAGCTACGCTGAATCCGCTGGTCTGTGGCATTGTGGGGATGTCGATGCGCAAGTATCAGATGCGCAAACTCAGTCACGAATTTCCTCTTGGGCAGCCAATTCTGGCCGCTCAGTCTTTGGCTGAGCTTAAGGTCAAAATAGTAGATCGAGAGAACGACAGCGATACGAAATTGCTAGAAGAAGCAGTGTCGCTTGGCGACAAATCGCAACGGTTAGACTTGGCCATAGACCGCGAAAACAAAGATATTGAGCGCTTGCGGCGAGTGGCTCAGCAGCAGACCGTTGCTGGACCTTTAATTGGGCTGACCAGTATTCCTGGTGCTGTGCTTGGCACTGTCGCCTTTTATGACTATCGCTTTGATCGAGTGACAACTAACAAATTGTTGTTCGCCGGTCGTCTATCGGCACTAGCTGGGCAAAGTTTTGCTCTGGTACAAACGCCATATACAGTGGTTTCAGGTTTAATCAAAAATGACAAATTGCGGAAAGCTGGAAAACTACCCGAGCAAATGCTGGAAGAGCGTCTCAAGAATCTTGATCATCTAGAAGAGCAAATTTTGGCAAAATAGCCTTAAGTCAGGCTTTTAGGGTGACTGTTGCTATGCAAGAATGATTGAATGCCCGGATGGCGCTGCGAATTTGATCAATTGATTGCAATAGCGAGTTGACGGCCAATGTCAGTGCTGGAGCGCCTTGATCGTTTGTGGCGGTTTGCAATGCCAGGCTGACACAAAGGTCACCACTAATAACTTTGAGGCAACTGGCTTGCAGAGCCGCTGGCGCAGGAGAATCATTTTTCAAATCTTTTAAGCGATAGAGATTTTGGCAAACCTTACTCAGTTCGATTGCTAATTCTTTGAGAATTGAAGAGACTGTAAGTAAGTCGGCAAGTGATGAATTGAGCATGCCGTTGCCAATAATTTCTTCACCACCTCTCATCTTGAAGCCGCTGCTAAGTGAAAGTTCTCTCACGAGCTTTTCGCGATAGCTGCGGTCGCCCTTGAAAGAAACTTCTTGCAGGCGGTCTCTTCCTTCTGTCAGGCGGCGAATCACCCGTTCGGCGGTATTGCCAAAATTATTGAAATCCCGGGCAGAGCGTAGCTCCGGTTCTTCTTCTCGGCCATGGGCGCGTAGGCTCTTTTCAATCTCTAGTGATTTGCGTCGTAGCAGCCTCTCTAGGTCTAGAAGGGCTGAAGAGAGTTCGCGAGTGGCCACTAGTAAGGCTAGTTTAGTGGAGGCGACGTAAGCATCTTGGCCGAGCAGGTCTAGGCTGCCTGGCGGAAAACCGAGCAGTTCAGCTTGGGCTGTCAAATTGCCTGGATTGACGCCCAATATTTCTGCAGCGCGGCCGCTTACAACCTCATTTAAATTGTCTAGCAAAGCTTCGCCAGAGGGCGAAAGCAGAGGGTCTACGATTAATTCGTCGCGCCATTGGCCGTTGAGCATTTCATCGCAAACTTGCGCCTTGACGCGAGCGATAGGGCTTGAGGCTTCAATAATTTCACGGGTGACCGCTAGTTTCGCCTTGAAAACTTGTAACAGGCCATCTATTAAAAGAGGATGTGCCGTTTCGTGCAGCCTCCCCTCGACTTGTTTGAAGTGTTCCAGCCAGCGGGCTGTGCGAGCGCCCCAATGGGCTTGCGCTGGCACTTCTATGGCACCGATATCATCGGTTTCTAATCGTAGTTCTAACTTCTTGGTCATCATCGGCTTAGTCTAGCGCGCAAATTTAGATTGCGGCCCTATGGCCAGATGAGCTTTATTGCATGATCTCAATTTCGCTTAGAATTTTTACAGCTAATTGTGTCAGCGCTTGATTATTTGTCTGATTGTTCCCTTGATTGTTTGACTGATTGCTGTTGAGAAAACTGTGGAGCTGTTCGCGGGCGCTGGCAAATTTTGCTTGACCAGTTAGGGCCAAACCGCGAATTAGATAGACATTTACATCTCGACCGCCCAAGGCTACGAAGCGATCGATTGCTTTTAAGGCTCCGTCGTAGTCGCCGTTGTCAACCAAGCACTTACTTAGGCCCAGGTACGCTAGTGGATTTTGCCAATCGATGACTATGGCTCGTTGATAGTTTAATTGCGCTTCTTTGCTGTAGCCAAGCTTGGCAAGAGCGTTTCCCATATTGATGCGCAGTTCGGCACTGTCAGTACCGATTGAAGCCGCTTGGGTTTGTGATTGGTTGTATTCGGCAATGGCCGCCTTCGAATCGCCAGTCTGGTCGAGAATCAAGCCAATCCAGAAATGAACGGCAATATTATTGGGTTTAAGCGCTTCGTATTGGCGAAAAGAGTTCAGAGCCCGGTTTAGGTCACCCGCTGCAAAATACTCTCTGCCTTGGGCAAAAAGAGGGTCGTTATTTTTTGTTTGGGCCTGCACAGGGCTGGTCAAAGTAAGTGCAGAACAAGTAAGTGCAGAACAGAGAAGTATCGAACCGAGCAGTGCTTTGCCGGTCAAGGTGATTGTGCTTTTGTTTTTGCCTCTGGCCTCAAACAGGATAGCGGTCATTGCCTTGGCTCAATCTCTCTTTGTCGATGGTGGCATAGAGACGATTGTACCTGATTAGAGGTTCTGATCTGTCTATGGAGCTATCTGATACTTTATCTGCTTCTTTATCTGGTTCTAGGGCCGCAGTTTCTTCTATTTTAGCCAGGACCACAATATATTGATCAAGTTCAGTCTGCTCGAAAATTTTAAGACTGCAAGCGAGCAAACTGTCTCTAATGTACAGCAAACCGGAATGTAGGCGGCCCGCGCTAAAGCCGCACTGTCTCAGGTTTTCGTCAGCAGCCACCGAGCTTTTCTCAGCCGCTGTTTGGTTCTCTAGTTTTGTCACCGCCATTAGGTGCTCAAAGCTAAGAACTGAGACTGCCATGGTTTTGCTTGCAAGAGCGGCGGCACCGGTTTTGCTTGTTTTGAGAAAGGCAGTGCTTAAAATCAGGGGGGTAAGATTGACATAGCTAATTGAGCTGAGCATATAAAAATCTGTGTTTTCCTGCCCATTCTCAAGAGAGCTACTGATCAATACTACAGGGCAAGCTATTTGCCTTGCTATTGAGAGATTTCCCTCCAATTAGTGACCCTCTTGTTCGGCTTTGCTCTTCTCTAAGCGATCTTTTCCCGAGAGTATTGGTGCCACTAGAAGTGATTTGCCTGGGCGCAGCATTGCACCGCTATAGTTAGGCGTGAGGTCTGTTATGCGACCTTCTAGTGGCGAGATCTTGCTTGGATCTAGAGTCTTGCCTCTGATATAGTCGCCAATCAAATCGACTTGCGAAATCTTCAGTGGTTGCACGTTCAGTTCGCGATGAAGCTGCTCAAGCGGTTTGTCGCCAAAGATTCCATACTTCCACCACTTCTCTAGTGGGTGGAAGCGTGCAGCCACACTGTATGTTTTGTCTAAGTCAATTGCTTCGTAGACACCTTGCTCATTGAGAATAGATAGGCCTGAAATGCGCTGACCGTCGAGGCCGCCTTGTTTTAGACCGGGCTTGGTGGCGTCATATGAATACTTCATGCCGCTGACCTGAACGAAATTGCCTGGCTCGTCCACGTGCTCTTCTACTTGTTCAGCAAAGAGGTTCTTCACTCGGCTGAGAGTGCTTGGTTTTGTCGCAGCTACTTTTTCACGCACACCATACTCGATGGCACTCTTTAGTTGGGCGCCGGTCAAATTCATCGTGGCAAGCTCTAATTGCTCGCCTTCGCGCTTACCGGCATTCATAACAATGTTGGCAATATCTAAGCGTGTCAGTGGAATATTTTCAGGGATGCCGGTGCGAATACCACCAGAATGAACTAGTGCTATTTGTGGTGCTTGATCGCCCAGTCTTTCTTTTAAACCAAAGCGCACAGCATCGGCAAAGAGGTTGCCCATTTCGGTCTCTCTATTGCGAGAACCAGCTGCACTGTAGCGTCTGACTGCGTGACTGTCGTAAGCTTCGCTCTTTAAGGCGTTAATATCACCAGCTGTTTCATCTAAAAATTTGCGGATGCTAGGATTTTCAGCTAGGTTTTCCGTGACCTCATGCAATTTGCTTGTGGTCAAGAAGCGGTGGGCTGTTCCATCTGGTTTAATTGCTTGGTTAAATTCTCCTAGCCAGTTGCCACTGTGCCCGGCTTGGACAATTGGTATCTCAAATTGGGCCGCACCTGGCATTGTGCCAGAAGCGTTTCTGTAATTGAATGGGTTGAGTCTAGCAAGACCTGATTTGCTCTCAGCGCCGACCCAAACTGGACGAACTAGGGCATCGTGAGAGTGGGCGCCAATAATGCCAGCCACTTTAATATCATTGGCAACGAGATGCTGAGCTAGTTTTATGTCTTCACCTAAGCCCAAGTGAGAGTGAATCTGGAAGATTGACACACCTTCTTTCTTCAATTGATTTACTGCCGCTTCAACCGTCTCTTTGGGGTCTACATATTTGAGCCCGCCGACAGCTCCTTCTTCAGTAGTTACGCCAATTGTGCCTATTTTAGATTTGCCCCATGGTGTTTCAACTTCGCGCACAACATAGGGCTTCAAGATCCGCTCATATTGAGGGTGCGCTGAGACATCTAGGTTGGAGGCGATGAGCGAGACGTCTGGATATTTCTGTAAAAGAGGTTCCATCACAGCGGGATAGCGTGGCACATCAGAGCGGCCACCGGGGGCGTCATAGGCGTGATTGCCAGGCACTATCTCTTTGGCGCCCATTTTCATAAGAGCTTCGTTTTCAATTTTTCCGCCGCTTGTAAAGGCAAAATTGACTCGTCCTGACTCAATGTCACCAGGTACGACGAATCTTGAATCTACTCCGTTGGCCTTAGAGGCTGCCATGCGCTGGTCGAGCAAGGTCTTGATGCGCGGTAGTTGCTCGGTGTTACTGTGGAAGTCGTTGATGTGATAGGTGTCGAGTCTCAGTACGTTTTTGTCTGGTGAAACGGCGTTTTTGATTTGACCAAGAACTTCATTGCGCCTGCCAATTAGAGTAGCACCGCCAGAAAGTGTTCCACCAAACGCTGCACCAATGGCGGTGTCGTGGCCAACTTGCATCAGGCTTTTGGCTAAGCCGGCGCCGGGGTCGTTCTTAATTTCGTTCCAGTTCTCGCTTACTCTATGAGGCGCGCTCCAGATAGCTGCTCCGCTAGAACCACCGACCACTCCTCTGAGTAGATTGGTTTTTAGGCCCTGGGCCACTGATTCTTTCGAGATCAGTTTGCCAGCGTTTTCAGCTAGTGAATCGACAACGGTCTTGCCGAGGGCTTCTCTGCCGATGCTAGTGAGATATTTTGTCGCTACTACTTTTTCTACTGCGCTGGCGCCTATGCCTGCTATGGCATCAACTCCACCCCAAGCGAAGTCTTTAGCCGATGTCGTGCGGTCTTTGCTGTCGAGCATGACTGCTTCCATTGAAGCTTTTGTGCCATATTTTATGGTGCCACCAGCTAACATCGCCACTGGAATAGTAAGGGCTTTACCCCAGTTATGTGTCACCGCTGCAGTTGCTAGCGAAAATACAACAGTGCCGCCGACGCCCGCTGCCAGACTGCTGGTCATTTCAGCTGCGGCTTGCTTTAAGCTCGGGTCATGTTCTTTTATCGGTTTGACGATTGGTGGCGGCTGATAGGCCAGAGTTGGGTCGCCTCTCCCCAGCAATCCGACGAGGTTAATGTCTGAGTGTTTGGCAGTCTCAACTAAAGCCGGCGGCTTCGTCAATTCAATGTTTGTTTCAGGACCGGGCAAATCGGTAACCCCTTTTCAACTTCTCTGTAGATTAGGTGAATAGGGGGATAATAGATAAGGTGTTAGTCCCATGAAGCTTCGTAGTTCCACCATATTTCCACTGAATTAATCTAATGCCAACGAACTGTCCACTATTAGATGAAGTGCCTTCGGCCTGCTGCAAATGCCAGGCGCAGCTTTGTCTTAGGCAGCAGGTGTTAAATCTTGCCCTGGGTGAAGATCAAGAAGTGATGTGCCTAAATTGTTTGGCGGCCGACAACAACAAGAGCAGTTCTGAGCTTTTAGAAAATTTGGCCGCTTATATTGCCAATCGCGAATGTTTTGCCAAACCTTGGCGGCGCTACGCTTCAGTCGATTATTGTCCCGATCCGCTAGGATGTATACCAGCTGTTTGTTTTAAGCCTAGCCCTTGAGTTAATATTTTCAATTTTGAGAGGAATCTATGGACGAAGTGGGTGTGGATGAGCGAGAAGAACCCATGGTCAAACTCGATTTGCGTGGTGTGGCCTGCCCTATGAACTTCGTTAAAACCCGCCTTAAGTTAGACAAGATGGTCACTGGAGAGCTGCTTGAGGTTTTGCTAGATGGGGGCGAACCAATCGAAAGTGTTAGTAGTAGCGTTCTAAGTGAAGGCCATCTCATCGAGTCATCAACAGTGGTTTCGCCTCAAAGTGAAGCACAAGTGTTGAGTGGTGAGCAGCCAGATTATCACCGGCTAATAATCCGAAAAACCAGTGCAGCGTAGCGATTGGCTGGTTGCTGGTAGCTAGTAAAGGCAGCTATTGCTGGATGCTACAGAGACACTACATATATTGCTAGTTACAAAAATCAGGCGGTTTTAGCCAAAACGGGATATCATGAACCGTTGTCCCGAGGAGGAGCTGTAACAGGCTTTCAATTCAGTGGTATCAGGAAACAATAAAACCTTATTTTTGCAATCGTTAGGCCTGTCAGTTGCCCTGGCTGCTTTTTGTCACAGTGCAGTTAGTGCGCAGTCCCATGGCGCCTCGTCCACTACTTCTACTTCTTCTTCGCCTGCCGCTCATGTCAGCCTTCCTGATATTGCAGCGCTTAAGGCCAAGGTTGAGGCTGAACCTTCAGATCCAAAGGTGCGTTACGCCTACGCTGAGGGCCTGCGTAAGCACGGTCGCGGCAAAGAAGCTAGTCACGAGTATCTGACTGTGACTGAGTTAGAGCCGTCTTTCTATCATGCCTATCACCAGCTTTCGGTTGTTAATCACGATAAGCATGTGCTCGATGAAGCAATCTCGCGGCTCAATTTCCTCAAAGAAGAAAAGCCCAAAGACATGTTTTTGCGTGTTGCTCTCTCTGAACTTTATGAGAAGAAGGGTGATAACTACACCGCTGGTAAAACGCTGGTAGAGCTTGTTTATGCTAATGCTGTGCCAGAAAAATACGTTCACAAAATCAATCAGCGTATTCGTTTCTTGCAGTCTAAAACTAAAGATGCCCAGGCCCACGACAAGGCCTATGGCGGCGACGAGCAAATGGAGTCGAGTCCACCACCTCTGCCTGAATCAACACTTAATCGCGACCTTTCAATTTCTAAGGTAAAAGAACCCAAAGTTATGCAAGGATTTGGGCATGCAACCTTACTTCCGTAATTTTCATAGCCTCCGCAGCTTGCTGTTGACTTCCTCGGTTCTTTTGCTTTCTTTAAGCGCCTGCTCAAGTAAGGTAGAGCCGCCCACTGGCCGCTTTGGCAAGCTTGAACAGAAGACTCAGGTTGCTGCTGAGTCGCAGCTCATGTCTCCTGGTAGTTCTGCTGAAAGTGCTACGTCTTCTCAGCAATTTGATATGGCAGCAGAGACTGTTATCTCAGATGGTTGTCTGCATGCTTGGCGCAAAGCTTGTGCCGGTGACGAAAAGGCTGCAATGAGTGAGCTTGAGGCCTTAGACAAGCGCTATCCGCAAATTTTGACCATCCAATTTATGATGGGTCAGGTGCTCTCCCATTTTGGCAAGACTGAAGAAGCGATTATTCACTACCGTAAGGCTTCGGTTGGCAACGAGTTTAGTTCTCTGCACAGTTTTAAGTTGGCCGAGGCTTATCGTAAGGTTGGCAAGAATGCTGAAGCTGTGCCACTTTATCGCAAGTTACTCAAGACCGCCCCTGACTTTCTTGAGGTCAAATTGGGTCTAGCTCAGTCGCTGGTCAAGATTGATAGTGCTGGTAAAGCTGAGGCACAGAAGCTGCTGGCTGAAGTTTTGGCTGTTAAACCTGACAATGCTGAAGCTCTAAAGCTAAGCGCTGAACTGGCTGGGCCGGATACTAAAGCCAAGTAGTGACTTTCAAAGTGGCCTGGTAATTGGGCTATTCTCAATGCAAGCCAATATTTTCTTAAGTGACTGCACCGAAGGGATGATACTGTGCCTGCGTTTACTGTCGTACAATCTCGTATGTCCTATTATGGATATATTGGATTCTCTGAGAATACTTGAGAGGGGATAACCTCATGGTTAAAGAAGCGACAGCGTTAGAAACTGGCAGCAAGACTGGCATCGAAGAAATTTCGGTGGACGGTTTTGATTACATTGAGTTCTTTGTCGGCAATGCCTTGCAGGCTTGTTACTATTACAACCGTGGCTTTGGCTTCGATGTAATTGGTTACCGTGGTCTTGAGACCGGTAATCGCGATGCTGTTTCTTATGTGCTACGTCAAGAGAAGGTCACGATTGTTCTTACTGCCGCACTTCATCCGGAGCATGCGGTTGCTAGTCATGTGATGCAGCACGGCGACGGCGTTAAGAACGTAGCAATGCGCACCCGCGATGTACGCAAAGCTTACGAGACTGCCATTGCCCGTGGTGCGCGCTCAGTGCAAGAACCCACTGAAGTTACTGACGAGCACGGCACTTATGTCTCGGCTTCTATCGCTACATACGGCGATACTGTGCACACTTTCCTCGATCGCACTAACTATAAAGGGTTTGCACCTGGCTTCACTGAAGTGAAGAACAAGAAGGGCGATTCTCTTGGTCTAGTCTCTGTCGACCACGTTGTCGGCAACGTTGAAAGCACCAAGCTCGACCAGTGGGTTGAGTTCTATAGCAAAATCTTTGGCTTCCATATCTTCCAATATTTCGATGCTACAGATATCAGCACTAAATATTCAGCCCTAGTATCTAAAGTAATGGCCAACCGCAGCGGCTCTATCAAGATGCCTATCAACGAGCCATTTGAGCAAGGTTTGCGTAAGTCACAGATTACAGAGTATCTCGATTTCTACCATGCGCCTGGTGTGCAGCACATAGCCATCACCACTCGCGACATCGTTAAGACTGTAAAAGAATTGCGCGGTCGTGGCATCGAATTTCTCAATGCTCCAGCTTCGTATTATGAAACTCTCAAAGATCGTGTTGGCGAAATCGATGAAGATATCACTGAACTAGCCAAATGGGGCATTCTTGTTGACCGTGAATCTGAAGGCTATTTGCTGCAGATTTTCACCAAGCCAGTACAAGATAGACCAACTTTGTTCTTCGAAGTAATTCAGCGCAAAGGTGCTAAAGGTTTCGGCAAAGGAAACTTCCAAGCCTTGTTTGAATCAATTGAGGCAGAACAAGAAACCAGAGGCAATCTCTAGAGCTGATGCCCATCGACAAATTCAAAGATGTCTCGCGCTACCTCGACGATATTCCGTCGGTTCGTCAGAATGTATCTGATTTAAGCGCTCGCTTTGAACTTGGGGAAGAGCAAGCCGAAGTATCCACGGAAGAGACCGCGGACGAGCTAGATGGGAAATTAAGTGGTGAAGCAGAATCTTCTAGCGAGGATTCTGCTTCTGTTTCTAATTGCATTCAAGAAAGTATCAACTTCTTGGCCAGTGAAAAGGCCAAGGAAATGGTTGTGCGTGAGCCCTATTGGCCTAAGTGGAACAGCCCCTGGTGGCACGCCCTGCTGCTCGAAGAGATGGGCTTGGCTGGCGCGATTCCATCAGAATTTGTTGAGCATTATGCTGGTGTAGTCGATCAGCATTACTTGCATTTCTTCCCTTTTACTGAAGAAGAAATTCCTGCTGGTGTCAGCCCAATATTCAATATTGCTTGCCACTGTTATTTAGGTTCGCTCTATCGCATGCTTAGCGCCGGTGAGAATTTCGACCACGATTTAAAATTGACTGATGGCCGTGTTCTCGCTGGAAAAACTGCAGTTGCAAGGACAATTCCGAGTGATTGCTTTGACGCTACGCCAGAGCACGAGCGCGCCCTCAATTGGGTCAGACCCTGGTTTCTTAAATATCAAATCAGCGGCGGCGGCCTCAATTGTGATGAGTCAAACTATCTCAAAGAAACTCCGAGCTGTTCGGTGCTATCCACTCTTCCTGCCCTAGAAGCACTGGTTTCTATTGATAGCAATTTGTTGAGCGAAGAAGAGTTGGCTTTTCTCGATAGTGGTGTCACTTACTTGATCGAGCGCAATCTCTTCCGCTCTAAGAGAACTGGTGAAGTAGTCGACCCGACATGGTTAGAGCCAGCCTTTCCGCGCTTCTATTTCTATGATGTTCTGCGCGGGCTTACTCTAGTTACTCGCTGGGCCTTGAAGCGTTCGCGTAAATTGCCGCAGTCTGCCATTGCTGAAGCTATGCATGCTCTCAATCAACAAATTACGCGGGAAGGCTTTGTGCCTAAGCGCTCAAATGTGCAAGAGCGCAAAACGATAATTCGAACCGATGCTGGTCATGAAAAAGATCAACCAGTCACTAGCTTTGCTTTGCTTGAAGCTGTTGATCAAGTTGGTCAACCTAGTTTGCATTTGACTCAAGAGTATCTTGGTCTCTTGCTGCGTTTGAAATATATGTCGGATGCTAGATTGCTGCGGTAATCTCTGTCGATTAGCTATGGCTGAAGATCTTGTACTGCTAACTTGGCACGGACTATCGGTTAACTAACGACTCTGCAGAAGTACTTTTGCCTTGGCCTTAAATTTGGCATTTGAGAGTTCGGACAGAAAGTCGGATATTGATTTGCCGTTACTGTCGAGGAGATCCTTCTTTGCTCCTTTTTGCAAAAGTATTTCAATTACCTTCAGGTAGTCTGGGTTTAGTGACTCGTCAGGCGGTGGCCCATCGCTCGGCCGATAGTCAATAGGTCCCTCGACGGCCAGAAAAAGCGCTGTTTTTCCATAAGAATTCTTCGCGTCGACATTGGCCCCGGCAGCCAAAAGCTGTTCTACTATTTCCGGATGTCCGAATCGAGCCGCCAGATGCAACGGAGTTCCTTCTGCGATGAAAAACGCAGTCGTATTCATGTTTGCCTGTTTTTGTAATAACGCAGCAGCAAGCTTGCTCTTATTGGTCACAGCCGCGCCATGCAAGGCTGTCAAATTGTTGTAGCTTGGTGCATTTACATCGCTGCATTTTTTCAGAATGAGAAGGGCGATCTCTTCGTCATTGGCTTTTGTTCCGGCTGCGGCAGTGGCTAGTAGGTGAGAATCAGGCTTGCTCGATTCAAGCAGCCTGTGGACTAGTTTGATCTTTGACTCTTGCACCGCACCGTCCAGACATTTTTGAATTCCCTTTGCTGGCTTGTACCCAGCCTTTGAGAGTAATTCAAACATCTCAAGATCACCTTGGCCTCGGCAACAATAGTCTAAAGCTGTTTCGCCGTCTTTTGTTTTCAGCTCTGGATTGACTTTGTGTTTGAGTAGAAAGCTGACAACCTTCAAATCGTTGCCGTAAGCTGGCATATGCAACATTGTTTGGCCGTTTGTCTGCTGGGAATTTGGATCTGCCCCATGAGCAAGCAAAAGACGAATGATTTCATAGGCTTGCTCTTCACTTGTCTTTTGAGAAGCTATGCTGACATTGCCTACGACTCCTGAAAGGGCCGTAAATCCAAATTTGCCTTTCCGATCTATCGCGGCGCCCCGATTCAATAATAATTTCACCACATCAAGACGCCCGAATTGAGCAGCTTCCATTAATGCTGTTGCCTGATAGGTCTTATCTTGTAGGTTGATGTTTGCTTTGTGATCGAGCAGAAAAGCGACGATTTCCTTGTGGCCTTCTGCAGAAGCCAGATGAATTGCTGCCTGGCCGGAGTCATTCATCTGATTGGGATCTGCACCCTTTGCGATCAGGGCTTTGACCTTTTCGAGATCGCCTGATTTTGCCGCTTCGGTAAGTTGATTGGCGGCTGCTTTTGGAGGCTGGGGATTGGCAAGAGAACTGCCGAGGTTTAATGACAGTCCAGTAAGCAGGCGGTAAATGCTGAGGTTTACTGACAGTCCGGTAACGAAGAAGTAAATGCCGAGGCTCAATAACAGTCCGATAAGGAAGTAGCGCATCTGCTGCTTGCTAATCATCTATGTTCCTGTGGTTTTGACACAGCCGTGAACTGACGCCGTTCGGTCCTGTGCCGGTTACCTTAAGTGATAAACCCTGCGAGCTTTCCTTGGTTGTAGATCATACTGTATTGTTCTTGACTCTGTCATGGTTTTCATCGACTCGGCAGGAAGCTAGAGCTGTAACAGAATCAAGAATTCAAAATCAAGGAGAGAAACTTAGATCAATTGGGAGCGTAAGTCTGGCAGCTGTCTCTTAATGACGGGCTCAACAACTAGGGCAAGATCACCGTGGCTAATCGAGTGCAAAATTATAGAAGCGTTTCTTCTCGATTAGGGCAGTGGCTACTTCTGCAACTGATGCAATGGTGCCTTTGCAGCCACTGCGGTAGGTGACGGTGGCGGTGACTGATTTTAGTTTTTCTAGTTCTTTTAAGCCTTGCTCTCGATTGAGTTTGTACAGTAGGCAAGCTGCATAGAGCCTTCCGGAATAGGTCGCGCTTTTAAGTAGCATATATAGGTGAGGTCGGCTGGCTTCTCCCTGAAGCAGACCAGCCTGGTATGCCTGCCAGGGTTTGGACGGTCCCGCAGCTTCGCCGACTGCTCCATCAGTAAACTCGGTTGCCGTAAGCAGGGGCAAAAGGCTTTGCGGGCATAGCTTCTGTCTAATATCATTCAGAGCTTCGCCTAAGCTCATTTGACGCTCGTTATTGGCACCGTATCCCCAGACTAATTTCCCTTCTCGAATAGGCCGGATTCCCCTCTCCCAATTGGCTGATTTTAAGAGCTGTTCTTGCTCTTGAAGAAACACCAGTGTGCTTCCCTTTTCGAAATTTACAGGGGCACAGCGGTGTACTGCTCCGCCAAATATCTCAGCAGTTGGCACAACTTGTAAGCCATTAGCTGGGAAAGCACCTCTGATGACGTCTTTGATTTGTACTTGTGCTTTCTCTGTATAGCGTGTCCCAGCAAGCTTTGCTAACCGGTCGCACGGTGTCACAGCTAAGATATCTACGACCGCTATTATCTGAGAATCTGCAACCATTTGTTCGTCGCTCATGCGAGCTACTTTTCCGAACGCTTGGTCAGACATAGTTCCCTCGATAAGAATTGCTAGAGACACAATTATTTTGATTGTCGATTTCTGTTTGGCTCGGCTGTTGAACGCCAGATCATTTAAGGCTTTTATCTTCATTTTCACAGAACCAAAGTGTAATAGTGCGTGTATAGTGCTTACTCGGATAGTTTGTTTACTCGCGTAGTTTGCTTACTCGTTTAGAATGGGCAAGATAGTTAAGGATAGCAAATCGATGCGCGTAGTCATGCTTCTTCTGATTCTTGTCTTTGGTCTTTGCTGTTTGTCGGCTCCGACTGCTCAAGCGGAGCTTCCACCTTGCCTAGTCGAGCTCTCACAGGCTAGCTCGTTTCAGTATGAGTGGCTCAACCAAGGTACTCGAAGTAAGTTTTTTCAGCTGTACAAACAGGCGTGTCGGCTGCCCAAGTGTCCAAGCGTAAAAGAATTGGACGAAGCTTCAAAGAAAGCCACTCCAGCCGGTCGTCTCTATCTTGCCTTGGTGGTCTGGGAATTTGATTTCACTGCTGGTCGACAGCGATTTGAAAGTCTCAAAAAAGATCGAAGCATTGTTACTGTTGTGCCAGGTTGTACGCGCTATCAGACTTCTTTAGCTGAGGTTGCTTCAGAGTTTTTGGAAAAAGGAACTTATCGAGATTTTCCTAGTTCTGTGTTCTGCAAGCGACCAGTAAAATAAGTCTGTCCATTTGTCAATTTGAGGGTTATGAGCAAAGGCTGGATCTAATGCTGATTGATCCCGTAGGTATAAGCTCACGAGGCAGTTGAGATAGTGCGTTGAACCTTAGCTCTGGGTTTACCAGGCCATATTTTGGGGTATGGATATAAGACTTAGTATCTGAGGGTTACTGACTATGGCTGCCGAAAAAGGTGATAAGACCGCAGCACAGCCTGTTCAAGAAGGCACAGACGCATCAGAGAAGCTCCGACCAGACTTGAACGTCATGAGCAGTCTTCATTTGAAAGACCCTGGCAAGCTGACCACCTCCGACCTGCTAGGCAATGGCTATCTCAATGTCACGCCCATAGACGCTGCATCGCCCATGAACGACCCACGTAAATTTCTCGATGTCGCCAATAAACTTGTTAAATCTGACCCTGACGGCAAGCTTACCAAAGCCGATCTAGCGGCAATTACTGAATCTCCCAAGAGCACTGCCGATCAAAAGACTGTGGCCAGAGAGTTGACGAAGAATTATGACCGTTGGGACACTCGAGATAAAGACTCTATGCTGTACCCGTTGAGCTTTGTCTTTGATGTTGGTGGGAAGATACAGCAGGATGGCCTTGATCATATGAAAGAAATTGCAGATGCAGCGGCTCTGTTTTCTAAGCATCCTGAGCTTAAAGACCCGAAGACTCTGGCCGCCACTCTTGAGGGCATTAGAGGCAAACTACCGAATCATGACCACGGTTTAGCCGATCATAGTCTTTTCGGTGTGTTGCGGTCCAACGAATTTACGGACAGGGAGAAAGCAGCAGCTGAACTTGCCCAGATAAACTTTAGCGTTCTCTCTAACCTTGATAAAGACGGCTATGCTGGCCTTATCGACAAGAAGGATATGCAAGTAATTGCCAGAAATGGCAAGCCTGCTGAAGTTGCTGAGGTCAAACCTGGATGCGAAGAGCATACCAGCCCCACAGGTAACGCAGTCAAATGGGGCGTTGGTGTCGGTGCTGTCTCAAAAGTGAGTGGCAGCGATCAATCACTGGCAAATGGTCTGGTAGCGGCCGCGTCTGCTATCATCGCGGCTAATATTAAGAACGAGATTTGCGAAAAGTAGAATGCCTATCGGAGGCCTATGTTTGTTTGGAGTGTCGGTCGCCAGTTAAAGCGTGTTCCTAAAGGTAAGAAGCAAACACTACGGTGTGGCAATTGTAAGCAAGAGGCTTCTTTCTATGAATCTACAGTAGATGACAGCTTCAAAGCTTTTATGGTTTTGGATTTATGGAAACGCTCGAAGCGTGTGATGCAGTGTGGCGAGTGCCTTGCTGTTTGCGATTACTACTCACTCTATCCTGAGGAGAAGCTGGCTGAGGAAGAAGCTGCTCGGGCGGCTGAGGAGGCGCGCAGGAAGCGCGAGCAAGAAGAGACTCAGAAACGTCAGGAAGCGGAAGCAAAAGAAAGTGCTCGGCAGCAAGAAGAGTCGCGTAAAAAGTATGAAGCTGAAAAGGTTCGCAAAGATCAAGAAGTAGACGATGAGCTGGCGCAGATGAAGAAGAAATTGGGCAAGTAACCGTGTAGGCTAATCTGTGCTAAATGATTTAAACCACAATAATCGACCCACCAGCTTTCTTGCAGGCCTTTAGTCTTTTGGTATCAATGGCGGTATCAGTAATAATTGAGGCCACTTCGTTCAGCCAAGCGATGCGATATGGTGCGACTTTCCCAAATTTTTCGCTGCCAGCTAAAATGGCTGTTTCTGCCGATTGTTGAATGAAGGCGCTTTTGACTAATGCATCATCAGGGTGTGAAACCGTAGCGCCAAATTCTTCGTGGATACTTTCTACACTCACTAGGGTTAAATCGGCTTGAATCGATGCAATTTCTTTCAGTAGCCCTGGGCCCATGGTGAGCAAGAGTTCTTTGACTACACGCCCGCCGAGGAGGCGCACATGGCAATTACTTTGTTCGGTCAAGGCAATTGCTGTGGGCAAACTGTATGTGATGAATGTGGCCTTGAGATCTTTCGGCAGAAAGCTTGCTACTAGGGCGGTTGTTGTGCCGCCATCAATGAATACTACTTGACCAGGGCTGACTAGGGCGGCCGCTCTTTTGGCAATGGCCGATTTTTCATCAACTGATTGTCTCTGTCTCTTCTCGTAGCTGAATGACACTTGGCCAACCGGCAAGGCCCCACCGTGCACTCGCTTGATTGAGCCAGCCAGAGCCAGATCTTTGAGATCTCGTCTAATTGTGTCTTCCGAAACATTGAATTCGGCAACCAGTTCAGAAGAGAGTACCCGGCCGCGTTGGCTGAGGGTTTCTAGAATTCTGCTTTTTCTCTCTTCATTAAGCATTTTATGTTTTTGCTGGTTTGTGCTGGATTTGCGGTTGTCAATTGCGGGGTTTTGCGTGTATCATGTCGATATAGTGAAAATTATAGTCTAATTTGCGGGTTTGTGCAGGTGTTGAGAGATGGATGCTAATAAATCGGAAACTAATAAAAGTGATTTGAAAGTTAGTGCAGCAAAAGGTCAATCTTTTCCTTTTAAAGTTGCTGCAGTCGATTTGGACGGTACATTGCTTTGTCCCAATAGAACTGTTAGTGCGGCCAATCAGCGCGCTATTCAAAAGTTGCGCGATCACGGTTGCCAGATTGTTATGGCTTCGGGGCGCCGGCATGAAGACATTCTGCCGTATTATCACCTGCTTGGATTGACGGCCCCTGTAATTTCTTGCGACGGCATTGTTATCAAAATGCCTTTGACGGAAGAAATTTTGCTAGAAAAAAGTTTGCATGAAACCCTGGCCCACTCGCTTGTTGAGGCTGGTCGCGAGCACAAAGTAAGTATCTACTACTACCATGGTGAATCGGTATTCTATGCTCATGAAAATGACTATACACTTGGATATCAGGCCTGCACTCGTTCGCGCAAGCCAATCAAAAACGAATACATCCATGAGTTGAAAGGTAATCGTGCTCAGAAGCTAGTTTTCTGCGAGCATCCAAGCCGTATTGCTGAGATTAAAGCCCATTTGACCGATCGCTTTAAAAATCACGCTCAAGTAATTGAAACTGAGCCAGGCTATTTAGAATTCATGCCGCTTGCCACCAGTAAGTTCACTGGCTTGCAAGCGCTTATGTCTAAGCTAGATTTTCACACAGATCAAGCCCTTGCTTTTGGCGATAACTGGAATGACGTTGAGATTCTCTCTGGTGTTGGTTTCGGCGTGGCCATGACTGTCAGCAGTGAGGCCGCTAAGAAAGCAGCAAAAGCAGTATCACCTGCTGGAGATTCTTCTGAGTCGTTTGCTCGCGCTGTAGATTTAGTGTTTGAGCGCTTCTATCCAGATGCTGCACATCCAATTGCTGCCCAGACGCAAGCGGCTCTGCTTAAGCGCTAGATTCTCATTCTAACTGCAGCTAACGGCTATTGACTGCTACTAACTTTGATTAGCTTCGATTGACGACGAACTTATCAGGCTTGCCTTGTAGCATATTGATCATCGAAGAGGTGGCAATGTCACTAGCTTTCTTGTTGGCATCGTGGGTGTTGTAAGCCGTTGACTGATTAGAAAAGTAGAAAACGCCTACAGGTAATTCTTTGAATTCTTCTGCCGGTAAATGATCTGCAGCTGCCCGCAGTCGACCGCTCTTCAATTCCGTTAGCAGTGCCTCTGGTGATACAGCACCGTGAAATGAAGTGTCCACGAGTAAGCTGCCGGTTTTCATTTTGGCAAGCTCGGCTGTGCCAATGTAGCTGTCACCGGCGGCCTTTGATGCGTGCAACGTGATTACGTCGGCCACCTGCAAAAGTTCATTTAGGGGCAAGTATTTAATGCCCAATTTCTCTTCAATTTCTGGCTTGCGCCGCTGGCTGTAATAGGAGACATTCGCTACTCCGATGCCTTTTAGCATTTTTGCAACGATAGCGCCGATGGTGCCCATTCCGACAATGCCTACATGCGAAGTCAAAAGTGAATTGGTTGTTTGAAATGATTTGTCACCGGTGCGTCCCAGTTCGAATAAATTGCGTTGCATTGCTAACATGATCGTGAGCGCGAACTCGGCGACGGCTTGAGCATTGGCTCCAGGGCAGTTGCTTATGGCGATATTCTTCTTGGCTGCTTCGCTATGGCCGGGAATGTAGCCGAGCCAGTCGGTGCCCGTGAATGTTAGTGCTTCGAGACAATCGGCGGCCTCAATTATCTTTGCTGTTACTTTTTCTATTCCACCGAGAATATAACCGTGCTTGCCTTTGACGGCTTCAATTAGTTCGTCTTCGCTGGCCATCGGTTTGTCGAGGCGAGTGACGACAATGCCTTGGGCATCTAGTTCTTGAACGTGCTCGTCGAAAATGAAGAGGCTGTCTGTTACAAGCACATGCTTTTTCAAAATACTATCTCCTGGAAATTGCGACTTAGATTTTGCGACTTGGATATTTTCAATTATTCTGGTGTTGATTTAGGCAGCGCTGACTTACGTGGAACTGCTTTAAGTGGCAGAGCAATACTTCCTTTATCTATAGTGATCAGATCTTTGCCAAAAGATCTGTGGTCAAAGCGCATTTCGTAGTTTAATTTCAAGCTTTTAGAGTCGATAGAAATCATACTCAAGGTTGAGGAAGAGTGATGATCCGGTGGTCCTTGAAATGATTCGCCAGGTGCCAGAGTAAATTTGCTTTCGCGTGCTTGGCCCTTTGTATATTGCCCGTCTGAGACTATATGAGCCGTTCCTGTATTTTTACTATTTTCTTTGTTCTCTTCGATTTCAAGCAGGTGACTAGTTAGTGACTTAACTAGCCAATTTGCTTGTTCTGCTTGTGTTTGCTTGGTTTCAGTGGCCATCGCTCCGCCTGCAAAGACAAATAATAAAAGCAGTAGCATGCCACAGGTAGTTCGCATTTTTAATTACCAATTGCTCTAAAATAGTCGCTGTCGTCGAGATTATTATGTCAGAGTCATCGCCATCTACACTTACCTTGTCACAATTGGGCGCTCTCATTAAAGAGCAGTTGCCGACACAGCCGATTATGATTGGCATAGACGGTTGCGGCGGGGCGGGCAAGAGTCATTTTTCTGCCCATTTGGGCAAAGAGCTAGGCGCAATCGCCCCGGTTCAGATTGTACATATGGATGACTTTTATAAGCCATCAATTCAACGGTTGCCCCAGCGCGAATGTGACGCTCTAATTGGCTCTGATTTCGATTGGCAGCGCTTGCGCCGCGATGTGCTCTTGCCATTGAGCCGCGGTGAGAACTGTAGTTACCAGCGCTACGATTGGCATAACGATAGTTTAGCCGAGTGGCATACAGTACCAGCTAGCGGTATAACGATAGTCGAAGGAATCTATTCTATTCGCTATGAATTGGCCTCTTTCTACGATCTTACTGCTTGGGTTTATTGCTCTCGCAGTCAACGTTTAGAGCGTGGGGTGGAACGCGATGGCGAGGCTAAGCGTCATTTCTGGGAGCAATACTGGATGCCAGCCGAAGACCGTTATGTCGAACTTGAAGAGCCCCATCGCCGCGCTAAGATTTTGGTGGATGGCTCTGGCAGTTCGTCTAGGCTGGCGTTGCGCTGCGAATTGGAAAGTCTTTTTGCCTCGAATTAACTGAGTTTTTTACTTCAAGTTAAATTTGCTTTTCGCCGCGTGTGACCATATTTAGCTCAAGCAGCATACGTTTCATTTTTAGCACTTCGCCCTCAAGCTGTTGCAGCATTGCCATGCGTG
Organism: bacterium Ga0077546; assembly: GCA_943369735.1. Classification (GTDB taxonomy): domain Bacteria; phylum Cyanobacteriota; class Vampirovibrionia; order Obscuribacterales; family Obscuribacteraceae. The sequence continues at coordinate 239,502 of CALROJ020000001.1, forward strand.
TATTGAGGCTGCTGATTGTCAGAGCTTTGCGATGGGCGACACTCGCCGTGATGACATCGAGCTGTTTGCGTGATTTGGGATCGGTGAAATCAGGCAAGTTGTCATCTGAAATCCACCTATCAATCAACTGCTCTCGGCGAGTTTTTCCACTTTGATCGCCTGGAGGGACAGTCTGCAAAAACTGCCAGACTGACACTGGGTAATCAATGTCTGGCGTGACTGGATAGTCGAATATTTTGGCCAAGATATTGGGTTCGTTTTCTGAGCGAGTCTTCTTGCCGGCCACCTGTTTCATTGCCCACATTGAAAAGAATGAGGGAACAAGACCGGCGATGATACCGTTAACGCCCGAAGGAATAGCGTAATTTGGATATTTGTAAGTTGGTATGGTAAAACCTTCTGCCACTGCCCATAGTGCACCATTGGTGATAAAGGCCGCAGCATTAGTTTTGGCAACTGTTTGATCTCGGGCATTTTGATAGCTGTTGAGAATTTCTTCGTATACGTTCTGTTCTGCTTCAACTTCTGACATGACAAAGTCGACTTCAAGTGATGTTTTTTGAATTAGTTGGTGCGCTTCGAGCAGGGCGTCGTTTAAATCTTGTCTGGTCGCGAGAGTTTCTAAGGACACCTCTGATTTTTGTGCTGCTCTTTTTGCTTTTAGGCTTTGTATTCGTTCAAGTAGGGGCGTCAAGCCAATGGCATTAGACAATTGCAGAGAATTTGCTGAGATGCCATCGCTATTGAGGTTGATGCCAGTTTTGAGGATTTGAGTGGGCAGGCTAACTGTGTTGGCGCGGGGGCTAGAGCTAAGCGGATTGTTGAGCAGATTACCTAGGGGATTGCTGACCAGATTTTTAATTGGTCCTCTGATTGGAGTATTGGCACCATTGGTTTCAGCGAGCGCCGTTAGTGGGTTTAGAACTAGGGATATAGAGCTGATTGTGCAGAGAAGATGCCCAAATTTCATTGAAGTTCTTGTGGTCCCCAAGTTTTACCTTGGCGAGTATAACAAAAGGTGCCAAAACTGAGTTGACATTCCTAAATTCCCACAAAAAAAAGAGAGCCGGCAGAACCGACTCTCTCTCTTATGCTTTTTAGCTTTTGAGCTAGAAGCTAATTACTTTCTGGTGAAAGTAACGGTAGCTGTCTTCTCTTTGGAGCACATTTCGACGCCAGTTGTGAAGTCGAATTTGCTAGCCAAGGAAGTCATGCAAGCTTCCATGCCTTTGCTCATTTCTTCTCTGTTTTCGTCTTTGATCAAGCCAGCTTGCTCAAGAGCTTTGAACATGCCGCATGATAGGTAGTGAAGGGTTGCTGATTTCTCGTTGCCCCAGATTTCTACCTTGCTGCCATAGACGTTAACGTCGAATTCAGCGATAGCTTTTACTAGTTCGTAAGGAGTTTTGACTCCGAGACCTTTGAAATACTCAACTTTGTGAGCTTCCATTGCATGCTTGAATTCAGTAACAGCTTTCTCTCCGCCAAACTTCTGAAGAAGTTGCATTGTGGTCATCCAGTTAAGGCCCAAAACGCGTGAAGCTTGTTCTTGGATTCTGATTGTGTTCCAGTTAGCTTCAACAATGGTTTTTTCGGTGGTTACGGTTGTAGTCATTTTTTCTCAAATACTCCAGGGAGCGGTGTGGTCAGGTAACTCAGTAAGTATATGAGTGGAATCAAATATCTTAGTTGCTTTTAAGGCAGGCTTATTTATTTCTCTTGGCAAGCTCGCCGTTGCTTGTTCTTCAAACTTGCTTAGCAAAGTTTTCTACAGATTTGCCCTAATATTGAGGCCGGTTTCATTTTTTACTACTTATATAGAGTAGGCAACTCGGCCTAGTCCTAAATCAGTCATGTGCCCGATTACCCTCTTGGGGCCTGGCCAATATGATGGCTGTATGGACTGCTACACGCTGCCGAGATGAGGTGAAAAAAAGATGGATTCTCTGACTTTGCTGAGTACACAGGGTCTAATTTCGCCTCTGAGCTTGCTATTACTTAAGGTCGACCAACTTGTAGCTGTGCGACTGGCCGAGGCCCTTGGCCAGTCGCTGGGCCATGCCCTGCGGGTGGAGATGGCAAGTTCTGTGGATGAAGGCCTCAAAATGGCCGGGCGGCGAAAGTTTGACCTAATAGTTTTGGATTTCGCTACCGTGGAACAGTTGGACACTGATTCCGTTGGTCTGCTCAGAAGATTTTTCCCGAAAGTACCAGTTGTCGTTCTCGTCGGATTTAGAGACAGCCATGCGCTTGAACAATTAGTTGAAGCCGGGATGCACACTTGTATCGATCGCGATTCGCTTGAAGGTCTGAAGATTCTTACTAGTTCTATTGCTGGTGGTCTAGACTAGAATTGGAATCCAAATCTCGAAGCCCCCAAGGCCGGTGATTGGGTCGAATTTCTTATCATATTGCTCAAATTCTGGGCCTTTAGCCACTTGGTATTCACTTTGAGGTAGATACTTCTCCCAGATGGTGGTGCAAGTTTGGCGAATTGTCGAGACATGATTGCTGTGCGTGAATACAAGATAAGTTTGAGCTGGAATTTCTAGATAGTGTAAGTCAGCGCTTTCAGGAGCGTTGGCTGAAACTTCCCAGGCGCACATGTAATTGAAATAGCCATTTTTGTCGCCATCGTATTTGGCACCATAAGCACATTCACCAATTTGGCCTGGAATGTTGCCGATATGTGCGCCGAAGCGCTGCCACAGCGATGGTATGGTCGCACTGCTTTCGCAGCTATAGCGATCGCTCAGTCCGGCAAGCTTCATTGCTTTGCCAGTTTCAATTCTTGGTTCTGCCAGATTTTCGATTTTGGTCTCAGTCATTTTGATTTGCCATTTTGTCCGACGCTGGAGACTTATTTTACCTTGGTCCATGCCAAGGGTGAATCAGCCGTGTAGGTTTGGTTTTTTTGCTGATAGACTTGATAACTTGATGTGCGCATGAGGCGTGGTTTTCAAAATCTTCTCTTGTCTACTGCGCCACTTTCTCGCTCTGCGGCTCGGGTGGTAACTGTTAGTGCAATCTTTGCGGCCCATGATTTCAGGAAGATGTCTGCTCGTGGCGGCAGTGCTTCTGTTGGGTTCAGTCGCTAACTTGCCTGCTTTTGCTGCTGATGAATCTGTCACGCCCATTTCTAGTCCTACTTCTAGTCCTACTTTTTTGCCGACTCTTCCTGAGTCGAATAGCCAATCAACTCAGGCTGCACCTACTGATGCTGCTTCTCGTTTGCAGTTTAAAGCAACGATAGCCCGCTTAGATCGCAAAATTATGCTTGAGTGCATAAAGCTGGCGCGCTTCAATGCTCAGTATCACGATGGTGTTAATCGCAAAAACTTTGCTCAAGAATGGCTTTACCCGATGCAGCGAGAAGCCGGTACTGCTCTAGCTTTTAGTAATACGCTTGTTGATATTCGGCAACGTGCGCGTGGGCTCAAGGACCCCTCATTAGTCTCGCGCACCGCGCAAAAGAAGGGCTTAGAGTGCGCCTTGATTGGTCAAGCTATAACTGGCACAAGTTCTGCTGTACAGCTTCTGCAGAATCTCAACCATACGCGCATTGCTACCAAGAATGGTTATTCACCGGCCGCTGCAACTGAAACTGTCAAAGGCTATGCCACTACCATTGATGGCTTGTTGGCTGAGCGTGCCAAGTTACTTGCTGGTCAGAATCTTGTGCGCTCTAAAGAACTGTTCGAACTTCAAGGACGGTTACTCGCCCATATCAAAAATCAGCTAATTTTTGAATTCAAGAATTGGAGCGTTGGCTCAAGGTTTGGTGAATGGTCTGAAAATACTTTCTACGCAATAGACTCGCTACAAGGTTTTACTCAGATGAGTTCTTCAATTTGTTCGCTACAGGGGTTCAGTAAACGCGAGTATGGCGGTGGCGCTGCAATTACTGGACTCGTCGGCAATGCTCTCGTAACTTGCAACCCTATAATTAGAACGGCTGTGGGTCATGCTGTTGCCAAAATGGAAAGAAGTCGGCTAAACAAAATATTCCCTCAGGAAAGGCCGCGCAAAATCGACGATGTTCTTGCTGAATATAGTTTGGCCAACGATCCCAGAGAAGCTGATGAGTCTTCTTCACTTGAAACAAAAGAGCTGGCGTTTCTAATCCGCCGCACTGAAGAGCTGGATGGCCCGCTCGATAAAGAAGTAGAGCATGTAAGAAAGCTGCGGCGCATTGCGGACCAGCAAGCAATTTCTGGTCCGCTAATTGGTTTGACAGGAGTGACGCGGTCGGTATTAAATACGGTTGCTTATTATCAAAGTACCCCCTCTGGATCCGCCAATTATGAGCGCACGAGAGTGGTGGGTAATCAACTTAACTTAACTGGCCGAATCATTCAGTCTACTGGTCAGGCCTATTCGTTGATTAATACTCCCTACACCGAAGTTAAGCACTTCTTGTATAAGCGGCGCTTGAAGAAAGCTGGGCAGCTACCGAAGCAATTGCTATCACAACGCCTGGATCGCTTAGATGAGTTAGAGAAGCGCGTGAAGGCTTCGATGTACTAAACTTGTAGCAACTGTACCTCTCAATAAGTTTTAGATGAGTATCTGATGAATTTGATTAAAAGACTTGCTCTTACTAGTTTGATCGCCCTGGTGGCAGTCGCCACCGGCAGCTCTTGTTTGGCTGACGAGTTAGCTGGTACCGAAAGCAATTCACCGGTGGTAGCCGACAGCGCTGCCATGCATTGGCAAACATACACCGCACCATCATCATTATTTACTTTGCAATACCCTGAGGGGTGGGAAGTCTCAACCGATCCCCAAAGTGGAAAAATAGAAGCCAAGAATTCTAATGGCGTCAGTCTGGCAATTTTGCCTTTTTATACTCCAGAAAAATTAGATGGCTCGTCGGGTTTCTTTAGCGCTTTTCTCGGCACTCTTGCGCCGGATGAAAAATGGTCGAAGCCAGAATTAATAGGCACGGCAATGAGATCTTCATATCTCAGCGCAAGCGAAAAAGCCGTGGCCGCTCTTGAAGTTTATCCGATGGCAAAGGGGACTGGCGGAAAAATCTGTGTAGCCAAATCTCCAGTAGGTACTTCTGCCGTGCCTTTTGAAGTTTTTGTCAAGATCGTCAGCAGCCTACGTTTCAACACCGCTGCTAGTCCTGCTAATGCTGCTAGTGCTGGCTCCCCCCAGGCGGAACTAAATGTCAGCAACTATGAGGTTTTCAACGATCCTAACGAGAATGCTTTTTCGGTGGAAGTACCTGCGGGATGGGACATTAAAGGTGGACTCTACCGAGCCGGAGAGATCGACACTAGGCCCTGGGTAGTGGCTGTGGCACCTGATAGTTCTTGCCGAGCATTTATTGGAGACGGTGAAATCTGCCCTTATACTTTGCCCAGTTCTACTCTCAACTGGACAGGCTTTACGCCGGGGAAATCGTACAATGGCACCATGGTGCACGACTATATTCCAGCTCGTAAGTTTGTCGAAAAATATGCGCGCGAAAAATTAAAGACGGTGCTTACCGACATTCAAGTTGTAGAAGAAACCGATCATCCAGATATTGCAAACGCCTATAACGGCGCTAATGCCACCCGCAGTGAAGCAAAGTCAATCAAAGTAACCGGTATGTACGGCAACATTCCAGCAGTGGCATACTTCCTTGCCTCAACAAAGGCGACTGTGATGAATGGCACCGGTATGTGGTGGGTAACTTTGATTGCTGGCGAAATCTGCCCTGCCTCTCAAGATAAACAAGGCCTAGATGTAATCACGCATATGCTAAAAACATTTGCCATTAAACCAGAATGGCAGGCCCGCTCAGTGGCTAATACCGCTACTGTTTCGCGAAATTTTCAAGCTGCTGCAAGAGTGCGCGATCAACAAATACAGAATAATTACGCCAATATCCAAGCGGCCAACAGCAGAATCACTTCGGGCTATTGGGCTCAGCAAGCCGCTAACGATAGAATTTCATCGGGCTATTGGAATCGTCAGGCCTCGCAAGATCATGCAGCCAATAATTTCTCTAACTACATTCGCGGCCAAGAGACTGTGCGTGATACCAATACTGGTACTAATTATCAGGTCGAGTACGGCCCCAAATATCACTGGATAGACGGTGGTGGAAATTATACCGGCACCAACTACAGCTCACCAGGAGCAGGCTGGAGTCAGCTTTTATCGGTGCCGTAGGTGGTTTATGTGGTTCTATGAATTGAATAGAGGCACGGTCGACAATATGGTTATAGGAGGCAAGAACAAGTGGGCGCCCAACTAATTCAGGTATCGAGCGAAATCTGGTGCGTCCGCAGGCTTTCTTATCTGACTTGTTCCTATATCGTTAATAGTCGAGCTGGGGTTGTACTTGTTGATGCCGGTATGGATTCTACTGGCGGAGATATGATAGAAGCGCTGCGCAGCCTTTCCTTTTCACCGGATCGAGTAAAAGCTGTATTGCTAACTCATTGGCACAATGATCACGCAGCTGGTGCCAAGGTAGTGAAGGACATTTCTGGTGCTGCAATTTACTATCATGCCCTCGAAGCACCATTCTTAACTCGTTGCACTGCTCATACCGGGGTGCGAGACTACTTAGCTAGGAATATCCCAGAACTTGGGCCGCTTGTCTTACTCAAAGGGCTATTGGGCGAAGCCATACCCGTTGCCGTTGAAGCATCTAATTTTGTTGAGGACGGGGACACAATATTATCTGACTTTGAGGTGATCACTACTCCCGGTCACACAGCCGGCCACGTGAGTTTTTACTACCATCCTCAGAAGGCACTATTTGCTGGGGATGCGCTGGCTGTCTTAAATGGTAATGTCCATTTTATGGCTAGACCAGTTACCTTAGATAAAGACGCCGCGAGGAAGTCGGTGGTGAAGTGTCTGCGTCGAGAAATTGAGGTTCTTTGTCCCGGGCACAGAGAGTTTCTGGTCGAAGGTACCCGAAAGAAATGCCAAAGATTAGCTGACTATGCTGTAACCGACAAGCCATGGCCGTTGTTTGGATAAACTACTTTCGACTAGCGTCCATATTCGTAGGCTATCTGGGGCTTTCGGGCCTGAAGGGCGCTGCCCTGACCTTTCGTGAGATAATGTGGCCAGAGGTGAGAAGAGTATGAGCACAGCGCTGCAAAAGCAAGATCCTATATTTCCAGAGCCACATGAGACTGAGACGTCGAAAATTGTGATGCTGGAGACGGCGACTGAGACAATGATGGCTTATATTGGCTACCTCAATACTGAAATTCATAAAGAAGAAGACCAGCCTACGCCGAACCAGAGTAAGATCCAAGCTCTGCGAGTGCAGAAAAACGTTGTCCTGGACGAGCGGCACGCTATTACGGCCGACAGCCAAGACCTCATAGATAAGGCTGTTTACGTATATGCGCCGATCTTGAAAGCGTTTTACGCTAGCCATGGTTGAGAGCTTTAAGCTAAGCTCAGCAGACCACGAGCGGTATTTTAGAGACATTGAAACTGACTTGATGCGTCACACGCAGCCTGTTTCACAGCCTATCGTCGTAATAACTGGGGGCCAGCCGGGCTCTGGAAAGAGCAAGCTGTTGGAACAGAGTAAGAAAGATTTTTCCGACGGAAATGTAGTTGTGATCAATGGAGATGACCTCCGCGATTATCATCCTCAGGCAGAAGAGATTTTCAGGCTTGATGACAATAAGTTTGCCGAGAGAACTGATCCAGATTGCCGAGAATGGACAAAGAAACTTTTTGAACGGGCGATAGAGACTAAGCGCAATATTGTCTTTGAGAGCACAATGAGAGAGGCTGGTCCTATCTCTAAAACCATGAAGCGGTTGAGGGCCAGCGGCTATCAGCTAACGGCGAAAGTCGTAGCGACTCATGAAAGATTTAGCACGACGGGAATATTTAGACGCTACGAAGAGCAGAAAGCAGCAAAGGGCTATGGCCGCTGGAGTGAGCTATCCAGCCATGATGCTGGATATGAGGGCATGCCCAAGACCGTGGAGTACATTGAGAAGCATGGGCTGGTAGATCGCCTTGAAGTTTTCAGCCGGTCTGGTGAGTTGCTTTATACCAATGACTTTGTGAACGGCAAGTGGCAGAAGCCCCCAAATGCTCCTGAGGTGATAAGGGCTGAGCGAGAAAGAGAACCCACTTCGAGCGAGAAGGCGAATTTCCAGTCCGATTGGAAGCGAATCTTTGGGCTTCTGGAGTACAGGAATGCGCCATTGCGCGATTTGGAGCGAGCAAGGTCAGTCTTTGGTAGGCTTGAGTCGGAGCTAAAAAGAGAACCGGATTCAGGCTCCCAAAGCGGAAAGCCAAAATAGAGATCGAAAGCAGTAGAACCTGAGTTCCGTGGGCGTAACGGCGGTAACAAGAATGATGCAAAAGTCTAAGGCCCGAAAATTAGTAACTTGGATACTGCCAATTCTCGCCATTATTGGCGCATTTTATTTTCGAATTGCAGTAGGGGGTCTAGAATCGGCAGCAGATACTCCCGTGTGGAAAACCTTCTTTCTCAATTGGTTAGTGCCGATTATCGCTCTGCGATTTTTGTGGAAGCGTGATTATGAGCCAAGGACCTTGCTCTGGTTGTTGCCTCCTGCGATCTTGTTCACATTGCCAGTGGTTTTCATATTTGTTCTAATGTTGCTGTTCTTCAGTATTACTCAGACAACGCGCAAGGTCGGCCTGGTTGTTTTTGTTCTTGTGCTACCAGGTCTTGCCTATATTGCCTTGTTCTCTCCGTTTCTTGTGTTGCCGTCTATGCGCCAGCCGAAGGCTCATATTGATACCGGTGCCCGTGATCTCTATCATTACATTCACGAGCAGGGGGCTATTGGTCCTGACTATGAATTCCTCGATTCGCGTCAAAAGTTCTTTCCGGGGCTAGTAATTGCAAATTATGTTGACAGTTCTGCTGCAAATGGTCGCATAGACAACATCGAAGTAATCGATGGGCATCACATTCGGTACCAGGTTCATAACTGGTCAAGAGAGACTGAGGTAGCTACTACTACTCATAAGGTCGCCAAACTTCGATAACTGCCTGTCGCTTTGCCAAAGTATATTGACTTAGTCTCCCTGAAAGAGTGTATTCAATGAATCCCGATAAGCCTGATGAGATAGCATCATTTCCGGATGAAGAAAGAGCACTTTCTGCTGATTACGGCACAAGGCTCGATAGGCTCGACGAGCCACTTATTCTCTATCCGCCCAGAAGCGGCGCTATAGATGCTTTGCATGGCCGATTTCTGAAATACATACTGCCAATATCAGTATTGGTTTATGCATCAGTACTAGCTTTTTCTCTGTTGCTAACAAACTCTCCGCTGCTACCACAGTCTAAGCTGCTATCTCTTTCTACGGAGCTCTGGTGGATAGTGATTTTGTACACTGTGCCGCTGCCTCTGATGTACATTTTTATCAGGCGAAAGCTTTCCCGGGCTGTCCTTCCTGTTATGGCAATGCGTCATGATGGAATCGAGATTCATTCACTCAACCTTGATATTTTCATCCCCTGGGAAGAAATAAAAGAAGTGCGAACATTTACATTTGTCGAGCCACATTTGGGCATTATGCCCTTTGATCTAAGAAAAACTCTTGCCCGTGGATCACTATATACTCAAATCATGTGTTGGATGAATGAGCTCTGCGCCCGCTTCTACAAGCCGAGCGGTATTTCAGTAACCCCCATCTTCCTTTTAGATTGCGAGCTGCCATTGTCTATTGACGTTGTGGCCGAGCAGATTATTTCGCGGCAAGCTTTTGCCCTCAAACTTATTGAACCTGAGGATAAACCGTGATTCGTAGATTCATGATCACCTTCAGCGGTTTCTTTTAATCAAGTCGCTTATGTATTTTGTGCAGCGGGGAAAGGTCGCCTGTAGGTCGGCTGCTCTTTCATCGGAAGTTACTTGTGATTTGTAGATATCGAAGCTGAACAGCTGAGCAAACAGTTCGCTGGCGCCAGCGTCGCCTTCTTGGGTGTAGTAAGAGTGCTTGGTGCGCTGAGTGTTGGTTATGTGGGCAAAGTCTTCATCGTAGCAAGCTTTGAATTTTCCTTTGTGAGAGATGCCACCTGCAACATGGTCATAAGCGTGTCCCATTTCATGTAGCATGGCGCTGGAAACTCTATCGTTTAGCTCGGGCACTCCTGATAGATAAGAGACTCTTTCACCAATGACTATACGTGGATGGCTAAAGAGGGCGCCAGCGTTTGTGTAACCACCTCCGTGAATGTAGCCACGAGGTCTCTCCATGGCCTTCCCGGGCATGGCTTCTAGTACCGTCGGTGTCACCAGTACGGTAATGCCTGCGCTCTTTAGGTCTTCTACTATTTGTTTGGGCACCAATTTTAGGGCCCGGCATACCTGAATCAGGGTGGGGTCGGTGTCGGCGTTGCGGCGCAGGACCGTGATGAACGTGCTATCTACGTCTTTGAGTGTGGCTGTGGCCAGTGTTGGATCTGTCGTCTCACTGAAGCCAGTGTTTGAACTCTTACTTGTGTTTGTGCTCGTGGTTAAGGCCGTTTGTGCCTGTCCAGGTGAGCTTTGGCGGTTAAATTGTTGCTTGATGGCCTCAGGCACATTGCTCGCTCTTGCCATTATTGATTGCATGGCCTTTCTGCTATAGGTATCGTATACGGTGCCTGGTGCTAGTTTGCTTGTGGCCAGATAATGCTCTGCGGCGGCGTTGTTTTGCCCCAGCCGGAGGCAGGCGGAGGCTAAGTAATAGTGTGCGCTGGCGTTATTTCGCAGAGAGCCGTTGATATCTTTTGAAAGCAAGCTGCTGCATGAGGCAAAGTCATTTTTGTTGTAGAGGGCGATGGCTTGATTGAGGCTGGCTTGCGCCAATGCCTCTGTGCCCGGTAGAAAGAAAGTAAGCACCAATGCCGCTATACAGAGGCGCTTTCTTGCTTTTTTAGTGTTGCAGAAGATCAAAGTGCTTTCTACTTTCTATTGGTTTCGATTTTTAGTCTAATTAGGCTAACACTAATTTCGGGTACATGCCGGTGATTACTTGCAACTTCTCTTGGGCAATCAAATTATCGATTGTATCCATGATTACGTCCATTCTCACATGGGCAAAAGTTCCGTAGGCATCAACTTTATCGAGTTTTTTCTCTTTCAATTTTTTGGCTTTGCTGCCGACCAAAATTGAGGCAATTGTGGTTCTTCCCACTTTGCCACTAAGCTCGCCAGTCAATACTAGAATCGCTGCTTCGAGTTCGCTGCTACCAGTTGTGTCTGCTACTTTAGCGTTCGCTTTGCTGCTGGCCGGACGTGATTGCGAATAGAGGCTTTGAGCTGAGCGAGTAGAACGGCTGGCATCGGTCACTGCCATTTTTGGCGGAGTCGGCACACTGACAAATCTCTTTTCTACCGGGTGGCAGGTATCGCAACCAGTGCAGCTGTTGTCGAGAGTTTGGCCAAAATAGCCAAGTATGTGTTTGCGCCGACAGGTAGATTCTTGAGCATATTTGATTATTTGATTGAGCCTGTGTGCGTCTCTTTCTTTGCGGGCATCAAGCCAGCTCATGTCAATTGAGGGCATGCGGCTGCCAGAAATTTCCCGAGCTCTGACACCGTTGGCGTCAACGTCGAGCATATTGAGATGCTTGAGCAAATCTAGAGCACTATTGATTGCCGAATCTTCCATGCGCATGCGCTTGTGCAAGTCCATTGGCCGCAAAGCTTGCTGTGAATTGTCATGCAAGAATTTGAGCAGGTGAGCCACTTCTTTGGCGTCAGGGAAGTTTTTATCCATCAGCCATTTTTGCGTATAAATATCTTTGGCTTGATAGAGCAATGTGCAGGTTGCTTGATTGCCATCGCGACCAGCTCGACCTGCTTCTTGATAATAATTTTCCAGTGAGCCTGGCATGTTGTAGTGAATTACTCGCCTGATGTTTGGCTTATCCACACCCATGCCGAAAGCCACAGTTGAGACAATCACCGAGATGGTGTCGTCTTCAAAACTGTTCTGCACTTTTTTGCGAATGTCAGGCGACAATCCGGCGTGATAACAAGCGGCTGTAATTTTTGCGGCCTTGATACGGCGGGCAAGTTCTTCAGCTTCCTTGCGGCTGCTGGTGTAAACGATTGAAGGTTTTTTCTCTATTCCTAACTTTGATTCTGCCAACATTGCGAAAACATGGCGGTCTTTGTCGGCATTGTTGGCGCATTGCTCAACTTCAAAGCGCAAGTTTGGTCTGTCAAACGAGCCAATGACGCAAGTCATGCTCGGTAGGCCCAGCGATTCGGGTATGTCGCGTTGCACTCGGGGAGTGGCTGTTGCTGTCAGTGCCAAAATCGTGGCCTTGGGCATCAAGCTCAAGTAGCTTCTAAGGTTGCGATACTGTGGTCTGAAATCATGACCCCATTGGCTGATGCAGTGCGCTTCATCAATTACCAAAAGGGAAATATCTAGACTTTGCAGGAGCGAACGAAATCTTGGTGATTCCAATCTTTCAGGGGCGACGTAGACGAGTTTGTATTGTCCTCGTCTGATGCCTGAGATGCGCTCGTCTAGCTGTTCGTTGTCTAAGGAGCTGTTGAGCATTGTGGCGTTTCTAATGCCACGGCGAATCAAGCCGTTGACTTGATCGTGCATTAAGGCAATCAGCGGAGAAATTACAACTGTGACGCCGGGCAGCAGTTGGCTGGGGAGTTGATAGCAAAGCGATTTGCCGTAGCCTGTGGGTAAGAAAGCCAGGGTGTGGCGACCGGCAAGAATATTGCTGATTACTTCTTTTTGTTTTGGTCGCAGTTGATCTAGACCAAAGCGACTTTTCAAAAGCTTTTCGATGGAGCTATCAAAATTGCCGTCAATTGCATGATCGAGGGCAAGGTCGAGGGCCATATCCATAGAGTGATTGTCTTCGTGCGACAAGCTCGGCGACGCCGCATTGTTTGTCGATCTACTAAGGCTTGACCCGCCAGTTATAGGTCCGCCAGCTACAGATCCACGAGTTACGGCCCCACTATCTGTAGATTCGTCAGATAGTGGATCGTTGGCTGTAGCCAGCGCACGCTCATTTGCTCGTTCAATAGCACGTTGAACTGCCGGTTCGAAAACAGCCATGGGACACCCTCATACTTGTGTCTCACTAGTTTACGTGTTCAGAGGCCGACAAAAAGGTGCATTCACACAGTAGTGCCAAGTTTAATTGACTACTGTATATCTACTAGTGTTAGCGCGTTGACCTGATGCAGGCCGAGCCCTATTTTTTAGTTTGCTCTGGCTGCAGAATCTTTTTCAAGGCTGTGATCAAAAGTTTGTTTTCGGCTGGCTGGCCGATGCTTATACGCCAGCAGGTCGGTAGGCCGAAACCAGCTAGTGGTCTGATAGCGATGCCGTTACGCAGCAAGCCATCGTGTATTTTGGCCACTTTCTCTTGCGAGCCCATTTCAATCATGATGAAGTTTGAGTGCGAAGGAATGCGCTGCAGACCCAATTTATCTAACTCACCAGTGAGATAAGCCATGCCCTCTTCGTTATTTTCGAGAGTTCTGTTCAAGAATTCATCGTCTTGCAAGGCTGCCAAACCAGCTTCTTGAGCCAATAGGTTAGGCTCGAAAGGCAGTTTGATGCGGTTGACATAGTCGATTAGATATTCGTGACCAAGGCCGTAGCCCAGGCGAATACCGGCCATGCCGTAGGCTTTGGCAAATGTACGCAAGGTCAAGACGTTGTCGAGGCGATACCGCATTGAATCTGGATATTCTGGATTTATGGCAGCAAATTCATAATAGGCTTCGTCAAGAATGACCAAAACGTGGTCTGGAATCTTTCTTATGAAGTTCTCGAATTCGGTGCGATTGAAAATTGTGCCAGTTGGATTGTTTGGATTGCAGAGATAAATCATCTTGGTCTTAGGATTTACCGCTGCAGCAATACCATCTAGGTCGAAGTGATAGTTTTTCAAAGGCACAGTATTGAGCTTAATGCCCTGGGCGTTAACCAATACATATAGACCGATGAACGTACCTTGCGATGTCAGGACTTCGTCATCTTCATGCAAGAAGGCACGAATGATATTGGCCATTGTGCTCTCGGAACCGCTGCCAAGGGCAATATTGTCGATTTTTGTAGCAAAACGCTCAGCTAAAGCTTCTCTCAAATTGGTACCGCAGAGGTCAGGGTAGCGGTTGATTTGAGGCAATGCCTTTTGAATGGCATCTAGAGCCGATTGAGGTGGTCCTAGAGGGTTCTCATTGGAGGCCATGTTGATGAAGCGCTCCATGCCGAGCTCTTTCAATAGTTCAACAGGTGGACGGCCTGGCTGATAGGGTTTGAGGGCTTCTACGTGAGGCGGCACGAGACGCTTAGGCAGGTCTTTCTGTGGTGAGAAAGGAATCGTGTTCTTCGGGTCTGATACCAACGCCAGCTGTTGCGACATCGAAGCTAAAGTTTGTATAAATGTTGCCATGGTCACCCTGCACTTTTGAGTCGCAAAACGTAGGTTTAACGGGCACCTCGACTTTGACGCCTCGGCTTCCGATCTCCTCTTCGATATAAAAGTTATCACTAAACCACCCCCAAACACAAATTAAGACGGCCCATTTAAGCCTTGTTTAGGAAACTTTTAGGTTTCTACACAACTTTGCTAAGCTCTTCAGTCTTAATGCCAAGAGGTTTTGTGGTATTGGCAACTTTTGCTAGCGAGCACTTTATGCTAATCTTCAATTCACGCGGGTGTAGTTCAATGGTAGAACGGCAGCCTTCCAAGCTTCATACAGGGGTTCGATTCCCCTCACCCGCTCCATTTTGAAGTCATAACAAACGCAGTGACAATTTCTATAGTGATGACCATTCCTATAGAGATGACAATTCCTATAGCGATGACAATTCTTATATAGATAAGAGGTTTGCGGTGACGGAAGAGAGACTAAGCATAAGTGACGTACTAGTTGCCAAAAAGCGCATCAGCGGCTTGGTGACCAATACCCCTTTGCGAAAGAGCCACTGGCTTTGTGATGTGTCGCAAGCTGAAGTGTTCATGAAGCTAGAGAATCTGCAAGTAACAGGTTCTTTCAAATATCGTGGCGCACTCAATGCCATGACCTGGGCCAAAGAGCGCGGTTTTACCAAAGTATTCACGGCGTCGGCTGGCAACCATGGCCTCGGCATAGCCGAAGCGGCTGTGACAACCGAGCGCGAAGCTCGTATTTGTCTACCAACTAACGTCAATCCGCTTAAGAAGCAAAAGCTAGAGCGTTATAGCGTCGGCCTGATGCAGCATGGCGAAGACATGGATCAGACCGAAGCCTATGCCATGCGTTTGGCCAAAGAGCAAAAGGGTCTGTACATTTCTCCTTATAACAATAGAGAAGTGATTGCTGGCCAGGGCACTGTTGGGCTAGAAATGTACGAGTTGATCCCCAAACTCTCGACGGTTATTGTGGCTGTGGGTGGTGGTGGATTGATATCAGGCATCGGCCTCGTGGCAAAAGTTATCAACCCAAAAGTTCGCATTGTTGGCGTCGTCGCCGCTGCTTCACCAACTATGAAAACAGCTATTCATTCAGGTCGTGTGGTCAAAGTATTGCAGCAAGATACTATTGCTGATGGCATTGCTGGCAATATCGATCCTGAAACAATTACCTTCCCTCTCGTGCAAGAAGTTGTCGATGAATGGGTGGCAATTGAAGAACGCGACATTCACCAGGCCGTCTTTGACTTCCTTGAAAATGAGGGAATGTTGATTGAAGGTGCGGCTGCCTGCGCCATTGCCGCTATATCAGCCAAATACATCAACTTCAAACCGCGTGAACGCGTGGGCGTAGTTGTCTGCGGTGGCAATATTGGCCGCAATAGCTGGCGTGAAATCGTCGGCGAGCAACTTCTCAGCGCTGGCAAGTCTACTTAAGTTTTCTTCTTACAGCCTGCGCTAATGCCGATTCTGGACTGTTTTAGTTGAACTTCAGTGCAGGGTCTGGTCGTGTGATCAGAACCGATTTCTGTTCGATTGTTTGTCTTTGCTGAATTATTTGCGGTTGTACTACAACTGTTTTTACTTGAGCAGTGTGGCGAACGGCAACTTGTTGGCGTCTAGGGGCCCGACGATAGGCACGCTTGACGTAACGTTTCTTTCTCACGACTGGAGCTTTTCTTGCTACCGCAGTGTTTACGACGGCCGTTTTTACAACAGCTGAGTTAGTCACCTGCGTAGTTTGAGCTGGCGTAACGGTGGTGGTGGTGGTTACCTTGGCTTCGGTTGGTACTACCACTGCTTCGTGGCGTTCCATGATCATTGGCTCAACAGTCTTTTCTACGCTGCCATCGCTGCTGGTGACACTTTTTGTTCTGGTCACTGAAGGTTGCATCCAGCTATCAATTACTTTTGGCTGAGAAAGCCCGGGCTGAATTATTTCGGTGGTCTGGCTTGTAGTCTGACTTGTAGTCGGGCTAACGGTCTGGCTAGAACTTTGACTTGTAGTTTGTGTATTAGTTTCTACAACTTCAGCAGCCTGCCCAGGCAAAGCTGTGCTTGCCGCGAATAGCGACATTGCTGAAGCCAGTGATAACACCAGTTGGATTCGGCATTTTATCTTCATGTTGCTCCTCGGTTGGCAAATTTTGTCTAGGTTTTCTAGATAACTTGCGAGGAGACGGTTACTTTAAGCTCTAGTTCCAAGTTTCTCAAAAGCAAGACTATTCTTCATTGACCGACTGCTGTTCTCTCAACCCCTAATGCAGTAGCCTCGGCTTTGACCTCTTTAGAGATGATTGAAGAGAAGTTCTTTGGCCCTATTACTCCTGAAACCGAGAAGAGAGTGGTTTCAATCACGGCCAGCCTCAAATGGTAGTAGAAGTGGTGGCAAGTCTAGAGACAATGGCTGGCAAGATGGGAATTACCATTGAAGTGAAAAAGCAAACCAAGGTGAATCGGGCACAACTTTTTGTTTGACTATTCCACGCTAAACTTCAAATCGTCTCTTACCACATTGGCCCTTCGTGTGGCTCTGGCGGCGGAGTATTCTTGAACATTCCAACCCATTCGTCAACCCAGTAGGTGTCATAAAATAGTAACCAGCTAGTTTCTGGCATTTCTGCTTTCTTTGCCTGCTCGCGCAAGATCTCTGCGGCCTCAGATAAATCGCTGATGATCATGTCGATGTAGGCAGCTTCGCTACCGACGCCGCCACCAAGAACGCAACCGGCTTTAGCTTTTCTCAGCTCACGGTCAAGTTTGTCTTCAAGTTCGAAGCGTGCTTCTACATCATGGGCTAACTCTTGTTCTTGCGTCATTTTTAAGTAGGCGAATACTTCGTCGTGACGAGTAAAAGCTGACGAGTGAAAGAGCATTCGTCTTTCTTTGGCAAAAATGGTGGCCGGGTAAGGTGTGGTAATCACTGGTCGAAGACCTTCTTCCCAGCTGCTGCCCTTCAGTGAATAGAAACCATCAAGCTCTCTTTCCCAACAGCGTTCAATTGGTAACTCATCGACTAGCTCGACGACTCTAGAGGCCAAGACATTGCGCAGCGAATTGAGCGGGTAGAAAGGTTGCGGCTCTACTTTCCCGTCTGTTAAATATTCACTTTCGTCAAGGTCTTCTTCTTTTTCAGAGCGTACTGTCTCTAGTTCAACGCTAGCTGCTTTTGACTTTGCTTTCGCTTTTTTCATTGTCAGCGGTTGGGTCATGACGAAGTTGATCCACAGGTCAACTGGTTCTTCTCCTAGTACCGTTGTGAGCACCGTAAGTGCGTCGGCAATATCTGCATCTTTGTTTTCTTTTTTGAAATGCTTATCTTTCAATGTGATATCAAAACACTTCAGCGGAGATTCGTTGATTTGGCCTTGCACCTCTTCCCAGCTATGCTTCAACATGCTGTGCTCAAAATCATTGAAGTCACCAATTAGTGGTTCTTTGAATTGAGTAAAGCGCCATTTGGCAATTTCTGGTGCTCTTTCGATAACTGCTTTAGTAAGGGGGCGCAGGGCGTATTCTGATTCTGGAGTGACAGTAAATACTAGTCTCTTGTCGCCGACTTCTAGAATGTCGCGACTGACCTCCCACATCAAGTCTTCATGGATGGGTTTGAGATAGGCCTCGCACCAGGCAACGGTTTCTTCTGTTTTGTCTTCAAAGAAATTGCTTCGCAAAGTCTCGCTATCCGCAGCAAACTGCTTCCAGAAGCGCTCGATTTGCTCGCTTACTCTGGCTTGTTCTTTAATTTCTTCGTTGCTGCCAAACTGGGCTGTATGCCATCTCACAATTTTGTCTCCAGATAAGAGCATAGTCTATCTTGTTGATGGCTGCTAGGGTTTCTATATAAATGACAATTGCTTTTCTCTTGTTGGCAACCGTGGACTGCTAACATCTCCTTTTCGCCTAGGGGAGGGGTCGTGATGCTTAGAGGTCTATCTGGTTTACTCTCAGGTGTTCTCCTGTTCAATCTCTTCTTTTGCCCCCTGGTTCAGGCCAGTAGTCTGAGCGTTCAGACATCTGGCAACAAGATAGACTCGCTGAGCGGGGATGCTCCGGTGCGTCGTATTGGCAAATTGCGTTTGCCTGATGGTGTGGCTGTGCTCAAGGATAATCGTATCGATATATTGTTTGATTCTTTGGACCTGACTGAAAAGAGCGGCGTTAGCGAAAAGAAGAAAACTTTGACGGGTTTATGTTTTGCTCTGACGAAAACTGTTAGCCATGGTCGGCCTTGCGTTACTGGATTCACTTATTTAGACGGAGGCACTAGTTTTGCCGAAATTGATCAGCCTGGTGTTGCTGAAACTATTTCGCTCAACGATGGCAGCAGCTGTCATGGACAGATTACTAGTGTTACCAGCGAGAAGATCACTCTGACCACGAAAGACGGTGAAAGACAAATAGATACGTCCTCAGTTAAAGATGTATCTTCGCCTCGGGTTTTTGCCGTTTCAATTCCTTATGCTGAGGATGGCCAGTCGTTTGAGGCAAAGTTTACTCGCACAAGTGATTCTTCAATGACTAGTGGTGCCGTGTCAACGACGGTGGCGAAGCAGAAGCCGACTAACAACTTCAATAATCCTAGCGATTCAAACCGCAAGAAGAAAATCATTGTTACGGTTATAGTTGCCTGTCTTATTGCTACAGCCATTGCTGTGCCAATAGCGCTGGCCTGTAGTGGTAATCACCACAACAACAACAGCAATTTTGCCAATCAAGTTGCCTACAGGAATCTATTCGTCCGGGAAACACCTACCCCAGCCCCATAATCTGGAGCCGTTAAATTGAGAATCTCTGCACTTCTTGTTCGTCTTTGCCTAGTTCTTCAGTTCAGCTTTTGCCTATTGTTGTTGCCGCCATTGGCAGTAGCTCAAGAAATAAAGGTTACCGACGCTCTTTTTGACAAGGGCACGGGCAAATGGTTGAAGGACAGCATTGAAAAATATGAGAAAGAAATCAAGGAAAATAAGTTAGATGATAAAGGTAGACGATCGAAGACACGTCTTCTAGACGAGCTGTGCACCAAACTGCCCGATGAATTAGATGATCGCTTGAAGAAAGAGCTGATCATGGGAGATTCTGATCGCGACAAGTTGCACGCTCACTATCTTCGTGAAACTAGATTTCTTTTAAATGAAAAGTGTTGGTGCAAGCTTTTTAAGAAGTGGAATCTTAAAGGTAAGTTTGGTTTTGTTGATACCACGGCAGCAGAAATTTGCCCTGAGCTATTTCCCGCTCAGCCTAAAGAGGGCGGTGGTGGAAAAGATGAGCCGAAGCCTACCCCTGCACCGTCACCATCTCCTAAAGATGGGCCAACTGGTGGAGTTAAAGAGAGGTTCTGCCCAAAAGGGCTAAGGCTAATTGACGATTGTGTAAAAGAAGGCGTCTCTATCACCATTACTGGAGATGGAACCGCTACGAGTCATTGCAATATTTTGCTTAGAGACAAGAAGAGCGGTAGGACTTCTTCGGCATTATTAGAGACTATTTGTATGTCTCCCAAGACGAAGCTGCCACCACCTCCGGCCGAAGTTGCTGAGAAGAATAATATTCACTATAGGCTTGGACCGCCAGCCCCAGCCTTCGTTGCTCAAACACTTAACGCTGCTGACACTCTTGATGAACAGGGCAAATACGCCAATGTGCCTATTCCGTTAGCCCGTCGCAAAGCCACCATAACCCAGTTGGCAATTTGGCAAAATCTTGGTGGTACAGGCAAGAGTAAAGACGCTATTAACCGTGATAATGTCAAAGAAGACATGTTGAAGAAAGCCGCCATCAAGGCTTCTGAGCTGAGCGAAAGCGAAGACAAAAAGCTCTGCGATAAAGTTGATTTGATTTGTGAGGCAGTGGATCTCACCTGCAAAGAGACGACAACAACTACAACCGAAAGACGAAAGATCAAAAGAGACAAGCCCGGTATTCCAGTGCCTGAAGATCCACCGGGCCGGCCCACCACTGATGGTGGCAGGCCAGAGAAGCCAACCGAGCCGGGGGATGGTGGCGGTGGTGGCGGTGAGCGCCCTGAGAAACCGGAAGAGCCTGGCTGCCCCCAGCATGAGATTGTTTGCATTCCAGAGCTAACCACCTTCGAATGTGAGAATTCGCAGTACCAGACCATGTGTACTGTCACTGATACAGTGATTGAATGTCCGGTTGATGGCTCTACTGTTGAAGTCAATGTCCCGTATCGAAAGGAGTGTCGGTGGAGTCCCTGTGAGGTGGTACCCATTCCGCATGTGCTGCCACTCAGTGTTAAGAAAGACGGAATGGAGAATCCCAAGGTAGCCGCTCCGGAGGAAAGAGCGAGACATGCCAAGGACCTCGCCGCGCATAACAAGGCAATTTCTGATGCAACAGCGAAGGCCAAAGAAGCTAACGCTCCTCGGGCAACAGCTAAGGTCGCTGCTGATGGGCCTTTTGTTAAGGGTGAAGATCTTTACGTCGTATATTTGTGCATAGATTCTGATGGAAAAGTGCGAGAAGTTTATATGCAGTTGTTGACTGATGATGAGGCGCGCTTGTGGCATCCTGATAGCTTTCATAAAGCTGGGAATCAGGAGAAGCGAGAAACCGTAATACAGAACTACCGCAACACGGGGAAATTGTGAATCGGGGAGTGGCGGTATGAACAGACTTCAAATTGGCAAAGGTTTTGCTGTTTTAACTACTGTACTAATGCTTGCGGCCTGCGAAACTAAAGGAGAAAGTGGTGCTGCTGATTATGCCGCTTTGAATGAGCGGATTAAGGTGCTTGAGGCTGAGAATGCTCAGCTAAAAAGCAAACTTGAATCTCAAGCTAGTCAGACCGTGGCAACTGTGGCTGCAACGACTTCTGCTGCTCTACCGTTGGCTGCAAAAGCTCCTTCTGCACCTGTCCTAAGTTTCTCTGACCTTGATGGTTGCGACGGCAAAGAGGCAATAGTAGCAATGCAGGCGCTTGGTATTTTTGAGCCAATCACTGCTAAGTTTGAACCAGAAAAACCGGCTACTCGGCGTGAGTATGTTAAGTGGCTAGTGAAGACTACAAATATACTTCTTGAGCGGGCCGATCTTCCTGATAAGCGCATTCACTTGTCTAAAGGTACCACTTCCAGTTTTACTGATTTAGCCAAGGAAGATCCTGATCTTCCACTGATAGAGGGGCTTTTGGCTGCAGGTATCGCAGTCGGTTATGAAGATCACACTTTCAGGCCGGAGAAAGCGATTTCGAGAGAGGAGATGTTTTCAATTAAAGGTGCTCTCAATCAGATCATTTCGTATGGCAAAGGTGATCTCGCTGGGGCAACCGGCGATTGGTATTACTACACGGTCTATACCGACGGACCATCTGTGCCGCGCTCGTTAGCTGGTGGCCTGCGAGTGGCCTATAACGATGGTGAAATCGGCCGTATATATGGCACTATCAAAACATTGAAACCGAAGCAAGCGGTTACTAGAGCGGAGGCGGCGCTTTGTGCCAGCGTATTAGGCGCCGGTCGCGAGTGGTCAGTGCTAAAGCTTGGTTCGCCAGTGGTCAGGTAGCACAACTGCCGATAGGCTTATTGAGGAAATTTCTTCCCCTAGCCTTGGCCTCAAAATTAACCTTGTTGTCCAATCAGATTCGCTATTCTGTGCCTAATCTAGCCTTAGTAAGATAGCGGTGATAACGCGAAATGAGGAATAAATTTAGAGTCGCTCCTTGCGTTGCCAGTGAACTAAGGGCAATCCCTTTAGCAATGGCGATTTTCTTGTCAACAGCTCCCAGTTGCCTGGCTCAATCGAAACACGCGTTGCGCGCTGATGTGCAGCAGTCTGGTGCCGTCAATCAACAATCACAAGAGCCTGTGGCTGTTTCTAGTTTAGACGCAGAGCCGCGGTCTAGCAGAAGCAAAGGCTTGAGTCCTGTTCGCTGGTTCTTTGGTCCGGTGATCAGGCTGGAAGAGCAGACCATAAGGCTAGAGCAGCAGATCATAAAGCTAACCGCTCCTTTGGCAGCTGTGCAGCCGCTTATTCGTGGTTTGCATGACCAAGTTGGTGCAACGGAAAAACGCCTCACTGCGGTTAATGTTCATTTAGACGCCGTTCACGGTCAGCTAGATTCGGTCTCATCAAAGATGACCACGATAGACAAGAGCATTGCCGATACAAATAAGCACATGAATGGCATAGAAGTACCCTTGCGCTCGGTGCAGGCCCGTATGGGAAGCGTCGAGAAATCCATCGACGGTGCTTATGAGTCTCTAAGCGGCATCCGCGCAGATATTAGTGATATGCGAGAGGACATCGCCGAGATTAAGGGGCCGATTATGCGCATTCAGCGGCCGCTTGAGGGGATAGCGGCACCGGTCAAGAATCTCGATAAACAGCTCGTTAGCTTGCATAGTCAGCTTGTTGGCGCCCACACAGAGCTTCGGGGGGTGCACCAAGAACTTGGGGCCATACGCAGCCCACTGAGCAATATGGAGCACCCAATCACTAACTTAGATGGAGAGCTTAGTGGTTTGCACCAAGAAATATCAGAGCTGCGACGCCTTCTCGGCTTGGTTCTGACGGCTATTTTCTGTTCGGCAATTTTAATTGCAGTTGGTACACCAATTGCCGGCATTTTGATTTGGAAGAATAAGCATAAGTTTCTGCCAGCTGCGCGCAGTGAGTAGAGTTAAGACTCTCACTTGCCCTCTTAGAGAAAAAGTTTCTCTTTGCAAGCAGCAAAATTCGGCATCTCTTTTTCCAGTAGAGATTCTGTTGCGTCGTCGCACTGCTCTAGAGCTAGAGGCTGTTTCATTCCCAGTCTTTCGTCGAATCGGGCTGGTGTCCAGACTTTCAGCAGTTTCGCTTCATTCGTGAGCAGGTATGCCATTTCTGTACAGCTACCACAGCAGTTACTAGAGCTGATCACGAGCCATACTCGTTCGCACTGGTAAACCAATGCCACCGTTTCATCTCGTGAACCTTTTCCATTGTTGAAGGCTCGATCGGCTAGATCGATCCAGTCTTCTTTGATTAGCTCAGTCAAAATCTCGTGAGCTCTTTTTATCTGCGCGTCGGCTAGAGTGGCATTCCCATATAGCTGCTCTCCAATCTCTAAGTTTATGTCTTCACCGAAATAGTCTCGCCATTCCCAGAAATTTTCACCAACTTGAACTCCCTGCCACGGAGTCAAATCGGACCTGTCATCGAAACAGGAAGTACTTTGAGCCACCACTACCGGTTCTACGCCGAAGCTTTTCAAATCTTCGGTAAATCGCCTTGCTAGTTCTTCTAATCGTGTTTTTGAATCAGTATTGGTTGGCATGTTCGAGCTCCATTTCGATCTCCATTTCGATTGCGCTACACTTGCTTCCGGGAGGCTTTCTCACCGCCGAAATTATTTCAACTAACATCGGAATTCGGCCATAGGCAAAATAGATTATTGCTTCAGCTGCATGGGCGGGATCAAACACGATGCGCTGTCCTCGAATTCCACTTATGACTGTGGGGTTTCCAAAAACTTGTCTGACTAGGCTGGGTCCGAAGCTATTGAATAAAACTGGTAAGGCATCGCTTCCAGCAAGTTTAGTCGGTAAGGTCAAAAAATCAAAAATTTCACTAACTGGTTTTGCATCCTCTAAGTGAAACTTGCTGGATACAGCTTCGACTGCATTGACTAACGCAGTCGATCTGTATCGATAAGGAATTTTCGGCAGGCGTTCTAAATTGCAGAGCTTGAGCCAATCTTCGAGAGATGGCTCACAACCCAGATCTTCACTAGTGTGTCTTAGTGCAATTGAATGCAGTTGCTTACTGTTGGGAAACTTACGAGCAAGTATTTGCGGTCCAAGATCGGAATTATGCAAAATCATGCGATGTCTAAGATCTGGACAAAGATCTTTGGTGGAGTCAATGAACTCATGAATCTTGAGGTCCTGAGTCCATTGGTCTCCGCCACTCGAAATCGCATGCTGCCATGGCCGCACTATTGAAAATCTCCCAGTTTGCAAGCTTTAGATTTTAACATCTCTCATGGAGCAATTAATCTTAACCCGGATCACCGAGCGGATCGTCGCTAGCAGGTCGGACATTTCGTCTACCCGCTCCTGGATCGCCTAGAGGGTCTTGGCTGGCTGGACGAACATTGCCAAATTGCCCACGACTATCCGGGTCGCCCATTGGGTCTTGACTGGCCGGTCTCACTGAATGATCTCTATTTTGGTCTCCATTTTGGTCACCGTACTGACCGAACAGATTTTCAATTCCACCTATCAGCCCACCGGGATCATGCCCTGGCTTGTGGGGCGTATTTGGATCATCATAGATGACCTTCTTAATGTCATTTAAAAGCGACAACAGACTCATTTTAAAATCTCCTTCTTTCATGCTAGTTTGAAGTTCCTATACCGGCCAGGTTTCGTCCGGTTGTGCGGCCGTCATAGCCTTCGAATTCTTGGTACTGCTGCGCTTCACCCATAGGCACGCTGATACCGCCCTGTGGTGCTGTCACCCAGTGCACGCGGCCACCGGCCTCACGGTAATAAACCCGACCATTTTTGGACAAGTAATATTGCGGTTCGGTAGTGTCACCGGCCGCTCTGGCCTTTTGGTTTTTCTGAAATAGATAATAAACAGCGGCGGCCCCAGCAAGCAGAGCGACTTTCTGGCCGTTTGACATGCCCGCACGAGGCGATGTAGCCGGTTTACTGTTAACGTTAGAACCAAAACTGCTTCGATTTGATTCGTCGACCGCCGGAAGATTGCTGGTGTCAGCGGTCTTCGCGCCACCACAAGCAGTCAGGGTCTGCGTTAATAGAACGCTTGTTACTACGGCTGTAGTTTGGAGGTATTTGCCAATTTGATTCACTTGTCCGTTCCCTATGAGCGATCTAACTGGCAGCGCCGACGCGCAACTAGGGCACAAGTTGCAATTACTTTTGTTAATTAAATGGAGGTCGGAGGGGCTAGGCGAACTATGACTAATTGTATTCTGCCTATAGCCTCACCTGCTAATGAAGATAATCTTGATTGTCTGGTGGAAAAGCATGTGCGCCAGTAGACATTTTTTAGTGGCACTGTATGTGGTGACGCTAAGTATTTTTGTGAGTTTTCAGTGATTCGGGAAGTCATTGCTATTTAGCTTTCAAGAAAGAATCCTTTCAGCGACGGTTGAAGGTTTGGCGAAAGCTTTGTATCGCAGTGCCCGTGAGGATTTTAGTTGACAAGCGGATGCCTTGGTGCTAGTTTGTAATTCCGAAACAACAGAGAGAAGTCGGCAACCACATAAAAAATTGCGTTTCGAATCTTTCTCGAATATTGCAACTAAATTCTGTACAAACCTAATTTCCTTGAAGCTATTGATAGCCTCAGAGAGATTTTATTGCTTACTTTTAGCGTCTTTTCGAGGGTCCTAATAAGGTGTAAATCATGTTTGCCAAATCACTACTTACCAGGCTTGCTCTAGTCGTTACTATATCTTCTTCGGCCGCGTTCACCGCTGCACCAGCCCTAGCGCAAGATGCTTTCGGCTCAGGCGGTCAGGACGCGCAGAATTCACTGGGAGCGACTGGAACACAATCGCGCCTGAACTACACAACTGGCTCGCAAACTCAGCATTCGTTTGATGGAAATTCACCAACTCTGCAAGGTGCTACGAATGGCACAATCGCCGCCCAAGGCATCGAAGCAACAGTTGTACAGGGGGTGAACACAGCAGGAACTGTTCGCGTGAACAACCTGGCTAATATGGAAGCGCTTCTCAACATCATTGCCAACGGCATGGAGATACTCGGCATTGCCTGGGGAGGCCCCACTATGATCTGGGGCTTTATGCATATGGCCGCTGGCTCTCAGCAGGCCATGAAGAAGGTATTGTTCGGTGCAGCAGGTGTAACCGGCGGACTCGCTACCCCAGGCTGTATCAACTGGTTGGTAGCATCAGCTAGAGACGCGGCTCTTTTTAACTAATAGATTCAGATGTTTTCACTCTGTGTTTTTGTTCGCAATCGATAACCGATCTTTGGAACGTTTTCAATCATTGATTGATCTTGGTTGTCATCGATTTGCTGTCTCAGTCTTTTTATTGAAGCTCTCAGTGAGTCGGATGAGACGTCGTCCGATTGCCAGACGCGTTGCAGTAGTGCGCTAGAGCTGAAGATTTCATCAGGGTGTCTCATTAGAAATTCAAGTAAAGCAAAGTCTCTCGGGTTGAGATGAATTTCTTTCGTGCCCTGCATCACTCTGTGTTTGACAGGGTCAAGGCTGATGTCTGCCGCACACAGCAAGCTTGAATGCATTGCTGGCGCCCGGCGAAGAAGCGCTCGAATTCTTGCTGATAGTTCACCCAGGCTGAAGGGCTTGGATAAATAATCGTCCGCTCCAGCGTCGAGACCCATCTCTTTCTCCGCGACGGTGCCTTTGGCTGTGAGCATAATGATTGGTGTCGTGCCTTTCTTTGCTCTAAAGGTTTTGATGATCTCAAATCCGCTGATGCCGGGCAATTCCCAGTCCAAAATGATGACTTCGTAAGTGTTCATTAGCAGGAATTCGAGACCGGTATTGCCGTCGTAAGCGACATCGAGGTCATACTTTTGCGCTTTCAACCACGTGATGACCATTTCTGCAATTTCTCTGTCATCTTCGACAAATAGCAGTTTCGCCACGCCCATCGTCCTCGCTTATATTCGTTGCCTAAATTCTTGGCCTAAATTCTTAGCTTACATTCTTTGCTTATATGGTCCGCCTAGCTTTCGCGCCAATTGCACTCAGATGTCAGTAGCGGCAGTGCCAGCATAAGCATCATCAAACCTATCATAATGTTATTCCCTAGATTTATTCTCTTGTTTTGTTCCCTAATATAGCGCATTAACAATGGGTCGGTTTCGCTTCTCTTTGACATACAAATTGATTTTGCTGCTCGTGCTTTCTTTGTTCGTGCAGTTGGCTTTGTTCGTGCAATATTGTCTTTTGGAGACTGAAACTGAACAAGTTATTTCAAGTGCCATAAGAGACAAAAAAGTGAGCGAGGCTATCAACCGCCTCGAGAACTACTTGTCTGATACGCCACGACTGTTGCACGGAAGCCAGCTTAGCGCATCAGCTTTCAGCGACCCGTCG
Source organism: bacterium Ga0077546 (assembly GCA_943369735.1). Classification (GTDB taxonomy): domain Bacteria; phylum Cyanobacteriota; class Vampirovibrionia; order Obscuribacterales; family Obscuribacteraceae. Next base: position 266,968 of record CALROJ020000001.1, read on the forward strand.
TTTCTATCGGCGATGCAGGGTGCTGCCGAGCAGCTAGAAGAATTGAAAGAACTGACTGCCGATGATGCAAAATTCTCGTCGATTGTAGACAGTTCTAGAGAGGCCTTTGAGCAATACAAGCAGGCTCTTCGAGAAGTGCGCTCGAAGTCCAACTCTGGTGTATCTAACTCAGAAAGCGGTCATGACGCCCTTAAAGAGCGGGCCTTAAACAGTTTGACTAATGTCCTTTCAGATCAGTTGGTGAGCGCAGGAAAAAACTCTAAGCAGCTCGCCGATGCCAGTCTGGAAAAGCAAGCGACTCTGCGCCAAACGCAGAGACAATTTTTGCGCAGCGGCTTGCTCGCCATTGTTTTGCTCACCGTAGTATTTGCCTGGCTGATGATATCTAGAATAAGCCGCCGACTTGGAATTTTAAACGAAAATATTGCGCTCCTGCCATCAGGAGCGCCAATGAAAGTGGTGCCGGGCGGAGGCGACGAAATCGCGGAGCTGAGCAAAATGTTCTTTTCGATGGTAGAACAGTTGAAGGCCGCATCGGCGAAGGAAAGAAATATCGTTGAAAACGCGCGTGACTTGATTTGTTCGATTGATTCCCGTGGCAATTTTGTCGAGGTAAATGGAGCCGCGCTCGACATACTCGACTACTGTGCTGATGATTTGCGAGGCACTCAGTTTGCAGACCTTGTAGATGTGCGATCGATCAACCATACTCTAGACGCTCTTGATCTTGTTAGAAAAGAAGGCACCGGGAGTTTTGAAACGCAGCTGATTTCGAATGACGGTCGCGCTATTGATACTCTCTGGACTGCATATTGGGCTGCATCTGAATCACAAATTTATTGCGTCATTCACGACATTAGTGCCCGGCGTGAACTAGATCGAATTAAACAAAATATCGCTTTGATGTCTACGCACGACCTGCGCAGTCCACTCACTGCAATCGACAACTATTTTGAGATGCTGAAATTAGGTAGCTTTGTAGATTTGTCTGAAGAGGGACGTGATGCGCTGAAGCAATCGACGAACAGTGCTGCGAGAATGAAGGCGCTCATCGATGATTTCCTCGATCTAGAGAAGATTGATTCAGGCATGATGCCTGTGGAAATGGAGAACATTGAGGTTTCGAAACTATTGCAAGATTGTCGCGACGCTGCAGAAGACATCACAGGTGAGCGAGTCTTTGCCGTAGAGATCGAAGAAAACAATGACCTTTACATATACGCAGACGAGAATCTCGTCAGAAAAGCACTTCTGAAAGTTCTCTTGTTTGCATCTGATCGAATAAGTCGAACAAGTCGAACAAGTCGAACAAATTATACCGGTCAGCAGGCGAAGGTAATAATGGCCGCACAGTCATTTGAAAAAGATTCTGTTGTTATTTCGATCGCAATTGACAAATTCGACATTTCAGATGAAGAACTTGATGCGTTGTTCCGGCGTTTTAAATTCGCGGGGAATGACGAAGGTGGACAATCATCGTTGCTCGGTCTTTACGTTTGCAAAACCTTTGTGGAACACTGTGTCGGGTCGGCGTCAATTAACCGAGATAAGCATGACGGCCTGGTTTTTAATTTGAAATTTCAACCTCGGAGGGACCAGAAGTAATGCCTTCGGGATTCTCTCTCACGAAGAAGATTCTACTTCTAGTCTCGCTGTTTCTCGCAGCTCAGGTTTTATTGTTTATTCAGATGGAGACTCTCTCAACACAGGCAGAAAGAGACTTTGCCGACGCGGTGCGGGCAAAGGAATTTACCGATGAGATTAATAGGTTCACTGAAGAATTCTATCATTTCACAAGAGTGGCTTATGATGCCAAACCAACGCGGAGTGAGCAAGTAGGCATTATCGATCAGATGCTTTCAACCCTTCACGCGCTCGAGAAGCGTGAAAAAATATTGCAACCACTGACTGACGATGGTGTTGAGAAACAGACAGTGAGAGAAGCAGGCGAGGCGCTCTCGAATGCTATTCAAATTGCCACAGCCCTGAGAGAGCGGTTAACAAACTCACTAGCATCTGCCGAATTGGATTGGTCGAAGGGAGAGCGCAGCCAGTTTCGCAAGCAGCTGTCGCGCATAAGGCAAGTGAGTACTCTTGGTCGTGAGGCCAAGGAGAAAATGAACCTAAAGTTCGAGCGCCAAAAACAGTTGCGCGCTCAGAGCAAGACTCTGTTGACTGTGTCGCTCTTGCTAGTGGCTTTCTCCACGCTTCTTGCCGCAAGATATCTACTTGCACGCATAAACCAGCGAATCAATTATATCCGGGACAATATTCATAGACTGGCCGCTGGTATCCCTTTGAATCCGTTGCTTGGCGGGGCAGATGAGCTGGCGGTGCTTGATGCCAACTTTCAGGCCATGTCGCAGCAATTGCGGGAAGCACAGAGAAAAGAACATGCTCTTCTTAACAAATCTGCTTCCCTGATGTGCTCCCTCGACACTACTGGAAGATTCGCTTCCGTCAATCCAGCATCGCTTTCAATAATAGGATACGAGCCTGATGATCTAGTCGGTTCACACTGTGCCAACATCGTCGCAAAGGGAGATGTTGAGATAGTGCACCAAGGTCTGCAAAATGCGGCATCGTCTACCGCTTTCGAGGCCACTATTATTCGAAAGGATGAATCGTCAGTAGACACTCTGTGGTCGGTGCGTCCCGATCAAGCCAGCAATTCTGTGCTCTGCGTAATCCATGATGTTACCGAGCGAAAACAATCTGAGCGCATAAGGAAGGAGCTGATTGCCCTAGTAACAGAAGAGCTGCAATATCCCTTGAACACGATCAAGTCGTTTCTTGATGATCTGAATCGCGATCGCTTCGGCGATTTGTCACAACAAGGAAAAAGGCTGCTGTCGCTTGCCATGCGCAGTGTTGGTCGCATGTCGAATCTTGTCAGTGATTTGCTCGACGCCGAGAAAATTAAGAGTGGTGTATTGGAACTGGTTAAGCGGGAAGTTGCAGTCTCGTATGTTTTCGAGTCTTCTGTCGCACCACTGCAGAATTGGGCGGGGGAGTCTGGCGTACAAATTATTTATGACGCTAGCGAACTGAAAATGAACGCTGACGAAGAGAGAATTGGCCGTGTGCTCACTAATCTGGTTTCGAATGCTGTGAAATATTCGCCCAGAGATTCGATTGTCTCGATCAAGGCTTGTGAAGTCGGTGACTTTGTCGAGATTAAAGTGAGCGATCACGGACGAGGTATCCCCGCCGATGCTGTTGATGATTTGTTCAAACCATTCAGGCAAGCAAAGATCGATGATAGAAAGATTGGAACCGGTTTGGGATTGTCGATCTGCAAAGACATTGTCGAACTTCATGGCGGCACTATCTCAGTCGCGAGTGAAGAAGGTCGAGGCAGCACCTTCTGCTTCTTGATTCCAAAAGCCGCCCGCCCATGATTTTTGCAAGCGCGATTTAATCTGCTTTTCACAGTTTTGTCACAACTTTATCACCGTGTTGTCACAGGTTCTGAGTAGTCTGATGGACGTTGGCAGTTCAAAACCTTACCCGTTCAAGAGTCTTACCAGTTCAAAACCTTACCAGGAGAGATGCATCATGGCTGAACATTACTCGCAAAACGATGGCGCAAGTTTTCAAAAGTTGGAACCAATAAATTCGTTTGAGAGAGTAAACGACCCGGCCCAGGCTTTGTACGCAGATGCATACAGCAAGTGCATGGGCGGTGGGCCTGGTGCCAAGTGCGGTGCGCCCACTGCTGCTGTTGAAAATACATCGCCAGCGTTGAGTAAGCAGCCTGAGAGAGTAGATTGGTTTACTAGATCTGATAACAACAAGGATGGACAGTTGAGTCAACGCGAAGTCGACTTTGCACTCAGCCGTCCGGAAACGAGAAATCTTGCGGTTGTTCGTCTATTAGACTATAAGTTCGATGAGCTTGCTGGGCTGGATGGTCTGGTGTCAATGGCAGACCTTGAGCGTTATGTGAAAGGCTCTGAGAAGCGGACGCTGAAAAAGTAGTGCAGCTATCTGTTAGGTTGTGAATGAGTACTGCGAGAGAACCATTCCCCCTTTGAAAAGTGGTGATTCCAAGATTAAATTGCTGCGAAAAACTGATTTCTAACGTAAGCCACTTTACAACTTGAAATTTAGGCTATAGAATCGGTGGGAAGTTAGAGATTAGTCCGAGATCCGTTTTGCCTTGGCTTTAACCGGCCGGGACTTCGCTACTTTCAGCGATGTAGTTCAACTTACCAACAACTTAATAGATAAGGAGTGGCTTTCGAGTAATGCTCGAAGTTCAGACTTTTGTCTGTCCTCTACAGTCAATGGCGGTGCTTTGCATTGCCCACACTTGCTGTCTTTTCCTCATCTAACAATTACCATATTGGAGTAAACATGCTATCTAATCTTCGCGTTAAACCAAGACGGTTTGGTCTTGTGACTGGTGGCGCCCAGAAATTTGAGGGCACTAGCCGCAGAGCCATAAACTATTTCCCCAGCAGTAGCTTGTCGCCGAAGAGCAAGGTTAAGTTGGCTTTTTCAAATGAGAAGCCGATTCTGCCTCAACTTATTAGTATCGAAGCGGCAAAGGTTTCTGGCTGCATCAAGATGGAGTCGGAGCGTTTCAAGTCGCGTGCAGCCGTGCTTATTTATAAGGGGCGAGTGATTGCCTGTGTTTATGGCAGCAAAGCGCACCCTGAGCAGTTATTCGGAACGGCTGGCTACGTTGCTATGATGAGCGAAATTAGCTCTGTTCACAGTGATGTATCGAGTTATGCTCTGGACGAAAAAGTGGTATTGTCGGCGGCATCAATGTTTCATGGTGAAGTCTTCAATGCCTCTCCTGAGCAAGACCCTAAGCTGTCTCTTTCCAGCTGCATGAAATTTATTGAGGAGCTTTCCGCTTCTGGCTCGATTGCCGTTGCTGATAATTCTGGCAGAGCAGTTTGTTTGCTTTATTTGTCCGGCAGTTCATTGCTCGGCATCAACTCACTCCATTCCTCTGTGAGGGAGAAGGATATTCGCTCCATCTGGCAGTATCTGAAAAACAATCCCCAAGCGAAAATAATGGCAAATTCTTTTGCACCTGAGGATGATTCAATAAACGCTTTTACTTTCAGTATGCTCAGCCAGAGTGCTCAGCGTCCGACGACTCAAAGCAGTGCCGGAGTATGCAGTGTGACTGAGTTGGCTGCTGTGAGAAACGCCGCCAATCTAGTTGGTGTTTATTCAGTCAAGCCCGTTGAGCCGGTTAAAGAAGTGCGCTCAGATCGCTTTATCAGCCAGAGGAACTTGAGTGCTAAGCAGGCGAGACTGAACTCTTATGCGCAGTCATCTTATGGAAACAATGCTGGTATTTAGACCGTGGGTTAGCCACACTCATTGTAGCGACGTGTCCTATTCTACTGTGCTGACCGCTTCAAAGTTCTTCTAAATCAGAGGCCTTTAAAGCTTGGCCCTCTCTCAATAAACGTTTGGCTGATCGGCCTAGTGCTTGTTTGACATTTTTCAAGCAGTCTGACTTTGATACCATGCGAAAGTCTAGGTGAACAGAACTCAAGATTATGATCGATCCGGCTCTAATATCTTTGGTGGCACATACCACAGCAAGCCGTTCTAGTTCGTTATCAAAGCTCGGTATGGCAGCCATGCGAAGTTGGGTGCAAGTGCTGCACTGTGCCCCCTGATAGGGGCGATGGCAGGTTTTGCAAATTAAGGCTTCTATGGCTTTAGATTTGTCTGGGGCTGGTACATTGCCCCAACTACTAACCGATTGTATGTCGAATATTTTGTTTTGACGCCGATAGACGTCTTCCATATTTTTTATGGTCCATCGGGTCTGCGGATGATTAGGGCCATGGGCTATGAGATTTATGAGCAGGGCCTGTTTTAAACTATCTTCTGACTCTTTCAGCTTGTTTTGTAGACATTGGCATTGGGCGAGCTTGTTGAGGATAAACGACAGCTCGGGGTGATCTAGCCCTAGAGCCGTTATCTGTTTATCTAGACAGTCGTTATAGATCGATTCTGCATGGGTGAGTTGGTTCTGCTGGCAATAGAGATCACCTAGGTAGTCTAGGCATAGAGCTACGACTAGTAACGACTTACCTTTCGCCGCTTCCTCAACGGCCTGCCACATAAAGTTCTCCGCATCGGCGTAGTGCTTGGTCGCCGCGGCATTCTCAGCGCAAATTTTCAGTAGTTCCCAGTTTTCGGGCACGTTAGTTGTCCAGGCTTTTATTGGCTATATATTCTAGCCGTATTGACTTTGCAGGTGGTGCTTACGAATAGGTCCAATAGAAAGAGGCCAGTCGCTTAGATTTGGAGCCGTTTTGAAGAAATTGGAACCCATTGCAGTATTTTGCGGCACTTTAGGCTAAGTTTAGAAATTTGGAACCAATGTGTGCATTTTGGGTAAATATGGAACTTTTGCTGGTAAAATATATGCATCTGGAGCCGCGAAAGGACAATCTGGAACCTCAAATGGACTTGCCCAGCCAAAAACCAGCCCTGTTTCAAGGATCGCCTTTGCCGTCCGGCACTAGCCTTGCCGGGCTATCTGCCCTCGTTCATGCCTTTAACGTTTCGGCTCCCGTTCGAGAACCCAGTTGTGTCTCCGAGCAAAATATAAAAGGACATATAAGGCAAGAGCGCGGCTGGAAAATCTACAGCAAGCGACATGAGCTTGAACCCACTGTTCAGGCACACCTAAATTTCGCCATGCGGTACGAAAACATAGATATGCTCGTACTGAAACGTATGTTCCTCTCCCTTCCAGCGGAAGCCATTGGGCAATATGTGCTGTCCGCTCCCAATAGCGCGTTGACACGGCGCGCCTGGTATCTCTATGAATTGTTAACTGGAAATGTGCTTGCGGTCTCTGATGCACCTAATGTCACATCAGTTGACTTACTCGATACCGATAAATATTTCACCAAATCTAGTGGCACACTATCGCGTCGACACAGGGTGCGTGACAATCTTTTGGGCACAGCCGCCTTCTGTCCAATCATCAGAAAGACTGAAATGCTGACGACCTATCTTGAGAGCGACCTCTCGAAATCGGCTCTCATCATCATTGGACGCGTAAGCAAGGCCGTGGTTTCTCGTGCTGCAAGTTTCTTGCAACTGGCAGACAGTCAGGCTAGTTTTCAAATAGAAGGAGAGCGGCCGCCTCGAATTCGGATCGAACGATGGGGGCGAGCCGTCATGCAAGCGGGCAAAAACCCGCTGTCAGTCGAAGAGATAATTCGTCTTCATGGACTTCTTATTGAAGACAACCGTTTTGTACAAGGCGGCCTGCGTACCGATGGTGTTTTTCTCGGAGAACACACGCCCGATGGAGACCCGCTTCCCGAGTTCATCGGCGCCAAACCGGACGATCTTGAGGATCTGATGAATTCGTTAATCGAAGCGAATACCATCATGAAGGCGGGCGGTTTAGATCCTGTTCTGCAAGCCGCCGCAACCGCTTTTGGATTTGTCTACGTTCATCCATTCGCTGATGGGAATGGAAGACTTCACCGATGTTTAATTCATCACACACTCTCAGATCGGCAGTTCACTCCGCCTGGAATGCTTTTCCCTGTTTCATCTGTAATGCTGGACTGGATCGATAAGTATCGCGAAACGCTTCAGGCACACTCGGCTCGGCTGATGGAGTTTATTGAATGGGAGCCAACCTCCAAAGGGAATGTACAGGTTTCAAATGATACCGCTGACCTCTATAGATTCTTTGATTGTACAGAGGCCGCAGAGTTTCTCTATGGTTGCGTGAAACGCACTGTAGAGGTGGACCTGCCGAGAGAAATCGACTATCTCATGCGTCGAGACGAAGCCGTAAGAGACGTTATGAACGTAGTAGAGATGCCGGATCTCATAGCTGAACAGTTTGTATTATTTGTGCACAGAAATGGTGGCACTCTTCCAAACAAAAGAAGGAAGAGAGAATTCGCTGCGTTAAAAGATGAAGAGCTTTCTGAATTGGAAGAAATAGTTAGGGATGCATTCGATGGTTTCGATATGGCAATTGGACACAATCAGCCCCCCGAGGCGGAGGAATAACAGTCAAATTGGATCGACTAAGGTAGACCGTCGAATTCGATTAACCAATAGCTGATTAAGTAGACTCGTCGGATGGATTAGTAGAGCTGATGATTCCTCCTGTTTGACAACTGCTGGCTATCTGTGATACTCTGAGTGCATGAAATTTCAATGAGAATTCATGCAAATTTATGAACGCGCGCGTCACTGCAACAACAAAACCAACCGCCGTGGCTCTTCTATCTCGGAGGCTGCGCGCGGGTGGCGTGTACCGCCGCGAGGATCTCGCAGTTGCTTCGAATGCCGTAGATCGACATTTGAAGCAACTGCTAGAATCCGGGCGGTTGATGAAGCTTGCCCAAGGGTTGTATTACGTTCCTCTCCGCTCCGCATTTGGCCCGGTGCCCCCAGAGGACCGGGAGCTTGTTGCTGCATTCTTGCGTGACGACGATTTTTTGTTGCTGTCACCTGCAAGCTACAACACGCTTGGGTTGGGTGGAACTCAGCTCTACAATCGCACCGTTGTCTACAACCACAAAAGGCACGGTCGATTAACTTTTGGCAATCGCACTTTCGACTTTCGAATGAAACCGCGATTCCCCAATAAACTTTTCTCTGAGTTTCTTTTTGTTGATTTGCTCAATAATCTGAATGAGTTTGCAGAGGAACGTGATGAGTTGGTGCACAATGCTCAATTGAAGTCGCATCAATTTGATCGTCATAAGCTACTGCGGTCCGCTTCAAAATTCGGAACTATAGCTACGAAAAAACTGATCAAGGAATGGCTTGACGCCTGAATTCCTGCACAGGCGAGCCGATTTTTCAGGCCTGCTGCGAATTATTGCAGAGCGCGACAGCATCACGCCTACCTTGGTCGAGAAAGACTATTGGATCACGCATTGCCTCTGGGGGCTAAAGAATCAAGGTTTCACCTTTGAGTTGAAAGGCGGAACCTCTCTTTCGAAGGGGTTTGGAATCATCAAGCGATTTTCGGAAGACATCGATATTCGGTTTGAACCCCCCGCCGCAATGGATGTCAGAACAGGAAAGAATCATGACAAGGACATTCACATCGAATCGCGCCGAAAGTTTTACGAGTGGCTGGCTGCGGAGATAGACATTCCCGATGTGGCCGCATCGCGTGCCACCGAATATGATGACGAGCAACTGCGCAATGGTGGCATCAGATTAACCTATGAAACCAAGGCTGAGGAATTATTCGGTGTGAAGCCCGGCATCCTTCTCGAAGTCGGCTTTGACGATACTACACCAAATACATCACTCGACATTTCATCCTGGGCAATGGAAGTGGCCAGAGCAGCCAAAGTTGATGTGATAGATAATCGTGCGCCTGGTATTCTGTGCTACAACTCAGAGTTTACCTTCGTCGAGAAATTGCAGGCTATCTCGACGAAGTTTCGTAAGTTTCGCGAAACCGGTAAGATTCCGTCGAATTTCCTCCGTCATTACTACGATGTACATTGCCTACTTGAATTTGACGCGGTTAAGAACTTTATCGGGACCGACACGTACGAAGTACGAAAGAAACAACGCTTTCCATAGGCAGACGAGCTGCGAATAGCAAGCAACCCGGCGTTTCTATTCGATAATGCCAAAGAATTTGAAAAGTTAGAAAAGGAGTACAAAGGCACACAAGCCTTATACTATGCTGGACAACCATCGCTTGCGGAGATAGCGGCGAGGATCAAACAACATATTGACCGTCTGTGATCGTGGCTAGCAAAGCTACAGCAGGCAGAGATCTGTCGGAACTGGTTGAGAACTGTCGAATGCTGTTTAGACTGCAAACTTCCGCTCGACAGATGTTAATCTTAGAGCTCGCTATGCCCATGAGGACGGATACTATGAAATCATCTTTGCCACCACGTGTGTTGCGAGCGCTAATGGCACTTTGTGTTTGTTTCGCGTTCGCACAGCAGGTTTGTCGAGCTGCTGATGACAGAGCATTCGCTCAGCTCCTCGATGATGGCATTAACGCCATCCGCCAGAAGCAATGGCAGCGCGCAGAGCAGCTGCTAGACAAATCTCTTGTGGAGGCGGAGAAGTTCGGAAAGAACGACCGCCGCGTTGGCGAAAGTCTGGTGAATCTTGGTGTTATTTACGGACAGCGAAAGGATTGGACAAAAGCAATTGACGTGAGCAAACGTGCTCTTGATATTGACATCAAGGTGCATGGCGAAAGGCACGCCGATGTTGCTTATGACTATCATCAGCTAGGAACCTATCTAGATGTTTCGGGAAAACACGCAGAGGCTACTCAGTATCTCAAACGGGCGCTAGAGATGCGGCAAGCTCTGTCTGATGTGGCGCCAACTCTCGTTGGCATCACAGCGGAAAATCTTGGCGAAAATATGATGAGACTCAAGCGGACTGCGGAGGCGGAGTCTCTATACCGACAGTCGCTTACTTGCTTCAAAAATGACAAAAATCCCGAGTGTTACTTCCGGCGTTTAGACTTTTTGTACGATTTCTATTGCGACCCGAAAAGAGCAAAGGAAGGGAAGAACTTCTACAAAGCGGAACTGGCAGATCTAGATCGCCGTTTCGGATCGGAAAGCCCATGGTCAGCAAATTTTCTCAACCAGCAGGGGCGGTTCGCCATGAAGACGAAAGACTATGCTCTAGCTGAATCGACTTTTCGCCGGTTAGCAGCTATGTCTTCCAAGCTGCCTGGGGGAGCTCCCAATAGGGCCGCGACGCAAAATGGACTAGCGGTGGCATTGTTCAAGCAAGGCAAAATCGACCAGGCTGCTGCCTGCTTCAAGCAAGCTATCTCGATTCTTGAGGGAGCAAATATGCAAGAGCAGGCGCGAACGGTCAAATTGAATTATGCAGACTGTTTAGAAAAGCTCGGAAAAGTCAAAGAAGCCGCAGCGTTGCGGAAACCGAAGTAGTCTTCCGCTAGTTTGCCGCCGTGCGAGTATTATTCAACAAATTGGAGTCAGCAAGAAAGTCACCCTTATGCGAATCTACCCTTCAATAATCAGCGCTTCACTGTGGGCCTGCTTCGCCTTGAATCCATCCATGGCCCAACCCACGGACTATGAGTGGGTAGCTGATGCTTGCAGAAATAAATCGAAAGTCGCAACTCATCCTATATTTCATATTTCTGATGCTTCGCAGCTAAAGACAGAAAAGTTGGATACAGCCACCTTCAAGGTATTGAATGATATTTATCTCGAGCCAGACTCAACCGATTATTGGAGGAGCGACATGGCAAACATAGAAGAAAAGGCTTTAAAGAGTGGCAAACTAGGCGAGCTGCTTATTTGCGCTTGGTAAATCTCTGACTAAATTCGGTAGTTCCACCTGTGGTATTACGTACAACGGTCATATATTCGACAAATCTCGGTTTTTCATACCCCGAAAGTGTTTCAATATACCGTTCAATGTCCTCTCTGCAAGCCTTTGCGCTATTTTTTCTGAATCTCGTTATCTGACCATCACCACTTTTAAATTTGCGTGTGCGCCGTCGTTTGCCTGGTGGTAATGTCGGAACCTCTTTGAGGTTGCGATGGAATTGCTATCTCTTATATACTGGCATGTGTCTTCTATTGTCTGGCTCAACATTTGGGGCATGGTCACTACCAGTGCTACTAGCCGATTCAAATTATTGTGCATGTATCTAAAATCTTAGAATGAGGGATGTTGTATTGGCACCAGATATCGCACGTATGAAAACCGTTCTGGAAAAGATAGTCACTCTCTTGCGATCCGGGGGGTGCGAAGATTGGGCTGCTACGATGGGGAAATTATCCCCTGAGATCGAGGAGAACCCTGCGTTCGCTACTTCGCAAATTCTGGCTCTTTACGGCGGTATGGGATCGTTCAATGACATTGTTTTGTGCTCAAATGACCGGCCACTTGTTGAGAAAAATGACGAACTCGACGGGCTGCGGAGAGAACTTTACGATCTTTGTTACAGCTATCGTTTGATTTAAGATCTATCTCGCTGACCTTGCCCCATTTGTTGAGCCAGTCATTAAGAGACAAACGAAACTGCACCAAATATAGTGCTTCATCCACAAAGCAAGAAATCAAAAGGCCCGCAATAAATGCAGGCCTTTCTTGATTCATTAAGTAACGCTCGATCGCTCTAAAGAGCATTACCAACGTTTTCTTATCATGCCAATCTTTTCCGGGGAAAAGTTGGGATATTGTTGGGATGGGTTTTTCCAAAGTCCCGAAAGTCTTGGGCGATGAGAGACTCGTTCCCAACCCCCTCGGTGTAAATGAGTGGGTTAATGGTTTTATGGGCCTTTCGGGACTTTTACCATTTTTCGCCAACTTTCCCCAAAATACTTGCCTAGAGTGCATTTTGGGTATATTTTCGTTCCTAATCATTCCTCTAAATTCCCCTCCAAAGTTGGGATATTGTTGGGATGGAAATGGCACTAAAACCAGGCAATATCCATAAAAAAGTAGAAAATTTCACCTGCATTGTTGGGATAGAATCGATATAATCGATTTAGAGGTGAACGATGAAGACAAAAATCAAGTTCATAATTGACTCTCTAAACAAGGCAGAGTGCCCAGTAGACAAGAAATGGCTACTGATTCCAGACCCTAAGACCCAGGGCCTGAAGCTTCGGCTTATGAAATCTGGCCCTAAGGCCTTCATTTTCCAAAGGCGCTTACCTGCCAACAATGAAAACCCAGGAACTCTAGTAGAAATTGTTCTTGGTCGATTCGGTGATCTCTCAATCGAGCAGGCACGTCACAAAGCAGACGAACTCAATCGCATTATTGGCCAAGGCAAAAACCCGATAGCAATAGAGCTTGGCGAACTTACTTATGATCGGCTCTTCCGAACTTACATAGAACAGTATGCCAAGCATGAAACTTCGACCTGGGAAGAAGCTGTCGAAAATCACAGACGCTATTTTGCTCGCTGGGCAAACAAACCAATCACAAAGATAAAGAGAAGTGATATTCAAGCCTGGGTCTATGACCTGGCTGGTGAAGGCCGCAAGAAAAAGCACACAGCCAACCGCTCTTTCGATCAACTCAAAGCTGTCATTAACTTCGGCAAACGCAAAGACTTAGTTTACTGCGATAACCCATGTATCGGCGTAGATAAGATACCGACTAAATCAAGAGAGCGCTTTATACAACCTGGTGACGAATTTGCGCGCTTTGCTCAGGCCCTAGCCGATGAACCAAACGAAACATGGAGAGATTTCTTTTGGCTCTCACTGTTTGTTGCGGCAAGAAGATCAAATGTTCTAGCAATGGCCTGGGACCAAATCAACTTTGAGCTTGAAACCTGGACAATACCAAAGACTAAAAATGGTGACTCGCATTCAGTGCCTCTTACCCCAAGTGCCATGGAAATACTGAAGCGACGCTACAGCGACGTGAAGAGAAATGATATCTGGGTCTTCTACTCAGATCGCCGCTCTCGTAAGACCGGTGAATTCTCGCACATGGGAAATCCAAAGGAAGCATGGAAAAGATTGCTCAAGCGAGCGGAAATAACCGACCTTCGAATTCACGATCTCAGACGCACCGCTGGTAGTTACATGGCCATTCAAGGCGTTAGCCCAACTATCATTGGTAAAGCCTTAGGCCATAAGTCTCAAGCAGCTACAGCCATGTACGCCCGCCTTACACAAGATCCAGTTAGGCAAGCAATGATAAATGCTCAAGCGGCCTTGGCCACACCATCAAAAATCTTTCCAAGCGAAGGCAAGATAGAAGTACTGAAACATCAATGAAACAGTTGACTTGACGCTGGGCTTGCGTCCGCTAGGCTTGTCGCCGGGCAGCCTGGGAAGCGCCGCTTGATTGGCATTGCTCTTGTGCGCTAAAAAAACTGCGGCGCGCAGACCGCTGCGGCGGCTGCCGCAATAGCGGGCGCAAGGGGCACCCAGGGTCAAGTCGAGCACCTTGTGTACCAGTAATCGAAATTCAAGAACACGCTTGCCGGTTATTGCTTGCGACTAGAAGTGTTGCCTCCTGCCGCATTCTCTGTGAGAAATACAAAAAGCCATGGCAACCGGAGCGCTGCGCATAGCAGTACCATCGCTGGAGCCTTCGGTAGCAGCAAAAGGCGTATTATAATCAATGCTTATCCAAGACTTAGCTTTCCAAGTAATTAGCCTATAGTAGGCGGAGAACGACAATGATTGAGCTTGATTTCATATTTACTGAAGAAGGCGATTACTCACAATTACCGGATAAGTACACAATTGCTACCGCCGAAGAGGCTGCTCATGGATTGATACTGTACGGGAGCATTGTCTGTTACATCAATGATATTAGATTTGGTCCAGGAGACGGAGCCATTTTAGGTTTTGCGACTGAGATGAAATATACAGTTGATCGACTCTCTGAAACCAAGGCCGGTAGTGCAAGGTGGTCTGACTTTGACTCAAGCTACTATTTCACAATGAAAAGAGAGGACGAAATCGTTACTGTTTTCACTGATGACGGCCGCCAAACAGGTGTTTCCTGGCAGGAGTTTTATGAGGCGTTCACTAATTTTTTCGAAGTGGTAAAGCAAAGAATTTTCTTTGAACAGTGCCCCGAATTGGCCAAAAATGAGGAGGTCTTTGAGTGGTATTGTAAAACATGGGCGCGCATCGTGTGACTCACCAGTGCATGACTTAGATCATCGGAGCCTTGAATTGGAAGCATCTGCACCATATCTAGTGACGCCGAGGTAATGAGGTACAAATTTGCTAATCAACGATATTCGAATATATGGGTTAGAACAATTGGTTGACCGCGCAATTTCTGTAAATCCGTCATTGAAAACTCTTACACCATGGCGGTTCCGCGATATTGCGACGCGCTTTGCACTCTTACTTCGCTCGCAAAAATTCGATTGCGGCCCGGGTCCTGTTTGCCATTTGGAGCTGGCATTCAACCGCCAGCACGGAGCAATTGAACCTCAGTGGATTGGCCTCTGCAGAAAATACACTTGCGGAGTAGATCGAATCCAATTTGCAAACAGCGATGAAGCTACAAGAGATACTTTTTTCATCGACGCGATTTTCGCCATGTTAATGTCGATTTCTGCATACGACAAGCTAGAAGACTCCGTGATAAAGCAAACTCGGGATCAACTAGCAATGCAGGGTGAGGCTTTGGAAATAGTAAAGCGACAGCAAGAAAATCAAAAGTACAATGTCTCCGTCTTATATACCGTTGGGCAGCCTTGCAGATTCATTCTATCGGGCACACAAAAGGACTCACTAATCACGTCAAAATTAACCGTGTTAGAGCTGGATCGTGTAGACGACATTTTCATGTTGGCTGCAAGACTAACTCTTAAGAGTAAAGCGATTGCAATTTATCCGAGAACAAATGTGATTGCTCATCAGACTATGCAGCGCTATCTGCCTAGGTTAAGAGGTAATGGTTATTGCCTTGAACGCGACGATGTCATAGAGATACCGCTGAAAAGACTATTTGAAAATACTGACCCAAACGCACCCAGCCTGGCGCTCTCATAGACTTTCGAAACAAGGCGCCCCGAATACCTGTTATGGATTAAACATGGAGCTGGCGTCTCGCCAGCTGTATTGCATTGGGCGGTTTATCTGATTGGCGTATGCAAGCAGCAGAACTTTTGCATCTCTTGCCGATAGCTCTTCGTTTTGCTGCACTTCAATAGTGGGGCCATAAGTTACGATTCTTACAAGCGGCATTGACGCCTCGTCCGGCAATCCGACAATCCAGTGTTGAAAGCTTTCATCAGCTTGGTTAATTCGCCATTCAACGGTATACATTCCATTCCCACCAGCTACCTGTATGTAATCTTCCGCGTACCCTTCCAAGAGCAAATAGCCGGGTCCACCGTATGGGGTCAATTGGTCAACCGCGCTGAGCAATTGTTCAAGGGTGGGTGCATTATGCACCGGCTGCTCCTCCAATGTCAGTGATAGTGCCTCAAAGACTCTATTCTGGCTAAATTGGTCAGTCTTTGGATTGGTTCTGC
>CALROJ020000002.1:0-265515 GCA_943369735.1 bacterium Ga0077546
TAATATTGTCACTATATGGTTGTAAGGAACCAATTTCTGGGATGAACGTTTGAACCCCAACGATAAAAAATTTAGTTTCCCCTCGGCCCCGCAAGTCTTGCTGGCAACAGCCGTAGGCGTGGGCATTGGTCTTCTGGCCATGGGTCAACTGAAAAATTTCTATGGTCACACCCCACTTAGCGGAAAAACCAATCTATCGCAGACTCTTCCGGCACAGGCTCCGACAAAATGCGAGCACAAAGCTAAAGGCTTGAACGATTTTAGCTTGTGGCCTAAGTTAGAAAGCCGCATGAATGTGCTACTCATGGGTGTTGATAGCAATGGCCGCGACACCGAGCGCTTCACCGGCTGCCGCTCCGATACTATGATTATTGCCAGCTTAGACCCCGAGTCAAAGAAAGTTTCGTTAGTTTCTATCCCACGCGACTCGAGAGTGCGCATTGCCGACAATCATGGGGTCGATAAAATCAATTCGGCCCATGCCTTCGGCGGCCCAGAGCTAGCAGTTAAAACAGTGGGTGAAGATTTTGGCGTACCAATTGATCACTATATCGTCATAGATACTCAAGGCTTAAAAAAAGTATTCGAGGCTCTTGGCCCGGTAGAAATATTAATCGAAAAGCCCATGCACTATAGAGATAGAGCTGGTCGACTGAATATTGCCCTGGAGCCTGGGCTAAACAAATTAGACGCTACTGGCCTAGAAGAATATGTACGCTATCGCCATGATGCCAAAGGCGACATAGGACGCATTGAACGGCAGCAATGGTTCTTGCGCCAAGTCAAAAAGAAACTAGAAGAACCTCAAGTTCTACTCAAACTACCAGAACTGTGCAAACTAGCCGAAGAATATGTACGAACAGATTTGACTGTCGAAGACATGCTCAAGCTAGCAGCCTTCAGTAAAGAAATCAAAACCAATAAAATTCAAACAGCTATGCTACCGGGAGAGCCCGTCACTATCAGTGGTGGCAGTTACTGGGTTCCGCAGCCAGAGGCCAGTGCCTTAATGCTGCACCGCATGACTGGTGCACCGCAGTCGGTGAGCGTAATCGCCGCCAATACTGGTGCAACAATACACTCAAGGCGGCACTCACATAGCGATGAGGCTCTGGCCTTAGATAGCAGCAGCGAAGCGGCTCTAGGCGATAGCTCCCTAACCTCCTCTAACGATAGCCTCACAGCACAATGCGCAGCGGCCTATTCAGACAAACCCGTTTCAATCATTTTACGTTATCCCAAAGGTAGCGAAGAGACCGCAAAAAACTTAGAAGCCCGCTTAAAAGAGAAGGGCTATTGTGTCAAGTATCAGCAGCGCGGCGAACTCAGTGAGTGTCAGCACGAACAGGTCATAGCAAGCAGTTACCGGGCCGACGATGACTTAGTGGCCAAGTTAAAAGACTCAATAGCCGAACTAGATAACTATGCAGTTGTGGTTCATTTAGAATCACGCGCGCCATCGGACATCACGATTGTAGTCAGCCCAACTACGATGGTTGCCGCACCAATTGTGGTGCCTTCTACTGATAATAAAGACGAAGCTAACGTCAATGAAAAGATCGAAGAAAAAGGCAAAACAGCTGGCACTGAACTCGTCAAACGAAAGACCCAGAATTAAGCATTTTCTGAGAACAGTAGTAATTGGTAATAAACCCTTCCCAACACCTACAAGGTGCGCGACCATTCTCTTGTCTGCCTTCAAAACAAGGGCAGATAGCTAGATTCTTGCCAAGGGGACACTCGTGACTAAAGCCGAGACTAAAGCAGAGACCAAAACTAATACTCCAGCAAATTCTCAGGACAAATTAGGAGTTGGCTCGTCAAGTGCACTCAGTCGGCCCTTCAACTTCAGCGCTGGCCCAGGGGCCTTACCCGAAGAGGTACTGCAGATAGCCAAAGAAGAGCTGCTCGACTGGCATGGTTCGGGAATGTCAATTATGGAAGTCAGTCACAGAGGCAAAGAATTCGGCCAAATTGCCGAGCAAAGTCAGGCCGACTTGAGAGAGTTGCTCGACATTCCGGCAAACTACAAAATTTTGTTCTTGCAAGGCGGCGCCACTTCTCAGTTTTCTATGGTGCCTTTCAATTTATTGCGGGGCAATAGCCACGCCGACTATGTCAATACAGGCTTTTGGTCAGAGAGAGCCATTATCGAAGCAAAAAAATATTGTCAGGTCAATGTTGTTGCCACTGGTGAAGCCAGCAAATTTACAACAATTCCAGAAAACGAATCATGGCAGTTAAGTAAAGACTCAGCCTATCTTCATTACACTGCCAATGAAACGATTCACGGAGTAGAGTTTCACCATATTCCTAAATCTCTAGACGCAAAGGAAACTCCACTAGTAACAGACATGTCGTCAAACATGCTCTCTAGGCCATTTGACGTTTCGAAGTTTGGTCTGATATACGCGGGCGCCCAGAAAAATATTGGCCCGGCCGGCCTCACAATCGTCATTGTTAGAGACGATCTGATCGGCCATGTAGACAGCAAAGCGCCCACACTTTTCGATTATCAAAATCTAGCTAAAAATGATTCGATGGCCAATACTCCGCCAACCTATAGCTGGTACATGGCTGGCCTTGTCCTCAAATGGCTGAAGAAAAATGGCGGCCTGACTGCCATGGCAGAAACGAACAAGAAAAAAGCAGAGTTACTCTATTCAACTATTGACCGATCAGATCTCTACCACAATCCTGTTGCGCCAGAATGCCGATCGCTCATGAATGTTCCTTTCATTCTCAAAGATGCGGCCCTAGACAAAGCATTCTTAGACGAAGCGAAAAAAGCGAACCTACTAGGATTAGCCGGTCACAGAGCGGTCGGCGGCATGCGAGCAAGCCTCTACAACGCCGTCACCATTGAGGCAGTTGAAGCCCTAACTACTTTCATGGTCGATTTCGCCAAACGCCACGGTTAAGAATATCTATCAAACAAGAAACAGCAAGTAAGGAATCACCCGTAAGGAAAAATATGTTCAAAATATTGAATCTCAACAATATCAAAATCGCCGGCCTAGAAAAGCTACCGCGCGAACGCTATGAGATTTCATCTGAAATGCATAACCCTGATGCCGTGCTGCTGCGCTCTGCTAGCATGCATGAATGGCCCATTCCTGAAACTGTCAAAGCCATCGGCCGAGCCGGTGCCGGTGTCAACAATATTCCGGTAGACAAATTCAGTAGTCTAGGTGTACCGGTTTTCAATACACCTGGTGCCAATGCCAATGCTGTAAAAGAATTGGTTATCGCTGGCATGATGATGGCGGCGCGCCAAATAGGACCAGCCTGGGATTTCAGCCGCAGCCTCAGCGGCACTGACTCTGAAATTGATAAACAAGTTGAATCAGAAAAGAAACGCTTCGTCGGCATTGAACTTGCCGGTAGAACTCTCGGCGTGGTTGGCCTCGGAGCCATTGGTGTAAAAGTAGCCAATGCGGCGTTCTCGCTGGGGATGCGAGTGGTTGGCTATGACCCCCACATCACCGTAAGCAATGCCTGGCAATTACAATCAGAAGTTAAGTCACTTTCAAGCGTTACTGAAGTACTAGCTCAATCTGATTTCATTACAATGCACGTACCGCTATTGGACGACACGAAGGGCTTAATCGATGCCCGCCGGCTGTCAAAATGCCGCGAAGGAATTACTATTTTGAATTTCTCGCGCTCGGCAATTGTTGATGAGAAAGCTGTCTCTGAAGCGATCAAATCGGGTCGAGTAAGAGCCTATGTCTGCGACTTCCCAAGCAACCAGCTAAAAGGCCAAGAACGAGTAATTACCCTGCCCCACTTGGGTGCATCTACTGAAGAAGCAGAAGAAAATTGTGCAGTCATGGTGGCAGAACAAATTCGTGATTTCCTTGAAAAAGGCACCATTCACAACTCTGTCAATTTTCCAGAAATGTCTTTGCCAGGCAAACCAAACAATCGCTTGATCGTTGCCAACGCCAATATTCCGCACATGATTGAACGCATTTCAGCCTGTGTCGCCAATGCCAATTTAAACATTCTCGACATGTTGAATCGCTCAAGAGGTGACGTAGCTTGCACATTGATTGACTGCAATGGAGACGTCACAGAAGATGTTTTAAAAAGCATTGGCAGCATCGAAGGGGTTCTCAAAGTGCGACTCGTGAAGTCTTAACGCTTGACATGCCCGGTTTGAAACAGTCTGCTTGCCTGAAATGGACAAGTGTTGGCGCCAATGGCGTGCTCACACTCACCTCATTTCAAGCAGGTATAATCAATTGCTCTAATGGCAGCTACCTAATTCTCAAAAGTCGGAACAGGCATGAATTTCAGCAAAAAAATCGCTCTAGTCACCCTTGCTAGTTTCACCACATTTTCAGCCTCGCTCGCTCCCGCCTGGGCGGCAATGAGCGTCGACGAGGCAAGCCGTTGGGACTCTTCTTTAGAAGAAGGAAGAACCCTGCGCGACGACAAAAAATACGAAGCTGCGGCTAAACGCTTTCTCGAATTGCAAGCCAGCGCTGAGAAAAGCGACGATAAAAAGCGCACACGCAAAGCCATGACGGCTCTAGCCGCCAACTACTTTTATCAAAAAGACTACAGCAAAGCCGAAGAGCTAGACCGCAAAGCACTTGGTTTGGCTGAAAGTATTTCTAGCGTCAACGATGGCACTGTTGCAATCTGCTTGAATGACCTGGCCGAAACCCTGGTTGAAGAAAAGCGCTTTGACGAAGCCCTTCCCCTTATTAAGCGTAGCGTGGCACTATCTGAAGAAGTTTTTAGCCATAACCACCCACTCTTAGGCACCCGTTTAAATTTCTTGGCAGACTTGCTAGAGAGAATGGGTCACAAAGATGATGCTGTGCTCTATCGCAGTGAAGGCCAAGGCATTATCAATGCCTTCCTCTCGGTCATGAGCCGAAAAATCAAAGCAGCCTGGAAGCCACCAAGAGCTCTCTACAGCTACAGTGCCAATGTCGGCTTTGAAGTAACCGATCATGGTCTAGTAAAAGAAGTGCATATTGTTGATTCATCAGGCAATACTGCCAACGATGAAGCAGCTATTGAAGCCGTTAAAAACGCTCAGCCCTTTGCTGATATCAATTCAAAAGCAGATGATGACCAACTCAATTTGTCTTTCAAATTTGACTATAACTATCACCAAGGCAAAGAATCAGCGACGAGTAAGAACAACAAAGAATCAGACTCTGCCAATACGGCAAGCCCAAGCTCTGGCGCTGCTGCAGAAACAGCAGCAGAATCAAAAGAAAAAATCAGCCAAGAGAAGAAGAAATTAGATCAAATTCTCAAAACAATAGAAGAAATCAAAAAAGACAAGAACCATACCAATACCACCCTTGCAGAATCGTACGGCCAATTGTCAGACACACTGATGGTCTTAGGCGAACACGGAAAAGCAATCGATTATCTAAAAGAGGCGCTTGATTCTTCCGATTTCAAAGACAAAAGCTCTCCTGGCACGCTCATGTTACTTAGCGAATTAGGCTGCACCTATCTCAATTCAATGAGGCCAGCACTGGCAGAGACAACCCTCAAAGCAGTAGTTGATGCGCCTAATTTCGAACAGATTCTTGATATAAAACTCAAGCAGCAAGCTCTAGACGACCTTGGCCATGCATTATCGAACATGGGTCGCTATGCCGAAGCACAAAGATATTACTCACGCAAACGCGATTCTATTTAGGGTCTTAAGACAAGTGCCTTAAGACAAGTGCCTTAAGACAAGTGCCTTGAACTCGTTCAAGGCACTTGTTTGCGAATCAATTTCTTCAATCAGTTTACTGAATCAAGCTTCGGCCATTGGCTAAAGCCATTGGCCGAAGCCAATCTCTTCAGCTAGCTAGACAGCATGCAAGATCTGCGCCAAATCTTCTTTTGGCGTGGTTACTGGCATAACGTTGTAGTTGTCTACCAGAATCTTCAAGACTCCAGGAGTAATGAAAGCTGGAAGATTTGGACCGAGGCGAATATTCTTTACGCCCAGATAGAGCAAGCTAAGAAGCACAGCCACGGCCTTTTGCTCGAACCACGAAATGATTAGGGACAAGGGCAGTTCATTAATGCTGCAGCCAAAAGCATCTGCTAAAGCGCTAGCAATTTGTACAGCAGAATAAGCATCATTGCATTGACCGAGATCAAGCAGGCGAGGAATGCCATCGATGTCACCAAAGTCATTGAAGTTGAAGCGGAATTTGCCGCAACCAAGGGTGAGAATGACACTGTCTTGAGGAATTGAGGTGGCGATATCGGTGAAGTAATTGCGAGCAAATTCCGCACCATCGCAGCCGCCAATTAAGAAGAAGTGCTTTATCTTGCCTTGTTTGACCGCATCAATTACTGGTGCAGCAACAGACAGCACAGCGTTTCGGGCAAAGCCAACAGTGATAGTTTTTTCTGGCTCATCCTCGCTAAACCCAGGTGCCGCAAGAGCTGCTTCAATCACTTTGCTGTAATCATAGCTCTGAACTTTATTGAGCCCTTCAAAACCAACTACATCCATGGTGAACAAGCGGTCTTTATATGAATCAGCTGGCGGCTTAAGACAGTTTGTTGTCATCACAATGGCACCAGGGAATGAATTGAACTCAGTCAGTTGATTCTGCCAGGCACCGCCATAATTGCCGACCAGATGCGCAAACTTTTTCAAAGCAGGATAGCCATGGGCTGGCAACATTTCACCGTGGGTGTAGACATTCACGCCCTTGCCCTCTGTCGCCTTCAGCAGCTCATAGAGGCTCTTCATATCATGACCAGAAATTAAAATGGCCTTGCCTTTCACTGGCGTGATGCGCACTTGCGTAGGTACGGGGTGACCATAACTTTCGGTATGAGCCTTGTCGAGAAGCTCCATCACTAGATAGTTGACCTTACCAGCCTCAAGACAGTATTGAAGCAATCGCTCAGCTGTCTGCTCGCTCTCAGCCAGGTAGCTAAATGATTCATGGACAAAGGCGTAAATAGACGGGTCACGGAACCCCAGTAATTGTGCGTGGTGCGCGTAGGCCGCGAGACCTTTTACACCATAGGTAAGAAGTTCCTGCAACGACAGAATGTCTTCAGGTGTAGAGTCCGCGCGCTTAACGATAGCGATTGCTAAACCAAACTGCAAAAGCTCGGCTTCAGTTTTTAGTTGTCCCCACTTGGCTGGACCCTGAAGTTTTTCTGCTTCTACCCCAGCTTTAGTACAGGCTGTTAGATAGAGAGAACGAGCCTTATCAAAGGCTTGGGATAACCGCCCGGTGATGTAGTCGACATGCTCTTTCTCGTCAAAATTGACATTGGTTAGAGTGAGGAAAAGTGCCTCAAGGCACACCTCATCGACAAAAGAATCGGTTTGGCCAAGCAGACGGGCACGGTGGGCAAATTGACTTATACCTTTGACGATATAGACAATCACGTCTTGCAAGGTGGATGTATCCGGGGTCTTGCCGCAAATACCCATGGTAGTACAGCCAGTTCCCTGGGAAGTTTGCTCACACTGATAACAGAACATACTCACGACCACTCCTTCCGAAGCATTGCTTCTGGACATCTAAACCTGAATGTACATATTAAACACCTGTGGCAGTTCGACCGTTATCGGCCTAAAGGCTAGAAAAGAGAACTAAGGCGAGGAAAAACTAAGCACTTAGAATGATTACAAAAAGGAAAGCTAGCGGAAGTAAAGTTAGCAATAGTAAAAGGCCACTGCTAAAAGCAATGGCCTCTAAGTATTTTAGTTACTGCGTCAAACGCAACTAGAGCGATTTTCTAGTATTCGCGGGGCAATGCTTTGCGCAAATCACTAGCATCGTTTATTTGAGCACCACAATCGCCACAATGCGGTCTGCGACCAGCAGTCCAGCCACCGGTTGGCAGAGTGTGACCGTAGATACGGCACTGATGACTCTTGGGTTTAAAGCTGTAAACAATTTGGGTCCACATATCGCAGACGTAGTCCCAGACGGAAGCTCTATTGTTTTTTTCGATCTCTTCTACACGCTGAACTTTAGCCTTCAGAGTAGTGATTTGATCTTTTGAAATAGGAGCAGTATCTGGATGCCTGCGACCGATACGGCTGTACTTAGTCATTACTTCCTCACTTGGTTGCCATAAAGCATTTTATGCACATTTTTAAACTGACACTACTTTACATCATTGCCAAGGCGATATCATCACCTCTTTATCAGTTGAAAGCCTTTTAAATTTGATCCCCAAAAAGGGAAAGGTCATCCAGCGGCAATATATCCAACGCATAGGTGAAACTGATAAAAAATTCACCAAACAAAGAATCGCATATATCTACTGATTAGACAAGCACCATATAAGTAGAATTCCCATGACATCTTACTGAAGATGGAATAAGGGGTGGGTCACATTGCCCACCCCATGATTCACTTTCTAACTTTTGCCTTAACCGAAGTTTTGGTCTAAATCATCTCTTCGACGATATGGGCCCAAACTTTAGGATCGGTCTTGAGCGATTGTTTAACCAAGGCACCTTTTTTGAAAGCCAGCTCGCTGTCTTCATAAGTAGGCATATCGGTTTCGTAAACAACGCCCAAAGGAATTTTGTCGCCCCACTCGAAGGCCTTGGCCAAACTAGCATGGAAATCGGAACGATCCCAATTTTCATCTTCTAGCTTGTAGACCCGTTCTTTGAAGAACGGATAGGTATTGACCTTGTTGTAGGTAACGCAAGGGCTGAAGATATCCACAAGGGAGAAGCCTTTGTGTTCGATAGCCGCAGCGATTGTGTCAGCCATGTGTTTTGGTTCGCCGGAGAATGCTCTAGCCACGAAAGTAGCACCAGCAGTAATTGCCAGAGCTAGTGGATTGAGTGGATTCTCGTGGTTGCCCTGAGGTGTTGACTTGGTTTTTTGACCCACACCAGTAGTCGGTGATGTTTGGCCAGTGGTCAAACCATAAATTTGGTTGTCCATAACGATGTAGGTAACATCAAGGTTGCGGCGCATTGCGTGAAGCAAGTGACCGATACCAATACCATAACCGTCGCCATCACCACCGGTGATAACACATTTGAGATCGGTATTTGCCAGGTGAGCTCCGGTTGCTACAGGAACAGCACGACCGTGAAGGCTGTGAATACCATAAGCATGAAGGAAGCCAGGCAAGTTAGATGAGCAGCCAATACCAGAGACAACCAGAAGATTTTCTGGAGTAATGCCTAGTTTTGCTGCTGCAGTTTGAACACCTTTAAGGACGGCGAAGTCGCCACATCCTGGACACCAGTCTGGGTCGACTGGTCCTTTGAATAATTCGACTGGAAGCTCGATTACAGTTGCCATCTCGTTTTTATAAACCTCTTAAATCATTGATGTGAATGCAGTTGCAGAAATAAGAAAGGAGAAAGATTTATTTCTCTTCTGCCAGCTTCTCGAAGCTATAAGTGGCACCAGTTGAAACACCCACTTTCATGCGTGCAGCCAGTTTGCCTGTAGCCCGTTCAGACAATTCAACATTCCATGTAGGTTCGCCGTGTCCGTTTGAAGATTCACGAGTTGCAGCTGTTGGGCGCAACTTCTCTTGAGCATGGGTGCGGATATAGTGATAAGCCATATCTTTAGCTTCTGCTTCAGTTACATCATAATCGAGTGCTACACCGGCAAGAATGCGTTTAACATGTCCGACGATATAGAGTGGTTCCATTGGTTCGCCGTCATATCTATTGATGTGAGCATCCATAGATAATCCGGTTTCGGCTTTGATAAAGCGAGCCATTTGGCTAGTGTAGTTAACTTCAACAGAAATCTTCTTCTTAGCTTTAGAGAGAATCGCTTCTACTTCCTTAGCGTGGAAAGGAGCAATGTATTTGATGTTGAGCAAGTTGGTTTTGATACCTTGAGCGGTGAGAAGCTCAGCAGCTTCTTTCACTGGGCCCCAAGTAGAACCCCAACATACTAGAGTCAAATCAGCATCAGCTGGCCCTTCTAGCACTGGGGCTGGAAGCTCTTTCAAGAGATTTTCAATTTTGCGGCCGCGCTTATCCATGATTTTGCGACGGGTAGCTGGGGAAGTGAACATGTCAGAAATGAGGATGCTTTCTTCGTCTTGCTCATCTGAAGCTGATACGAAAGCAGTATTTGCTGTACCAGGAAGAGCGCGAGGTGAGACGCCTGATTCAGTGAATTTGAAGCGCTTGAACTTGCCTTTTGATTCTGGCCATTCACTGACGATTTCGCCGCGATCAATAACAGGATTGCCATTAAAGACTTCAGGATCGACAGTTTCAGGGTGCTCAGATAGAAGCAAGTCAGACATGAGCAGAACAGGCAATTGATAGCGGTCTGCCAGGTTGAATACGTCAACGGTAGTGTTGAAGCAATCAACAATGTCACGAGGAGCAACGATCAAGCGAGGGAACTCACCTTGTGAGGCACCATAGACTTGCCACAAGTCAGCTTGTTCAGTCTTGGTAGGCAGACCAGTTGAAGGGCCACCGCGCTGCACTTCAACGCAGACCACTGGCACTTCCATAATGCCAGCCATGCCAACAGCTTCGGTCATAAGAGCGAAACCACCACCGGCGGTTGCGCACATAGAACGAGCACCAGCAATACCAGCACCGATTGCCATATTGATTACAGATAATTCGTCTTCGCACTGCTTGACGCAAATGCCTGTTTCATTGGCGTGGTTAGCCATCCAGTGCAAGATTGTCGAAGCTGGTGTCATTGGATAAGCAGAATAGAATTTGCAACCAGCAGCGTAAGCACCAATGGCAATGGCTTCGTTACCGGTCAAGAAACAACGCTTCTTGTGGGTAAACTTCCACTCTTTTGTTACAGGTTTGAAGTTGGCTTTAGCAAACTCATAACCAACTTTGAGCAAGCTAACGTTAAGGTCGATTACTTTCTGACCCTTGTGAGCGAAAGTATCAGCCAAAACTGAACTTGGCTCTTCTAAACCGACATTGGCGAAGTAAGCTGCCGCACCCATGGCCACTGTGTTCTGCATAATTGGCAGTAGAGCGCCATGCTCTTTGACTACTTCTTCAGTGATTTTCTTCATCGGCAAACCGACGACTTGCACACCAGCTCTAACTTGGCTGGGCTCGCAACTGAGACGATCTGAATTGAAGAGAACGGCACCGCCCTCCTCTACTTCCATAGCGTGACGTTCAATAGAGTCTTGGTTCAAAGCAACCAAAACATTGAGGTTATCGCCATGGGAATAAACTTTGTTTTCACCAATTCGAACACGGAGCCAAATATGACCGCCCCGAATGATCGACTGGTAGCAGTTGTAAGCGTATACGTGGAGACCAAGTCTGCTGCATGACTTAGCCAAGGTATCGCCAGATTTGTCTAAGCCGTCTCCGGCTGCTCCGGCAATGCCAACTGTAACTTCCTGCATTCAAATATCCTCAAAGAGTGAACTACAGACCGTTGAATCAACGGCTTATTTGATTGGAATTCTTGAACATCCAATTAGAGGCGCACTAGTAAAAGCTGACTAGTAGGCGCTTCTCAATTGGCATAAGATAGCATGAAAGGTTGACAAGCAAACTGGCAAGTGACTCATACCAGCCCTCTCGGCAACAAAAGTTGAAACTAATCGTAACCTAAACAAAAACGAAAGATTTAGTGATGGCCTTCAACATGTTCTGGGGCGCTATGTTCAGAAGTGCCTGATTGCTCGCCATGCTCACTTGTATGAGCAGGGCCGGCTTCATGACCAGCTTCTGGCAACGGCACACCCATCCAGCTGAAAGCCATGAAATACAGCAGAGCCGCAGCTACGATGGTCAGCCCTTTCAACCCCAAGTCTTGAACACTGCTTTCAGGAATGACATCAGTAGCCACCGGATGGGCATGGCTATCGTGACTGTCGTGGCTATGATCATCTGAATGCGAATCTGAACTCATAAGGTCTTCCTTATTAAAAGATTTTAGTGAGAGTTAGTGACCTGGAAAAATATATGAGATCCAGGCAATACCAGCCACTGCAGCAAAGATTACAAGAGCATAGTACTGACCACGGCCGTTCTGAAGGAACTTGAGAACTTCACCAGCACTCATCGTGACCAGCCCAGCACCATTGACGATGCCTTCGATGACAGTCTTATCAATTGCCGTCCAGACCTTATTAAAGCCTGGCAACAAGACACGGTCGACGATACCGAAGTAAATATCATCCATATACCATTTGTTGAAAGACATGTTGTAAACCAGCTGAGCCATGCCTTCTTTTGCTTCAGCAAAGGTTTTGTTGAAGTGCAAAGTTCTGGTGACATACATCGAGTACGCCACGGCAAATCCAAATAGACCCACAGCTAGAGAGATACCCATCATCATCAAGTTGGCGCCTTCAAAATGCGGCCCATGAGGACCGTAAACAAAGGCAGCAAAGTGGTTAGGCAAACCGTGCTCTGGTGATGCACCAGAGAAAGCAGCTGGCAAGTTAGCCACGTTGAAACCAAGATAACCGCTCAACATTGACGGAACCGCCAGAACCAAAAGCGGCCAGGTCATTGCCGCTGGTGATTCGTGGGGATGTGCACTACCGCGATACGCGCCAGTGAATGTCATGAAGTAAAGCCTGAACATATAGAAGGCAGTCATTCCAGCTGTCAACATCATCAACCAGCCAATCACAGGGTGGCTGACCATGGCTGCCCCAATGATTTCGTCTTTTGAGAAGAAGCCACTGAACAGTGGGAAGCCGGAGATAGCAAGGGTACCAATCAAGAAACAAGCATGAGTAAGTGGCATTGATTTTTTCAATCCACCCATCTCACGTATATCTTGCTGTCCGTGCAAGCCGTGAATTACCGCACCACTACACAAGAAAAGCATAGCCTTGAAGAATGCGTGGTTGAAAAGGTGGAAGATACCACCGGTGAAAGCACCGACGCCAAGACCAACAAACATATAGCCGAGCTGCGAACAAGTCGACCAGGCCAAAACACGCTTGATATCGTATTGACTCATGGCAATTGTCGCCGCCATGAAAGCAGTGATAGCGCCAACGGTGGCCACTACAGTCAAAGCAGCTCCAGACGAGCCATCGCAATTGAGCCAGATAGGATAAGCACGACCAACTAGATAGACACCAGCCGCAACCATGGTGGCAGCGTGAATCAGAGCAGAAATTGGTGTAGGGCCTTCCATAGCATCAGGCAACCAAACGTGCAGTGGGAACTGAGCTGATTTGGCCATTGGCCCCATGAAAATCAAACAGGCAATAAAGAACAGGGTGGAGTCATTAAGCGCACCAGCGGCAGCAGCCTTATGAATCACCCCAGCAAGATCGGTTCCAGCTGGCCCGACAAATCCGAGTACGTTGCTCGGGCTCCAAAAATCTTTTGTATAAAGGAAGAAAGTAATAGTCCCGATCAAGAAGCCGAAGTCACCAATGCGGTTAACAACAAAGGCTTTCATACAGGCCTTGGCAGCCGATTCTTTGTGCCACCAGAAGCCAATCAAGAAATAAGAGCAAACGCCAACTAGTTCCCAGAAGCCATACATCTGGAAGAGGTTAGTAGAAACAACTAGGCCGAGCATCGACCCGGTAAATAAAGATAGATAAGCATAGAACCTTGAGTAACCAGGATCTTCGCGCATATACCCATGGGTATATATCTGCACCAACAAACTAACAGCAGTAACTACTATCAGCATCAGGGCGGCGATATTATCGACCAATACTCCAACCGAAAGATTGAAGCTACTGGAAACAAACCAGGGAATGTTTTGTTGGAAGTAAGGTGCACCATATTGATTGGTGACTAATGCCTGGAAAATAATCAGTGAGTGCACCAGTCCATAAGCCACGGCTCCAATGGATGCCATCATGGAAAGAGTTTTTGAAGCTCTCAACCCCATGATAATCAGGAAGCCCGCCAAGAACGGTGCTGCAACAATCAGGCCAGCGTGTTCAACAAACCATCTCAACTGGTCAGCGTTCAGCGGTAACAAGGTTAATCTCCTAGAATATCCCCAGCTCTTGACTAGAGACTCTGCCTACTAAATTCGTACTCTAAAACTATACATTGATGAAGGGCCAAGAGTGTCCATAGATAAAGCACCGTTTAGAGTGAAAAGATTTTTCTCTTTAATAAAGCTAGTAGCTTACTAGCCAGCCCTTTATACTGATGGCGCTCTCTTAGTGTCATTAATTTTCAGGAGACCGCTGTGAGTCCCGAACCACAACATCTGCTTACCATCCTCTTACTACTGCCCATGCTCGCCACCCTGGCTATTTCTTGTAGCCCAGAGAATCTGGCTCGCAAACTGGCAATCAGCTTCGGCGCCGGTATGTTTGGGCTTTCAGCCTTCATCCTTTCGCAATTTGACTTAAGTAGAGCGGCGGAATTCCAGCTCAAAGAACAAGTGCTCTGGTTCATGCAACCATTTCCAGTGCAATACTTTGTCGCTGTCGATGGCATGTCGCTATCACTAGTGGTGCTGACAGGCTTTGTCACATTGATGGCAATACTGGCCTCAACCTCGATTGGCGATAACCGCCCCCGTCTCTACTACGCAATGCTCATGCTCCTGACATTCTCTGTACTGGGAGTGTTCATGTCACTTGACTTGCTGCAGTTCTTCGTTATGTACGAATTAGAGTTAGTGCCAATGTATTTCTTGATTGCCATATGGGGCGGTCCAAGACGTGCATATGCTGCGCTCAAGTTCCTTATATACACCTTCTTTGGTGGCGTATTGATGTTGGCCGGTCTGGTCTATATGTATACGCAAATGGGCACCAGCGCCACCTTCGACATGACTGTATTGTCTACAATGTGTCCTGGACTACCAAAAGACATTCAAATCTTGGCCTGCCTTGGTTTCTTCTTGGCCTTCATCATCAAACTGCCATCTTTCCCTGTTCATACTTGGTTGCCAGATGCGCACGTTGAAGCACCAACACCAATCTCGATGCTTCTAGCTGGTCTGCTCTTGAAAATGGGTTCATATGGTTTAGTGAGAATCTGCCTGGGCTTCTTCCCAACATTCTTCATCGAGTATGGTCCACAAATTATGGCCCTTGGCGCCTTCAATATCGTCTGGGCAGCAATGGCCTGTTTGGTTCAACAAGATATGAAGCGCATCATTGCTCTGTCATCAGTTAGCCACATGGGCTTTGTCTTGCTAGGTGTGGCCTCGCTTTCATCCGCTGCCATTAGTGGTGCTATTTTCCAAATGGTCTCCCACGGTGTAATTTCCGCCCTCCTCTTCTTCTTGGTTGGAGCAGTATACGAACGCACTCACACTAGACAGTTGCCTGAAATTGGTGGCGGCCTGGCCAAACAAATGCCAACCCTGTTTTACTTCTGGATGCTTGGCACCATGGCTAACCTCGGCCTTCCTGGTTTGTCTGGTTTCGTGGCTGAAGCAGCAGTATTCTACGGCAGCTTCACTTCACCCATGGCTCAGTCTCTAACCAACGGCCACATGGTTCAAGGCTGGATTTATCTTGCTGCTCTCGGTGTAATTCTTACCGCTGCCTACATGCTCTGGCTCTTGAAAAAAGTATTTTACGGAGAAGAATTGCCTAAGTGGAAAGGTCACTTGACCGATGCCACCAACACCGAAAAAATCGTAGCCTACTCGCTATCCTTCTCGATTCTTGCACTCGGTATCTATCCGCTCATGCTAATTAACTACTATGCACCTGTTTCAGACAAAATGGCTGAAGAAGTAAAAATGCATATGTCAGTTACTCATAGCCCTGAAATCGAAAAGCTCAATAAGAAGACTGCCATTAGCTTGCGCTAGTACAGAAACAAGTCTATTTTGCGATTCTAAAAATGTCCGATTTTCTTGAGAAAGTCGGACATTTTTCATCAGCTTCAAACACAGTAAACTCCTAACACTTTTCCCCAAAAGGGAAGATTTTTTCGAAAAAATCTTCCCTTTTAATTGCGATTTCCTTATTACTTATCCAAAGTCTATTTATCCAAGCTCTACTTATCTAATGATTTCATGGGCTCAATTGGCACCATTTCAATTGGTGTCTCAGTATTGATAGATGCCCCGCTGCCGGGTTCAACCGAACCACTGCCTGGCTTGATAATGACTCTTCCTTCAATGGCCTTACTGACGCTAGCCGAAATACTGTTGATCAGTTCGGCCGAACTCTTAGCATCGTAGTATTTGCCGTTAGATTGTTTGGCGATGCAATCAAGTTGCCGCCGTGCTTCGGGCTCACGAGCAAGGGCGAGGCCAACCACATCAACTTTTAAGCGTATACCATGAAGGGGCAAGCGGGCAATTACCTCACACGGGTTGCGGTCGCAAGTATCAGCACCATCGGTGATCAAAATGATTACCTTAGTACCTTCTACTCCTCGAAAATCATAATGGGCGGCCTGTTCAATAGCGTAGGCCAGTGGTGTCATACCATAAGGCTTGATCTGTCGCACTTTCTCTATAAACGACCTTCTGTTACTGCGACCAATCGGCACCCACAGAGCGCTATTTTGACATTCGCTAAACATATTGAGGCCACCAAATCCGCCACCAAACATAGAATGCTGACTGGTCAAAGCCCCTTGACCAAACACTCTCAGACCAATATTGACGTCATTGGGAATGCGAGACAAAGCCTGCTGTAAGACATCTTTGGCAGCATCCATTTTTTGCCTGCCACCACGCTCAATTTCTTCAAGCATAGAGCGTGAGCCATCAACGATAAACAAAATATTGACAGGACCAGCCTCTCGCTGCACACCAACTTGAAGTGTGGAAGAACCTGTACCAGCTTGAATAAGAGTCGAACCAGTTCCGGTTTGAAGAGTGGTCGAACCAGTACCTGTTTGAAGAGTAGTCGAACCAGTACCTGTTTGAAGAGTAGTCGATGCTGTCGAACTTGTCAGCGGCTGAAAAGTAGTAGGACGGGAGAGAGGCACCGGACTCGGCTCAGGCAAGTCACTAGCACGAGCGGAAGAAGCAACAGAAAGAGAAGAAGCAACTGTTAACGAAAGAGCAAGGCAGAAAGTCCAAAGATGTTTTGGACGAATAGCAGTAATGAAATTAGTCTTTGTCATTGATGCTGCCTTTTGAGTGATCATTTTGCTGATCGTTTTTGCTATCTACCACTTTGCTCTCTGGCAACTTGCTTTCTGGCACTTTGCTCTCTGGGGCTGTGTTGCCTTGCATTGTGCTATTTTGCCCGGGCTCGACTTCGCCTTCGACAGTTAGGTCGCGCGATTTGTTATCTTTGTCACGGCGCTTTTCTTGCTTCTCGACAGAGTGCCTTTGCTTTTCATCAGCCTGCTTTTGCTTTTCACTAGCCTGCTTTTGCTTGCGCTCTTCCTTTTCTTTACGCTCAGCAACTTTGCGTTCTTCTTTCAGCTTCTCTTCTGCCTGTTCTGAAGCATCCTGCTCTTCAGGGGTGGGAGCCTTGGCTAGAAGCACCCGCCGGCTGATTGGAACAGACTTCTGTCCTTTGGCCTGAACAGCCCATACTGTAACGTAATACAAGCCCGGCTTACTATTATTAGATAGTGGTATGTGACCGGCAAATGAACCACCATCTACCTTTATGCCACCTTTCACAGGTATATCTGAAACCGGTTTGATCTCAGAAGGCCCGCCAGAAAGAGCAATTAACGGCACAGCCATAGCAGCTGGAGGGAAGAACAATCCGGCCCCAACAGCACCAACTATTAACCCCGTTTTGAGCAGCAGCATTGCTTTATCATGATTGCCTTCCGAGCGATTAGAGTAAGCAATGTAATCTAGTGGTGGAAAGTAAGGCAGTGCCTCTTCTGATTCATCAGGTGCAGAAGCAGCGGCCTCAGGGTTGTAAGACTCCCAAGCTACCGTAACTTTATCGAAAAGATAGGGGCTTTGCAGCACTCCGCGCACTTCTATTTTATCGCCAACTTTAACTTCACTGGCCACCGGAATCATGATGGCATGCCGAGTCAATACCTCTGCGGCTGCCACCACTCGCTCGCGATCGGCTGTTAGCGCCAGAGCAAAACCAACATGGGTTGCGTCCGGATTGAGCAAGGCGTCACGATCGTCTTGCCGACCAAGCATGGTCTTTAAAATTCTTGCCACAGCTGCCTTACACATCCGCTGCGAGCCAACTTCGGCAGTCTTGACTGAGGCAATTCCCTCATTCAAAGCATCGGCACCTTCAAGTAGTGTGAGCCTGCGATCGGGGCCATCACCAGCCGAATTAAAATGCGATAAAACGTTGCGCTTCGCCAAATCGCTAGCTAGCTCACCCGCCATTTGTTCGGCAACATTATCAGGAGTGACTGCGGCAACACCATATGCCTGCCGCTCTCGATTGAGAAGAGACACGGCATATTGACCCAATTCTGGCGCACTGATAGCAGTCATATTTTCAGGCAAGGCCGCCTGTTCATCTAAGTAGTGCACTTCAGTCAAAGATTCAAGTGCCGGATGTGGATTGTCTATCCAGTCTGTGCCATTACCTGTGCCATTACCTGTACCATTACCCGTACCATTAGCAGCACCGCCAGCAGTACCACCGGGCAACCGACCGCCAGATCTTCCGGCAGCCGCTTCTTCTCTGCCAGCAGCCGAATTGGGATCTACTTCCTGAGTGCCTAACACTGTTTTCTTCAAACGCTCAGTACGATCAAAAAGCGAGTCATACTCAAATGTTTTCTTGAAAATTGCATTCTCTAGCGAAGCGAGGCGATGGTCAATATTATCGTTCGGGCTGGACGAACCTAAAGTGACCTGCTCAAGATGGCCTATGGCCGGATAAGAGTCTTTTATTGGAGCATTGCCCAGTGCATTGTAGCCAGGCGGTTGGCCATAGGCTTGGGGTGGAGGTGAGCCCCCCGGAACTAAAGACGGAACTGAATGCGGAACTAATGCCGGCACTAATGCAGGAACTAGCGCGGGGACTTGAGGCGAAATTAAAGTGGGAGCAGAGCCAAAAGTTGCTGCTGGACCTTGCGCTGGACCTTGCGCTGGAAATTGAGCTGGAGCTTGTGCTGGAAATTGACTCGGCACCGGTGCTCCCGGTCGAGCTACTCGGGTGAGAGAGGTAGGCACTAAGGGTGGCGCAGACGAATGAGGTGACACTGGTGTTAGACCGGGCCTAGCAACACGAGTGGCACCAGGCGTTGCTTTCGGGGGTGGCGACGGCGGCAAGCTAGCCGCATTTGGAGCGAGCGAAGGCAGTGTAGGGGCTGCTTTAGGTACAGGAGAGGGCGGAGGAGCTGCTTTAGGTACCGGCGACGGCGGCGGCGGGTTCGCATCGGCAGAACCAAGCTTCTGGGCGACAGTCAATGCTCCATTTGCCTCGCGTGCCACAGTAGCCTCGCTTGCCAACGCTGCTGCAGTTGCAATAGTTGCAGTGCTTACAAGCGAGGCCGTCGAGAGCAAAACGGTCATGCTTAAAGCGATACTCGCTCTAGCCCGCATCCAATAATCCCCTCAGTTCCAATAAAGATATTGTGCGCATAACTGCCTCAAAATCACAAATCATCACTCTGGTCATTTAGTTGACTAGTTGACGAATGCAGCATCGCTATTGCCCCCTGACGACCAGTCTTACCCCCAGACTGCCGATGCGAATAAAAAAGGTCGGGGCGGCAAGCAGTACAAAAAGAACATACATCAACTTCTGGCACTCCCGCCAACAAAAGCTGCATTGCATTGAAAGCTTTTAGGTCAGGGCGAGGCTGTGCTTGCTCAAGAACACCTTGTAGACTGTCGCGTTTAACCAAACCATTAGCCAGCTGAGCTTTCACTAAGCTACCGTCAAGAGGCAACGACAATGTCTGCAACAACTGCTCAACCACATCTTCACCGGTGGGATAGCAGCAGGTGCCAATGGCTGGTCCAACGGCTGCAACCATCTGCGAGACATCGGCCCCCCACTCTTCAATCATAAGCCTGACAGCATTGGCGGCAATAGCCTGAGCAGTGCCCCGCCAGCCCGCGTGAACAATTGACAGCAGCTCTTTCTTCTTCTCATAAACAATTACTGGTACACAATCGGCAAAATGCAGCAGCAAAGGCACTGAGGCAAGATTGGTGGAAACGCCATCAACATTAGCCATATCAGGTTTTGCTGTAGCTTCCAATATCGGTACTACTGTGCCGGAATGAACTTGCCCTGGTACCTTGAGATAGTCATGATTAGCACCAAGCACTGTACACAAGCGCTCGCGATTAGCTAAAGCATTGCGCTTGACGGCTTCATCAGGCACGTTGCGCCCCAAATTGAAATGATCATATGGCCCGGGAGCACCGCCGGGGCCGACTCTAGTGGTGAAAGCATGAGTCAATCGCTCTTTATACTGAGCCAGTAAAGGCGATTGAATAAGAGTAAGACCCTGATGGTTATTGATATTCCATTGATTAGTTCGAAGCGCTTGCTCTAAATGAATAGTATGCATTACTGAATTGACAAACCTCCACATATATTGATTGCCTGCCCGGTGATGGCAGCAGCCTCAGGTGTGCAGAGGTAAACCACTAAGCCAGCTACTTCCGAAGGTTCAACCAAACGCATTTGTGGCACCGATAACCTCGTAATTTCCAACGACTGCTCGCTCTCAATCTGATTTAACTCGCACCAAAGTGGATCGTTTATTTGAGCAAAAGCCATGTCGGTAGCGACCCAACCGGGACACACCGCGTTGACAGTAACGCCATGGCGGGCCTGCTCTAGGGCCGTAGCTTGGGTTAAACCAATCAAAGCAAATTTGGAAGCAGAATAAGCAGCACCGTAGGCTTCAGCATGTTTTCCCGATATCGATGAGACGTTGACAATGCGTCCCCAGCTCTGAGCAATCATGGCTGGTAGACAAGCTTTCGAGGTGACAACAGCACTAGTCAAATTGGTTTCAAGTACTTCGCGCCAAGAAGCAATATCGTGGTGATCAACCGCCTCGGTGCGATATATTCCAGCGTTATTGACGAGAATATCGACAGAACCAAAGTTCGCCTGCACTAGTTTTATGGCACTTTCAAGCTCTTCAGCATGACCGACGTCAGCAACAAAATACGGAGCTTGGACCCCGACGAGATCTTTAATTTCGTTGCTAACTGCAATTAGCCGCGCTTCTTGCCGACCAAGCAGGGCGACAGAGCAACCAGCCTGAGTCAAAGCAATGGCGACAGCACGCCCAATGCCTCGACCGGCGCCTGTTATCAGAGCTTTCTTTGAGGCCAGAGCATGGCTGGCAAAACTAGTGGCCGGATTCATTATGAGGAACTCTGAATAGATATTGAATGTACATTCTTTATATTATGGAACCAATTCGAGTGACACGCTGATTTTGCTGTATTTACCAAGCCTGCGGCTTTTTACGGCCTTGCAAAGGGGGCCTAAAGTAGGTTTCAGAAACTAGGCGGGGAACATTGCTAAAATTCAGTAGTCTTAAACAACATGGTCTGTGACGTGAAGCGCTCTTGCTAAATAAAAATGGCAAAAGAAATTGGTGAAGAAAACCGACCATCGAAGAGATTGATCTAAATCTCATTATTATACTAATTCAGTCCGGCAGAGGCTGTACAAATCTAAGGTACAAAAAGATGACATCCAAATCTTATTCCATCAAACGGTCGATTTTGGCGGGTGCACTTCTGCTCAGTCAATCGATAGCACTCACTCCACTTGCAGCAATGGCAGCGGACAATGATGTCCACGTTGCTGGTCAAGCTATTTTCTCAGTACCAGCAGCCGGCGG
This sequence comes from bacterium Ga0077546, assembly GCA_943369735.1. Taxonomy (GTDB): domain Bacteria; phylum Cyanobacteriota; class Vampirovibrionia; order Obscuribacterales; family Obscuribacteraceae. The sequence continues at coordinate 21,629 of CALROJ020000002.1, forward strand.
CTTAACTGCCGACAAAAGAGCAGCTGCTGTGCAACAAAATTTAGACAACGCCCTGGTTGCCGCTAAAGACAGAGGCCCATCGGCAGTGAACATCACTTATGTCAAAGGCGTTCCTGTTATCACTTTAGGCGGCTACCAAGTTGTCACCGTAGATAGTGCCAGCGCCAAGACAGCTGGCAGTAGCCCAGCTCTGTTAGCTAAGAAATGGGCAGATTCTCTACGCGAATCACTAAGAGATCAAGCCAGCATTCAAAGTTATGTAGGCCAATTATCAGGTGACTATTTCGCCTCAGCACCATCGACCATCAACGCCCCTGTTCAACAGCAAGCTTACAATCCAAATCTACAGCCGCAACAAGGCTATGGCCAAGCGCAAAATACATATCAAGCGCAAACACCATATCAACAGCCCCAAGCTCCCTACCAACAGCAAGCACCTTACGGCCAACCTCAAGGCGGGTACAGACAAGGACGAATTACCTACGCACCGGCTGGCTTGGTTATTCCAATTTCGTTGAGCAGCGGTATTGCCACCCAAGTAGCTAGAGCTGGTGACTTGATTCAAGCTTCAGTAAGCCAAACAGTTATGCTGGGCGATTCAACTATTCCAGCTGGTTCGACCATCATAGGCACCATCACCGATGCTAAAGGTGGAACCTACTTAGGTCGCGCTGGTAGCCTCGATATCAAATTCAATCGCCTAAGAACTCCTGATGGCACTGAAACTCCAATTTCAGCTCACTTAATTGGTGGTATCGGTAAATACACCGGCACCGGCACAGACGAAACCACTCTCAAAGGCGAAACCTGGAAGACCAAACTTGGTCAAGCAGCTATTCGTGGTGGTATCGGAGCTGGCACCGGTGCAGCCCTCGGTACAGCAGTCGGCGCCATTGCTGGCGGCGGACGTGGTGTCGGCAAAGGCGCTTGGTCTGGCACTGCTATCGGTGGCACAGTCGGAGTAGCCCAAAGCGTCCTTCTAAGAAAAGGCAAAGACGTTTTGATTCCTGCCGGCACTGCTATGCAATTGCAGCTTGATGCTCCTGTTACAGTTGCTGGAGCCGGTTCTCAACAAGCCCCCTACTAATACAAAGTAGTCGGCCAATCCAAGAGATAAGAAGTAAGAGATACAAAAAAAAAGAGAAGGAGGCAAATCTCCTTCTCTTTTTTGTATCTCTTTAGCCTTCGCTTAATTTGTTAGCTTATTTGGCGTCAGCTTGCTTGGTTTTCTTCTTCGAAGTTTTAACGTCACCGTGTACCTTAGCATTGGCATTCGGCAACATTTGCGCTTCGCTGGCGGGCTCGCCAGTGAACTCTTGCTTGAACTCAACTAAGAACTCATCGCCCGGTTTGATTATCGCTTCATTGCCCTTAACCACAGTATCTTCAATCAACCAGCTACCAGGTACGCCAGAGAGGAAGCCCCAGGCAAATCCTTTTATGCGACGGTGACGCACATTTGTGCCCACTGGTTTCATGAAAGCAAACGATGGATTAGCAGCACCCATCAGGCCCAATGCCACAGGCATAGCACCAAAGCTGAAGACACCAACCGGAGCCATAGCAGCATTCAAACCAATACGAACTGCTTTGTACTTGAGCTGCTGTTCCCAAGGACCAGCGACTTGACCCAGGTGGTTAACACCAAGAACGCGGCCTTCGGCTTTGTTTTTGATGAAAAGTGCAGCTTTAGCTGGAGTAGCAACTAGAGGCAGGTGCTCACCTTTCTCTGTGACAATTTCGTCGAACTCAACACCTAAACAACCAGAGTTACGATACCAACGGTTAGCACTAACCAATGAATGCATGACACTGCGGGCCGGTAAGGCGTAGTTGATATGACCTTGAACAGCAGAGCCTTTTTTTGCAATCAGACGATCGCCAATTTTGAGATCGAACTTCAGACGAGCTTCCAAGCCATCACCTTTGTGGGCGTTCTTAGAAGAAATTTGAGAAGTAACAACTACTGGGAATTTAGCACCAGTTTTAATTCGTGTCTTACCTTCATCAGTTGGGAGGTTCTCGTACTGAATTGTCTCTTCAGTTTCAGAGACTTCGTCACTGTCAATTATTATTGGACCATCACCATTGGCGATAATCTGCTCAGGCGCATTAACTCCAGTTTCCACAACACTGGCGCCGAGTTCAACAAGCATATCGGCAGAAAGCGAATCAACCGTCGAAAGAGCACCACTACCACCACCAACTTTCGGTGTCTCTGTTGCGCTATCACCTAACAAATTTTTGCCATCAGGCGAAAGTACACTGCCAGCTTCCAGGCCATGTGCCGATTCCCCACCAGAGATGGCTTGAACCGCGGGGCTAGAGCTAGTTGCAGTAGAAGTATTAGTTACGGTAGAAGTATTAGTTGCCGAATTTACCGGAGCGCTGACAGCCGATGCTCCAGTTGCTTCAGGCTTAGTATCAGAGTCGATTACAAGGGCATCTTCGCTAGCAGCCGGTGCTGCGCTCGAAGAAGAAGAAGAAGAAGAAGAAGAAGAAGAAGAATCTTTAGTAGCGGTTGTAATCACAGCACTATCAGTAGTGACAGCTGTAGCTGGAATACTAGGGGTGACCTCGGCAATAGCTTTGCCATTTGCATCCGGTTTACTAGCAGTAGAGTTGGCCTCGGGCTTAGCATTTGATTCAAGTTCTAGCTTAAGTTCTGGCTTCTCTTCAAGTTTGACTTCAAGCTTAGCTTCAGACTTTTGTTCAGACTTGCTCTCAGGCTTGGCCTCTACTTTGATTTCAGGCTTGGCCTCTACTTTAGGCTCTACCTTCTTAACAGCATCCGATTCGATGATAAACATAGAATCAGACTTGTTGTCATTCCACGAAGGGGCAACACTTTCGCTTTGCCCACTTTTCTCACTGGCTTCTGGTTCAGCAGCCCTGACTGGCAGCCCTAGGCCGACAGCTGAGAAAACCAAACCGGAGCAGACTAACTCCATGCTCAACAGCAGTGAAAGTGCACGAGGAATTATTCGGCGCGTCGCAGTAGTCAAGTTTAGGTTTTCGGGATACCAGTTGCTTTTGCTTTGAGAAATCATTTACGAGCCTGCTTCAGTTTCAAACGACAAATAGAACGGCAGATGATGCCAAGTTAGAAATTTATACAATTAATAGGCGAATATATACATGCTTGACTTCAATTCTTAATCTGCCACATATGGTCTATGTGGCCTTCAAGCTACACAGAAAAAACCAACAAAGGCTCTAGTTGAGCCTTTGTTGGTTTTACCAAGCTAATAGCCAGGGCCTAGTAGCTGGAAGCCAGCCCAGCTCTTCAGCGATGGATCTCGCGAAATTGCTGCTAGTTGAGCCTTTCTCAGACCTTGGGCCGGATTAAGCCCAGCTTGCTTGCTATTGAAGACACTAACAAGCTCGTCAATACGCTGAGAATCTGGTTGCCACCACAAGCTCATCAGTACGTTGCGCGCGCCAGCATAATTCAAACCACGGCTGAAAATCTTGACAGCATTGCCGCGTACATCTTTAGCGTTAACAGAGCTTGCACTCCAAACAATAAGATCCACAGCCATCGGTGTGCCACAAAGGCGATCAGCCGTTACTTTCCTGCCTTGATCATCTTTATCACCAAAGATTGGCAAAACCGATCTAAGAGGATTATTCTCAATCAACGGCAATTTGGCAGAGAAATGCACCACTGACTTGCCTTTCGACTGCTCTTCTAAGTTTGTCAAACTAGCGTCTTTACCGGTCAATGTTGTCACCCGATCGGCGCCAACCGCTGAGGTAATTTGTGCAGTCTCAGTCTGCTCCGAGCCACCACTAGAAGAGTTGGTAGAAGCCACCAGCATACTCAAATCAGCAGTGTATTCAGGTGGGCAATCCATAATCACAGACATAGATGACGCCATCGAAAGCAAATGACTTTCCACAAAGAACTTGCCTTTTTCGTCAATCAAAGCAGCAAACGGCAAATTGTAAAGTGGCCCGTCTGGTATAAAGACCACCATTTGATCTGCTGTGGTAGGCAAGAATTGTCTGACCGAAGCAGGTAGCAACTGATTGTAGAGAGCTCGCAGAGTTAACTTCTCACCTTGACTGCCTGGTTCTTCAGCACCACCCTTGGCACCAGTTTCAAGCAGTGCTGTCACCTGGCTTTTTAGCTTGGCTCTGTTTACAGGCAAGTTGGTAGACGAAATACGACCCAGTGGATCAATGGTAAATACCATGGTCGACTCTGGGCCAACTAGATATTCAACCACTGTCGCTTTAGTCTTCTGCACCGCGGCAATGATGTCGGCAGGAGAATTTGGCACTGGAGCAATCAAGCGAGCCAGTGAGCGATTGGCAGTCACGATCGAACGAAAACGCTCCATCCAACTCTGCCACTCTTTCACCAACTTATCTGGAGTAGCAGAGACTTCGGCAGCGTGAATTCGAGCACGTTGAGTCGTTAGTTCTAAATAGACATCGCGATCCTCAGGCTTAACCTGACCACCGCGTCTCAGCCATTCACTGATGAAGTTTTCTTCTTTAATCTGCTCAGCAGCCAGCAATGCCTGCTCAGTCAAGCCTTGATTAGCCATAAGCTGAACTAGAGAGGCCGCCATATCTTCACGACTAGTAGGGAACGCAAGGCTATCAGCAGTGGTGAAATCACCGGCCTGGGGTGAACGGAAATAGGACACCGCACTCTTGAGCGATTCTTTTGCCAAGTCTATTTCTTGTCTTGACAGCTGCAATCTAGCTCTGAGCAGGTAAGACCGCCACAAACAACCATCATCATTAATGCGCTCAGAAATACCAACAGCCTTGTTGGCATAACTTTCGGCCGAGGTCAAATCGGCGGCCTTGAAGGCTGTTTCAGCCAAACACTGAAAGAGTCGCCCTTTCAGCTGCTGCTCTTTAGTGTTAGCTAATATGTTCAAAGCGGCTTCTAGGTGACTTTTGGCGTCACGATAGGCTCCAGTTCGATATTCAGCACCGGCCATATTCTGCAAAATAATGGCGTGCAATTTAGGCGCTTTCGGCTGAATTACCGGCTGAAAATCGACGGCCTGCATGAAATAGGCGATGCCTTTTGCTGGTTGGCCATCAAGCACTTCAAACACGCCAAGAGCATTGGTAGCTTGAGCTTGGTTGTAAGCATCAGACTTAGCTTTGAACACTGGCAAGGCCTTAAGTAAATACTGCCGAGCCTGATCAAGATCGCCTGTGGACGCTAAGCAGTAAGCATAGCCTTGGTCCATATTGGCCCGGGAGATGTCCGAAATCGATCTCGAATCTAACTTAGGATAGAGAGCATAAGCTTGTTCATAGGTCTTGCGTGCGCTCGAAAATTCATCAGCAGCATACTGAGCATTGGCCAGAGTCTGCAAAGCAGGCAGCAAGTAAACAACACCATATTTAGGATTGGAGCGAGCCAGTGACAAGAGCTTATTCGCTTCTTCTTGAGCGGCAGTAAACCAGCCCAGTTCAATCATGCTGGTAACTGTGGCGATTCTAACCTCTACAGATTTAGATAAATCCCCAGCTTGGGCGCTGTAGGTAGCACCTTCTTGGAAGAACCTCATACCCTCTTTTGTTTTACCGAATTGCAAACAAAGGTTGGCACAGAGATACATCACTCGCGCCGCTTCAGCAGGATTATTCAGCCCCGACGTAGTCAAGACCTTTAGCGCTGCATCTAATTGTTGCGTTGCCCAAACTGGATTGTCCAATCCGAAATAGGCTTGAGCAAGAGCAACTCTAGCTCTTGCTAGCGATTGCTGATCTTGCACACCGGCTAGAACTTCAATGGCATTCTCGCCCAAATATTTAGCCTTAATCCATTGGCCTTGCTCAACATAGCAGCGACACATGTTGGTTAGCGCCTTGCCTTGGCCCTCGGCATACTTCATTTCTAAGCTCATGCCATACATTTCTTGCCAAGAAATCAAAGCTTGGTTAATCAAGTGCTGCTCAAAGAATTTCTCGCCACGCTTCTCTAACTCTTGGATTTTCTCCATCGACTGCGGAGTTTGAGCCATCTCTGAGATTTTCTCTAACTCTTTAATGATGGTCTCACCACCCTTCGATTTATCAGGAAAGAAGTTTCCCAATTGCGAATTTGGATTAGGGTTAACCACAGCCGGACTGCTAGAGTTCTGCCTCACTTGGGTAGTAGTACCAGCGCCACGCTCTTGCGCCATCACTGACAGAGGGGCACCACACTCGATGCCGGCTACAAGCACGGTACATGCAACTGCAATAACTTTTTTCATTGGCAAATTTTTCTCAAATTTCCTACGTAGAACCAGACTTACTGAAGTCTCAGGCAGACCCTAAACGAGCATCAGCTCAAAGTCATCTGCGGACATCGACTTGTAGGATAGTCAATTTACACAATTTTTGCCTGTGAAATACACAGCTTTCCACCTCAGATGGGCAAAAAATAAGGTTGCCGAGTGATAGTGAGATGAGGCTAATTGGGAACAACAGCAGTTTTGCCGTCGTCTTTGGCATCTCCATCTACTAATTAGGGGTTCGATTCTCAAACGGTTATTGCAGTCAAAACAAATAAGCAAGAGACATAGAAAGGACATACAAAACATATTTATTCTTCGATCGATCTTCGAGAATTTCCCCAAAAGTCTGATGCTCACCGAGGGTTGCCTATCGAAAAAAATAAATTTAATGGTAGTCTTCTTGTTACCGAGCATTAAGCTCGCACCATCACTCAACCAAAGTTTTCCTTATTATTAAAAATTACCTATCACTAGAAGTTAGGAGCAAACGATGAAACTGCAGATTCGTAACGCTACATTGGCCATTCTAGGCCTGATCACTAGCCAAGCACTTGTGTTTGGTACTTTGCCAGTACAAGCTCAGACTTACTCGGCATCAGTGACAAAGGCACAACCAAGCAAAACGAAACAGTTTTTCCAAAAACATGACACTGTGCGCAAAGCTACCATTGGTGCTGGCGTAGGCACAGCAGCTGGGGCCGTAACTGGCTTAGTCGCAGGCAAAGGCATGGTCCGAGGCGCTGCCATCGGAGCTGGTACCGGTGCAGCCGTCGGTGTAATCAATGGCAACAAAACCTTGGCTAAACATCCGATCATGAGAGATATGGCAACAGGTACAGCAGCAGCCACAGGTATTACAATGGCAGCTACAAGAGGCCATGGTGGCGCCAAAACTACCATGAAAGGCGCAGCCCTCGGAGCAGCACTAGGTCTAGGAGTCGGTCTCTTCCGAGACAAACTCAAGTAAACCAAATAGTATCTATAAAGGAACTATGAAGAGCAGAAGTCAAGTACTCGAAATCGCAGCGGAAAGAGAATTTGACCTGGTAATCATCGGAGGCGGCATCGTTGGAGCAGGAGTTGCTCAAGACGCCGCCTCTCGTGGTTTATCAGTATTACTGCTAGAAAAAGACGACTTTGCCTCGGGTACTTCAAGCCGCACCACCAAACTTATTCATGGTGGCTTGAGATATCTAGAGCAGCTTCAGTTTCGCCTGACCCGTGAACTCTGCCAAGAGCGCGGGCTGCTAGAAACCCTCGCACCACATATGGTGAGAGACTTTTCCTTCATGCTACCTATCACCAAAGGCAAGAAATTTTTCGGCCTCAAGGCTGATGTTGGCTTAACTCTCTACGACCTGCTTTCAATCAATGCCCGAGGCGTACGCACCCACCAACGCCTCAATCGCAAAGAAACCCTGGGCGCAGCTCCCTCTCTTAATGCATCCTTAGTATCAGGTGGTTTGCGCTTTCACGACTGCATCACTGACGACAGCAGAGTAGTAATGGAAGTAATCAAGTCGGCCTGCGAATATGGGGCCGTAGCCGTTAACTACCTGGAAGCAGTAGATTTCAAGATAAAAGATGGAAGAACAGAAGCAATAGTTTGCCGCGACCGCTTCAATGGCCAAGAATTAGTTGTGCGCAGCCGCTCTTGCATTAATGCCACCGGAGTTTGGTCAGACATACTACTGAGGCAGTTAGATCCGACCTGGAGCAGCAAAGTACAGCCAGCCAAAGGCACTCATATAATGCTGCCCTTATCTTGTTTTGAAACCAGCACCGCTCTATTTCTTCCTACAAACGACGGCCGCTATGTCTTTGTCGTACCATGGCAAAAAGCACTAATGGTCGGCACCACAGATATTGGCTATGAAGGGCCGCTAGATAACCCCGTGGCCACTAGCGAAGAAGTAGATTATCTACTGGGCATACTTAACTCGTATCGCAAGAGTGGCAATAAAACCAATGCAGACGCCCAGCTGACAAGAGCTGATGTGATCGCCACATGGGCCGGCCTTAGGCCCCTAGTAGGCGGTGAGCACGATGGCGGCAGCAAAAATCAAGTCGATGAAAAAGGCAAAGATAAAGACAGTGAAAAAACTGCCACCATATCTCGCGAGCACTTACTCTTCGAAGGCCCCTACGGCGTAATTGGCTTAATCGGTGGCAAATTGACCAACTACAGAATGCTGGCTATCCACGTAGTTGATATGGCACTGAAACAGCTGGTCAATCAAGACAGCAAGTTTCACGGCTTCAAACACAGCAAGACAGACAAGATCATGCTGGGCGGATGGAGCGACAAAACAGACTTCCTTAATAGCACAGCTCAAATATCGGCTCAGTCAAGAAAACTCTCTCTCGACCCGGCCACTATCGATCACTTAATTGCTACCTACGGCAAAGATGCTCTCAAGGTTATCGAGCTGGTCGAACAAAATCCAGCTTTAAGTGAGCGCATTTGTCCCGATTTTCCTCCGATAATGGCCGAAGTACCTTATTGTCTTAACAATGAAATGGCGATTTCGCTTGAAGACATTTTGTCGCGCCGAATCCGCCTCGGCTTCGTGCACCAAGGCCAGTGCCTCGAATCTGCACCAAAAGTAGCAAAACTCATTCAAAATCTATCCTACTGGGATTCTCAAAGAGCAGCAGTTGAATTGGAGCAGTTCGAAAAAAGCTTATTGTCCCAACTGGCACCAGCATCACAGCTAGTATCGGTCTAACTTTAAAGAGTTCAAATTGGCAGCCACGACCAAAGCTAATATTGCCAAAATTGTCGTGATCGGCAAGGTGCCAACGGACCTAGCCGCCCGCCTGAGCGCAGTGGGCACAGTCAGTTACTTAGAGCGCACCATGGCCCTAAGCGAAGCAGAAATTATTGCCGCCGCCAGCCAAGCCCAAATTATTCTCACCGAGCCACCAGATCAGATTACAGCAAGCATAATCAATGCTTGCCCAAAATTGGTCATGATCGCTCAACGAGCAGTTGGCTACGACAATATCAATCTCAAAGACTGTGAGAGCAGGCCAATTCTTGTCACCAATACTCCAGGTGTGCTCGATAATGCCACGGCAGATTTAGCCTTCGCCCTACTGCTAGCAGCGGGCCGGCGCATTGTAGAAGCCGACAACTATGTGCGCTCTGGGCAGTGGCAAGGTTTTGAAAATGATTTGTTGCTAGGCACTGAGATGTGCGGTCGCACTATCGGCATAATTGGTATGGGTCGCATCGGCTCAGCTGTAGCCAGACGTGCCCATGGTTTTGGCATGAATATTCTTTACTGCCGCGCCAGTGAGACCAACAGTAAGGCTGACGACAGCAGTATCACGCTCGACCAAAAAGATCTGAACTGGCAGGCCCAACTGGGAGCCAAGAGAGTTTCACTCAATACAGTGCTGCGGCAGTCAGACTATATTTCGTTGCACTGTCCTCATAATAAACAGACAGAAAAGCTCCTTGGCAAAGAACAATTTGCCCTGATGAAAAAGAGCGCCATTTTTATCAACACAGCCAGAGGCAAAATAGTTGACGAAGAGGCACTATCACAAGCCATTGAAAGCGGCCAAATTAGAGGCGCTGGCCTTGATGTCTTCTACAACGAACCGAAAGTGAGCGCGCTTTTACTCAAAGCACCCAATGTTGTACTGGCCCCACATATAGGGTCAGCCTCAGAGCAAACTCGCTATGCCATGGCCGAGCTTGCAGTTAGAAGCGTAGAGCTTGCCTTAGAAGGGAAGTTGCCAACCAACGCCTTGAACGGGGAACTATTTGGAAGCTGGCTGATAAATCGCGATTAGCCTTGAAGCTACTCTTCTGTAGTTTTGCTTTTGTCCAGATCATCATCAAAGGACGCTATGTCTATGGCTTTTTGCTTGACAGTGTTGCGAGATGCTTGCCGATACTTGTTGGCTAAACGCGGGATGAACTTGGTTTTAGCATTTGCACCGCCTGCCGCTTTGACTGAGCTTTCTACCTTCTTAGAGGTTGTCTTTTGCAGTGCCTGCTCCGCTTGCGATTCAGTCACCATTATGAGGTAGCTCTCATAACGAGTGAGCGAAACAGGGCGATCTATCTCAGCCGGCTCGTTCTCTTCACTGTCGGCTATATCTTCTGCTTCTGCGTCTGCTTCTGTTTCGGAATCAGACTCAGGCTCTTGATCTTCATTTTCATCTTCATCTGCTTCGTCTTCGTCTTCAGCTTCGTCCTCGTCTTCAGCTTCATCCTCTTCTTCAGCTTCGTCTTCGTCGTCAGCTTCATCCTCTTTTTCATCGTCGCCAAGCAAATCAGAAAGCGAGTCTAAAACAGCGCAACCAGCCTCAACTAAGTGCAGGCAATCAGCAAAACGACACTGCAAGCCAAGTTCGTCAATCTCGGGAAACTGTGCCGCAACATCCCGCGGTTCTGGGTGCAAAAACTCAATTAGGTTGAAACCTGGAGTATCGGCAATCCAAGAAATCTGATCAATCTGATCAGAAGGAGCGGCAATTTTTAGATCGTTTGATCCCTCAGGGGCATCGGAGAGATTTAAATTGAGTCGATAGAGTTCCGAATACGTAGTTGTGTGACGACCAACTCCAAAGTCATTTTCCATCAAACCAGTCTTCAAATTCAGCCCCGGGCAGAGTTTATTGAGCATGGTCGATTTGCCAACCCCTGACGGGCCCGCGAATACAGAGATTTTGCCAGCTAGTAAAGAGGCCAACTCAGAGAGGCCAGCCGAAGTCTTAGCAGAAACAAATATAACGAAGTATCCAAGAGGTTCATAAATAGATCTTAAATGATCTAAGTCGTTTTTAGCCCCTAAATCGGCTTTATTGAAGCACAAAATAGGGCGCGAAACTGGCAGTGTGAGCTGGAAGTGGACAATATAGCGATCTGTCCAGAGGGGGTTCCATTGGGGCTGTTTGACAGCCTGTACAATGACTACCTGGTCTACATTGGCTAGAGATGGTCTTGCGATAAGGCTACGCCGCTCGAGTATCGTCGTAATGATGGCGCTCTTTTCGGTCAAATCGAGTTCGTCGAGTTCAACTCTGTCACCTGTGACGATTGCCACCCGTTCTTTCTTTAGGCGCCCTCTGGCCTGGCAGGTGAGCAAAATGTCGGTTGTAGTTCCCGTCTCCGTCTGATCATTTTGATCAGTGCCCAAACTGGTGACATGCACGAGGTAACCTCCAGCATGACTTCTAAGAACGGTTCCAACAATCGACAAAACTCTCTCAAACTCCGAGAAACACAGACCAAGCCGAAGCTATCTACATAAGGTAAGGATAGCTAAATAAGGAAAGAACGGCAACAATACAAAACTCTACTCAATAGGCACAGAGAATCGCACATGAGCACGGCAACCATGACACAAATCAGCAATACTGAAACCAGTGGAGAAGATATGACCTCCGCTATCACCGGCACTGAACAATCGACCTGTGAGCTTACTCACATTCGCAACATTGCCATCATCGCCCACGTTGACCACGGCAAGACCACTCTTGTTGATGGCTTCTTGCGTCAAACCGGAATCTTCCGCGAGAACCAAGAGCTGGTCGAATGCGTCATGGACAGCAACGCCCTCGAGCGTGAACGCGGCATCACCATTCTCGCCAAAAATACTGCAGTTACCTATAAAGATCATTTGGTCAATATCGTTGATACACCAGGACACGCAGACTTCGGCGGCGAAGTTGAACGTATTCTCGGCATGGTTGACGGTTGCCTACTAGTTGTAGATTGCGGCGAAGGCCCAATGCCACAAACTCGCTTTGTCTTGCGCAAAGCCTTAGAGCGCGGTTTGCGCCCTATCGTAGTGATCAATAAAGTTGACCGTCCAAACATCGACCCACACCTGGCCGTCGATAAAGTATTTGATCTATTTGTTGAACTTGGCGCTACAGCAGCCCAACTAGACTTCCCTTATATCTTCGCTTCTGGTGTCAAAGGCATCGCCATGAAGGAGCCAAAAGAAGAAGGTACCGATCTAAAACCATTGCTCGACCTTATTCTTGAGCATTGCCCACCACCAACCGGTAGCCCATCTGAGCCACTGCAAATGCAAATCAGCATTTTAGAATACAGTGACTATCTCGGTCGTATCGGCGTCGGCCGTATCTATAACGGTCGCGTTAAAGCTGGCGAACAAGTTTCGATGATCAAAGAAGACGGCACAGTTGTTAAAGGCAAAATCGCCAAGCTGTTCACCTTCCACGGCCTCAAGAAAGTTGAAGCTGAATCAGCTGAAGCTGGCGAAATTGTTGCAATCGCTGGATTCACTGCCGCTAATGTTGGCGACACCATCGCTTCACTCGATGCTCCTGTGGCTCTGCACCGCGTCAAAATCGACGAACCAACCATGAAAATGGCGTTCTTGGTAAACGACAGCCCATTTGCCGGACGAGAAGGTAAGTTCGTTACTTCCCGCCAATTGCGCTCACGTCTCTTCCACGAACTAGAAACAAACGTCAGCTTGCGCGTAAACGAAACAGAAAACACAGATACATTTATTGTCAGCGGCCGTGGCGAACTTCACCTCGGCATCTTGATCGAGACCATGCGTCGTGAAGGATATGAGTTCCAAGTGTCAAGACCAGAAGTTATCTGCAAAGAAATCGAAGGCGTCACTAACGAACCATTCGAACGTTTGTTCATCGACGTGCCAGACGATTACACTGGTGCAGTGATGAATGAAATGGGCCCACGCAAAGCTGAACTACAAAATATGAATGTAGAAGGCAGCATGGCATTGCTCGAATTCATCGTGCCAACCAGAGGTATGATTGGTTTTAGAAGTGAATTCTTGCGCTTGACTAAGGGCAACGGCATCATGAACCATGCCTTCCTTGAATATCGTCCATGGTGTGGAGACATTGCCCGCCAAAGAAATGGCGCCCTTGTTGCCTGGGAAGAAGGAACAACTACAGCCTATGCCATAGGCAAAGCTGAAGATCGTGGCTTCTTCTTCATCACCCCACAAACTCACGTTTATTCAGGCATGATTGTGGGCGAGCACAACCGCACACAAGATCTCGACATCAACGTTTGCAAAGTCAAACAGCTTACAAACATGCGCTCAGCATCGGCAGAAGTTCTTTACACCTTGCAAGCTCCAGTCGAAATGGGTCTCGAGAAATGTCTCGAATACATCCATGATGATGAACTTGTAGAAGTGACACCACTGTCAGTGCGCATGCGCAAACGCCAAATCACTCGTAGATAATCTCGACCGGGTAATTAACTAAAAAGACGCAGTGACAATAATCACTGCGTCTTTTCTTTGGCCTGAATCTAGCTATTGATTACGTGCTATTGACGTCGAGCTACTGATTACGAGAAGGCGCTGCCACTGGGGCAATGCCAACAAGCGAATCAATTTTATCGAGAGTCTGAGCCATGACGACAATTTGCGAATAAGTGAAATTACCGCCAGCAGAACCCTTCATAGAGGCTTTCACCAATTTGAAAATTTGCAATTGCTTCTTGGCTTTGCTGGCTTTACTAGCACTCAGTTTACCCTGAGCAGTATCTTGGGCAATGCGAGCTTCAGCCCGGGCTTGCCTACCGTCAATGTCGGTCCAGGCAACGACTTGGCCCACACCTTGGCGAATATCGAGGCTGCGAGTCAGTCTATCAAGGTCGCGCACGAGTGATTCTGTCTCAGCTAAGTTGAGACCACCACCAGAAGTTTCAAAGGCAATTTTTGCCTGGGCAACGCGATCAACTTCGCGCTTAAGTTGAGAAGCAGTAGCCCCGTTGATTTTCTGAGACAAGAGAGCTTGGCCAATCTGCTTAGCAATACTCTCCACTCGCCCATCAATACCGCTCCACTTAGCCGTTTGACCAGCAATTTGAGTATCAATGCGACCGTTCAATTTTTCTAGATCGGCAACCAGTGAAATTGACTCAGCGTAGCTCAAACCAGTACCAGAAAAGCGATAAGTGATCTCATCGCGATTAATACGATCAAGCTCTTTGGTGAATTCTTGAGTTTGAGCCATAGTCAACTGACCAGAAGCAACTGCCGTAGCAATCTTCTTATCGAGCTCAGCTTGTCTAGCATCAACATCTGGCACCGCAGCTTGGGTGTCACCCATATTTGATTCAATACTATTAGCAAGACGCTCTAGCTCTAGAGAAAGAGCGGCGTGCTCGCCAAAACTAAGACCGCCAGATGCTCTGTATTTAGACTCTTGATCGAGAATTCGATAAAAATCTTTCTTCAATGAGTCAGAGTCTTTTACTGTCAAACGGCCCTGCATAACACCTTCAGTAATACGCTGATAGAGTTCAGCTTCGCGCTTAGCAATGTCTGGCAGAGCGACTTCTGCGTTCTTACTAGAATTTTCGGTATCTCTAATGAGCTTGTTCAAGTCCAAGACAATTAAAATTGCGTCTTGGGCTTCAAGTTTTCCTTGGCTAGCAATTTTGCTGCTTTCAAAAGTATTGATGCGAATAAGCTCAGCTCTTAGAGCTTGAACTTCTTGAGCCGAAAGCTTGCCTGAAAGAGTGCCGCTAGCAATGGTGCGATCAGCATCTTCTTTCAAAACTTGAACTGGTTTAGCGGCAAACTGGTTATCACGAATGTCCTTCTCAACTCTGGTAGATAACCTCTCAAGCTCTAGAGCAAGAGTCAATTTTTCTCGCTCATCAATGACACCATCAACGGCTTTGTAAGTGTTTTGCAGGGCCCCAATTCTATTGAATTCAGCAATTGCCGTATTACCTTCATCAAGAGTCAATTTGCCGCTAACAACACCGTCAGCTATGCGCTTATTGATTTCAGCCTTGCGTTTATCTAAATCTGGAATATAAGCAATATTGCGGTCTTTGACACTGCGGGTGAGCTTAGAAGAAACTTGATTGAGAGCAACCACAATCTCCATCGTCGATTGAACTGTTGCTCCGCCATTTAGACGTTTAGCATCGATGGCCGCAATCTCTTTAGTCAATGAATCTTCATCAGAAGGGTCAAGGCGGTTAGCGGCCTTCGCTTCGTCGATACTCTTCTTGATATCAGCAATAGTGCCATGGACACCTGGCCAAACTGGTTTCTTTTCAAAAGTAGAGCGATCTAGACTACCGCTCAACTGCTCAAGTTCAACCAAAAGATTCTGTGCTTGTAGAGCATCAAGTTCTCCGCCCGCGAGAACTCTGAAATTCTTTTCTTTGGCAATAACTCGGTCTAGTTGCTGCTTGTAGACTTGAGCTTCTGTCAAAGTAATTAAACCAGTCGATAAAGCATTAGCAATGTCTCTGTCAACTTCGCTCTCTCGCTGCGGCACCCTGCTCGAATCGGACTTCTGGCTAACGACCTCACTGTCGTAGACCTGAGTATCCACTTGACCACTCAGCTTTTCGATATCAAGGGCAATGGTCAACTGCTCCTCTGCCGTCAATGGTCGAGCCAAATGGCGCAGTTGATCTTGCCTGTCGTTGATTCTCTTAAACTCAGCCTTAAGCTCAGCAGCCTCAGAATCAGTCAACTTGCCGGCCTTAATGCCTTCTTCAATACGTCGAGCAACTTCGCTTTGGCGCACATCAATGGCCGTCAAACTAAACTGGCGATCGTGCACCGTGCGGGTCAATCTCTGACTCAAGCGATCTAGCTCAAGCACCAAGCGAATATTGTCAGTGATTCCGATTTGGCCACTGCTATCTTTCGCCGCAGCAATGGCACTACTTTCTCTATCAAGTTCAGCGCGAATTTCTTCAAATTCTTGACGGCTCAAGCGACCTTGAGAAAAGGCTGTAGCTAGTCGTCTTTGGATTTCATCCCGACGAACAGAAGCATCTAAGAAACCAGACTTACGATCACCCAAACTGGCTTCCATATCTTTGACGACTACGTCTAGGTCAAACTGCAAGCGTAAGGTTTCCCACAAGCTGAGCCCACCGTTTGAAGCACTAAAGACAGCTTCTTGGTCAGCCACCCGCTGCAAATCTTGTTTAAAACGTTGGCGCTGCAATTGAGTCAGTCGGCCAGCGTTGTAAGCATCATTTAAGCGATTTTCAATTAAGGCTAGGCGAGAATCCACCTCACTAATTGAACCAGCCACAGCTACAAGTCTAGTAGTATCCGCCGCTAAGGCTGGGTCAAGACAACCAAGACCTACTGTGCCAGCAAGCAGTGTTGCTGCAAAACTCAATGCTGAAATACTCAAAAATGAAGTAGAACGCTTCATACAAATCTCCATCAAACAGACGATTAAAAATAATCTTGCAATAACCCAGAAAAGACCTAGCAATAGCATTGAAGTTGTCAGAAGCTGACTTTCCAACTGCTTAAACACAAGATGTATATTCTATTGCCTTTGTTCCATATTGCATGAAGCGCAGCCCTAGCAGTTGACAACAAACCTCTTTCAGATCGTAGCAATTACAGCCCAGCGGGCATCCGCTGCATTTGAAAACCTAGTTGCAGCAAGAAGTTTTATATTTAGACTTTGCAAGCAGCTCTTGAAATGTAGAACCCTCGAAGTCTATTTACTCTTCTGATTCTGACTGCGCTTCAGCTTTTGCACATCATCTTTTACAGCTTTCTCAATTTGCTTTCGCAATTTCTCGTAAGCAGCAAGATCGTCGATCAACTGCTGAGCTGCAGTGGCCACCACCATGTTCTTATATGGTGGATTTTGGCAAAGGGTGACGAGCTTGTCGACATCAGCCGGCAGAGAGGCTGCGATTACTTTTAACTGAGCCAATGCTGAGACTACATCGGGATCAAGATCTGGCGGCAATTGCAAAGCCTCTGATTCAGATTTGATCAGCGGCAGCAAGTAATTTAGCTCAGAGGCATAGTACTTAAGCCATTTCTCTCTTGGTGGCTGAAATTGTCCAGTGCTTATTTCACCAGTGGCATTGATGGCCGGTATTACCATACCGCCCACCAAATTGGGGCCGCCAACGTAGTAGGTAACCGGTTGCTGCGTTTCGCAAAAAGTCTCCCACGCTGCACTTTTTAGGTGGTGCCAAACTTTACCAAGCTCTTTTAGGCTTGCCTCGGTGCTGAGAGCAGAAGAAACAATGCCTCCGCTTAGAGGGGCAGCAGGCACAACAGGCAAATCAGTTCTAATTGCTGCCGGCTCAGTCGCCTTTATCTCAGGAGTACTGGTATCAGCCCAAACACTATTGGTTGCAGAACACAGGATTAGAGCCAAGAAAGAAGAACGCTGTAGACGAAAACACTTCATTGTCTTTCTCCCGGCTCTTGGTCAGCGGTACTTGAAGGATCAATATCAGGCTGAGAATCAGGATTAGAATCGGGCGCCTGAGCTGTTGTTGCGCTTGGTGCGGCAGAATTAGATTGATCAGACGGCCTAGTATCGGGCTGAGAAAAAGACATGGGTTTAACCAATCTATGACTTTCTTCAAACTCTTCTTGAGTGGGCAGGGCAAAGCGCAGACCTTCAATACCAGCGAAATCATCTGGTGCGGTGTTGCGTAAAAGCTGTCGATAGAGATCAGCTGTGGCCAGCGAAATAATCATGTTGACCGGTAACAGGCCAATGAAGAACATCATGGTGCCGATGGTACGCAAAACATGAAAGAGCAATACCATCAAGAATATATTAAGCCGTGCCCCTCGACTAGCTATCCAACTTGCTCTAATTGATTCAATCGGCCCAATTTCTTTATCGACAATAAAGTATGAGTAGAACTGCACAGCAATACTAACTATTACACCGGGAACGATAAAACAGATATAGCCCCAGAAGAGTAAGAAGTTGAAGCAGAAATTGCCCATGACGTAAGTAAACATCTGCTTGCTAGCAGAAAAAAGATCGGCAACCTTGGCCTCTTCACCATCTAATACGCGCAGATAAACATTGATCATACCCAGCTCTAAAATAGCATTAACCACAAGAGAGAGAACACTAGATACAACGGTGTAGAGAAGCTTAATCACGGCCTGATCTTTAGGAATGAACAGACCCATTAACGAAGAGATCAAGAAAAAAGCCGTCGGTATCACCCACGATACTGCTGAAACCAAAAGCAGGGGAAGAAATTGGCGTTTAGTGTGCGCCCAGCCAACAGAAAAAGCGCTCTCAATAGAGATCTTTTCAGGCTTAAATACTACATTGCCTTGTATGGGTCCTTGAATTGGTCCGTGAATTGGTCCGTGCACTAATAATCTCAGCTATCAGAGCTGCTCCTTTAAGATTTATCGCTATCAGTAGCAACAGGTAAGACAGCTAGCAGGTCTCCCCAGAGGAATCCCTGACCATAATTGATTCCCATTTCTTTGAGCAAGGGAAGATCATTGCGATCTTCAATTCCTTCCGCCACAATTTCAGCACCTAGAGATTTAGCAACATTAGCCAGTCGGCGCAAGAGTCTGGCTTTAGAAGGCTCAACAGAAATTCCTGATACATACTTTCTATCGACTTTAACCAAATCAGGTTCAAGCAAGATCAGAGTCTCAAGCGAACTTCGACCGAAACCAACGTCATCAATCGCCACTAATATGCCAGCTTGTTTCAAAGCATTGATTGCTTCGCGCAGATAGCCGGGTTCAGTTATGAACTGCTGCTCGCTTATCTCTAAACAATAAGTAGTGCCATTGCGCTCTTGAGGGAAGAGCTTAATCAAGTTCTCAACCGGAGTCTCAAGCAATGTCGAAGGGAAGAGATTGACATGCAAGCGCATGTTGCGCCCAACGTTTGGTGCATCTTCAAGGCAGAGCTGCAAACACTGCAAATCTACTGTGGTGAGAATATTGTTCTCGATGCAAATACGGAAGAAATCAGCAGGACTCTCAAAAGAACCATCCGGGCCGCGAGTTAGAACCTCATAGCCAGCTATTTTCTCGCTGTTGAGATCCATTATCGGTTGATAGACAGTGCGAAATTGTGTGCTATCTAAGAGCTGAGCGACAATACTCTTTGGTGTTGGCTGATCATCTTCTGCTTTTTCTAAGCCGTGATCACGAGCCAGCGAAACTTTGTTCTTGCCACCAGCTTTACTGCGTTTCAATGCTGTGCGCGATAAAGTCACCACCTCATTAACTGAGGCAATGCGCAAAGGAAGATTGGCCAAGCCAAGGCTAGCACTAACATGCACTACGTCTTGGGCACCACGCAATGGCGTATCGGCAATAGCGACACGAATGCGCTCGGCTACCCGCATGCCGTAGGCGAGTTGCGTGTCTGGCAGCAAGACAAGAAACTCATCTCCACCCACACGAGCAACATGATCTGATGGGCGCAGAGTGCCTTTGATACGCTTAGCTACTTCTTTTAGAACAATATCACCAGTGCTGTGGCCAAAAGCATCATTGATTTTATGAAAATCGTCGCAGTTAATGAGCATAGCAATTAAGTGCCCACCACTGCGCCCAACACGATTATCTTCAGCTTTTAACACTTGCTCAAGGCCGCGTACATTTGAAACTTCAGTGAGAAAGTCGACATTTGCCAGGCGATCTAACTGCTCGTGAGCGAGCTTCAACTCGGCCTTGAGACTATCTAGAGCACTACTAGAATTTTGCTCACTAGCCCCGGCGCCCAGCCCCTCGCCTGAGCCCATACCTGGCTCTTGGCCAGCCTCAGCACCAGACTCTAAGCTAGAGTCGAGAGTGCCACGTAGCAAGAAGACTCCGTAGACGCCAGCAAAAGTCGCCAGCAACAAAAATATCAAAGGCAATGAATTGCCGCGCGCCTTAACATCTCCGCTGTAATAGCCCCGCACGGCCTGTGCCTCATCTTGCTCTAGGGCTAGCAAAACTCTCGACAAATGAGCAGCATCCCGCAACTCACGAGTAGTAAGCAGCAATTGACGAGCAGAAGCAGCTCCTTTCTCTTGTCTAAGCTGAGCGTCCAAACTCAATTCATCAAGAATTAGACCAAGCTGGTTGGCGACTTCTCGAACCTGCTCACTATTGCCATAGTTGCCGTTGTCCAAAGCCTTCAAAGTAAACAAATGCTGTTTGAGATTATCAGCCGACTCGGCAAAAGACTGAAACTGGAGCCGGTCTCCAGTAATTAAATAGCGCTGGTTAGCAAGTAGTGTGTCCTTAAATGATTCGCGCATCTCCTGCAGCTGATCAATGGCCCGAAGTCGGGTATCAAGCCACCTATCGCCCCGACTTTGGCCAAAGCCAGTCAGAGCGGAGAGACAGCCAGCGGCCATCAGACAAAGGCTGGTCAGTAGGAAAGCTATGCTCTTGTTCTGCTGTGAGCGGTTCATCGCTGGTAGATGCTATCTCTAATATGGCTATGAGGCAATGCTCGAAAACCTGCTACTTCTATTCTTCTTTCCTAGTACACAAAATACAGCTGACCTAAACTTATATATGCAGAATGACTATAGACAAAAGAAGGTAGTTATCAGACCCTCGCAGGCAAAGACACTAAGAGCAGTAAAAGATTGGGCCAACGAAACAATCTAAAACGGGTAGGCTTTTCGCTCTTCAAGGTTAACGCCGCAACTAGGGTTACTCTTCTTAAAGTCGGCCAGAACTTGCTGTTCATAAGCACTAGGAACCTGCTTGCCAAGAACGAGCTGGTTAAGATTCTTGAGTTTTTTCAATTGACCAAGACCAGAGATAGTGACTTTGGTATTGGACAGGTCAAGAACCACCAACTGCTGCATTTTTAGCAGGCTTGGCAAATCTCTATCGCTAATATTGGTAGACCCAAGGCAGAGTTGATTTACCTGAGTAAGTTGAGCCAAAGAAGCCAAGCCGCTGCCGTTGATACGTGGATTTTTGCTGACATCAAGATTCTTCAATTGTCGAAATGGCTTTAATGCAGCAAAAACCTCGTTTCCTAAATCGAGATCTGATAAATCCAGATTTTGCAGAGTGCCCTCGAGCTTAGGCGATGCCGCGAGAGTTCTGACACCACCCATAGTGATTGACGTCCCCCCCACAGCTAGAGTCTCCAGAGTCATATTCTTTGAAATAGTCTTTGCCGCTTCATCGTTTACCTTAGTGTTGGTTAAATACAAAATTTTCAATGTCGGTATTTTAGACAAATAATTGACGCCCTTGGCGTCTACAGTAGTGTTGTTTAGCCATAATTCACGCACTGGCAAATGCACCAGATATTTGAGGCCTTCACTACTAATTCTTGTTTTAACAAGGCCAATTTTTGTCAGTTTCTTTTGCTCCGAAAAAGCAGACATTGCCTTGTCAGAAATATTCTCAAAGCCTTTGGTCGTAAATTCATAGAGATTTTTACTGCGGGCAAGACGAGACTGCACTGCGCTATCATCACTTTCATCCGGAGTTAGAGCTGGCAAACTACTTACCGATGGCGGCTTAGTCGGCGATTTAGCTGGCAATTCACTAGGAGCTATAGCGACGGATTTGGTTGGCGACTTGACAGCGCCCTTCGACGAGAATAACGAATAGCCGAAGATTACCAAAGGCAAAGAAACTAAAGCTAACAAAGTAACTAATAGCATTTGCTTCGAGGAAACCCTTGCCTCGGGCTTCGCAGCTTCGTCTTCTTGGTCTTTAGAAATTGGCAGATCTGAAGCTAATGAGTTGTTAGAATGATTTCTAACAATCTCCGGAGAAGCGGGCGCAGACAAGTCACGCTCAGTTACAGAGCCACCACCGGTAGTATAAGCTCTTGTGACATCTTGCAATTTACCTTTAGGCGAAAAGGTTGCGGCCCCATATGTAGGCTTTACGACCCTGTCTACATCTGTTTTGTCAAAGTCTGTTTTTTCTAGCTCTGTTCTATCTTTATCTGTCTTGTCAACGTCGGTTCTTGCAAAAGCACCGCCTAGAGAAGACGAAGTCGACCCCTGGGTGGGTGTTGGCACCATTGCCGCCAGGGAGCTAGGAATACTCACTTGAGCAGAACCGACACCGCGCTCAAGGGCACTGCCAGGAAGTGCACTTGGTTGCAACAGACCCAATTGACCGGAAATACCAATCAATATCTTGCGCACAGCATCAGCCGACTGATAGCGATCAGCCGGCGCTTTCTCTAGCAGATGCATAACAACATGCTCAAGCTCAGAAGGGAAATCTAGCCCTAGCGAAGCCTCCTTCAGGGAAGCCGGTTTCTCAGTCAGGTGCAAATCCATGGTTTGAAATTTTTGCTCACCGACAAATGGTGGCGCACCAGTAAGACAGGCATACATGACACAACCAAGCGAATAGAGGTCGGAGCGATAGTCAATTTTATGACTTTGAATTTGCTCAGGGCTCATATACAACGGCGTGCCCAAAGCCTCACCAGTTTTGGTCAAGCTCTGCATGGTGTTGTCGTCATCATCGAGCAACTTAGCAATACCAAAATCGAGGAGCTTGACGTGGACAACACCATCGTCACCCATGGTGAGCATGATGTTGCCTGGCTTTATATCGCGATGCACAATGCCTTTAGAGTGCGCAACCGCTAAACCATCTAGCAGTTCCAGAAAAATCGGCATTGCTTCGGCAACGTTAAGTGTCACTCTCTCCTTAATCACTTCAGAAAGTGTCACACCTTGAACATGCTCCATCACCATGTAGGGGCGATCTAGCTCGTCGATACCAAAGTCATTGATGGCAACAATAACTGGATGGTGCAAAGCACTGGCAGCTTTACCTTCTTGATGAAAACGCATACGCGCCTTGGCCGAAGCAAGATTGCTCTTGAGCATTTTGATAGCCACCAGGCGATCCAAGAAAATCTGGCGGGCCAAATAAATGACACCCATGCCCCCGGCACCAATGACTGAAAGCAACTCATACTTTCCAACATAAATGGTGTCCAAAAGTTCGTCACGCTTATCAGCACCGTGGCCTGCCACAGCGTTCGACTGCAAATTGGCAACGGCATCTGGCTTTAGACTAACGTAGTCATCGCCAAACGACATATATGGCTGGCTCGGAGCGACCGAGGCGCCCAAATCATCACCAGCGCTTTCATCCCCGCTAGAAGGCCGGGAAGGAAGAATTGGTTGATTGTCGCTCCCCTCGTCCACTAGCTTAGTTTCCTCATCAAGCACTTTCTGATTATAGGACAGTCGCGCCATAGCTGCACCCGCTGCCAGAGGAATGGTTTCATCGGGAGTAAGCTCCGTAGGTCCAAAATATGAATAAGTCGATGGAGCAGGACCCGAAGTATGGCTAGGTGTAGGGGTAGTATCAGATTGATCGTTATTCATGGGCACTAAAACAAGGTGACAACAGGAAGGGTGACAAAAGAAAGGGTGACGAAGAGCAATGGCAACAGTAAAAAATAATGGCTGCGCACCAGAAACGATACCACAGTAGATTCGCGACTCTGCTGCAATTGAACTGCAATTGAGCCGAAATTGAGGCAAAGCAAAAGCTCGGAGCTCTATTGAGAACTCCGAGCTTTCAATTATCAGACCCTTGCTTAAATCTATTATTTAATAGATGTAGAGCATCTCGCGGAACTTAGGCAGTGGCCAGAGAGCATCATCAACAATGGTCTCAAGTTTATCAGCACCTTCGCGAACTGAATCCATGGCAGGAATTATTCGCTCTTGGTAGAACTTAGCTTTACGGAGAAGATCTCCTTCGCCATGGTCACCATTATCGTCTTTCTTGCCCTCTAAAATCAGAGCTTCGATCTTGTCGATCTCAACTTGCAAGAATGAAACCTTATCGCAAACATGCTTGAGAAGATTCTCTTGTTCGCTTAGATTTATTCCACTCACAGCTGCTTTAGTTGTAGCAATTGTTTGGGCCAACTTCAGTTGATATTCGAGAGCCGCAGGAAGAATAATAGTGCGAGCAATATTAGCAGTGAGCAATGATTCAATATTGACAGTTTTGCAATACGATTCAAGCTGTACGTTGTAGCGGCTGAAGAGTTCGTCCTCTTGCAGCACTTCGTATTTTTTGAAGAGCTCTTTCACTTCTTGTTCGTTGAGAACAGGAAGAGCATCAACAGTATTCTTCAAGTTCGGCAGGCCGCGGCGGGCAGCTTCGTCATGCCAAGCTTTAGAATAGTTATCGCCATTGAACAAGATGCGCTCATTTTCAACCAATGTCTTGCGCACCACTTTTTCAGCAGCAGCATTAGCATCAAGACCGCCCTTAATTTCAGCAGCAATTGCGGTAGAAACAAAGTCCATCGACTCAGCTACGATTGTATTGAGAACAGTGTTTGGCCAAGCAATTGACTGACTAGAGCCAACAGCACGGAACTCAAACTTATTGCCAGTAAAAGCAAATGGGGAGGTTCTGTTTCTGTCAGAATCATCACGTGGAAGATCAGGCAGAGTAGAAACACCAAATTGGAGAACCTTACCGATTTCGCCCAGAATCTCTTTCTTGCCCGCAATCAAAGTTTGTACAACTGCTGAGAGCTTGTCACCAAGGTAAATGCTCATGATAGCTGGTGGAGCTTCATTGGCACCCAGTCTATGGTCGTTACCAGCAGAAGCAATACTGGCTCTCAGTAAGTGACCATATTTGTTGATAGCGCGAATAACAGCTGTCAATACAACAATAAATTGCAAGTTGTCGTGCGGTGTAGTGCCAGGCTCAAGCAAGTTATTGCCTTGATCATCAGCCATCGACCAGTTGTTGTGCTTACCGCTGCCGTTGACACCACTAAATGGTTTCTCATGGAAGAGACAACGCAAACCGTGCTTTTGAGCTGTTTTGCGGAAGACTTCCATCAAGAGCATGTTGTGATCAACAGCAACGTTGCTATATTCAAATACTGGTGCAACTTCAAACTGAGCTGGTGCAACTTCGTTGTGGCGAGTCTTAACCGGTACGCCAAGCTTGTAGCACTCGGCTTCAGTATCCATCATGAAAGCCAATACGCGTTCTTTAATTGAACCCCAATAGTGATCTTCCATTTCTTGGCCACGTGGTGGCTTAGCACCAAACAAAGCACGTCCACTGTTAATCAAGTCAGGACGCGACATGTAATAGGCTTCATCAATCAAGAAATATTCTTGCTCGGCGCCCACTGTGCAATTGACACGCTTAACTTCTTTATTGCCGAGCAATTTAAGAAGATGCACACTCTGCTTGTTGAGAGCTTCTAACGAACGAAGAAGTGGTGTCTTTTTGTCTAAGGCATGACCTGAATAAGAACAAAATACTGTAGGAATACAGAGAGTTTTGCCATTAGTGCTTTCCATCAAAAAAGCAGGGCTGGTTGGATCCCAACCGGTATAACCACGGGCTTCAAAGGTCGATCTGATACCACCAGAAGGGAAGCTCGAAGCATCAGGTTCACCCTGAATCAGAAGC
The DNA here is from genome assembly GCA_943369735.1 of bacterium Ga0077546. GTDB lineage: Bacteria > Cyanobacteriota > Vampirovibrionia > Obscuribacterales > Obscuribacteraceae. The sequence continues at coordinate 47,067 of CALROJ020000002.1, forward strand.
TTGCCTGAAAATTCAAGAATGGCTCCGCCGTCTTCAGCACTCGACACCAAGAATGAATCATGCTTCTCAGCAGTCAAACCGGTCAGTGGGTGGAACCAGTGGGTGAAGTGGGTGGCGCCTTTAGAAAGAGCCCAGTCTTTCATGGCGTTAGCAACGATGTCAGCCATCGATGGGTGAAGCGCTTCGCCGAAGTCTAAACAACGCACCAGAGCCTTATAAACATGCTTAGGTAGAAGCTTACGCATGACCGAACGATTGAAGACATTCTGTCCGAATATTTCAGACACAGTGGTCTTACTGAAGTCAACAGACATCTGCACTGGCTCACGCCCTTGCACTGTTCTCTTAGCGGCACCGCGCGCGTCAGCGTGGGGTGACGAGGATGTACGGCCCGTCATTGCATACCCTCTCTCTTTTACTGTCATTTCCTTACCTCGTTGAAATTGGTTCTATTAGGAAGCCCGAATTCTAGTAACTAGCTAGAGACCAAGTGCCTTGAGAATTACTCTCTTCTTGCGCTGGCCATCGAACTCTGCATAAAAAATTTGCTCCCACGGACCCAAGTCTAATTTGCCATCAGTGACAGGCACCATTACCTGATGATTGATCAAAATGCGCTTGAGATGAGCGTCTCCGTTATCCTCGCCAGTATTATGGTGGTGGTAGTCGGGGTCAACCGGCGCTAGTTTTTCCAACCATTGATCAATGTCTTTGATCAGGCCATTTTCCCAATCATTGACATAAACCCCAGCGGTAATGTGCATAGCCGAAACAAGAATGAAACCTTCTCTCAGACCAGTCTCTTCTAGAAATTGCTGAACATCATCGGTGATGCGGATGTATTCACGCTTTTGCTTCGTGTCAAACCACAAATATTTGGTATGGGCCTTGAGGCCTTCTTGTACCTTCATATGTATTTTCCTAAGAAATGGGCACAATTTGCCATATTCTAGCCCACTTGGCCACGGTTACGAGTACCCAAGCGCAGTTCCGTAACTTTTGAGAATCAAGAAACTATCAAGTCATAACCAGCGCATATATCTGTATTAAATGCCGGGCTAGATTAAACGGCTAAATAAGGCTAAACGGCTAAATAAGGTTAAATGCCTTCCAGTGCCTTTAGCGGATTAGACAAATCAGGCGCCCTAAGCGCCTTGAGCGCACCCAGGTAATCAAGATGGGAAGCTTCATTCATTTGCCAACCCAAGACCCGGTCGTAACTACCAGTCAAGCTGCGAGCGGTCTGATTAGAATGGTCAAAAACCACAGCGCGCATACTAGGCTGGAAGAACTTAAGTTTGCCAGCCTGAGTCATCAAGCTAAACTGATCAGCTTGACCGACATAAAATGCTACCTGGTCACCCTGTTTGACTATGCCCAAGCCCTTAGTAGCAAGTAAATCACTCAACGAAGGCCGAGCACCAACACCTGCTTCAGGTCCATGAATGTGAAATGGAATCTTATCCGCTCTCGTGCTGGCCGGCAGCCATGGCATCGTCTGTTCGCCGCCAGAGACCGAGCGGCTCAACTTCAAAGTATTAAGATCGAGGGTACGTCCGGTTTCAATTCCTCGCCACGGATGCTTTTCACCCAAGAACCGGCTCAGCTCAACCAGATCAACCGTGGCCTTACCCTGCAAGTCTTTGGTGACAAGGGAGGCTGGCACCCGCTCAACACCTGGGCCAACAAAAGCAAGACGGTCTTTGACTGGAAATACCAGCTTCTTCTCCACAGCATCGCCGATACGGTTGTAAATCGGCGGTGCACCAAAGGCTCGGCTGACGGCATAGCCACCAAGGACCATACCTGGAGCGGCTTCAGTGAAATTAGTGAGGCTGCGACCAAGATTGTGGGCGCTAGTATCAGCCAAGCGCTGCCGCGCAGTGTCATTGTCAGCATTGGCAGCCTTTTTCACAAAACCAGTCAGTGAGCTAGTGGCTTCATAACCCTGCCAGCCGATGCCAGCAACCGCAGCCACCAAGGCCACTTTCTGGTTTTTCAGAAGCACCGTGCCAACAGCGCCGATGACCGCCCCTCCAGCTACTCTGGTGAGCGCATCGGCCGGATGGTCCTTGATGTCGCGACTAATCTCGTCGTAAAAAGCCGATGGAGTCTGTGAAAGAGTGCGCGCAGTAACCTTGGCTACATTCTCGAAAGATGTGCTGCCGTCAGGTTGGGAATGCTGGGGGCGATCTAATGGCATCGATATCCGCTGGTTCTGAACACTAAACTCATAGCTACGGGCGATCTTGATATTAAAGATTGAGCCACCCCCTGTCATTGGGGAGACTACGACAAGATTTAATCTAAGCCGATTAATTGTGCCTACCAGTGACTGAAAAAGCACAATCTAGTTATTCAGAGCGAACTTAGGCCTTGTTGGCGTTGGCTTTAGGCGGAGGCTCTAACAAATTCAAACCTTGCTCAGCGTCTTGCTGCTCAGGGTCTAAATCTAAAGCGGCCTTGTAAGCATCAATTGCCCGGTCAGACAGACCTTGACGAGCAAACAACTTACCCAAGTGTGTCCATAATGCGGCATGCTTGGGTGAGAGCTTAACAGCCTCTTCAAACTCAGCGCTGGCGCGGTTTAAATCACCTTTTGACTCAGCCAACCAGGCCAAATCGACATGCAGGGCCGCAACGTTAGGCTGCAACTTAACTGCTTCTTCAAGCTGCTCCATAGCCTTAGTTGTATTGCCAGCTTTCTCCATAAGGAAAGCCAAATCAGCATGGGCAAAGGCATCAGATGGGTCCATGGCAAAGCTCGCGGCATACTCTTTTTCGGCTTTGTTGAAATCACCCATGCTGGCATAAGCAAATGCCATCGATCTGCTAACTCGAGCATTGTTAGGCTGGTAGCTCAATGCCCATTGAAATTCAGTGATGGCATCTTTCCATTTGGTCTCACGAGCAGCAGCAATTCCCTTAACATAATGGGCTTTGCAGGCTGATTCTTTTAACTTCTCTTTCTGCGCGTCATCTAAAGGAATCGGCTCGCCCAGACCAACAACCATCATTGCTTCAGCAATAGCTTTCATAACATTGGCCCGCATCAAGGCCACGAGAACATAGTCGCGATGCACAACTTTAATGCCAGGCTCACACATAATGGCGGCCTGCAATTCAACTTCGGCCATCTCAGCATTCCACTGACCAAGATAAACTCTGGCTAGCTCATAGTGATCTATAGCTTCATTATGAAGAGCCTCAGCCTGCATAGTAGCAGCCTGCCGTTTTGCCTCACGAGCAGCATAAGCAGCAGCGGCAATAGCTTGTTCTTCTGTTTGCGCCGGAGGCAAAGTAACACTGGCTTCAGACTTAACTTCAGGCTTGTCACCAGACTTAGAGGTGACATAGTCAACTGCTTTTTTAACGGTACTAAACTTAGTATCAGACTTAGTGTCAGATTTAGTATCAGTAGAAACTTGAACATTAGTCTCGGAAATAACTTTTGATGGGGTGGCTTCAGGCTCAGCAGCAGAGGCAGCACCCGCAACCGCAAGGCTAACTGCCGCAAGAGTAAGACTCAAAGCCGCACTCACTGCCGTTGGATTGACAAATGAAGCGACAAGAGTATTTCTAAAAGCAGTTTTCATAGCGGTCTTTCTTTCTAACATCAACAATCTAGTCTACCTCGACGGGCCACGAGCAATGTTCACTAGCCCCATTATGCCATTGTAACCCCTACCCACTTCAACAACCGAAAGGCTACATCAAGCTCAGTGTTTTCCCCAGATTGAAAGCTCTAAGCCGACGGCAGCGGGGCTGCCACGATTGAAATGCCGTTGGCCTCGGCGAATTTAATCATTTCGTCTTGCTCAACCACCAGCGTTTCTTTCGCTTCAACCGCTAAAACACCACCAGGGTTGGGATTATCACGCACCATCGAGTTAAGTGTGGTCATCCCTACAGTAGGAATATCAAAGCGTTGATCTTGATTAGGCTTAGAAACTTTGCAGACAACAACCGGCCCTTGGGCTAATTTAACTGCCCTCTTAATTGCTTCATCGGTGCCTTCGATTGCCTCAAGCGCCAGAATCATGCGGTCTTTAACAATTACAGTTTGACCGATGTCTAAGCGGGCAATCTCACGAGCAACACCCATTCCATACTCAACATCCGCATACTGGGCGGCTGTAGGGACAGAGGATGTAAGCACGCCAATTTCAGGGAAGAGATGACGGAGAAACTCTGATTGAGTTAAAACCTTGAGACCATGGGCTTCCATAATGTCACCAACAGCAAACTGAATGGTGTCATCATTGAAATTAGGCAGCTTGCTTAGCTCCTTAACAGCCACCCAGTCGAGCTTATGAAGCTGTCGCAGCAAGTTAATTTTCGGAACCTTGCCAATAAAAACGATGTTGGAGCAACCTTCTTTTTTGAGCAAGCCAATGTTGCGTCCAATTTGCCCCGGTGCCACCAAAAATGTTTTATCGGCATGGGGTGAGACCTGACTTTCAGCGCTTTCTGAAAGAGCCAGCGCCACCACTCGATATCCGCGTTCTTTAGCTGATTGAGCCAAAAGGCCGGGCAATTTGCCCTCGCCAGATACAAGACCTAATACAGTCGCCACACTCACACTACTTTCCTGAGTAAGGGTAGAAAAACCCATGCCTACCGCCTTTAAGAGGCCACCTTGCAGCCCAACTGTTGATACTTCAAGCGAAGAAGCTCTGCATAGTTTAACATGTTCTTGGCAGCCAGCAGCCACCACGGCGGCTCGGCAAGCAACAGAGCGAAACTAAGCCGAAGTTACACTGAAGTTAGTTCGCCTACGCCAATATCTTGACATTGTTATTTAAAAGCATTTAACTGAATGAATCATATAGAATGGCTTGGCAGCCAAAGAATCCCAGAAAATAGCCTAGGAATGGCCGCCATAAAGAGAATAGGGATTGAGACAATGAGCGCAATGTCTACCAAGAATCAAAGAGCACAGATTGTTAGAAATTCGGCAATAAAGCTAAGCGCAGTAGCACTTCTAGCTTTGGCAATCTTAAGCAGCGGCACGCAGGCTTCAGCTCAAGGCGGTTTTTCTAGTACCAGTCAGGCTGCACGCAAAGGCCTGGGCGATGGTTCAAGCTTTTATATGTCGCGGCGCCAGCTTCAATTTGTAGATGATTCTCCCATCATTAGAAATAGCAATGGCCAAGTTCAATCAGGCGGCGCGGCCACGGGCTTCGCCAGCCAGCAAGGCGGCCAGCAGCCACTGCAAAGGGCTGGATTTACTTCATATTCAAGCTCGTTGCCCTCTTCAACAGGCGCGGCCCTCCCCAAAGTTAACAATGGCGTGCCCGTACAGACACCGCCTCCGGCCCCACCAAAATCGCTGAGCGCTAAAGCCGGTGGCCTTGGCAAGGGCAAGAAAAGCACGGCCAAGCCAACCGCTGTGCCGAAGGCCCCAGCCCAGCCAGAAGGCATTCATGCTTACAACAGCTACAAAGGCTACAACCCCTCAGCCCTGGCCCCCGGAGAGATGGCAGGCGGCGGGGCCGGCACGGTTACAACCAGACAAGGCAATGTCAAAGGCAGCATGCTTAACTGGTCTAGACGGCGCAGAGGCCAATAAGTACGTCAAAAATAAACCCAGTGGCATAGCCTGACGTTACAGAACTATTTACCGAATCAAATAAAGTGCGAGGTCAGCCACAAAGCCTGTGGTAATATTCTTCTTGTTGCGGCTGTAGCCCAGCTGGATAGAGCGCATGGCTACGAACCATGAGGTCGGGAGTTCGAATCTCTCCAGCCGCGATCTTTAGTCGAAAGACTTAAAAACGATTTTGCCACTCCGAAAGGGGTGGCATTTTTGTTTTTACGTGGGTGAAGGTTCTACAAATCCAACACAGGAGAACCACACCGCCAATGGTGCAAGTACCCTAACTTTGCCATCATATAAATTGTACTGCACACATGAACAAAACCGAATTATTGTGAGCGTTCTCCATACTGGTGCCCAACTAGAGAAACAAGCAAACTCATGCTCATTGATCTATGTCAGCCCGAATGAAAAGCTCTATCTGAGCTCCAAATACAAAGTTAAGTGGTTACAATCATTTGGATGCAGTTCTTCAATTGCTATTAATCGATGGTCTACAATACGAAAGTCTGCATATGCGCGGCTGGATGTTTAGAAAATGGTCTAAGTGACTGACGCTTCTGGGGGTACCAATGACAGGTAAAACATCAACGACAGGCTCAGACCAAGGCATAACAACTATTACCACCAGTGGCTACAAGTCCATATACGCGGAAAGATCGCTTGAGATCAGACCCCTAACAATCTTGGCTGGCTCAAATAGTTCCGGTAAATCGAGCATCATGCAATCGTTGCTTTTACTAAAGCAAACACTTGAGGCGACTTACGATCCTGGCCCCCTATTGCTGCACGGTCCAAATGTCCGCTTCAACTCGGCTGACCAGTTGTTTTCTCAACTAGGAAAATCACAAAGAGCCGAAAAATTCGAAATTTCTGTAGCCTCAGGTAAGTCATCAATCAAAACTTCTTTTGTCAGAAACCGAGGACTTTCTGTAGCAGAAACAAGCTACAGCTTTAATAGCAAAGCCGGTTACACGCTTGCTGCATCAATGTCAACTACGCAAGTGGCAGCAGCAGTTCCAAAATACCTTGATGACTATCGAAAAATGTTCGACAAGAATCGTGTTTCTTGGGAGATGGAAAGAGACAGATGTTTTTTAGTGCTCCGCTTGGGCGTTGGCGACTCTCTCGTAAATCCTGACGTTTTTTCGTTGCCCCGGGAGCGAAACAACGTGCGGTCCATTATTGAATTAATCCATTTGCCTGGTCTTCGTGGAAATCCAGAACGAGCCTATCCAGTAAGCGCCATTGGATCAATCTTCCCTGGCACATTTGAAATATACACTGCAAGCCTAATATCGAAATGGAGTTCGGAAAAAGACGAGGAAAAGCTTCAGGGGCTTGGCACTGATCTAAAAAGACTTGGCTTAACCTGGAAGGTCACTACCAATCCCATCAACGATACGCAGGTGGAGCTACAGGTCGGTCGATTGCCACAGCCAGCGCGAGGCGGGGCTCGCGACATGGTTAACATAGCTGATGTCGGGTTCGGCGTCTCTCAAACGTTGCCAGTATTAGTGGCACTGCAAGCAGCACAAAAAGGGCAGCTGGTTTATCTAGAACAACCAGAGATCCACCTCCATCCGAACGCACAGTACAAATTGGCAGACGTATTAGCAGAAGCGGCACAGCGAGGAATTAGGTTAGTCGTAGAAACGCACAGTCACCTAATAATACTAGCTATCCAGGCCCTAATTGCGGAAGGAAAATTGGATCCCAAGCTAGTCCAACTACACTGGTTCACCAGAGACAAAGACGGAGTTACTGAGGTGACAAGCTCTGGTATGGACAATTTCGGTCGATATGGCGACTGGCCAGAAGATTTCGGGCAGATTGCTATGCATGCCGAGAGTCGCTACCTGGATAGCGCTCTTAAAGGATGTGACTAAGATGGTAAAACGACTGGTAGTTGACGCCTCGATTGCAAGATCAGCAGGCGCACCCACAGCTTTAGATCCAACGGCAGTTGATTGCCGGGAGTTTCTTAAAGAGCTACTAAACCACTCCCATTGCTTGGTCCTGAATCATGAACTCAAGTCTGAATGGCAAAAACACCGGTCAAAGTTTTCCTTAGCGTGGCAGACAAGCATGTTTGCTCGTAAGAAAATTGAACTTATCAATACCCCGCTCGATCAAAGGTTAAGAGAGCGGATAAGAAGAGCCAACGCTAACGCAAAAGATAGAGAAGCCGCCACAAAAGACTACCATCTAATCGATGCGGCAAAAAAAACCGACCAACGAATCGCGTCTCTGGATGAAACTGCCCGCGCTATTTTCAAAAACACTAGTTCATCGGTTGAAGAAATTCGCTCTATAATCTGGGTTAATCCAACTAAGGCTTCCGAAGCAGTACATGATTGGCTTTCCAAAGGCGCCCAAACAGATCAAAGTCGTAAATTTGGCTAGAATTGAACGATTTCAATGGTTTCAAGATGCTCAAGCAAACATCCCCACAGATAGATTTGCACAGTGGCCATCAAGTGCACAGCAGAGTGGTTTCTCAATTCGATTTCAGGTCCTCCAAACTTCCAGGCTGTTCGCTATTTCACACCCGAACATCACCAGATTTGAGCTATTGATATTTCTTCAGCCAACCTCTATTCAGGTCCACTTGTTCATAGGCAAATCTCTCTCCATTAATGCGAACGGTCTTATTTGTACAAACCTACTAGGTATAGAGTGAGTGAAAAGGGAAGGCTCTAAAGCAAGAAGCTAATTGAAGGTGTGTCATGGAACGCAAGTACTGTAGATGTGATCTTCAGATTAACAACCGTATACTTCATACGATTTGGTATGACAACGACTATTCTGGCTTTCATCTGACAGAAAGTGGCTCAATTGCAGCTTTCGATAGCATCGCCGAACTCGACAAATATGCCGCTGAAATGAATGTTCAGCTAAAAAAGAGTTCTCGCACTTACAATTTTGATGCCATCGCCAAGTGGCTAAAAGACCCAAAAGGAAAAACTGTACTTTGTAGTGAGTTCCTTGATCTATATAACCTTGCTGGAGACTTTAGAAATTCCTTGGCCGAGCGAAATTTAGATGTTGAAGATAAGTCATATCCAAATTTATTAGTGAAATTGTTCTGGGGATGCAATCTAACGGCAGTCACACCTCCCTGTAAGAAATTTAAGCCTGTATGGTCAAAAGCAGAAGTTCGGGAGCTTAGACGAGCCATGCGTGAGTCACTTTTAGTATTTAATAGTAACCTGGACGTTACTTAGGAACCATATACGGTGCATTTTTCAAAACAATTTACTCAATTACTGGGGAAGGGTCTGTTATGGGATCCTTGGAAACTGTGAAGCTCCTATATACTGCCATCAAAACTTCCCGCACTCTATGGTCCTTCCGCCACTAGTTTCCGTCTAGAAAACCGACACACAGCGTTCATTGGTTAGCCTCTCACACTCCTAATTCAGTTAATCTTCGACAACTGATCACGAACCTGCATCAATGCAAAACCTAGTAGGTTCTGCCCTTTCCACTGGCTCGGGTCTAAAGCCTTCGGGTTAGACTGGGCCATGCCAATGCCCCAGATTCGGTCCCATAGGCTAGCTTCAACCAATACTTTCGGTGCACTGGCAACCAGCCACTCAGCTAATGCCGGGTTCTTAGTAAACTTAGCGTGATTGGCCGCTATTAAAATTTGAGTGCAGTGATTCTTACAGACATCACCTTCAAAGTTGCGAACCTTCCGACCAAATGCCTTTGCCTCTTTGGGAGTTAGGCAAGCAAGTACATTTTGAAGCATCTCAGAGTGGTTGAATAGCCGAGCCTTCGCCGCCATCATGTAATGTTCAGCGGTTAAATATTCAACACCGTCTATCTTAAAAGGTGTCGGAAACCACTGACTACAGCAGCTAGTTGTGACCCTACCATCGGTTTCAGCTGACGACGGCGCGAAGAAGCGGCTCTTCGGTTCAAACACACTTGTCCAACAGGCTTCACGAGCCATATGGCAACCTGATTGATAGGGGGAAGGCTTCCGTTGACGGCCGTTCGCGCTAGACACTCAGAGGAGCGGGAACTTGTCGTCTGAATTGGCGTCGGGCAGTGACTCAGGAGTAACAACTATGGCCCAAAGCGCAACACCAGTTCCTACACCAGTTCCTACACCAGTTTCTACATCAGCTTCTACACCAATTCCTACACCAGTTTCTGCAGCACCACCAGCGATACCATGGCATACCGTTAGCTTAGCGGAAACGCTGGATAAGGTAAGCTCCCAGTTCGCGGGTCTATCACAGGCGGAAGCAGCCAAACGCCTTGCAGAGCATGGACCGAATGAACTTGAAGACGTTAAGCAAATCAATCCTTTGATTGTGTTTCTTGCACAGTTCAAAAGTTTGATTGTTTGGATCCTCATAGTTGCAGGAATAATCTCCGGAGTATTGGGCGAATGGCTCGACTGCATAGCTATTCTCACGATCGTTGTCTTGAATGCCGTCATCGGCTTTCAACAGGAATACACAGCAGAAAAATCGATTGAGGCTCTAAAAAAGCTGACTGCGCCTCAGGCCAAGGTACGTCGTGACAATAATCTTGTCTCCGTTCCGGCCACCGCTATCGTGCAGGGCGATGTCATCGAACTGGAACCAGGTGACTTAGTCAGCGCTGATTCACGCATAACTGAGGCGGCTGACTTTCGATGTATCGAATCAGTTCTCACCGGTGAATCGGTTGCTGTTGAAAAACAAGCAGCCGATATGACGCAAACAGACCTGCCGCTAGGAGATCGCTTGAACATGCTCTACATGGGAACAAGCGTCGCTACAGGAACTGCCGCTGCTGTGGTCGTCGCCACCGCCATGAGAACGGAAATGGGCCGCATTGCCGGACTCATTCACGAGGCCGGTGCCGACCAAGAGACTCCTCTTCAAAAGCGTTTGCAGAGCGTTGGAAAATCACTTGCACTCGCCTCTTTAGCCATTGTTGTACTTCTGTTCCTGCTCGGGCTTTGGCGTGGGATGAGCATTCTTGAACTTTTCCTCACCTCAGTAAGTCTCGCTGTAGCAGCGGTTCCAGAGGGGCTACCGGCTGTAGTTACCGTCGCCCTCGCCTTGGGTGTTAGACGAATGGCTCGACGGAACGCCCTCGTTCGCAGGCTGCCTTCCGTTGAGACAATGGGATCAACCAATGTCATTTGTACAGACAAAACCGGCACACTCACCGCAGGACAGATGACAGTCCGCAAGATTTATGTCGCCGAGCGCACATACGACGTCAGCGGAGCAGGCTATGATCCCGCCGGTTCTGTACTACTGGACAATCATCCTCCTGACGCATCGTCTTCATCCTCGCTCCAGCTTTTTGCAACGATCATGGCTTTTTGCAATCGCGCTCATATAGTTCATGAAGCAGATCAGTGGAACGCAATTGGAGATCCAACCGAGGCGGCTCTTCTGGTTGCCAGCCGCAAACTTGGCATAACCGAAGAGCAGATCAATGAACAACAACTCCACAAAGTTTCTGACTTTCCCTTCAGTTCTGACCGCAAACGAGCCACCTCAATTCGAGAAATTGCTCCCCAAAAGTGGCGCGCATTCGTAACAGGAGCGCCAGATGTGATATTGGAGCTTTGTTCAAATATGCAATCTCTGACAGGTGTCGTAGCACTTAACGATGACGCCAAACGAACAATTCTCAAACAGAACACACAACTGGCAGATTCTGCACTCAGGGTTCTTGCTTGTGCATACCGAGAAATAGATGCGACTGCCAATCTAACCCAAGAAAACGTGGAGAAAGATCTTACTTTCGTTGGATTGGCTGGAATGTACGATCCGCCGCGTGCAGAAGCGAAGACGGCGATTGCGAGCTGTCATTCGGCTGGTATTAAGGTGGTAATGATTACCGGTGATCACCCCAACACAGCCCATGCAATTGCTCGGGAGCTGGAAATTGCTCTTGCCGACGAGAAAGTCGTTTCTGGCGCTGATCTAGACAAGATGTCTGACGCTGATCTGCGCACCAAAGTGAGTAATATTCCAGTCTACGCACGAGTTACGGCCGAGCATAAAATTCGCATTGTTCGTGCCTGGAAACACAGTGGTGCAGTTGTGGCCATGACTGGAGATGGGGTGAATGATGCCCCTGCTATTAAAGCAGCAGACATTGGCATCGCTATGGGCAAGGCTGGCACCGAAGTAACCAAGCAAGCCTCAGCCATGGTAATCACAGACGACAATTTTGCCTCAATCGTAGCGGCCGCACAGGAAGGAAGAGGCGTATATCAAAACATACGAAAAACTCTTCAGTATTTGCTGGCAGGAAACACCAGCGAACTGATCTTCATGACGACATGCATTATTTTGGCGCTGCCTATTCCACTCTTGCCCATACACCTTCTGTGGATAAATCTAGTCACTGACGGATTGCCCGCACTCTGCCTGGCCGCAGATCCAGTAGATCCCGATGTTATGAAAGTGCCGCCGCGACGCATGGACGCAAAACTCATGGACCGTCAGTTTCTTACAATGATGATATTTACCGGATTTCTTACAGCTGCTGTATCGTTTGGAGTTTATGTATTCACACTCAAATACGAATCGGTGGAAGTCGCCAGAACCACAGCGTTTGCAACTCTAGTATTTGCCGAATTATTGAGATCATTTGGTGCACGCAGTGAGTCAAAACCAGTCTGGAAGATTAGCTTATCGTCTAATCTCGCACTGGTAGCCATAGTTACTCTCTCCTTTGCAGTTCAGATATTCAGTCACCACATACCTTTCTTCTCAGACATTATGAGAACGACTGCCGTTTCTTTATCTCACTACGGAGTTCTCGTGCTTCTTTCCTGCATTCCTCTGGTCGGTGTGGAGCTTCTCAAACTACATCGGTCACGCAATAGCCAGTCGTGAGATTGAAAGCTTGAAATTCGGTGCGCTATAAATTGGTTCGGTACGTCTTGCTCATTTGAGCTTTGAGTCATAAAGAATCCATCGCTTATTGAGAAGCTCAGTGACACCGTAGCTGAACCGTTCGCGCCCGAGGACATAGCCATCGCGATTAAGCTGCATGATGCTCTTTTCAGGGGCCATAGCAGCCAGTATGCGATCTTTCACAAATCCTTCTATCAACATTGAGGCAATGAAAACGATGCCAAAGGTGACAACCAAATACACTCTATTGAGCACACTAGACCCCCGCCGCGTACCAAAGAAAGCAACTGCAAACCCGAGCGGAATGAACATGATTGCAAGAAAAATTGAAGAAATGGCGGGAAGAATAACATGCTTCGGCACCCCGGGCACAATAACAGCGTCGCCTTCGTTCTTTGGTGAATAACGAGCAGTGTGATGGGAGCCAACCGGAAAATGCGCGGCGACAGCAGCAATAGCATGGCGGTCTGCGGTCAGTCCATAAAAAGCACCGTCGTAAGCCAGGCGAGTGCCTTCATAAGACCGCCCATTAACCGAGTAGGTATATGCGACTTTGGGCGTGTAAGTCATTCGACTTTTGCCCGAACGAGCCTCAACTACGCTAACGCCTGTGATAAAAGCATCAGTGCGCGGCCAGTCTATACTTTCAGCCATATTTCTGACGCCGCTAATATCTGAATCTAGCCGACTAAAGCCAGAGATGCAGTGGAAGACTGCAACGCAGAAGAAGACGATTAGCACTAAAATAGACATCTTTGACATGAGCAAAATAGTATCACATTGGCCACAGCAGACACTTCAGGCCATTACAAAAATGTCTCACTAAATTCGTGAAAGTAGTCGACAGCAATTCAATCACTAGCAACACGCCGCAATTAAAACTCTTGCAGATCATAGTCTCGTAGCGATTGAAGAAACTCGTGGGCATACTCGCTATAGATATCACGGGTGATGGCATAGGCCAGCTTAGGAATGCTATATTTCATGCCCGATATACTTGCTCCACCAAAGCCCAAACTGAGCCAAGCACCAAAGGAGTAGCAGTAGAGATGCTTGAGATATGGCGCCTCACCGGGCGTTTTCTCAGTGAACTCGAAACCCGGACCGAGGTAAGGATGTCGCAATAAATCGTCCATTTTAATGTCGTCTAGTGGTGTGAATCGATCGCTCCAAAGAGCAATTTTGTCCACCATGTTGGCAAGCTCCGGTCGCAGCGTGAGATCGGTAACAAATCCGGTGCCGATAATCACGAAATCCACATCGAACTGCTCTTTACTAGTCGCAATGCACACACGATCATTAGCATACGAGATGGAATCCCACCTGCTACCACTATGCAAGGTGAAGTTTGAATGGCTGGTCGCCCGCTCAAAAGTATCAGGCGGAGGCAGCTGACCCATCTGAACTATCTGAGCTATGAATCTGTATTTCAGATCATCAGGAAGATCACCGTGATGCTTTAAAAATCCGACAAATTCAGCCCAACGGTATGGATTAATGCACGGCAAATCCTTTCGCCTGTAGAAGAGGTGGACTGCGCTCGCGCCTGACTCCAACGCAACAGAAGCATTATCAAAGGCCGAGGCACCGGCTCCCAACACTGCGATGCGTTTGCCTTTAAGTGCAGCAAAATCAATGTCTTCTCTTGTGTGAGCATAACGCGTTTTCGGTAAAGTATTGGAGACAATCGAAGGAATCTCCCATCGACCACAGCCATCGATACCCGTCGAAAGAACTACCTTGCGCGCCAGAATATGACTTGGACCATCCGGCGAGGAGACAGGGACCAAAAAGCACTGGTTCTCAATACACCATTCAATTGCTCCAGCGCGGGTCTGGTTTTGGACCGGCAATTTAAGAAGTTTACGATACCAAAGCAGATATTCCGCCCACTGCTGCTTTGGCAATAAACTCAGTTTCTGCCAGCCTTCAGCACCGAACTGCGCTTCATACCAGGCACGCAAAGTCAGACTTGGCAGCCCGAGATCTGGACCAGTGACATACTTCGGGGTCCTCAATGTATGCATGCGCGCGAAGTTGAGCCACGGACCTTCGAGCCCCTCATTGTTCTCGTCAATTACCAGGATATTGCTAACCTTCTCGCGCAGAAGTGCAAAAGCACAACAGAGACCTCCCTGACCGCCCCCGATGATTAGCACATCGAGAATATTGCGCCCATCCTTGGTCGTCCGCTCTGGGAGCCATTGCCTCAGCGGGTAATCAGTCAGTTCAAGGTCTCTGAGAACTGTCGCTTCCAGATCAGCAAGTCCTTGGGTATTTGGTTTCGGCGAATTCGGGGGGATTTCTATGGTCATCAACCTGCCAGAGGTTTACTATTAAAACCCTCAAATTTTCGCATGTGCCGGAGTTAGAGTCAAAGATAAATCAGGTTAGATCGTCGGCAAGCAATTAAGACTCCGCGCTTTCACCAGCCAAGCGACAATCGACTCACACCTGTCCACGACCAAATTTAAGCTGCTGATATTTCTTCATCCAGCCCTTATTAAGGTCTACTTGTTCATAACCAAATCGTTCGCCGTTTATGCGCACGGTTTGATTGGGAGAAACCCATTGCCGATTGGCATCATAGTGGCCACCTTTAACGCCAAATCCAACTTTACCCGAAGCATTGCCAGTGGCACCGTGTATGGTGTCGGTCCCCTCTTGCCACGCTTTATTAATAGCTTCAGCATATCTGGGATTATTTGACCGGCCTGGGTTATGGGTAGGATAGTAACTACCGGTTAGAGCTTGCATCAATGTCTGATTGCGAGAGGCCGCTCTATTCATAACTTCTTCGGCAAAGGCTAATTGCGCTGCCGGACCTTGAGAGCCCACTTCAGAATGCATTCTTCCAGCAAAAGCAGCCATAACTCGCGGATCTTTCAACTGCGAATCAAACTGCGATCTATCTATTGAACCTGCTGGATATCTCTGTGCACTGGTGTCTCTGGGTTCAGTAGTTGCATCTTTCGATTGCCGCGGCTGGGCCTGTCGGTCGCCTTCGGGTACCACGGCCTGTTTGGGCTGGGCCTGCCGCTCGCCTTCGGGTACTACTGCCTGTGCTGGTTTCTCTGTACTAGGTGCGTCGGCTCGAAATGCATCCGGTTTAGAGGAAACAAGCTGCGAGTAGCCTTTACCTTCATAGTCGACAAAATTACCCTGCTGATCCCTCTGCTTTTCGAAAGTACCATCAGCCTTAGAAATACCTCTTAGCGCGATTTTCTCACGGCCATCAGCCCCGCTATCAAAGAGGTGAACCATTTGCCTATCGCCAGCCCCTTCTACCTCCAATCTTAGCTTGCGCTCAGCACCGGAACTGTCACGATAGCTCATACTTGTGGTGCCGGCATTGGCCAATTCACGAACAGTAGCTAGCTTCTGCTCAGCGGTGGCATCCTTGCTGAACAAGGTTGCCGCTTTGCCTTCAGGGCTATTGTCGGTAGGCTTGTCGGTGGGCTTGTCTGTAGCCTTATCGGTCGGCTTATCGGTAGCCGTATCGGTAGGCTTGTCGGCGGCCGTATCGGTCGGCTTATCGGTAGCCTTGTCGGTAGCCGTATCGGTCGGCTTGTCGGTCCCTAGCGCAATCGCAGTAGAATCGCCAACCTTAGACTTATTACCTGTCAATTCATCAATAGAACCAAACTGTAAAACACCATTAGAAAGCGCTGCCTTATCTAAGGTAGGATCACTACCAGCGCGACTACTCGTGGCTGCGTGCCAGTTAGAACTAACATCAAGACACTGCCGAGATATGTCACTCCACTCAGATGGCTGAGTGGGTGAAAAATTCTCTCTAGTTTCTTTCCACGGCTGAGCCTCGCAATGAGAGGCTTCCGCATTGCTTTTAGTCATAGATAATTGTAGTTGCGTTGGTAATATTCGGGGACCAGGCAAAATGCAGAACAGCAGTATGCAGTGCTGACACTTCGACTAAGTTGCTTGACTTTACCAACCCCCAAGTGAAATTCTCGTGAAAGTTAATCTCAGTTGCCAAATTGTACTTTTCTCTCTCGGTAAGCGACAGCAGGTGCGATAATCAATCCCGACCACGCCTTTGCTGAACCGGCAGTTCACCAGGCTCCTGGGAATGGAAGTAATAGAGGGACAATTTCAGTGAGTTCACTACCAAAATATTCAGTTCTCTGCTCTTTAGTTCTGGCACTTTCCTGTGCCCCTGCTGCTTTTTCAAACTCAGAAATCTTTTCGCAATACTCATATGCGCAGGCAAAGCAGAAGGCTGAGCAAGAGCACAAACCCCTACTGATTGACTTCACGGCATCGTGGTGCCCGCCTTGTAAAAAGATGGAATCATCCACATGGACTGACGATACATTGCAAGCGTGGATCAAAGAAAACGCCATTGCCATTCAAATTGATGTAGATGATGACAAGAAGACAACCTCGGCGTTGAAAGTCAGCGCAATGCCGACGCTAGTTTTATTCTCGGGCGAGGGAACCAGTGAACTTGGCCGACAAGTCGGTTATATGAATGCATCAGAGCTGCTTCGCTGGCTGAAAGGAGCACAGGCTGGAAAGTCCGGCGAAGAGCTTGAAGAAGTGAAAGCCACCACTGACCACAATGCCATCTGGGCAAAAGTTTCAGAGGCACGGCAGCTAATGATGTCGCAAAAAAATGCTGAAGCGCTTGATGAATACGTCTGGCTCTGGACTCACATCGAAAACAGCGATTCAACATTTGGTGACATACGAATGAAGATGCTGCCAACGGAGATGAAGCAACTCTGCGCGACGTATCCAGCAGCTAAAGCTAAGTGGATAGAATTGAGAGATGCTGCTGATAAGGCGGACAACAGATCTGATTGGATCATCCTAAACGGCATACTCGATGACAATGCCCGCACATTGAGTTGGTTCGACAACGCTAAGAGCGACGGGAAGAAGCTTGATACCATAACAAAAAATACTTCTCTACTTGAACCAGTTTTGTTCTCCAACTGCAGATGGACTGACGCGACAAAATTCTTGTATCCAAATCCTCTAGCAAAAATCGCCGAATATCACAAAGTCGCTGAGGCTATGAAAAAACCGGGGCCTGACACAGAAGTTTCTAAAGATTTTGATCCACTTCCCAGCATGATTCTTTTAGTTTACGGAGCCTACATTGGTGCAAACAAAGAAGTGGAAGCGCAAAAAATTGCCGATGAATGTTTGCGCCTAGATGATACACCAGCAATGCACACCGCTCTAGATAATATGGCTAAGAGCATGCGTGTTGCCCGAGCGGCGCAGAGCAAACCTGTCAGCGTGAAGCGGCCGTAAGATTCAATTTAAGTCGATAGCAGAAGGGCAAACAGTCATGCTATTTAGACTTACGTCCAACAAACTCAAGCAAAGTATGTCTGAAGCGATAGAGCAGTATACAGCCCATAATGACACTTAAGATCAACACCACAACTGAAACACAAGTTACTGTAATTGCAGCCACTAATAATTGATTGAGTTGTCGGAGAGAATCTCGCACTTCAGAAAGGGGCTGATTGACACCGACGATGGGCTCACGCAGTTGATGCATTTGCTCACTTAAGGTATCGAGCCGTTGATGCATTAGCACCACCTTCTCTTGCACCGTCGTCATCTTCTCAATGACACCGCCCATTTGCCCGTGCACGCCAGAAAGCGGCAATGTGACAGCAACCATTGGCGACTTCAAGCCATCCAGCGGTTTCTGCAACTCCCGCATTTGCCTGCTGACAATACGCACGTCATCACGCACTGCAGTTACTTCTTTGAGATCTTCTCGCAGTTTCGAAAGTTGTTTCAATTCGCCATGTACGCCAGCTACAGCAGGCGTTATCTCGCTTAATTTCTCAAGGTCAGCGTTAAGTCTCGTCAAGTTTGTGTTCAGACCAGCAAGCTTGTCAGACATGGAGCCAATGGTAGCCTCCACACCGGTCATGCTATTTTCCATCTTAGTAAAGGCAGGCTGCAAGCCCTCCATGGGCCCCTGTAGTCGAACTAAGTTCTCCTCAAGGTCTTGCGCTTCACGCCGAAGTTTCCATACCGGGCGAACCAATCTCTTTAGCGGATGAAAACCAGTAATAGGTTTATCCCAATCTTTCGCTTTGATTTCGGCCTCTCGTTCTGCTTTTGACGGTTTTTTTGAGACCTTGCCCTGTAGCTCCTTGCGCATTTCAATTTTGCCTACCGGAGCACTTTGTTCAGTGGGGGCAGCCGCAGCCTGAACAGCAACAGGGGTAGGAGTTGCCTGAACAACAGCAGGGGTCGCAGTTGCCTCACCTGCAACAGGCGCATCAGCCCGCGCCGATGACGTCGCCATCACCAGACTGATACCTAAGATACTGAACAACCTGACAGAAATCATCAATCCTCAAGCGGCTAGAGGCGCATCATATTAGCAGATAAGAAGCTAACAAGTCAGTCAGCAACCAGTTGTGCCCTTTAAGTTGAGATAGAAAGCCGCGGCAAGAGAGACAGGAAGAAATCTGTCGACCAAAGCTCTACAGCAGCCGGGTCTTTGAGAAACGGCTGCACGTCTTTCTTAGCCAGTTCAAAATCAATTTGCAAAAACTTCTCTTCTACGAGGTCCTTAAGATCTGAATGGGTCATTGACTCTTCTTTTGACCAACCTCCAGCTTGCCGGAGCCTTTGCTCTAGGTGACTCAAATGAACAGGGGTACTCCGTCCTACGTACCAAACAAAATCATAGTAATCGCGACCCTTGATTCGGCCACCGTTCCACGCTCTTTGCAGTATGGCGTGAATCTTTCCGGCGAATAGATCGGGCTGCTTGTATGTATTTACATAAAATGCCATTGGCTGAAGCAGAGTCATTGCTTCTGTCTCGAAACCACCAGGCGGATCTGTATCGACCTCAAGCTTGATTTTTAGTCGATCTGTTTTAGCAATTCGTTCAGCAATTTCTGCAGGTACTTCAATTCTCAGAAGGTGCTCTTTCGTACCAGCCTTGATAAAGGCAGACTCAATAGGTGTGTCGATACTCTTAGAAATCTTCGCAATATCGACGTTAAAATCCATGCCGTTAAGCTCAGCTTCAATGGCAACCAAATATGGTGCTAGATCAAAATCGCGGCTAGGTTTCAACAATGAGAAGGCAATGTCTTCGGAGAAGCGGTCAAGCCCATAGAGTATCCGTAAGGCCGTTCCACCGTAGAAAGCCGCTTGTTGAAAGAACTTTGCCCGCCAGAGCGCAAGCAGAGCAACCTCCTGAATGATTTCCTTCAATGCATTTTCGTAATCAACTCGCGTTTCACATTTGTATCTCGCAAGCATTGATTCAACTACAGAATTCATAGTACCTCCATTATGCGGACAATGGCCTGGCTCTTGTAGTGCTGGTTTAGACGCAGCAATTTCTTGACGTCGAAGCGCCCCCAGTTTTCTTGGTCGATACGTAAATCGTCCTGCAGAAAGTCTTTGGTTGCACTTGGACTGTTGAATGCCGGAACGTCGTTCAATACGACATAATCGCAAAGCGCCTTCTCGGGTGACGCTATAAGAATAGGATGCTGGCGGTCAATCCACTGCTGTTCGATTCCGTGCGGATATTTCGCTGCATTGAGATATCTATAAGTAAATCGACCAATAGGAGTGTTGAACTCTTTGTCTCTTTTGGGTGTCACACTGGTGATCGTCTCCACACGTTCGGGAATCAGGCCGTGGAACGACAGCGCGTACTCCAGCGAAATACACGAAGGGCCAAAGATCAAGTTAGCTAAACTCTCCTTACAAATGAGAGCTTGGCGAGATTCAGGCCCAAATATATACAGCCCTTTCTTCACCCGACAAATGGTACCGGCCTTCAGCAGTTCGTTTATTTTCTGGTCAACAGCAAGATAAGAAGACAAAGCAGAAGTCAGTGCGACGTGATCGAACTCTTCCCGTCCGATTGCCTTACGCAGCTGAAATATATTCACCTTAGTCATACTTTTCTCCAGTAACTTAGATTTCTCCTAAACTACTAGATTGAATATAGCATAAATTTAGCCAGTAACTTAGCAAAAACCTAAGTTACTGGCTAAGCTAGAGCCTCGGAGCCGAGATATGGCCATCTCAGGCAAACCGCCTAGAATAGAAGAAATGAGGACAGTCAGCAGTCGCTTAAAGGCAAGTGCAAAACAAATTCCTAAAAGCATATGAAGCCGCTGAAATGGAGTTGGGCCGGAGCCTTCAAGAGAATCACAACGTCGAAGAAAACAAAAAGAAGTACGAGAGTCCTGAGGGAGCAGCGACTATTGCTAGCCCGCCAGGACCGCATCCGCAACAATTTCTGCAATTCTAGCCGACGCTAGCGGCTCTGAAAGTTCGCTGTAGCGAGAGATATTATCAAGCCAAGCATATAAAGTATCGAGTGTAAGTACACGCCGCAGTGCCTTCAAAAACTCGCGAGTATTTGCCACCGGTATCAGTGGCGCTGCTTTTTCCAGTGTCCACGAATGAAGCCACTTTATATTGATGGTTGCCTTCTCAATATCTTTGAAATGAGGCATCTCTGAGGTTAGAATTTCATATGAGCCTGCAAGCCAAGCTAATAGATGCGCTTGGAAATAGGCTGATTTGATAGAGACAATGGATTCCAACCAAACAAAGATTTCTTCCTTTTCAAGATAGGTCAAGCAGAAAAACAAAGAAGCACTTATGGCTCCGCTACATGAGGGCCAAAGAGAACCATGCGTCTCCCAGTCTTGATATTGAGCACAAATACTTTCACCATCTTCATCCCAGAGCGAGGGCATCATAATGGCCGTGCCTAAGGTTTCCAGCACATCGCGCTGAAATCCCTCGTACTCACCCTGCAAACCCTCACTGTAGACACGGAAGAAGGTGGTGAAAGTCGACTCAATCAGAAAATGGAAGCAGTGAGTCTCATCACCTCTAACAATCAAGCCGGGTAGCATATGCCTAAACCAACCACGCCAACTCTCAACAGCCTCGGGTACATCGTGAAAGGCCAGTAGTCCAGTTGTGGCTTCAAAAAGGAAGTGACGAAGTGGCGACCCAGGTATCGTTGAAATTGGCTGGTCAATAAACTCAGTGTACATTCTTCGCTGCGGGCTCATTAACCACGCCTCGCCGGGAGGAGCGATGGGACGAGGAGCCGCATCTAGTAAACGTGCAAGTGCGGCCTTGGAAGGCCCGACACAGGGCTCCCAAACATAAAACGATGGATTATTTAGCGAGTTCTCGGCCATAACTTCCATAGTAGCCTACAAGCACTAGGTCCATGCGTGCGACCTCAACCGATGAATCAGCAACAACTTTGCAGCAACAATAGGCAAAGAGCAAAGGTTAGTGCTTGCGTCGCTCCAAATTCTTCTCCTTAATTGCCTCATTCACCTGCTTAAGAAAAGAACTAGCAAAAGCTAATTGATTGCTGCGCTTCTCTGACGGAGGGGTAAGTGCAGCGTAATCGGCAGTGCGCTCGAAACACCAACGAGCAAGAAACATACGATTGCAATCGGTATCGTCATGGCCATACTCATCCACGTATGTATAGCCAATTGCATTCGTATAGTCTGCCATAGTCTCAGCCGAACGAGTCTCTGCACGCAAAGCGAAGACCTCGTCCCACTGCCTAATCCGAGACTCAAGAGGTTCAGAGTAACCATACTTAATGTCATAAAGAATGTGTCGCATTACCGGATCGAGAAGCTCTATAGTCAATACCGTACCGCCGATCAAAGCAGCAAGGCCAAGAGTCGAGAAGAGGCTCCACTTTAATATCCTACGAAGAGATGGCAAATTCAATCCTTTCCATCTAACGGCCTATCAGATTACTCGGGGATAAAATCAGGGCCTGATTCTTAGAATTCACGCCAATACCCGACGACTTTATACTGACCTTACCGGATTATAATCGACACGGCCACACAGCAGCGCAAGACCGCAATTAACCATCTTACCCCCTCCAATGCTGAGCCTGGTAAGATCAATTGATAAAGCTCACAGGGTCGACCACATGGCAGATGACAAACAGGCCCTCGAAACCAAATTCATAAAGGTGGAAAGCGCCTTTAATAACGGCACAATAGAAAAAGCCACCGCAGAGCTTCAGCTTGACACTTACAGACAAATTCAAAGTTGCTTTCTCGGAATGTGCCTGTTCTCCGGCCTTGGTGTTCTGGCGATGCAGCGCAGCGAAACGCACACGCAGCAGACATTAGCCCGGCAAGCGCTGCTGCGTTCAGCTGAAGACTCAACTTCGTCAAACGAAATCGAGGCCAAGGCTATTCGTGATGCAAGAAGACTGACTGCGTACCAAGATTTGCTAGCAGAAAGCGAGCGCAAATTTGCCTCAGATAGCACACTATTGATTCCCGTAATCAGTCAGCTAGCGGCTCTAAACACACAACTAGATAGGTTGCCAGAGGCCGAACGACTCTACGAGCGCTCCCAAATGCTTATTCAGAAATACAAACAAGAGCAAGACGGGTCTTCTGCCCATGCCAGATGAAAAACAAGAACAAAATTCAGACGGATTGATGAGGGTGCCCCTTAGCCATCAAAATGACCCAATAGAGAAAAAATCTGCGCAGATAAGACTTAAAACCAACATCCTACTTGGGAGACTCTCCATTTTCCTCTTTGTCTTCTTTGCCATTGCTGCATTTATATTTCAGACCACAGACCTACACGACAGACTTACACTGGCAAGACAATCAATAGTACTCAAGCCCAATGATCCAGAATTGCTGAGGAGCTTGAGAAAACTTGCTCAGAGATACGAAAGCGAGCATCTCTACGGCAAGGCCATAGAGACATACGAGAAACTGCTGGCCAAAGAAGAAAAGGCTCATCTGTACCCAGCATCTGGCAATGCAGAGGGGCTTCACGAAGCAACAGTCGACAGTCTTGAATCTCTCTACCAAAAGCGATTTGAGTATGCAAAGCTTGCGAAGCTCTACAAATCACACTTAGCTGAAATAGAACGCAGATATGGAAGCGATGACACAATGCTGTTAACTGACATCGACAAGCTTATGGCAGTGCAAAAAAAGTTAGGTAAAGACGCTGAGGTAGAATCGCTGCGTAACCGCTGGCGCACTATAATACAAATCGCTCGGGCACGAAGCCAGCGGCATCACAATAATTGATTTGCTCACACTCCATCAAAAGCCCCAATGCCGCCAGAGACGCTAAGTGCAGTTTAAGAACCGTATTCCATTTTCAATGCTCATCCTCCTTTCACTGCTTGGCTGTATTCAGCAACGGGAACCGAGCAATCAGAATCAAACTTATCAGGTGGGCAGAACCAGACAATGGCAACAAGCAACAGCAATAGACAAGAGCACGGTGACATAGAATTTCGCATCGTTGAAAGGCCAAACTTCGGTTTTCACTTCGAGGATGAACCGAAAGGCCTACCATCTGGTCTAGACTCGTCGGCTAGAATTACAACTATCGATGGGCAGCAAACTAAGGGGTTGACTCTTACCAAGGTTAAGGAACTGACACGAGGCCCTATTGGCAGCCAAGTGAAGTTTGAGCTGGTCAGTATCCATGGGCACCACCTGACCGTAATTCTCGAAAGGAAAGCAACACAAGCGGCGGTTCAAGCATGGAACGGCCAAAGTCTACACGCACTGCGATCAGCCCTAGATTTACTAGATACTTATGATGCTGATGATCTACCAAGAGACTACTTGCACGCAGCTCACTCCGCAGGGTCAGCCGGACTAGAGCCTCTCAGCACAGGGGCTTTTACTGCATCGGTAGGTCTCTCCACCCAATGGTTTGATAAAAACTCGACCACAGCCACTGTCACGCTTATGGATGCAGCACAGCACTACGATAGAGTTGGACGCTTCTCGCAGGCAGACGAAGCGATAAGCAGAGCAGTCACTGCAATAAGTCAACTCATAACAATCGGATTCTTCTATCAAGGCATCGTGCTTCACTTTGCTAAGTTCTTGCAAGATACTGAGCGTTACCAAGACGCAGAAGCCGTATTCAAGAAGCTTGTTGAAACGGCAGAAACCTCTAGTTCGTCCCCGCAATTTATTTATAGAGCATACGCAAACTTATTGGTGCTACAAAACCGCACGGCCGAAGCAGAATTGCTT
The DNA here is from genome assembly GCA_943369735.1 of bacterium Ga0077546. GTDB lineage: Bacteria > Cyanobacteriota > Vampirovibrionia > Obscuribacterales > Obscuribacteraceae. The sequence goes on from CALROJ020000002.1 coordinate 71,618, forward strand.
CAAGAACGAATACTGAAACTGCCTAAGGAGATTTGCACAGATAGAGATCTCGAACTAGCAGCAGACTTCTATGCCACGTGCGGCAAAGCAGACAAAGCAAAGGCAATCTACACAGAGCTTATTAGCAGTAACGACAAAAACGGAATTGAAAAACTCAGCCCCAATGCAAAAGTCTATTTCATCAGAACCTCATACAAACTCGCCAGCCTTCAAGAAGATGCAAAAGAATACGATAAGGCAATCAAGACACTGCAAAAAGTCCTTGACTATTACAACGAAAAGCGCAGCATTGATCAACAGAACGACCTAGAACGGTTACCAGGAGACAGCAAAACAGCAAGTGACATAGAGCGCAAACTGGGCGCAAGTCTGTTCAAAAAGGGTGAGACCGACGCTGCAGTTGCTCATCAAGAAGGGGCAGTGAAAAGAATAGAAAAAGCCCTAGGACTAACATCCGGTTACTTGCGCGCACCACTATTAGAGCTGGCAAGTTCATATCAGACCATGGGAAAAACTGCTGAAGCAGAAAAGGCAAGAGCTAGAACACAAGCGCTAGACGCACTCCCAGAAACTGAAACAGAGGAGATGATAGAGAGACGAAATCGCAAAGTCATGCTTTCAGCGTACAAATCTATTCAAGCAAAAGACATCGCCACAAGCAGAAGCGCTACAGCTATGCTTCTCCAAGCATACGATGATGCATGCGCTAGCACGAATAGTGAAAGCCGGCATCGGCAATTCATCAACGTCCTTACTTACTTCACCAGCCTCTACATTGATCAAAACAACTATGAAGAAGCAAATAAGCTTAGCGAACAAATTAGGATTGCCACCAACAAAAACGGCGAGGCTCAAGCAGTAGTTCTTGCATTATTGACAGAAAGAGCTATATTCGCAGAGCAGCTAAAGCTTAACAAAGACGAATGTTGGAGCGAACTTGAGAAGGCACTTGAAGAGGCACGAATAGCCGATCCACATGGAAGTTCGCGTACAAACATGACAGTAGCTCCGGGTGTTGATTCATCTGTTCCAACGACACCAGCTAGCGGAGAAAATCTTCGCCGCTGGGCTATGGCCTATTCATTCAACGGCGATTACAAGCGCGCAGCTAGCCTTCTAGAACGCGCCTACTCGCTCTGCCAAAGCGGTGACCATTTAAGTGAAGACAATAGCTCCAATACTTCGCCTGCACTTCTAGGTGACTTGGCCATCAATCATCTCAATCTTGGTGATTCAGCTAAGACCAAAACCTACCTGGCCAAACTTTTGTCAGGCAGTCAAAATCTCGGGGCACCAACAGTTTTAAAAATTGCGCTACTGGCCAAGACATACTTAAATCAAGGGCAAATCAAAGAGTCTGAAAATCTATTGAATGAGGCAATTAATAAAGTTACTTGTTCAAATAATTCAAATAGTTCAAATGCCCATGTCAAAGTTTTTGTACCGGGGCTATATCAATGGAAACTTGCTGAATTACAAATACAGAATAATCGCTTGGGCCAACAGCTCTTGAACGCCGCCCTTGCTCAATATAAGACGGCACCACCAACTAAACTGCAGATTATCTCAGCAGACAATAATTACTCACGCGGGGCTTACCTAGATGCGGCGCGCCAATACGTGCAGGCACAAAAATACTATGATCTCATGCACGTTCAACTAGACCCGAGCACCGCAGACCTGAAGCAGCAACTTCTTACCAAGGCACTTATTGCGGCTGACAAGTCAAAAGACCTACCAGAAATAGAGATGCTGGAGATACTCTCGAAGCTAGCTGAAAGCTTAACGGCCAACAAGAGACAAGAAGCGGCAAAGCTCTACGAAAGAGCAATGCTCCTCTTGCCTCCTGAAAGTAAAGAGAGAGCGACTCAAGCAATGAGGCTGGCCCAACTCTCAGTTGGCAATCCCGAGAAGACTGACGAGAATCTTTCGAAACAACAGCAAGCGGCCGAGCTTGCTGAAGCGTCAGGAAATTACTATGCCTACGAAATATGGCGGCAAAAAGCCATAACGGAACTGAGAGCGAAGCAAACAGATAAGGCCTTGGCCAGTCTAGGCCGGGCAATTCAACTATACAAAAATCTTACCAAGCATCAAGAGACGTTCAGAACATTGCTGACGAACAGGGAGAACACGGCTGTGGCAGAGCTTGTAAAGCTCAAACTCAACAGTCAAGCAGAGCGTCTCATCAAAGAAGCAGCAGAAGCAACAAAAGCAGTCTACGGACCGAATAGTGATGAAGCAGCAATTAGCCTTATAGAATTAGCCAATTTCTATGCTGCCGAAGGGCAAAGCGACAAGGCCATTGCCATTGCTGAAAACACTCTGAACATCTATTTGCACAATGAAGCACAACTACCACTCAACTCAACTTCTGAAATCCACGAGGCAATTAGGAGGTTGTATGACACAGCAGATCTTATTGCAGAAAAACATCAAGCCCAAAAGGCAATCGACTTAGTGACAAAGCTACTATCAATTCAGAATAAAAACCTACCACCAAAGAATGCTCAAATCGGCTTGACATTGATGGAGCTTGGACGCTTGTACCGGAAAGCGGGGAAATTAGACAAAGCAGAACCTCTATATAAAAAGGCCATTGAAATCAAACAAGAACTATACGGCAATGGCCGGATGAGCCGATACGAAATTGGCGAATATGCAGATGTACTAAGGCAACTAGGAAAAAACGAAGACGCCGATAGAGTGTCCACCCTGCCAACTGTTCACGAAAGCGGCACAGAAATGTCTCTGAAACTTATTAAGCTTCAAGGAGACGAACGGCGACTAGAAATGCGCCGAGAGTATGAGCAGGCACAAATTCTGCTCGAACAAGCTTATGAACTGGCAAAAAGCAAGTCGCCATGCGGCAGCTCAGCAATGAGAGCACTCGAACAACTAGCGCAATTTCACGTAAGACAAAAGCACTACGTTAAAGCTGAAGAAGCCTATAAGAAGCTAATCGAAATATTCGCCTTAGACGTGTCCACTAGCAGCAGACAGCGCACCACGACAATGTTTGCCCTGGCGAAGCTTTACGTTATGACCGACAAGAAAAAAGATGCAGCTGAAATGCTCAGGCAATCCAAAAAATTTGATCCAAAAATTCGCTACGAAAGATGCTCAGTGAGAGACTTGCTTGCTTATGCCGAGTTAGAACTTGACCTTGGGCAGACGCAAGAAGCCACAAAAGACTTAGAGGCCGCAGAGATTCGGCTTGCCAAGGCACCGACTGAAAGCCCGAGAAACAGAAGCGAGTTGCAGACCATGGCAGCCCTCTGGCGCAAACTAGGCAGAACCGATAAGGCAGATATAGCACAAAGCAAAGCAGACGAGCTTAGGAAGAAAGAAGAGCTGGAAAGGCCATCGCCTTGGCAAAGGAGGGAGCAAATGCGGCAGGCAAAATCTCCCACAGCAATAGACCCAATATGGGAAAAGATGCTAGGCCCATATATGGCCGACATGGAAAGACGAATATTTCGGGCCTGGCAGCCAGCCAGAAGTGCAGACGGAGCAAAGATCATAGTCCGATTTGATGTAATTCAGAACGGAGAAGTTAGAAATCTACGCATAACAGGATCTAGCGGGAACGCCGAAGCCGACAAGAAAGCGCTAGAGGCGATAACAAATGCAGCTCCATTCAGGCCGCTACATAGTGGAGCAAAGCCAGTCGAGAGCTTTGAATTCAACTTTAACAACCAAGGCCGAGGCAGTGATGGAGGCGTTAAAAGGTTATAGGAAGAGAGCAGAAAGCTTATAGGCCAGTATATAAATAACCAAGACGCGAAAGGGAAATTAGTTGCCAGACGAAAAGCTCGAGATGAAATACGACGAAGCCCACGAGCCACCGCAATTAGCCGCTGGCAGCCTGGATCCAGAAGACCCAGAATACTCGCTTTTGATGCCAGACAAGAGGCAAGCCCTAGATGCCATCAAGAACAACCTGCGCACCACCGCCCCAGAGTTAGCGACACGCTCAGGCCTATCTATTAATAGCGCTACTTACTGGCTCAACAAAATTGCCGGAGAGACCGGAGCGAAGCTAGAAGTAGCCAACGACGGCACGGTTTATTACTCTTTTGCCCCAAATTTTTCGGGCGTCTACAGACGAAGAGGAAGACGAAGAGCAGCATTGCTTGCAGGAGCATTTCTATTCAAGTCACTGTACTGGGTGGTAAGAGTATCGTTTGGCGTTGCCTTAATGACTTCAGTGCTTGTAATAGTTGTAATTTTTGTCGCTCTGATTTTCTTAGCTATTGCATCAATATTTGATGGAGCCGGCGGAGACAGTGGTGACTTCGGGTCATTCGATGGCTCTGGCTTCTTTGACATGAACTTTCTTTCTGACATTTTTAGCTGGGATTACAGCCCCTCACATACCAGCTATCAGAACAGCATACCCAGCGCCCAGAGAGACCGCTACACTGATTTCATTGAAAAGCATCCCAAAGGCAATTTCTTTCTTGAGACCTTTTCTTTCTTATTTGGCGATGGTAAACCAAATTCTAATTTACAGAAACTACGCTGGCAGCATATTGCAGCAACTATCAAGGCCAACGGTGGCGTAGTATCGGCAGAACAACTAGCGCCGTTTCTCGATGGCGACACCTCAGATAGTGGCATGGTTATGAGTGCTCTGGCACAATTCAACGGTCATCCTGAGGTGACGAAAAGTGGCTTTATTGTCTATGTTTTTCCAGACTATATAAGTGAACACCATAGCAATCAACAACTAGAACAAGAGCAAATACAAAAAGAAGAAAACGAGCAGCAGAGCTACCTCAAAGAAGAGAACTGGAAATTCTCAAACTTTCCCCCGATAGCCCTAGCCAATGTCTTGATGCTGGCACTATTCAATTTCTGTGGCAGTTGGTGGTTGTTTAAACACATTGCCACGATCAACCTGCTGCACAATTTGGCAGCACTGATTGACGTTCTTCTAACCTACTCCATAATCTTGCTCGTCATACCGGCAGTACGCTTTCTCATCCTCCTTATACTAAACCAGCGCATTGAGAGCAGAAACGCGAAACGTAAAGCCGCTTTTGAACTAATCAAACAGCCTCAAGGTGAAATCTTCAAAGAGTTAGAAGAAGCCAAAGCGATTCAAGCCGAGCATGCCCAATTGCTACACGTAGATAGAAAAATCATTTTTGACTCTAACAAAGATAGCCTAGAGCAAAAATTTGAGAACAACAAGTAGCAAAGAAATCAAACAAATCAAGCAAGCAATCAATTCAAAGCCCCTCAGTTCAAGAAAATGGCCCCAACTGCTATCATATCGCCATGAAAAATCAACAACTAATTCTTTTATCTGCCACACTGGCTATTGCCATTGCAACTAGCCCGCTGTCTAGCTTGACGAATCCGACTTTGGCCAATCCAACTTCGGCCAATCCAACTTCAGAAAACTCCAAAACCGTCAAAACAGCAAAGCCAAAAGCAGGTAAAGCAGTAGTTGGCAAAACAGCAAAAACGCCTGCCGCTGATGTGGTCTCTTTCGCATCGATAGACGCAGCCATCGCCAAGGAAGAAGCGATAAAACAAAAGAAATTTGACAAGGTCAACGCCGCTGCCCAAGCCGACATGGCTGCCAGCAACTATGCCGCAGCAGAGAAGAAGTATTTAGAAGCTGTTGATTTAGCTGAAAGCCTAAACGGCAATGAGCAGAAATTACTTACTCGCACTCACCTAGCCGACTGTTACTTGAAACAGAAAAAATACAAAGAAGCGGAAAAGCAATATAAAGAGGCTTACGATACGAATATTCAGCTTTACCGCGGCAACTACCCAGTGCTGCTTGATGACGCCAAGGGCTTGAGCGAAGTATACAAAGCCACCAACCGACCAAAAGAGGCCGAAAAAATACTCGCGTCTGCCACAGAAGCACGCAAAACTCGCTACTCGGTTGCTGGCGTTGACGATGGTGATTTGTTCGCGACCTTCTACCAGTCTATGCGCGAAGCCTTGGCAAAGAAGAACAATGCGGCCGTCAGTAAGATGTTCCAGTACCCGCTATCAGTGCGCTGGAACGGCAATTTCAAGAGACGAGTGACGACTCACACTTATCACACTCCTCAAGAGTTTCTAGCAGACTACAACACTATCTTCACTCCCAAAATTACAATGCTATTTGCAGAGAATCCTGAAAAAGATCTGTGGTGCAAAGATCAAGGCATTATGCTCGGAGGCGGGCTGGCCTGGCTGACAAATGTACAACTGGTCAAAGTGGCAGGCAAACCTACCTACCAGATTCACGCCATGACTATAAACGACGATATGCCGAAGAAGTGAAGCTCTTTGCTGGAGCTTCACTTACTCAATTCCGCTTAGCCGTTCAGCCTAGTTGATGGCATCAATCAAATGTACTTAGTAGTTGTTTGATCGATGTAACTTCTGAGCCAGTTCCCACTGCTGGTGAATCGGCACGAAGAGAGAAGTCTAGACCCATCAGATAAGGGATAGGAGTATGGTTGGGAAGCAACCCGACTCGAGAGACAAACTTAGGGTCAACCATTGTCGGGGCCAGCGCTGTAGTGTTACCGGTAGTGCGATACTGGGTATTTTGCTCAACCGTAAGGGGAAATGGCCGAGTTGAATTGGGTGGATAGGGATAGGCAATTGATACTGGAATATCAACCATGCCACCATACGCAATTGACTTTTTCACAGTACTGCCAATCATGTTATAGGGCTGAGGGCTGGCCTGTAGCTTAAGACAATTATGGGCGCTGTGTGATGAGTTTAACCTAGTCATGAACGAAGTGACATTCTGCAAACTAACAGAGTACGACGAAATATTGTTTCTCTTTGAATTAATCAAAAGGCAATTGGTCAGCGTTGGCCTAGCACTGGTGAGATTGCTTACACCATCGCGCAGACCAGGACCAAGGACACAACTGCTCAAAGAAACCCCAAGAGTCGGCGGGCCGCTGGTCGTGCCGTCTACTCTCACACCATCAGAATTGATACGTTCTGAACTATTGTAAATCCAGCACTTGCTGAGCTGAGCACCACCAGGGGCACCAGTTTGCTGGGTCACCACATTGGTAGCATTGTCGTGAAGGATAAGTTGGCTCATGCCTAGGGGATAGTAGGAGGGGCTGACAAACAAACCGGCCTCAGTGCAGTGCGACACTTCGATGTTTTTGACACTGGTGGGATAGGGTGCATTTGAATTGACTGTAATGCCTTTCTTGGCACCATAGACAAAAATGCCTGAGCGCTTAGAGCCATTGAGCTGTACGCCACCATTAATTTCGATTCCATTTGATTGACTACCTGGGGCAATGACAACTTGGCCGTTGTGTCCAGGCTCGCCAGAGACCGTGATTCTAACAGGGCTGTAATAGGGTCTCACCTGCACTTGCATGGGCTTGCGATAGATCATGCGACCGACGCCACCATCGATGGTCAGAGAGTCATAGTTTTGTGGATCTATTCCCGTCCACTTGATCTGATCCATTTCATTCCAGGCCGTGGCCCAGGTCAAGCCGTCGGTGTTATTACCATTTTTCGACACGTAAAACTTTCGTGGCTGCGGATAAGGATAGCCAGGGCTAGTAGCAAAAGCTTGTGATGTAGAGGCGAAGCTCATAGCCAGAGCTACGGTAGACAACAAAACTTTTTTTAAAATTGAACATGGTCTTTGATCGGGGGATCTTTTCATGCCTGACCTCAAGTGAATGAACACAACGCTACTGCACAGGCGAATCTGCAACTAGATCCAACAGAGGCGAATCTGCATAGGATATCTAGCGACAAATGGCGCTTGAAAGGCGTGTGCTGAGAGAGTGGATTGGAACACTCTAACGGCTGAAGGTGAAATGATGGTGAACTGAACGTGATATCAACGTGAACTAATTTCAGATTTCAAACTAGGTCAGAGCTTTGGCTAGCTCTTTCAGCAATTCCTTCAATGGTATTACTGTTGCTATCAGCGGAATAGCCGGCAAAGCCACTGCCGCAATGAAGGTCACAAGAGTCTCTTTACCGAAGACAACTGGTTTCATATTCTGGATATTGAGAAATGATGAATTTAGATCAGTCACAGTCGATGGTTCTGAACTTGAAATTAGCTTTGGTGAAACAGCTTGGCCATTGCCTCGATGAGATTCAATCCAGGTAGTAGCAAAGAAACTATTGACCTGGTGGCACAACGAACCAAAGGTAAACACCGCTTCTCTTCTTGTCTTGATCAGAAGGGGCGTAAATACCAATAACGGTCCAAGAAACAAGAGCAGAACAAGAATGACAAAGACTATGCCCAGATTAGAATATGCCTGCAAATTTGTATGGGTCTCAAGCACTGTCTGTGCCACGAAGCTGCACACTCCAATGGACATAGCAAAGGCAGCGAAAGCAAAATATGACTGTCCAACAGCAATAAAGCCGAGACCACCAACACAATCTGGGTGCGTGGCACTGACCCTCAGAGGAAAGCGTGAGACTTTGAAAAGCAAATTAGCCCAAAGTAAATAGCCCCAAAGCCAGTCAAGTAAAACGAAGCGAAACAACGGTTGGCTGACATAGGCATTCCATTGGCCAGCGGCCGACAACACAGAGTGTCCAGCAGTTGATACCACTTGCCAATTTGTACAATGCACAGCCAAAACAATGTCTACCCAGACTGGTGAATAGGCCAGCGCTAATAAGAGAAGCCCTAACGCAATGGCAGAAGCATCACGTAACTGAAAGGTCTTCACTGCAATTGCATTGTATTTAGCTGCATCATCTGGTGCTATATGGTCATGCAAAAAGTGCTTCACTGTTTTTAGCGACCACTTTCTGGTGACCAAATCAGACAGAATCAGAATCGGCACGACTACAAGAAAACGAGCACTACTGATGTAGTCGCCAAAGAATGGCACCTGCAAAGAACCAGCAAACGCGCTGCCAGAATTGAGACAAAGTAGCAATGACGGTAGCCAGGTTATCGCCACCATCAGTAGAACACCAATGACACTGGCCTGCTTAGAGTTCTTGCCTAAACCTAGACGCATCAACAAACGAGAAATAGTGCCACCAGAAGATTCTGCTAATTCTGCTGGCGCTGCTACTACTTCTTCAGTCATAAATTGCCGTCCTTTAGCTAGCTGTTGTCAATTGGCTACAATTCTATCCTTCATTTGTGGCAATTGGGGTATCGTGAAATCAATGTTTAAAGGTAGCTTCTCTAACCGCATGGCAACCCTGGCTTTAACCCTGAGCATAGCCTCAGCGTTACCAGTGCAGATTTTGCCAAGCACAGCAGCCTATGCAGCGCAGTCTGAAGCAATGGACCGCACTTCATTGCCCATAAAAGAGCCGGTCATTCCGCACTCGACCATACTAGACGCAAGAAACGCCAAGGCTCCGCCGTTCTTTCAAGTCAAAGCTCCAGCCAATGCGCCTAACGTTCTGGTGGTGCTCATTGACGACATGGGCTTTGGTCAATCAAGTGCCTTCGGCGGGCCGATTCACATGCCTACGGTAGAGAAGTTAGCAAATAACGGCTTACGTTATAATGACTTCCACACCACGGCTCTTTGCTCTCCCACACGTGCTGCACTTTTGAGCGGTCGCAATCATCATATGTGCAACATGGGGTCTATTACAGAGACTGCCACTGCTTTTCCTGGTCAGACAGGCCAGCGCCCCAATAGCGTTGCTCCTTTAGCTGAGATGCTGAGACTTAACGGCTACGCCACTGCTGCCTTTGGTAAGTCGCACGAGACTGCGGCATGGGAAGTTAGCCCCTCTGGTCCGACAGATCGCTGGCCAACCCGCTCAGGTTTCGACAAATTTTATGGTTTCATTGGCGGCGAAGCCAATCAATGGGCGCCCACTCTTTATGACGGTCTCAATCAGGTAGAGCCACCAAATGACCCGAACTATCACCTCATACCAGACATGACCAAGAAGGCCATTAGCTGGGTAAGCGAAGTAAAGTCACTGACCCCAGACAAGCCATTCTTTATGTATTTTGCCCCCGGTGGCACCCACGCACCGCACCACGTGCCAGCTGAGTGGATTGCCAAGTACAAAGGTAAGTTTGACCAGGGTTGGGATAAATTAAGAGAGGAAACTCTGGCCAGACAAAAGCAGCTCGGTATTGTGCCAGCCGATACAGTGCTAGCCCCCAAACCTGAAGCCATCAAAGATTGGGACAAACTCAATGCTGATGAGAAAAAGCTTTTTGCCCATCAAATGGAAGTATTTGCGGGCTATGGTGAATTTACCGATCACTGCGTTGGTGAATTGATCAATGTCATCGAAAAGGGTGGCCAGCTAGACAACACACTAGTGTTCTACGTAGTAGGCGACAATGGTGCCAGTGCTGAAGGCGGCTTCAATGGTCTCTTCAACGAGATGAGCTACTTCAATGGAGCACCAGAGACTGTAGAAGACATCTTGAAGCACTACAACGAACTTGGCGGCCCAAACTCTTATGGTCACTATGCTGCGGGCTGGGCGGTGGCCGGAGACACCCCTTACACTTGGACCAAACAAGTAGCATCTGATTATGGTGGCACAAAAAATGGTATGGCTGTGCACTGGCCTAAAGGTATTAAGGCGAAAGGTGAGATGCGCACTCAGTTCCATCATGTAATTGACATTGCGCCAACAATTTTAGAAGCAGCGGGTCTACCAGAACCCAAAGAAGTGAACGGCTCAAAGCAGACACCGATTGAAGGCACCAGTATGCTCTACACCTTCAGTGAACCGAAAGCAAAAAGTCACCACGATACCCAATATTTTGAAATTTTCGCTAACCGCTCTATCTATCATGATGGCTGGCTAGCTGGAACAGTGCACAAAGCCCCATGGGAGGCTAAGCCAAGAAACACCATTGAAAATGACAAGTGGGAGCTGTACGACACAAGCAAGGACCACAGCATGAGAGAAGACCTCTCAGCGAAGTTTCCTGAGAAACTAAGAGAGATGCAGGCTTTATTTATAAAGGAAGCTGTCAAATACAATGCACTGCCATTAGATGATCGTATGCTAGAGCGCCTAAATGCCTCCGCTGTCGGACGCCCAGACCTGATGGCCGGCCGCACATCGCTGACACTGCATGAAGGCATGACAGGCATGACAGAGAATGTCTTTATCAATTTAAAGAACAAGTCGTTCTCAGTCACAGCAGAAACCCAAATTCCAAGCGGTGGCGCTAGCGGTGCCTTAATTGCTCAAGCAGGAAAATTTGGCGGCTGGAGCTTCTATCTTAAAGATGGCAAACCTAGCTTTACTTACAACTGGCTTGGTCAAAAGCAATACACCATTGCTGCAACAAAACCAGTAGCTGCCGGTAAGGCCAGCATCCGCTTTGATTTTGCTTACGATGGTGGAGGTGCGGGCAAGGGTGGCACAGGAACAATTACGGTGAACGGTGAGCAAGTAGCCCAAGGTCGTGTTGATAAAACTCAAGGCTTCTGCTTCTCTGCCGATGAAGGTGCTGATGTTGGCTGTGATTTGGGTACCGCTGTTGCCGATAGCTACAGTGTGCCGTTCAAATTCAGTGGCAAGATCGATAAGGTAACGGCAGAATTCAAAGCTCCAACCGCGCAAGAAAAAGCCGACAGTGATAACGCTCACAAAGAAGGGGCTCTAAAGAAAGCACTTTCTGATTAGTTGAACTAAACCCAACAGTGGCGTCTATCATCCTTTGGGATGATAGACGCCGGGGGCGCAGACGTGAATTGCCTCATAAATCTAGGAAGAAGCAGAAAAAGCCAATAAAACTTCACTACTTTGAACGATGGCAGACCCGTTGCCTTTGGCCAATACTAAGAGCAGTATTTAGACCAAGCATTATGGGGTGGAAATGAAAGTTCTGATTGCCATTGATGATTCAGATTGTTCTTCAAACGCGGTTGATTCGGCAACAAGACAAACCTGGCAAGACGACACTGAGTTTTGCCTTATTTCTGTTATGGCCCCGATCTATAACGAATATCTTCTAGCTGGCCTCTGTGCCCCATCTCTAGAAGAAATGCAAACTGAATACAAGAATCAACTACAGCAAATGATCGACCAAAAGATCATCCAGTTGAAGAAAAACCATCCAAACAACCAAATCAGCGGTTTGGTTATTAGCGGTGGTATTGCCGAATCTATCATTGAACATGCCAAAGCCTGGGACGCTGATTTGATAATTCTTGGCTCTCACGGACGAACTGGCTTAGAGAAATTCTGGCTCGGTAGCGTCGCCGAAAAAGTACTCAATCATGCACCTTGCTCAGTAGAAGTAGTTAAGCTAAAAAAGTTGCACGCTGACGAGAAACCGGCTGCAGACTTGGCCAACAACGATCTGTCGGCAATTATTCTCTAGGAATCTTATAGGTGCTGTAAATGAAATTTACAGAGGTGTCAGCAGCAATGGCTGAAAAATATGGCGATGGAAAATATGCTGCGGAACTAAAGTTTCCCAATGTACGAATTCACCTACAAGATCTCGTACTGCGAGAAAAGCAGCTACCTTCGCATGCCATGGCCAATAGTGCTGTGCATTTCGGCTTAATTCCAGACGAATCACTAGATAGAGTACTCGCCGTAAAGCCCACCGAACTCTGTTTGTGTATGGCCACAGCGGCCACAATTATCGAAGAATATTTCAAGGGAGTGCCACAGCGTAATGGCTTTCCCTCTGTGGATTTCCAACAAGTGTTATCAGAAATTTTCAGAGATGCCAAAACTCATCTCAAAGAAGTTACTGTGGGTACCGATCATCAAGGCGAAATTGCCATACGTTCCCACGACTGCTATAAATTTGCCCCAACTTTGTTCGATCTTATGTTGCAGCAGCTATTGCGCTATCCTGGCCTTTAGTCAAAAGTTCGAAGCAAAATGTAGTTCCTGGTCCCTGGGTATCTTTACACCAAATTTTGCCACCATGGCCTTCAATTATTCGCCGGCAAAGATACAAGCCCAGTCCTGTGCTGGCATAATAACGGCCAGTAGAGCCAGCTTGCCAGAAGCGCTGGAACAATTTAGGTCTATTTTCTTCAGGTATACCTTTGCCAGTATCGCTGACACTAACAGTGGTTTGTTTACCTACTTGACCCAATGTCACTGTAATTGAACCGCCGCCAGGAGTAAATTTCAGCGAATTATCAATGAGGTTTTGCACCACTCTGCGAATCTCATCTTGATCACAAATTACTTCTTCGGCCGTTTGAGGCACCGAAGCATGAATTGTCACACCCTTCTCGCGGGCAAGAGGCATGATTTCGCTAATTATGCGAGTAATCAAACCAACCATGTCGCAACTAGTCATATGAAACTCTTTCACACCACTATCAAAGCGATAGACATCAAGTAAGGTTTGCACCAAGCTGTAAAGGGCAGTGTTGCTTTGCAAAATGGTCTCAAGCACTTCTACTTGAGTCTCAGGCACGGGGCCGAAGTCGCCATCCAGCAGAAATCGCACGGCTCGGGTCGTGGCTGAAACAGGCGTTTTCAAATCGTGTGTAAGAGTAGCAACAAAATCTTCTCGTTGCTGCTGAAGAAGAACATTGGCTGTGGTATTGGTAAACATAGCCACCAGACCAGTGACGTTACCATCATTGTCTTTTATAGGCCAAGTTAGCCAGTCAAAGTAGTTGCTCTCAGTATCATTTTTCTTCGACAGCTTGAGAGCATCTCCAGTTCGCTTACTAAATTGTCCACTGCTCAAAACTTCTTTGAACAGAGCAGGATTAACCCCTGGAGCAATCTCGGTCAGTGGTTTCGAAACTATTTCGCTTCTATTCTCACCATCAACCAGCTCAATGAACATGTCGTTGCACTCGAGACAAATCATGTCTTTGTCTAAGCTTATAATTCCCACGGGTGAATTCTCAAGAATTGATTTGGTCACTCGCCGCTCTGTTTCCAACTCGCGAATAGCACTGGTGTGCTCCCGCAAAGCATTCTCTTTTGCAGAGATATAGCAATCGATGGCCAATCCCATATCGAAGAAAACCACTTTCATCAAGGCTGAAATGGCCTCGCCTAACTTCTCCGAATCGCCACTATATTTATCGATTACTTTAGGCAAAAACCAAGCCAAAACGCGGTTATAGGCCCCGATGTACCACTTTGGATCGAGGTCAATGCGATGGTGAGTGGCACCCACACGCAGGCGATCATTGGCATACTCCGTGTCATAAGTGCCCTTGGTTAAGCGCGCGAAATAATCCTTTTGAGCGGCCTGAGCGCGCTTAAGCACCTGCTCATTAGGAAAAAAGCTCCGCGTTTCTTCAAAAGTAAGAAAGTGAGCATACATTGACTCGATTAATTCATCGATATGGTCGGCAACTAGAACATCGAGCTCAAGTTCAACAAACTCTTCATCGCTGGCCGAGAACTCTAACCAGCGTTTTCTAAGTTCGACTTCCTCTGAGGTTAATGTTAAGGCTACAGCTTTATTAGACTGTTCTTTTCCCACCGATCACGTCCTTGGGTTTTCCAGCGGTCTATAATTAGATTTTTTCCGGTGAATGATAATTATGGCTGAACAAACACCTGATGCAAGCGCTCCCTCAATAAATGTATTGTTGGTAGAAGACCACCAATTGACAAGGCTCGGTCTTAAGGTTGCCCTTCATAGAACCAAAGATATTCATGTCATTGGCGAAGCTTCTAACGGCCAAGAAGCAGTGGCCATGGCTGAAAAATTAAATCCAGATGTGATTTTGATGGATGTTGGCATGCCTGTCATGGACGGTATTCAAGCGGCTAGCCAAATAGTTAGCCACGACTCATCAATGAAAATAATCATGCTGACACAGCATGACAACGACGCTGACATCATGGCATCTCTGGCCGCTGGTGCAAGTGGCTATTGCTTGAAAGATGTCGAGCCCGAGAGGCTATACACGGCTATACGAGCAGTCAGCAATGGGGATGTTTGGTTAGACTCAGCGGTTGCCAGCAGAGTATTGAAACATTATTCAGCAAACCCAACGCTGGCATCAGTGCCACTAGAGCCGCCGTCAGCATCCAGCAACAACGGCAGCTCGACCAGCGATAAAAATGCTTCTAGCGAAAATAACTTCTCAGTTGCCAATTTTGCACATGATTCAGCCGGCCAACTAATGCCCGGAATGCCCGGAATGCCCGGAACGCATGAAAACCAAGATAAATCAGCAGCGGTCACGGGTATCGACAGACCAGCTCCAGAAGCACTATCACCACGTGAGCTTGAAGTAATCAAACTAATTGTCGATGGCATGTCAAACCAAGAGATTAGCGACCGCCTAGTTGTCTCTTTAGCCACCACTAAGACTCATGTAAGAAACATACTAAACAAACTTGCTGTTGACGACCGCACTCAAGCCGCAGTACACGCCATGCGCCGGGGCTTAGTCTAAGAAGCTCAGTAAGCAAAAGCAAAAAATAGACTTTCAGCTAGTTAACTCTAGAAGATTCAACTACTTTTACTTTCGCGCCTGCACCTTTCTCAGTGACCACAGTTTTCAACTTGACCACATCAACGGAGCATGGGGCTCTGTTTATTACTTTCTCGGCGACACTACCTAAGAACATTCTATCCATCCCAGTGCGGCCATGGGAGCCAATAACAATTAAGTCAGCTTGCCATTCGATAGCATCGACGACAATTGTGTCACTGACATTGCCATGTAGAACCTCGCCAGTAACCGCTTCTACTCCAAACAAGGCCTGCAACTTCTCGATTGTCTTGTCTACGAATTCTTGTCCGTGCTTTTGCAACTTCTGTTCCGCTTCGATCATTAGTTCAACAGCTTGTGGTGCAATTAGGCCATACTGAAGCACAATTGGCTCGACGACGTGAATGACACGAAACTGGGTTGCGTCTGACCAATGCCGATTAACGACAGCATCTATAGCTAACCTTGAACAACCAGAATCATCAATCGCAATCAAAACTCGCATCATCGCCACCACTTAAATTTCACCATCGATCAAATGCCATTGTGACAAGCACAATCAACACCAGCATCGGCCAATAGAAGTATAACTATCTGTGAGATAGCCACATTAATTCATCCCCGTGGGGGATATGGCGCTACCCTATAGGCAAGAGAATAGAAACGAAGGCATTGCCTTATAGAGCAAGCTGGTCTTTGAAGAGCATTTCAGGAGAACCATCATGTTGCACAAGAAATTAAGGCTAATTGGCTATCTTCGCACGGGTGGCACTGCCCTAAATGTCGAAGAACAAAAGCGAAAGATTGAAGAATATTGTGACGAGCACGAACACAAGCTCGTTCGCTATAGTGCAGTTGACGAAGGAATACCAGGCCTAGGGCTTCATGATTCGCTAGAAGCGCTAAAAGACTATGACGGCATTATTGCCACCGATCTCAATCGCTATGTCAAACACCACGAAGATCGCCTAGTCGATTTGCGACCACTGATTCAAAAGATGTTGCATGAAAGTAAAGCACTAATTGCCATCAACGAACAATTCGAGACTCAGACTGCTCTTGGCCAGCAAACTGCTTTAGATCTGCTGCAAGAATGGTCTGATCGCGAAAGCACAATTATGCCGCCAATACACGAGCATTCTGATACCAGCAACTATTAGTCGGTCGAAAGCTTAGAGTCAGCAGCATAGAGCTTGGCAATTAGATGCTCTATTAGCCCAGTCAGCTCCATGACAAGTGGATTTGACGAGCAGCAGGCCTCTGGTGTGCCATAGCGAATCCAGACAGCGGTTTCTCCACGGCCTCTGGCCTCGGCCTGACAAACAAAAACTAGACAGTGATCTAAGACATTAGTTAGTCCAAGAAATTCTAGTTCTGCACCGGGCAATCTTGACTCCATCAATACCGCTAATTGATTGCCGCCACTAACAGCACTCTGCTTCAATCGCAGTAAATTACCAGAATAGTGCTGCACTTCAAAATCAAGAATGTCGATAACCCTTGCGGCGGCAAGATTGCTAAAGCAATAAGTAAGGGGCTGATCACTAGCATCCAGCCTCTTGCATATACCATTGCAGTGACGGCAGCGGTCATCCATGTAGCGATAAAGCTCTAGTCATAGCTAAGTTAAAACCGTCTGTTTCTTCGTGGCACAAGGCTCTACTGCCTCAACCAGTGCCTGTTGCACTTTTTGCGGCGGTAGAAACAAAGTACAGGCTGCTGCAACATCGCGAATGACATAATCTAAAGACTCTCCGGTACATACTTTTCTCCCCTGCTCGGTATCGCAGGTGGTGAGAACTATAAGAGTATCTTTCTCCCGGGCCCCTGAGACTGAAAAGAAAGTTTCTAATTCATACAGCCTGCGACCAACAACAGTAAACGAAACTTTATCGGCCGCAAAATCAGTTATTGCCTCTTGCGAAAGTTCGCTCCGAACGGTACCAATTAAACTATCGATAGTCTTACTACGGCCAGTGCAGACAATCTCGGCCTTACCCCCAACAACTGTGGCCAGTTCGACGAAAGCCTTTATTGTTTCAGAGCAATAGGTTTCAGCACTAACCAGCAAGACACTGCGGCTCCAGAGCTGTATTGCATTTTGCACCACAAGCAGGGGTACTGGGCAGGCATCAGCCACCCGTTGACAAAGGCTAGTATTAATATATCGTCTCTGATGAATACTGCGTTGTCTGACTTTTGATTTGTGTCCCATAATCACTAGATCGTGACTAACGGCGCGACGAAGTATATGGTCAATAATGTTGCCTTCGTCTATTTCGCATACGGCTTCGAGGGCACTGTTGGCAATGCGACATTCAAAGGCATGCATCAAAGTTTCAGCCACCGACCTGAGGGTCGCCTCAATCGACTGATAAGCCGCCATGTAAGGCCCACTACCGATAATGCCTGGCAAGTCTTGACCAACTATTTCCCACAACGATTGACTATCAACCACTGTTTGAGCTGTTAAGTTAGCGCCTTTGCTTTTAGTTAAGGCTGCCGCCACATCAGCAGCAAAAAGTGCCTCTTGGGAGCCATCTAAAGCCAATAGAAAAGACTTGGCCATCAAAACCCCTTCTTCAGTAGCAGCACACACTAACAAGTAAAAGCTATAGCGCTCAAATCGACATCAACCAAAGGGACGAAGCCATGGCCATGTTTTGAGCTTCAAAGTGCCGTACTCCAGACGGCCTTAGAGAAATTGCCAAAATCATTCTACAGAACTAGTCAAGTTTGCTCAAAATCTGCTGTAATAGGGTGTGTCTATGTAATCCAGCCTAGTCTTGACTCTCGACCAGATAAACCGAGGCCTTGAATGAAGAAATTTCAGAGCAAAATTCAGAGCAAAATATTTGCGGTACTGGCAGCCATTGGGTTATCTAGCACAATTTCATCTGGCATTTCTAATGCCATTGAAACCAAGAAAAGTGTGCCCCAACAAACAACAGATGCCACAAATAAGGCCGAAAATTCGACTGATGTCTTGTATGTAGACTATGGCAAATATAAAGGTCAGGCAGCGTCAAGCAAAAGCCGCGAAGGCGCCAAGTTTTTCAAGCAAAACAATTGCACTTCCTGTCATTCAGTAGAAGGCAAGGGCGGCTGTCTTGCCCCGCCATTAGATGGCATCGGCGGGCGCCGCAGCAAAATTTTTGTCGAGTCACGTATCACCAACGACGAAAAAGCCATGGCTCGTTTTCTCAAACTTTATCCGTATGCCGAACTGCTAGAGCATCCTCGACTACCCGCAGGGCAAGCGAAAGACATTGCCACCTATCTATTGACCCTGAGCGATCTACCAGGCGGCATTAAAATCTCTGGCCACAAAATCACAAAGAAAACGCCCTTCCACGCGACTGAAGAAGCAGCTGATTGCCATAAAGAAAGAATTCCAAAAGTTGCGGAAGGTCGCATGCTACTGAACGACAGAGGCTGCATAGTCTGCCATTCAATTCGCAACATGGGTGGTCACTTCGCCCCCGCTTTCGACGGCATTTCTAAACGCCACGAACGTCATTATGTGTCAGATCGTATTACTGCCGCCGAGTTCTTCAACCAAAGCGGTGAAAATGAGTACAACGAACGCGGCACAGTTATGCCGCCCTCTGATCTCAATCCCGAGCAGGTCGAGAGCATCACTGACTATCTAATGTCGCTTCCATAGAGGCCAGTTAGTGAGAGCCTTGTCCGAATTTAGAGCCCCCGAGCCGAATCTTGCGGTCATCTCTTTTTGCCAATTTCTAATTCCTCTTTACTGTCGCTATATTGATCATTTCAGCTGCCATTTTACTGACGACAAGAACACAGTAGCGGCCCTAAAGAACAAGCGCACCATCATTCTTCTCAACCACGCCGATCGCCAAGATCCTAGCGTGGTTGTCTTTCTAGCTAAGTACCTCCAAGAACAAGTTCACTGCATGGTTGCTCGCGAAGTTTTCGACTGGTATCACGGGGTATTGGGTTGGTTCTTTCAAAAATTTGGTTGCTATTCGGTTAACAGAGGCACTGGTGACGTAACCTCAATAGAAACCACTAAGCGAATTCTCAAACTAGGAAAGCACAAACTTATTGTCTTTCCTGAAGCAGAAATTACTGGGGACGACCATAGTGTTCACAACATCAGCACTGCTCTCGTACATATTCTTCTTGAGATACAAGAAGATATTGTGCAAAGCGAAACTACTTTGGCTGGAGATCCGAACTCTTCTTCGCAAGCACTCTGGGTCTTACCTGTTGGTATCAGCTATAGGTTAGAAACAGAACTTGAACCCAGTGTAGAAAAAGCCCTCAAAAAAATTGAGAGACAAATTGGTTTAAAGCATGATGGTGTAGAAATTAACACACGAATAGCGCGAGCAACTACAGCTGTGCTGAAAAACCTTGCTCAGCACTACAATTGTCAGCTTAGAGAAGAAGAGACCGCAGCAGAACAGACAAGCCATTTAGCAAGCCATATTTGCCTGCGTATTGCCAACTTTATTGATAGCGAAATTAGTCATAAAACCCCAGAACAAATACTTTATTCACTGCGCAATGCTGTAGACGAAAAACTCGGAGAAAGCGTGTATGAAACCGACTCTCAAAAGACGCTCAACAAACGCACAGCACAATTTCATGACGAATATATTGCTGACTTGAACCGCGTAGAAAATCTACTAATCTTCCATCGTGTTTTGTTGCAGCCGCCGTCAACAATTCAACTTTGCCGCATTGTTGATTTTCTTGAAACTGATACCACTGGTCACATTACCAGCAAAGGCACCCAGGTAGCCTCGGTATTCTTTGGTGAACCAATTGAAGTAGCAACTTACTTGAATCACTATAGAGAAAACAAACATGCCGCAATTGCCGACCTCAAGACAGCTATTCACGACCAGCTACAAGAAGCCCTAGACGGCTCTCAAAGGGCAAAAGTGTCTCTCCAGTCGCGCTCACAAACGTGATCAACTGGATGGACAGCCGCAGGTTGATTGGCCTCAATCAATTGACGAATATCGAAAGCAATATGAGCAGCTGAATTGGGGCGAGCTAAAGCAATAGCGTTGCCTCGCATGGTTTTCAAACGCTCAGTATTGTTGAGAAGCGCGTCTATTTTGTAAGCCAATACCGGCAGATTATTGCAGCGAATGGCCACCCCCTCTTCCACAAGATGGTCAGCATTGCGTTCTTCTTGCCCTGGAATTGGCCTAACAATTACTGAAACCAAGCCCTTAGCCAAGGCCTCAGAGGAAGTAAGACCACCAGGCTTGCCGATAATTAAATCAGAAGCAACCATATACTCATCCATTTCAGTGGTAAAGCCAATGGCCCTGATCGAGTGCTGACCATCATCATGTTTTTCTACAGCGCATCTTACTTTATCAAGGAGTTCGCTGTTGGCTCCACATGCCACTACAATATTTGAGGGCTCATGCAGTTTTCTCAATTGCTCAAGAATTTGCTCAATTGGGCCCATGCCTACACCACCAGCAGAAACAAAAATGGTTGGCAGCTCTGGTACCAGATTATGCTTGATGCGCATTTGCCGTTGATCTTTCGCTTGGGCAAAAATCGGATCAACAGGAATACCGGAAACAACCACTCGGCTGCGCTCGAAACCCAGCTCTACAAGGTGCTCTTTCGTTTCATCAATGGCCACATAATATCTAGAATAATGGTGACACAGCCAAACTGCATGCAAATCAAAATCGGTAATCACCACTGCGTGGTGACAAGAAATTTCTTTGCGACAGAGCAACCAGGAGACCATATCTGCAGGCAGTGAATGAGTACAAATAATGGCATCGGGCTTGAACTCTTTAAGCAAATGAGAGAGTTTGCCAATATTCAAACGCTCAAAAGCCATGCCATAGTGCAGTTTATCCCAATCGCGATCAGCATATTCGTAAGCCAAACCAAGCAAATCGGGAGCATTGGCCACCAAATCAATATAAGTCTGTTGATAGACTTTGCGAAAGGCAGCATTGGCAAAACTCAAAGAGTCTTCGTGCCTCACCAATACATCACTATATTGGCTCTTAAATGCAGCCTCAATTGCTTGAGCAGCTCGAACATGACCTGTACCAATTGAGGTTGATAAGATCAAAACCCTCATCTATTTTGTTTTTTCAGCAACAGCTCCAGCAACAGCATGCTTGCGGCGATGGTGCGCAGTTGAAACTACTTCAACAGAGCAAGGCGAATGATTAACCACAGCGCGAGAAACACTACCTAGCATATTGTGCGGGCAGACATCTTTAGAATGCACACCAATCATGATTTTATCAGCAGACCACTCGACTGCAGCTGTAACTATTTCAGCCCACGGTGCTCCTTCGCGCACTTCATAGTGAATAGATGCTGTAGCAATTGCCTCTTCAAGTTTGTGGCGGATAGCCTCACAATGATGACGTGCTGCAGCTTTGCGTTTGGTATAAAGCTCAGCAGCCGTATGGGCATATTCAGAAATCGAAAGGTCTGCATACGAAACGCAGGAAGGCTCTAGCACAGTGAGAATCTTAAAGTTCACATCTTGCGGCCATTTGCGGCTGGTGATAGTACGAACTAGCTCACTAGATGAAGGTGAGTCGTCAACTGCAATAATGATCTTCATCGCATAACCTCAAATGAACCATACACTAAAAATTGGTTTTCAAGTAACCAACCACTGATGCTATTAATTTAGACCTTTTTCAAGACCCATGTATCACCCCATAGGCTGAGTAGAGCGCTAATATCTGGCCAATTATTGGCCAGATATTAGCAAATGATTGCCTAGCTTCTCACTGCTTACCAGCTTTAAGGTCTTCTTCTACCTGCTTCAACCATTGATCATCCCAGCCGGTGAAAGCAATTTGACGATGGCGCAAGAAAAAATTGAGTTGTCTTTGAATGTTATATTGCACTTCTTTGGTTAATCGAAGTCGCAAGTGCTTATCGCTAACACGCTCAGGCGGATAGTCGAAATAAATTGGCTTGCCCACTACAATCAACATTTTTATAGGCAGGGGTAAACAGCTGGTGGTTAAAGGAAACCAGGGGAAGCCAGGAGTCAAAGGGAAATAAGGCATACCAAGGAAACGGGCCAGGCCCTCTAAACGGCCTAAAATCGGATAAATTTCATCAGCCCCCAGCACCGTTATTGGAACAACTGGAGAACCGGTGGCAATGGCCGCCTTAACAAAACCAGGGTCAAAGTCTATAAGCCGATAGCGGTTTTTAAATAGTTTGCCTGTGCCCCTTGGACCCTCAGGATAAAAGAAAACCAGCTCGTCATTCTCAAGCAATTGGCGAGCCACTGAATATCTTGCCGGAACTCCACCCATGCCCGTAATCATCTCTTTAATTGCAGGAAGGTGTAAGAGACCATCTAAGGCCAGGCAACGAATTCGGCGGGGATGGGGGTGCAAATTATAGTTGGCACAATTGGTCATGTAGGCATCAATAGGTAGGCCGCCTGAATGATTGCCAACTAGAACAGCGCGCCCTGTAGCCGGGATGTTATCAATGCCAATAGTCTTAACATGATAATAGTCATCATAGAAGAAGCGGAAGAACGCCTCCCACTGAGCGAAGCTGTCAAGATCGAAGCCAAATTCGTCTCTTGCTTGATTCTCGTATTGAGAAGCAAACTCGGGCCGAAGTTTGGTCAACTTGAAAATCGAGTCTTTTAGCATCTATTTCTTTGGAGGGAAGATCTTTGAACTGACATTCTATTGTAGCTCCAATAATCTCAGGCTTGCACATCTATCAAAAAATTGCATCATGCATGCTATTGATCATTACAATTATACTCACTCACAGCAAATCAACCCAATGAGGAACTATACAAGGGCAATCTAGTCCTCTAGGAGGGAGAAAAGCCTTGCCACTCCTTGTTATTGTGGCAATCAACTATTAGCCCCTCATATTCAACCCTCTATTCAACACGTGGATCAATCGAAATGAAAAACGCCATGGCCGAGCTAGTCTCCACAAAAGAAGCTCCAATCCTTTCTATTATTGTCGACCTCGGAATCGTTAAACGCGACAATGAAGCCAAACTAAAACACCTCATGGGTGAAGCTACTAAATTGGTTCCTAGTGAAGTTTCTAGCTCAGATCGCGACGTACTACTGAAGCGTCTGGAGCTAATTTTCTCTGGTCTAGAATCTGAAACACACAATGCCAGTGTGGCAATTTTCATCGCCAAAGATTTCGCTAAAGTTGTTCCTCTCAACTATAGAGCAGCCGAAAGAATAGTATTGGGCGACGCTTTTGCAGCCAGCGAAGCAGCCTACTCTGCGGCTAATTGTCCACGTTTTCACATTCTTGTCGGCGGCGGTAATCTCGTTCGTCTATTTGAAGCAGGCGCAGATCAAATTGTAGAAATCAAAGAGAACGAGCAGCTAATTCATGTTGGCCATTTATTGAAATCACATGACCACTCTAACCAGGCCGAAGAACATAAGATTCATAGTGCTGTGGCCGAACTCTGCAAAACCTTGAATTGGCCAGTGGTAGTAATCGGTACTTCGCACTTCGGTGACACTGCTGCTCTATCAGAATATGTAATGGCTTCAGTAGAAGGCAATTACGAACACGCCAACAGCGCCGATGTTCTCAAAGTCGCCAAAGAGCAAGTGGAAATTTGGAAAACAGCAAGAGCAGTCAAAGAGTTAGAAGAACTAGAAAAACTCGTACATGAAAAGCGCCTTGGCTCTGGCCTTGATGAGATAACTCGACTGATCAAAGCTGGCCGAGTAGAAAAGCTCTACCTAGAAGAATCAGAAGCACTTGAAGTCAAGAGTGAAAATGAAAATCAATTGACCGTATGCGATCAACTGATTTCTCTGACATTCCAATTTAACGGCGAAGTAGTATTTCTTCCAGCAAACAGCCTAGTGAAATACGAAGGAATGGCAGCGGCACTACGCTACTAAGTACCTGCCATTAAATGAGAAAGACTCAGTAAGCCCAACAACTCTTACTGAGTCTTCTTTTCACTATGTGAATTGACAATCAAGACTGAGCAGTGGGCTTGAGATGAGACAGAACGAGCAATACTACCAAGCGTAAATTTATTGCGGCCTCGATGACCATGAGAACCAATTACAACGATGTCGGCGGGCCAAGAAGCAGCATACTCAACAATGGCATCGACAACAAAACCTTCTAATATCTCTTCATTGACAGAGGCGTCGGGAAAGAGTTGGCGCAGCCTCTCAGCCGCTTGATGAACAGCCTTTCGCCCCTCATCCCGAGCTTTTTGCTTGATCTCATCAAGCAACGGAGATGGTAGAAAGCTCATATGGCTTCCCACCAATAGAGAATCAATCACATGCACCACGGTAAAGTGCTCAGAGTCAGTCCAACGATGCTTACCAATGAAACCAACAACGTCTGAAGCAAATTCACTTTGATCAATGGCAATCAATATATTCACAACGATCTCCCAATCAGTCTAAGTACCAATATTATTGCTATGGCTAGTGCCAGTGAATTAACTCACAATCTGCTTCAAGCTTCTCTCTGAAATCAGGATGAGCAATTGAAATAAGAGCCTGCATTCTCTCTTTTAAAGTCTTGCCGTAGAGTTGAGCGATACCAAACTCGGTGACCACATAGTGCACGTCAGCGCGGGAGGTAACAACACCACTACCAATGACTAAATTAGCAACAATGCGAGAAACAGTGCCTTGCTTAGCAGTGGAAGGCAGGGCAATTATGGCCTTGCCGTTTTTGGCCCGTGCGGCACCTCTGATAAAATCAACCTGACCGCCAACACCGCTGTATAGATAATCGCCGATAGAATCGGCTGCTACTTGCCCAGTGACGTCAATTTGCAATGCTGAGTTTATGGCAGTCATTTTGTTGTTTTGAGAAATGAGAAATGGATCGTTAATGTAGTCACTGGTTTGAAACTCAAACAGGGGATTATCATTAACAAACTCGTAAAGGCGACGACTACCGATGACAAAACTTACGGCAATCTTGCCAGGCAAAACTGTCTTTGCATCATTAGTAATCACACCTTTTTCAATTAAATCAATGACGCCATCTGATAGCATTTCACTATGAATGCCAAGATCACGTTTGTCACCCAGCTGTAACAATATAGCGTTAGGTATTGAACCAATACCCAGCTGTAATGTGGCGCCATCTTCAATCAAAGAGGCCACGTTGCGACCAATTGCTACCTCTACTTCAGTGGGAGCATCAGCCAATAGTTCAGGCAGCGCCCTATCACATTCAACCACATAATCAAACTTGTCTATATGAACAAAGGCGCGACCTAAAGTGCGCGGCATTTGCTTGTTAACTTCAGCTATGACTATCCGCGCTTTGCGGCGAGCGGCAATGGTGCAGTCTACCGATACGCCATAGCTGCAATAGCCATGGGCATCTGGCGGCGAGACTTGAATCAGACAAACGTCAACAGGGACAATATCACGTTCAAACAAAGCCGGTATCTCACTTAAGAAAACTGGCATGTAGTCGGCTCTTCCTTCATTCACGGACTTGCGCACATTCTCACCAATGAAGAGCGCATGTACTCTGAACGACTCGCCAAATTCTTTGCGGGCATATTCAGCTCGCCCCATGGTCAATAAATGGAGAATGGTGACATCACGCAATTGTGGTGCCCGAGCCAACATGCCTTCAATTAGACTAGCTGGGGCAGCGGCATTTGAATGAATGTATACAGCGTCGCCTGAAGTTATCTTTTGAGCAGCCTCGGCGGCACTAACGACTTTTCGCCGATATCTCTCTTGCCAGCTGGAAGAGACCGGTGAGGAAGATGCCAATGTAATCTCATCTGTACTCATTCAAATCTCCTGGTCATTCCTTCTTACCTACAAGTTGAACACCAGCTGTTACTTGTGAACGACCTGCACCATATGGGTGGCACATGTATTGCAGGGATCGTAGGCTCTCACAAGAGTCTCTAGTTTAGCTTGTATCGAATCTGTCTGCTCTTCTTTAAGGCCAGCAACCAATTGGCGAATATCACTCTCAATGCGAGCAGTATTCTGGGCAGAGGGCGTTATCATATCGGCAGCCATTACTGTACCTGAATTGTCCAACTCATAAAAATGATAGAGTGTGCCCCGTGGACATTCTACCGCACCGGTCTTGGCGCCAGCCTTCTTTTCAAGAATCGCCGCCTGGTGGATGAATTTACTGTTGCTTTCCCCTGGACTATTAGCCAATAAAGTCTCGATGATAACCTTTGCGCGATCCATTGCTTCGACTAGTTCAATAGCCTGGGCCAAGTTATTCAAGATCGTATTGTGGTCTTTACTTGCCAGGGGGCTCTTTTCGTAAAGGGCTAGAGCCGTTGGTCTCAACCTTTCAGCAAACATCGCCAAACGCGCTAAAGCACCAACCATAAAGGGTTGCCCTTCAAAAGTAGACTGCTTGGCATGACTGTAGCGAACGACTTTCTCGTTTAAATAGTGCCGATACTCATCAACATTTGCTTGAAAACCAGTACTTGTCTTTATCACTTCGCCAAAATAGCCGTAACCATCTTGCTCCGGAATCAAAGCAGAGTACACAGGTGCAACCCCTTGACCGAACGTCAAATTCAAGCCAGCCAAGAGACCATAAAGACGCATGGCATTCTCTTGATTTTCATCAAGCAATTTATGCATCTCAAGTAACTGCTCTTTCTCTGGGTAGCTCGACAGTCCACCAACATGCAAATTAACAGGGTGAAAAGGCCTGCCCCCAACAATAGTTTGAATAGTTGATCCCAGTGAGCGCAACTGCTTCCATATCTCAAACTCGGCGGGGTGCTCAGCGGCCAGGGTCATTAGGTCACCGACATTTAAAAAGTCAGGCAGAGCTAAAGCACAAATGTGAGTAGCATGAGATTCAATAATCATGCCTAAATGCATCAGCTCGCGGTGCAACATTTCACGACTGTCAGGCACGAAAGCAAATATGCCTTCAATTGATTTGATTGCTGCCACTACATGCCCGGTCGAACAAATGGCACAGACTCTGGATGTAATATGAGGAATTTCATCATACTTATGGCCAAGCACAATACGCTCAAAGAAACGCGCCCCTTCAAAGACATTCAACTGCACATCGGCAATTACGCCATTTTCAAAATTAACAGTGACAGCAGCGTGACCTTCTACGCGACAAATCTCAGTGATCTCAATTGATTTGCGCTCAATATCCATTTATCTATTTACTCCGCACATTGGACTCCGAACATTTTAATCCGAACACTTTAATCCGAACATTCGCACCGGACGTTGCTATCAATTTGCCTTCTTATCTATTTTCGTCTTTCCATACGCTCAAAGAGATGTTCGGGGGCACCGAAAGCTTTCAAGCGACTATAGATCTCGTCGACGTCGTAACCTTTCTCAGCAAGAATTATCTTCATTGCTTCAATCTGAGGTTCATCGCACACACCCCAACAGCCATAACAGGCAGCGCCAACACTAGGACACAGGGCACCACATCCAGCGGCAGTGATTGGCCCCAGGCATGGTGCATTTTTCTCAATCAAGACACAGGGGTTTTCTTTCATCTTGCATTCAAGACAAACCGGCTTACTGGTGATGTAAGGCAATTGTTCGCGCAGCAAGCTAGCTGTCACAGCAAGAAACTGAGTCGCATTAATTGGGCAGCCAGGCAAAGAAACATCAACTTTGACATAGTGCTCAAGGGGTTGAGCGGGCAAAACTGACATGGTGGATTCATTGCCATAGACCGCTTGCATCATCGATTTAGCAGAGCACTGTTGACATGAAGCTTTTTGCAAGCAACCGGTGGTGGCACAATTACCTACCGCCACTAGCCAGCGGGAATTGGCACGTATCTTAGTGAGCTTCTCTAAATCGTGATTCTGACTGACGCTGCCTTCGACGAAGGTAATATCGACAGGGCCATCTTCGTTTCGACTTTGAGCGAAAGGAAAACTCTTGATGCGCACATACGGCAAGAGATGATCAAGATTTTCTAGTATGACAAGCAGCTCGCCAGCGCAGCCAGTCAAGCCCTCAACCGATATAGTCGGTAGTACTTTAGCAACGCTCATATCTGAATTTTCTCGCGCGGGTATTCTATAACTTCGTGTAAGTTAGCCAGTTCTGTTAGCTGAAACACAGGTCCTTCCTGACAGGCAAATTTACCACCAATGAAGCAATGGCCGCATTTACCAATGCCACACTTCATATGTCTCTCTAAGGAGAGCCATATGTTTTCATCGGCAATGCCCAAGCGCCGCAAGCGCTCGACGGCAAATCTATACATCACGGGGGGGCCGCAAATTGCTACTTGCATATCGGTTGAAAGCTCTGCCAAATCAAGCAAGTCAGTGACTCTCCCTGCTTCGATTTCCAAATTTGCTATGTGACAAACAGTGACATCTTCAGCCGCCAAAAACAATTCAAGCTTTTGACTATGACGCAGAGCCATCAACTCATCAGCAAAAAGAATCTCATCACTATGCTTCATGCCATAAATTAGCATCAAACGACCATAATCTCGGCGATGCTCAATGAGATACTGCCAGACAGAGCGCAAGGGAGCAACGCCAAGCCCACCAGCAATCATGCAGACGTTCTTACCTTTGTAGAGATCTACAGGAAAGCCGTGTCCATAGGGACCGCGTAAGCCAACCCAATCGCCGGGCTTCATATTGAACAGAGCCTTGGTCACCCTTCCAGCTTTACGAATGAGCAATTGCAGAGTTTCGCCAACGCCTCCAGAGCAGACAGAAATGGGACTCTCACCGGCGCCAGGTACCCAAATCTCAACAAATTGACCTGGCATACAGGACCTAAAAATCGGATCGATTTGCTCAAATTCGAACAAAAAGTTATCGTAGGCCATCTCAGTAATCTTACTTAGAACAGCCCGGGTAGGAAGATAGGGCGTACAAGCTTTATTAGAACTACTATTTTGGGCACAGCTATCGGGTCTGCAATTAGACTCTGAATTATTCTCAGGCATCAGCTCTCACCATTTTTAGACGCAGAAGAAACTTGCAATGCTTTGACCACAGCCACTATATCGTCAATACCTGATGGACAAGAAACCGTGCAACGACCACAGCCAACACAGGTCTTATCGGCATAAGCATCATCAAAGCCATGCAGTTTATGACGGTACCAAAACTTTAAGCGATCAACCGGTGTGGGACGGAAGTTAAAGTCACCATTGACCTTGGCAAAACCGGTGAACTGACAGCTATCCCATTCGCGCTTGCGCGAGCCAGAATCGTTGTTGAGGCTGGCAATATCAACTAAATCAAAGCAATAGCAGGTTGGACAAACCGGAGTACAACTGCCACAGCTAAGGCAGCGCTCCCCAAGCTCATCCCATAACTTGTTATCCCACTCGCCTTCCATTGTCACTTTCAAATTGCCAGAGTTAAAACCGTTGGTGAAAGCAGCAGAACGAGTGTCCCAAAAATTCTTATTGCGCTCATGATCTTTATCTGTAGCCCCAGCAAGAATTGGTTGGGCTAAGGCAATGAATTGGTCACCGGCTGGCGTCAAAGCTTCAATAAAATAGTCTGTATCTATATCAGTAAGAAAAATGTCATAGCCAGACTTAGCGCAGTCGCTACCCATCGACTGACAAAAGCAATGCTTGTCGGGCATGCAAGAATGACCAATGACAAAACTTGCTTCTCTCTGCCGCATATAGTGACTATCAGCATGACCAGAAGAAAATATCTTGTCCATAATGCCAAGGCCAGCTAAGTCACAAGGATGAACACCAAAAATAACTTTGAACTCAAGCTCGGGCTCATTCTCATGGATGCCGTCTTGATCATAAGTAATCAGTGTTTCACTCGGTGGATAGAAAAATTTCTTGGGAGGCAAAATAGTGCGAATAGCATCAAAGGCAATTTGACTAGCAGAAGTTACGGCCCGAAAGGCGAAAGACTGCTCAGATACTTTCACAGCCGCATACACGGTACCCATTTGCCCTATAAGGGTGAAAAATTGATCAAAGTCTGATTTTGGCAGGGTGAAACTTTTTTGCACGTTTTTCTCACTAGTAACGCTCTTGGGCGTCTATTCATTAGACCTTATTTTGACTTTGTCAACATCAACCGAACGGTTTAAGTTTCGCTCAACGCCACTTTTGCCGGTACCTTTTGGCTGAGCCAAGCATTCCAATCTGTCAAACCCGTTTTATCTTTAGATGAAACAACGAAAGTTTCAACATCTGGGTTCAAAACCTGAATATTGCCTATGGCTCGCTCGATATCAAAATCTACATAGGGCAGAAGGTCGCACTTAGTGAAGACCACAGCGTCGCAGCTGCGAAAAATCACTGGATATTTAATAGGTTTGTCGTCCCCCTCGGTGACTGAAAGCAAAACAACCCTTTTGTGCTCACCCAGCTTGAAGTCAGCCGGACAGACTAAGTTGCCAACATTTTCAATTAAGAGTAGTTCAACCCCTTGCAAAGGCTCGGTATGCAAAAACCGAGCCACCATTTGGGCATCAAGATGGCAACTGCGCCCCGTGCAAATCTGGAATACCGAGGCTCCGACACGGCGAAGTCTTTCAGCGTCGAGGTTTCCGACCATGTCGCCTTCCACCACAAAAATATTGTGCTTTGGCGCCAAGGCCGCCACCGTGGCCTCAAGCAGCGATGTTTTGCCAGCCCCGGGAGCACTCATGATGTTGACAGCAGTGAGCTTCAACTCGTCGAAATGCTCGCGGTTATGAGCAGCTAGGTCGTCGTTGCCGGCCAAAATTCGCTCAAGCATGTGTTCGTCAGAAGAATCGTGCACTTTAATCATCCATCCTGTTCTAATTCTAAAAATGAAGTATCTATCTCAGAGTGATACCTATCACATCAAGTTCTTCCCCGGAAATTAGCTGACCAACACCATTGCCACACACGGGGCAGCGAAATGAAGTAGCCATATCAGGGCTGTAAGTACGGGTGCATCCTCGACAAGTGGCCCGAGCCGTAACTACTTCCGCCTCTAATTGGCAACTAGAGCAACCAGCGTACATTGACCGAATATTGTCGAAGGCAAATTTAAGCGAATCAATGTCAACATTGCGAAATTGACCGATGATCACATGAATTGTAGTAACAGTATCGGTATGAGCAGTACTGGCCAACTTCTTACTGGCGATATTGAGGATGGATTGAGCCACCGACGCCTCATGCATCTTTTGTCACTTCCAATGTAGAAACAACTAGGCGCGAAAGACTATTGGCTATGGAGGGCAAGCACTTTTCTAATGTTGGTGAAAGCTGAGCGGCCCAATCGACATCACTAACCTCAACACCAAACAAGATAATTTGTTTTGGAAGGGCAATTCGACCATTGGTCAGAATCAACTCATCAAGCAACGAAAGACCATGACTAGACGGACACTTCAACGGAGCAGCCCAACTACCGCTTGCCATAACACTCAAATCAGTAATAGAAATATTACCGGCGACAGTACCACTTTTAGTCGCGTCAACAATCACAGCAGAGTGATGACCAGCCAGGCAGTCACCAAGCAAGTTAGTGAAAGTGCCAAGATCAAAGCGACAGACCCGGGTAAGCAGTGCAGGATCTAGAGCATCACAAACCCTCTGGGCAATGCCATCATCGCCTCTCAGAGAATTACCAATAGTGACTAGAGCTAGACCACCTGACTGGGCCGCCAGAGCATGGTTACAAACTTTGCCGCTGGTTGATTTCACTAGCTTCTGTGCCGGCCTACTATTCATACCTGATGTGCACTCTATTGATGCTCTCACTTTCCAGCAATCGTGGCATAAAATCACAGCTGCCGAATCATCCCTTTGGATAGTCTTAGAGATGAGCTGTTCAACCGGCCAGGGGGCAGAGAATCAAATTTCTTTTATGAATACAAAGAAACTGTGCCAAAATTTGTTGACCTGGCTCTATGCAGGCTTCACTTATAAGATAAGAAGGCAAATTCACGTCATCAACTTCGATTAAATATCCGCCGGGAACAGCCTCAAGAATGCGACAAACGATTTCTTGATTAGCACGCAGGCGCTTCCATGAAGCGCCATTTCTTCCGCCTCGGCCGCCGCCACCAACGCCAGAGCCGCCAGCGGCAGCCTTGAGCTCTTGATATTGAAAGATTGAACAGACATTCTTAGACTGGGGGGTTGGCATGGCACTGAGTCCCAGAAAAACGAGCTTACTAGCAATTCTTATACCCAGCTAAACTAAATCAGCGGTCTTCAACCTGCTGAGCAGGCTTCACGTCTTGCGAGGCGGTTTGCCTGGCAGCAAAAAACAAGCAAATAACTGAGGCAATAACGGCGATCGCGAGCAAAATAATCAATGGCATTACTTTGCGAACCTGGCCTATTCCTTGCATAAGAACCTCACCGACAATAGAGAGCAGTCCATCAAAAACTAAAGGTAAATGACTAGACAATTTGAAACATCAATCAAAAGAGTGATGACTGCCGCTATGATACTTTTGCAACTGAAAGGAAAATTAGAACACGGGAACAACTAGTGGCAGCAACCCAAAGATCGGTCTAAGAGTGCAAAAAGAAGAAAAACCAACAACTCCCCCCTATGAGAACCTCCTGCGCCTTGGCCTCATCGCTTTCTGGCTCAGTCTAATTTTCACTGGGCTTTTTGGCTTTGCCCAAGTTGAGAAAATTCCCTATAGTCGCTTTCTTACTGAACTAAGTAATAACAGGCTCTCAGAAATCTATGTGTCACCAGAAGAGATCAAAGGCACACTAAAAACCTCCGACAATAAAGTTAAGACCTTCCGCACTGTAAGAATTGAGGATCCACAGTTAGCGAACAAGCTAGCCCAACACACAGAAGTTTTTCAAGGGGTGCCAGAAGATTTGATCTGGAAGTCGCTAGCCTCTTGGTGCATTCCTATTGTCATCCTTTTTGGCATAAGTTCATTGATTGCTACAAAAATTGCCAACAGCGATTCTGGACTTCCAGGGTTCGGAGCGCGGTCAATTGTCAAAAGTGGCGCTAAGACATATATGGAAAGTGATGTCAAAACAACATTCAAGGACGTTGCAGGAGTAGACGAAGCAAAAGAAGATCTCCAAGAAGTTATTGGTTTTCTTAAAGAACCAGCGCGCTACAACCGTCTTGGTGGCCACTTACCCAAGGGAATCTTACTAGTCGGCCCTCCAGGCACAGGAAAAACTTTGCTGGCACGAGCTGTGGCCGGTGAAGCAGCAGTACCGTTCTTTTCTATCAGCGGATCTGAGTTTGTTGAAATGTTTGTCGGAGTTGGAGCTGCACGTGTGCGAGATCTCTTTAAACAAGCGCAAGAAAGCGCACCATGCATTATTTTCATTGATGAGCTAGATGCCTTAGGCCGCTCCAGAGGTCTTAACGCCATGGGTGGCCACGACGAGAAAGAGCAAACACTCAATCAACTTTTGGTTGAGATGGATGGTTTTGATCCAAGACAAGGTGTAATTCTTCTGGCCGCTACCAATAGACCAGAAATTCTCGATCAAGCGCTATTGCGCGCTGGTCGCTTTGACCGTCACATTGTCGTTGATCGCCCGGATAAACTGGGCCGAGAGCAAATCCTCACAGTGCACTTACGCAAAGTCACTTGCATCCAGGCTGATGTTGCTGAACCTATGGCAGCAGCCACAACAGGCTTTACCGGTGCAGATCTAGCAAATCTAGTTAACGAGGCTGTACTCGGCGCCACCAAACGCGGGGCCATGACTGTTGAACTCTGTGACTTCAACACAGCTCTTGAACGCATTATCGCCGGACCGGAAAAGAAAAATCGATTGTTAGCGGCAAAAGACCGAGAAATAGTTGCCTATCACGAAATTGGTCATGCACTAGTTTCTCTAGCCTTGCCGGGCAGTGATCCAATACAAAAGGTATCAATTATTCCCCGTGGTGTAGCAGCTTTAGGTTATACGATGCAACGACCTAGTGAAGACCGTTTTCTCATGTCTAGAAGTGAGTTAGAAAACAAGCTAGCAGTGTTATTGGGCGGCAGAGCAGCAGAAATGCTCACCTTTGAAGACATTTCTACAGGTGCGGCAGACGACTTATCTAAAGCCACAGAGATTGCTCGCAGTATGGTTACCCGTTATGGCATGAACAAATCACTGGGACCAGTGACCTATGAAGGTGAAACCCAGGCTTTTCTCAACGGCTACAAACCATCCGATATGGAAGGTCGAAAGTTTAGCGAAGAAACAGCACGTGAAATTGATTGCGCCATAAGAGAATTAGTAAACGCAGCCTTGCAGAAGGCGCTCAGCCTTCTAGCTGAACGCAAAACCAACCTTGAAGCGGCAGCCAAGCTGCTATTGAGCAAAGAGAGCCTCAGCCAGCAAGAACTTATGGCTGTGGCGATGCCAAAATAAGGCTTATCGACTGCAACGGCGCTTGCTATTCAGCAATAGCCTGCTGCCCGGCCAAAGCTGTGATGCCAGCCAGCCCACCAAAGCTCATACTTTGCACAGCAGACGAAGGTACAATCACGGTTGAAGTGCCACCATTTTTCATCACCTCGTAAAGCATGTTCATTCAGCGCAAGTGAACCGCCATAGGATTTGCCTCATAGACTTTTCCTGCATCAGCGAAACGCTGGGCAATCGCCAACCATACTAACCTTAGCAGGCCAGCGAAAAGATTAACAATGGGTTGCAGCGGCACTAGGATTGACTCTACGATCAATACCTGCAAACTTGTGCGGCATTTAGAAAATACTTCTTCAATAAATGGATCTTTTGCGAATATAGACAGTCACATAAGTGAGAAAGAATAGGTAAGTCTCTAAAGCAATATCTGGGTGCGCCCGTGGCCATGCTTGCAACGAGTAACAAAATACTACTTTGTGTCTCAAACACTGGCGGTGGACATCGCAGCGCCGCAACCGCTATCGAAAATGCTATCAACGAATTATTGAGCACAAAATCAGAAAGTGTTGGCACCACCTATGAGGTTGTAATTGTCGATGTGGTTGAGAACAGCAATCCACTACATAGAGTCTTTGTCGGCATCTACAATTTTCTCTTACGCTACCAGCAAGGCTGGATGAAATACTACTACAGCATGATCGAAACTCTAAAGCCAGACAACTCAGACTTTGGTTACTGGCTTTCCTATGGCTACTTGCATCGGCTATTGAATGAAATCAAGCCCGTAGTGGTGGTATCAATTCACCCGATGGCCAATCACTATCTAGCCAAAGCACTGGCAGATGCAAAACTACCCAACCAACCGCTGCTCATTTTAGACGTAATTGATCCTAATGCCCAATTATGGATCGGCTGGGCTTGCGTTGACGCCAGCACTATTATCGTAGCGAACGAACTTGCTAAAGGGCGCTTGTTGACACTTGGCATAGACGCAGCAAAAGTAGTCACCATAGGCATGCCGGTAGATCCAATCTTCTTGAAACCAGCAGAAACTAGCCGTGAAAAGTTCCTCACAGATTTAGGCTTAGCACCAGATAAGGTGACAATATGTTTAACAGCAGGTTGGGCTGGTGGTGGCAACTTCATCAAAATCTTTAGTGCGCTAAAAGCCGTAAGAAAACCAGTTCAAATGATAGTAATTTGCGGTAACAATGAAAAGCTTTACAAGACGATCAAACAAATCTCGCAAGATATGCCATTTAAAACTGTGGTCGAAAGAGAACTGCCTTCATTGTCGGATGCCATGAGCGCCTGCGATTTGCTAGTAACAAAAGCTGGAGGACTCACCACTTTTGAGGCAATAGCTCGGCGCCTACCTATGGCTATTGATATGCTCACTGAACCAATGCCACAAGAAGGTGGCACGGCTGAGATTTTAATTAGCTCGGGGCTGGCAAAAGCAATTAATGAACCATCTGACCTCGTGGTCATTGTCGAATCAACTGAGCATATCGAGGGCAGAGCAAACTTGCCTCTTCCCTCCATACACAATCTTGACTGCACCCACGCGGTTTACGAGATTGCCAAAATCATACTAGCTAATTGTCGAGTCGAATCTAAGCCACCCAATGTCGCTTATACCGCAAATAAATAGTCTTCATGCTGTCGGTGATCAATGACAACCTCAGTGAGATATGATTATCTGCTTTCACTGACTCAGTATGAGACACAGCAGCTCCAAGGACGAGACACGGGAAAATATGAGCGCCCTAATTGACTGTTTGGTTATCGTTGGCGGTACTACGGCTCTAGCGCTAGCCGGAGTGTTAATAGTGAGAAAACGAGCCTCGCGAGAAGTGCTTGAGGCATCTCATGAAGTGGGCGGTTATTTACTCGCTATTATCGGTACACTCTATGCAATTTTGGTAGGATTAATCGTTGTCAATGCTGAGACCAAAGTGGACACGGCCAGCGACAAAGCAGTTATTGAATCGAATCGACTGACCAACATTTATCACGTGAGTCGCAGCTTTGAGCCAAGCGCAAAGCGCAAGATAAGTGAAGCCCTCTATAACTATGCCACAGTCGCAGTCAACCAAGACTGGGAGAAGGTTGAAAGCGGAGATGAAAAAGAGGGCACTATTGTTCCCTACCGCCAACTCTGGAGAGATATTGTTGGCTATGCTCCACGGAATGACAACGAACGCGAGTGCTACGCCGTATTGTTGCAAGATTTAGAAGAGCTTTCTGATGCCCGCAAATACCGCATGGTGGCAGCGAAGAGTCAACTTTCACCAATACTATGGGCGGTGCTTATTGCCGGTGGCATAATGATTGTGCTCTTCACATATTTCTTCTTTGTCGAAAATCTCATATCACAACTTTTAATGACTGGATCTGTAGTCATCTTCCTTTCAATGAATGTCTACTTAATCTACATTTGTCAAAACCCATATCGCCCAGAGTTAGGCGCTAAGGAAGCAGGGTTTGGCTTTAGCTTTAACCCTTCTTGGTTTAAAGATGAACAGCCAGAAGCGACAGTAAAAACCGGAACAGGCACTAAGGCAGATTTGACACCCAACTCAGAAGGTAAACAGGAACAAGCCAAGTGAAAACTTCAATAGCACTATCCATGCTTCTGGCTGCACTTTGTGGGCCGAGCGCCCTGTCGCAACCAATGCAGCCATCGGGTAATCAAAGCTACCAACAAAGTTACAGACCAAGTATGCCACCAAGTGGTGACAATTTTGACCAGCGCTTGGCAAACATTGATGCCATGATCAAAGAACGGATGGTTACTTGCAATGTGCCTGGTTATTCAATTGGAATTATCAAATCAGGTCAAGTTGTTTTTGAAAAATGCTACGGTTATGCGGATATTGAGCGACGCATCCCAGTTACCAATGACACTATATTTGGTTTAGCATCCGTGACAAAAACGTTCACTGGTGTCACCTTGCTGTCTCTTGTCGACAAAGGTCTTGTTGGGCTCGACGACCCTCTTGAGAAATACGTTGAGGGGCTGACAAAGCCATACAAAAACCTTACTGTGCGCCAACTCTCATCTATGGCTGCTGGTGTGGCCGAGAAAGTAAATCCTGAAGTTGAGTGGAAAGATCAACTAGACATTCTCGTTCATACACCTTTGGTTTCAGAACCAGGATCGCAATATCTATATTCCAACTTTAGCTATCGTCTAGTTGGTTCAATCATCGCCAAGGCATCAGGAAAGCGCTATCTAGAAATGGTCAGGGAAACCATCCTGGCACCACTTCAGATGAGAAACACAGCCACAACGGTGCTGCTCGCACCTACAGGTTTGGTGGCACAAGGCTATTCTTTGAACAAAGCCGGACGCCTATCGCCAGTTGAATATAAAAGTCCAGCTGTCTCATTTGCAGCAGGAATGCTGGCCAGCAACTGCAACGACATGCTCAGCTACGCACTCGGCTTGATGTCGAGGCGCATGCTCTCTGAACAGGGCTATAGAACGCTCTGGTACGACCGCCCAGCACTGACTACCGGACAGCCAAATCCTTGGGCGTTCGGCTGGAAAGCCGGCCCCAATCCGAACATTGGTGGTCAACACCAAGTCTTCTGGGGTGGTGCCACTCAGGGCGTGGGGTCAATCATCATTATTTTGCCAGAAAGCAATTGTGCAGTTGTTGCACTTAGCAGCTTGCGCACGCCAGAAGTTCACGAAATTGGCAAAACAGCTATGCGTATGGCTTTCGGTGACTCTTCAACGCCGGTGCAGCAGGAAGCGCCAATGGAAGACCACGGCAGTAGTGAATAGTCCTTCCTAAAAACAAATAATAAACTGTAATTTTCTATTGCTATGCATTCATCGCAATTTGAGTTGTTGCGAATTGAGAAATTTTCTGTTTGCACTTTTTGCCACTCATGCTATAGTGAAAAAACGTTCGCCACCAAAAGGTATTCAATCGTGATCTGGTCCCTACAGCATCAAAGCCTCAACGGAAGCCAATTTAATTGGCTCAATCCGCTGCGTCATGGCTTCGCTGTACAGAATCAAAAGGATCACGATCATGTTGTCTTACAAAATCCCAACCCCTCAAACCCGCGTATCTAATTGTCCTTCGGGGATTAGTTCACTGGTAGAACGTGGGCTTTGGGAGCTCAATGTACGAGGTTCGATTCCTCGATCTCCGATTGTTTATTGTGCTATAGCTCAGTTGGCAGAGCGACCGCCTGTTAAGCGGTTGGTCCCTGGTTCGAGCCCAGGTAGCACAGAAATATGTCGCACTAAGAGACTTGGTGCGATAGAACCCTGTGTAGAAGCAATTCTCACAGCACTATTCTGCGCAGTTAACAGCTGGGCAGAAATACTCCGCGGTCGTCTAACTGGCAGGACAGCGCCCTTTGAAGGCGCGAATCTTGGTTCGAATCCCAGCTGCGGAAAATTGTGGCTATGGTCTAGCAGTCTAAGACTCTGGGTTGTGAACTCGGAAACGTGGGCGCGAATCCCACTAGCCACCCCATCCGGGATTAGGAAAATTGGTAAATCCGCCCGCCTTAGAAGCGGTTTTTTCTCAGTTCGAGTCTGAGATCCCGGACCAAGCGAGAATCGGTTAAGTGGTAAACCAACTGGCTCCAAACCAGTGACTGAGCGTTCAAATCGTTCTTCTCGCGCCATTGCCATCGTAGTGATTGTGGTCAACACGTGCCGCTGAAGACGGCGAGAAACTGGCTCGAAACCAGTCGATGGCACCATTTATTCTTGAATTAAGGGAGGAATTGAATTGTAGTTAGAATTTCAATCAGAAAATCTAACACCGGATCCTAGTGAGAATTTCTATCCGAAAATCTAACGCCGGTTCCTCGTGAGAATTTCAATCCGAAAATCTAACAACGATTCCTAGTGAGAATTTCAATCCGAAAATCTAACAACGATTCCTAGTGAGAATTTCAATCCGAAAATCTAACGCCGGTTCCTCGTGAGAATTTCAATCCGAAAATCTAACAACGATTCCTAGTGAGAATTTCAATCCGAAAATCTAACGCCGGTTCCTAGTGAGAATTTCGATCCGAAAATCTAACGCCGGTTCCTAGTGAGAATTTCAATCCGGAAATCTAACAACGATTCCTAGTGGGAATTTCAATCCGAAAATCTAACGACGGATCCTAGTGAGAATTTCAATCCGAAAATCTAACCAAGAACAATTG
Source organism: bacterium Ga0077546 (assembly GCA_943369735.1). GTDB lineage: Bacteria > Cyanobacteriota > Vampirovibrionia > Obscuribacterales > Obscuribacteraceae. Next base: position 111,496 of record CALROJ020000002.1, read on the forward strand.
AACCTTTCGCCTTGTCACAGCGTTATTAAAAATACACGCTGATTATGAGGTGCAATCATGAGCTGTCATGGCGAAATTCTAAACTTCATCTCCGCCCTTCCCTCGGGTGCCTGGTTTGCCACCCAGCAAGTTTTAAACCTCGGTACACGAGAGGCTATAGATCAGTGTCTATATAGGCTTGTCAAATGTGGTTACCTCACCCGCATAGCCTGGGGAGTTTTCACGTTGCGAAAAGGCCAGCAAAACTTCGAACCACTGGAGGTGGCAATCTTTAAAGCCAAGATCTTCAAAAAGAACGTGGCAATTCACGGCCTTAACATCGCTCGAAAACTCGGACTAGTTGCGCCTTATCTAGAGCGGCCCCTCTACAGCGTACACGGCGCTAGCAGCACGTTCCAATCAATAAAGAGAGAAATCTCCCTAAAGAGCTACTCCCCAAGAAAAATAGCTCTAGGAGATTCACCTATAGGTGAAATTATAAGCGCACTTTGGTTTCTCGGTGAGCAGAATTGCGATCACTCGGCCGTGACAAGAGCGATCAGTACTCTCAATAACAAAGAAGTTCAAGAACTTGCACAATCTGCCCATCGCATGCCCGGTTGGCTGACAAAAAAAGTTCGCTTCAATATTGGCTATCTGCGAAGCTAAGCTAGTGCTCGGACAATTTGTATCCAACACCATGCACGTTTTGAATTAGAGATGGCGTGCCATCAGTATCAATCTTATTTCTCAACTTCTTTATTGTTGTACGAATTGTCTCTGCTGACTTTTCGGAATCAGCCGTCCAAACACGCTCCAATAAAGTTGAAGCATTGAAAATTTGATCCGGATGACGCATCAAAAATTCCAAAAGTGCAAATTCCATGCGCGGTAGATGCATAGCTACACCGTCAACAGTGAGGCTATGCTTAGCACTGTCTAGAACCAGATTGCCAGCCTTAAGTATGTTTGAAGTCAGAGTCGCAGGCCGGCGCAAAAGTGCACGCACACGCGCAGACAACTCTTTAAGATGGAACGGTTTGGTCAAATAGTCATCGGCACCAGCATCAAGACCGTTCGCTCTATCATCGACTGCATCTTGCCCAGTTAGCATAAGTATTGGGCACGTCCTACCGCTATCTCGGTAACGCCTACAAGCTTCAAGACCACTAAGCCTCGGCAAATTAATATCCAAAATCACCAAATCGTACTCATAAGCCATCATCATCTCAAGAGCTTCGCTTCCAGTGGTGACGTGCTCAACCAAGTACTTCTCGAAAAGTAGCCAATCTTTAACTGAACTAGCGACCTGGAGGTCATCTTCTACTATCAAGATTTTCGGCATAATGAGTTCCGAGGGAGCCAAGGGCTGAAATGCTATCATTTGACATTATATCCTCTTGGTTTTTATGCGTTTCGACCTGAAAATAAGTCAGATTGGCTGGATCCTAGTGGGCGTCCCTCTAGCGTTTGAGCTGCTTTTCGTCGGATTGCTAACCTATTCCGTGCATCAGGCAGAACTTGAGATAAAGCGCCAAGAGCATGCCAAAGACATCGTTTACTGCACGAGCTCAGCGGCTACCTACGCCACACAATGTGCTGTAAATGTCGGCGCCTATTCCGTCTCAAGGGCTGAACATTTCAAGGATCTCTACCAGGAGAACAAAAGTCGTACAAAAGAAGCTTTCAATCAGCTGGAAAGTCTACTCACCGCAAGTAGCGACAGCGAATATTTAAGCAAAGCAAAAGAAGCACGACTAGCAGCTAACGAAGGCACTCTGCTCTTAGACGAACTAATTGATAGCGTCGATAAAGGCTATGGCAGTCGCAACGTACTAGTCAGCCACGGCAGAATGGCCACCGTGAAAAAGATTATTGACCGACTGCACTTGAAATTGAAATCAATAGTCCGAGAGCAAACAGCCGATACAGCCGATAGCCCCAAGAAAGAAGCCGAATTTAGGCGACTGACAGAAGTCTTCCTATTTGCAGGAATTGCAGCAAACATATTCATTGCTTTTGCTCTTGCCTTCTTCTTCTCGCGCAGCATTATCAGAAAATTGAGAGTTATTTCTGACAACGCCGCAAGACTACCAAAGGGAATAGCCTTAAATGAACCATTAATTGGACACGACGAAATCGTCCATCTTGATCATGTCTTCCATTCGATGGTGACTGATTTAGACGAAGCCAAAAAGATGCAGCAATATTTGATAGCCATGGTCAGCCACGATCTCCGCTCTCCGCTAACATCGCTTCAAGGGGTTCTCACCCTTTTATCCGCTGGGGCAGCTGGAGAGCTACCGAAGGCAGCGAAAGATAAAATTTCTGCAGCAGAGAGTGATCTCGGCCGCTTAATAAAATTGACAAATGATCTACTCGATACCGAGCGCTTAGCTTCTGGTCAACTCGAACTTCACAAAAAACGTTGCTTGCTGGCAGATATTGTGGAAGAGGCTATGGATGGTGTATCAACCTTTGCCAAACAACATGACATAAAGGTTCTAGCCACCGACCTAGAAGACGGAAAAGTCATGAACACAATGCTTGAACTCGACCCCGAGCGCATGGGACAGGTTCTAACAAATCTACTCAACAACGCCATTAAATATTCACCGGCAGGCGCAGAAGTGCAGATTAGTGCAGCGTTGATATCGACTACAGGCGGAAGAGAACTAGTCAAAGTCGCAATATCAGACCAGGGGCGTGGCGTACCGGCGGCTTTTCAAACAACGATTTTCGAAAAGTTCAAACAAGTGAAAGAATCAGACTCGCGCGAACTCGGCGGAAAAGGCCTGGGCCTGGCAATCTGCAAATCGATTATTGAACAGCATGGCGGCACAATCGGAGTCGATAGCAACGGCAGCAAAGGCAGCACTTTCTGGTTCGAGATTCCCCAGCAGCAAGCCTGAATCATTGATCAGGGTACCAAATAGTCACAACTAGAATTTATCATCCTAACAATCGGATAAGGCCTCAAAGTTAGGATTTACTATGACCAGAATAGAAATAGACGGAGCGAATATCCCTTCGCCAGCATTTCAGCAGCCCGAACGACACCAAGATCAGAAGGTTGAAGGGCGGCCAGACTCGCCACAAAAGGAGAGTGGCGAGAAATTTAGTGCAGAATCCACTGCCGCATTATCCAGCGCATCGCAATTTCGCGAACTGCAAGACAAAAACGTCTTCAAGAAAAGCGGCGAAACGCAAATTACAAGCCTGGTTCTCTTCGACTCGCAAGAAAAGGCCATAGAAAATACTGAAGAGATGGGAAAGAGCCTACCATCGAATGTCAGCACTGACGCCCAGGGAAGAGTAAAGAAAGTCATCTATGCCGATGAAGGAAAAACCAGAGAATTTGGCCGCGATGCCACTGGCGAAATTAATAAACTTACCACCAGCACCAAAGACGGAAAATGGAATTACATCAAAGAGAACGGCCAGTGGCAGCTGCTTGGAGATAACGGCAGCAAGACTGCCGCAGGCGGTTTTGACATTAACAAAAACGGTGAATTCAGCCGCTACCTAGAAAAGGGCGAAGTACAAATTCAAGGTCTTGATGGCAAAACTATCAAAGAACACATCAATGCTATTGGAGGCCAAGTCAGAACAAATAGCGATGGTCAAATCGAAAAGGTCTCAAGAAGCGATGGCAGTGTTCTCACTGCTAACTACCAAGCTGGAAAACTTACTAGTATTTCGCAAACTAAAGATGGAGCCACCACAACATTTACTCGTCAAATATTAGAGTCTAATGCTGGAGAAGATGCTGTCTGGCAGAGCAACGAAGCTACGCCACGTTCAGTCACTAATCTTGAGCTGCACAAAAACGGCAATCTATCTTTCAACAGTGCTGACGGCACCAAACACATTATTCGCTCAAGTGGTGGCGAAATAGAAGAAGGTTCTGGCAAGGGCAAATATCAGTTTGATGATGAGGGCCGGGTCACCTCGATTGAGAACGCCGACGGCAAGAAGCTTCGCACACTCACATATTCAGAGCGCAACTTAGAGCCAAGCAGCGTCAAGATTGTAGACAAAGAGAAAAACGAGACAAATACCTTTCAGTTAACGCAAGACAAGTCGGGCTACTCGCTCAGCAATGCTGCCTTTCAAAGCTCTGTTTGGCAGGGGAAAATAAAGATCCAGGACGACGGAACTTATAGTATTAGAGCCACGGACAGTGCAGAAAACAAAAATATCTGGGACTCATATTACCCCGATGGAAGAAAGCAAAAGGAATCGCGCAGCAGCGACGGAACACTATCAATATTCTCCGACAAAGGAGAACTACTATCGTCTAAGAATAAAAGCGGAACCGAACTGAAGGCCGAATACGATCAGCAAGGATTGGTTCGACTAGAAATTAAAAACCAGAACAAAACCACCATGTTTGGTCGAAACACAGACGGCACCTTCTCCACCAACTTACTATCAGAACTTAATCCAGTAAACAAACTTGCGATAAGCGAAGGAAAGATTTCCTTTGCTCGCGACAATGGCGACAAAGCACTCCTGAAGTTAGATGGCAGCATGCGCTTTGACAAGAAAGACGGCTCCTTTGTCGAGGCTGATCAATTAGGCCGGGTAAATCGCGTCGGTCTAGATGAAGACAATTATCGCTCTTACTCGTACCAGCAAGACAAAGGCAACGCCATTGTCAGTCAGGTCACAGAAAAAACCAAAGCTGGTGGAGAGAAAACCTGGCAATCAAACAATCCGGATGGGCGTCAATTCTCGGCTGTTTCAGCAGACGGATTTCTTACCTATCAAAAGCAAGGCAAGACAATCGTCGAAGACACCAATCTAGCGAGAATCGAGCTGCGCCAAGACCTGCAACCGGCCAAGCTAACAATGCCCAATGGTGCCACTCGCACCTTCGAGTACGACAGCAAGAATAAACTTGAGAAAATCACCGATAACAAACCAACCCCAAGCGGCGAAAGAACTCAGGTCTGGCGCAAAGTATCTGAAGGGATAGATGGCACAAATAAATTCGAAAGCCAAACTGACGGAGGCAAAGTCACTGCACGCTACGACGTCACCAATGACGGCTCGGGCAATGTTCACTTCAAATCAAAGGCACCCACATCAACTGAAAACAATAGCGAGACGAAACCAGATAGCAACAAAGAAAGAATTGCTCGTGCAGCAGAACTACTCAAGCCAAGCGATCGCTCAGACAGTATCGAAGAGGCTCGAGAACAGCTACAAGACCTAGCAAGAGCCAGTGGTATCAAAATAGATCGACTGACTGCCAACATGGATAGATTTGAAAAACGCGCAAAAGAGGCAGCAGCAGAAGGAATTAAAGGTCCAAACGATGAACAAATTGCCAAAACCTACGACAATCTTTCGGAGCTACTCAAAGGGAAATTGGGCAAGGACAACGGCAAAGAATATTTCAACGCCAAAGAAAGAGCCCAATTGTGCGAACAAGCTCTGCACAATATCAGTGAACCTAAACGTATTAATCAGGGCCAGAATCCAACCTGCAATATCACCACAGGCGAGATCTTTGCGGCCTGCAGACACCCTGAGAAATACGCAGACACACTGAAGCAAGTGGCTGTTGACGGCAAGCTAATCACTACCACAGGCAAAGAAGTAGTATTAGATCGCGAGGCCTACACTGCAGCTCCAGACGAGAAAGTCTTTGATCCTGAAGGAAGCTATAAAGGCAACCGCCGCAACTGGGCCAGCCACATTTTAGAGAACGCCGGAATCAATGCCTTCACTCAGTTTGCACCACGCGGCCCGGCAACCTGGGGTTACCGCTATATCGGCAGAGATAGCAACGGCAATGGGGTAAACCCAATTATGGGCGGTCCTGAAATTCAAAAAGCAGTAAAAGAGTTATGGGGCGGTGACATGCCTTACATTGATCACAATGTGGCACCAAGCGCAGAACAACTCTGGGCCTACAAACGAGAGGGAAATTTCCCCATAGGAATACCAACTCTCTATGGCTATGACCGCAACCGTCAGCTGTCCGAGCAGCATGTGCAAACAATTCACGATGTGCGAGAAGTCAATGGTCAGACTCAAGTATATCTAGACGATCAAAACGGCGGAGATGTCGGCTGGCAAACCCTACCGCAACTCTATAGCCGCCAAGGCCTACAGGGACCGCCACAGACACCTAGAGGCCCAAGAATAGTACAAAGGCGCTAACTTACATTTAAGAGAGTTTCAAGGAGAGAGATGATGCCGATGGATACCCCACACCAAGCAACAATCAAAAGCGACAAACCTGCTACCATCGTGTTCGGTCATCATGAGCGGCATGAGTCGCAACCTTCATCTCAAACCGAAGAGCATCGTAGTTTATTCAATCGAATATTCGAAAAAGATCGCGGAGCAGCAATGAGAGACAAGCATAAAGTTACTGAAGAAGGCTCCATAAAGCGTTTAGAAATGCCAAAGCACTGGCAACAAGCAATGCCTGACATGAGCAACAATAAAGCCATGATTGGAGCACCAATGATGACTGAGTACAATCCCATTGGTGATCCGACAACAAAAATGTGTTACTGGAACCGGGCCTTTGGCGGCGCCAAAGAAGATCCCGAAACCGCTACCGCCTTCAAACGTATTCTCAGCCGCGAGCCCCATCAACTAAATGGAGAAGAGATCAAAAATCTTCAGCACCTGATCGGCAATGGAGTATATGCGAACACTGATGCCTTTGAAGTCTTGCACGCCGAAACTAGAAAAATTCACGGTCGCACAGTTCTGGCTGTAGAATCGGCCTACAAAGACAATCAATCACAACCTCTCGGTCGCCGCTCATACGGAGTATTTATCAATTCAGACGGTAACGGTCGCTACGTTGAACAGGTCTACTTCACGGCTCCGGAACAGGCCTACAAAACCAACCTGAAAGAAGCCGTAGATTGCATCAACTCAATCAAATGGCACAAAGATTCGATAGCACCAATCTAGCAGCTAATCTAAAAGCTAATCTAGACGATAATCTTGTCGATACCAAGTCTATGGAACAATAGCCTAGCGTGAAATTCGCATCAGCTTGACATTTTTCGATGCAAGAGCTGCCTTGAGCCGGTCCACTAGCCCTATGGCATCAATGCGATCAAAGTCAGCACAGTAAACTATTTGGCAATTGTAAAATAGTAATGCCGACACTGCTTCTGCAACTGAATCAGCAAGAGGCACATCCAGATTAAGCGAAAGCACCACTTCACCTGCTAAGGTCTCGCCCTTTTGCGAAGCAAACTTTCTCATAAGTTCTCGTTTGAGTGGAAGCTCGACAACACTATCGGGAGGCAGACCAGCTCCAGCTTCCATTTCTTCTTGACTGGGAAATTTAGCGCGGCCATCCCAGAGCATAAGGCTACATAACTTGGATGTCATAGTTGAGGCTCCTTTGCCTTGAAACTTAAGATACAATCAAAACCTATTTGTCTGGCCTATCCCACCGTCTAATCTTGGGCTCAATTTCATAGCCTGACTTTACCTGGGTTTTGGCAATTTCATCAATCGTTGTCCAGCCATCGGTACTCTCACCGTGCTGATTATCGAGCAATACATAGACCTTGCCGTCTTTACCACGAGTGACATCATGAATTGTTTGAACGTGAATACCACCCATGGTGGCTATCCCGTGAGGGAATTTATTCTCAGCCTTAATCTTGAGTAGTCGCTCCTCGGTAGCCATATCGTACTCTGGTCTTCCACCTTCTGGCGTAGAGGGCCCCTCGAAGTATGGCATGTTGTAGCCAAATACCAATTTGCCAGCTTGCACATTATCAAAGGTGGTGAAACCTGGACCGCCAGACTCAGCCGAATGGAGCTTACCACTTGCATCTCTAAATTTGTCTTCACTGGTTTGCCAGGTTATAGACTCTCGCTGGCCATTAGCACCAATTTTTGTCTCGCTCTTTTGCTCTGGCTTATCGAGCACATAGCGCATACCAGTTTTGTCTTCCTTCAATTTCTCAACAGCTTTACCATTGACAGTTACCAGGCTGCCATCGGGCTTCTTCACAAACTCCATCTCGTTCTTATAGCCATGCTCATACATGGCATTAATCAAAGTCATCTCTACAACCTGGCTCGCCATATTCCTTAGTTTCGAATTAGGCTTATCAAGATTGTATTTGGCCTCATCTTCTCCAGGCCGAACAGCCTCAATTGGAATAGTCGCGACGCGCCCCTCACTGGTTGTCCATTTACCTGTAAGCCCTACCTCTTTCACCAATTTGGCGTATTGATCCGGATGACGAGCAGCTGTATACACTTCCACCGTGGTGACATTGCAGGTCGGATGGCTGCCCTGGTCAATCTCCATGTTATTGGCAATATTGTGCAAAGCTGTCTCAGCTAGGGTCTTACGCTCTGCCGCACTAAAGTATGGGCTCTTTTCTGGAGAAGCTAAAAGCTCCCTCAGATTATCTAAAGCCGTAGCTATTTGCTCAGGTTTAAGGTCATAGCGTTTGACATTGCCGTCAATCGCTTTGAGATACTTCTCGGCTCGTTGTTCGCTAAGACCACTTGCCTTAAGCGCATCCATAAAGTCTTCACGAGCCTCTACGACGTTCTCAGATCCGCCAAGTGCTCCATCTGCCTGTTTTTCTAGGTTTGTCACTTTGGCTAGCCGCGACTTACCATCGCTATTCTTATAGCCATAATCGCCGTCTTCACTAGGAGCTTGTGCCAATTCGCATGTGCGTATGCGACCATTTACTTCGCGAGTAAGAGTCTTACCATCGGCAGAACTCCAGGCCTTAATGCTGTCTCCGTTTTTGCTGCTGACTTTATCAACAATCGACTTGAGCTGTTCACCGGACCACTCGAAAGTTCTCTCACTCCTATCTTGTGTAACCTTAACGGGCTTGTTGTCGCTATTGAACTCGATTTTAGAAAACTGAGCATTCTCCCGAACGCGGTTACCATCGGCATTTTTATACTCAATAGCTCCATCAGCTGCGGTCTTTAGTCCAACTCTCTTCTCACTCTTGCCAGCAGAAGACCAGCTATCTTTATCACTTGCTGAAAGTTGCCAGGTAGTTACTTGCCCAGCTTTCGTATCAGTGTAGGCAGTGACATCCGCACCAGTGCGCGAGAAGCTTCTCGAATCTCCATTAGCCCCTGTTATTTTTGCCAGCTGACCGAGAGCATCAAAATGCTGAGTGCTACCATCTTTGACCGTATCGCTGCTGCCATCTTGATACTTAACGTGACGCACCCCATCCTTATCTTCATAAGAAAGAGATTTATCCTGCCGCAGTTCAAGATTCTTTCTTACTTCTCCCGGCAGCTTGTCACAGGTATAGCCAGACTCACCCTTGCGCCATACTTGCTCCTCTAACTTGCCACCCACTTCTCGTTGTTCGGTCAATGAACGCAAATCTTTCCCCAAAAGATCGGCTCTATATTTAGTACCATCGGCATGCTCGCACTCTCGTCTCTCCGGCCAAATGCCACCACTATTGCGGCGCTCAACCTCGGCCTCGGTTAGCTTGTTTCCACTGGCGCCAAAATCGTCATAACCTTTCTCACCGGCCTTCGCAATCGAACCAGTTCCCACGGAGAACACTCCCTCAGGACTGACATGGCGTATGCCAGACCAGTTACCTTTGAGCTGGCCCTTCGTATCATATATAGAATAGCTATTGTTCTCCTTACCATCCAAAATGACAGGCTTGCCACCACTCTTGCAATTGCCAATAAAGCGATATTCTTCTTGATCGTTTATCACCTCAGAAGTAATACGATCTGGAAAATTAGGGTCCGCACGCCTAAAGGTATGCTTTATCTTGCCATCGGGCGAAACTATCTCAATTATTCGATTATTAGCATCACGGGTATAAGTACCGTCTTCCAGTACCGCAACCTTCGAATTAACTGCAGACTCAGAGGAGCTAGACTTAGTCGCCGAATTGGTATCAGATTTTTCCACCTCCTCCGGTTTGCGGAATGCAACCAGTCTCTCAGGCTTACCTTTCTCTTCCAGCACCAAAGCAGGCAAAACTGTTTCGTTCCGCCCCAATCTTTGTGGCTCAAAGTTGACCTGCCGGATAGGCTCTTTCGGCTTTACAGCTGACTCAAGAGCAGCACTATGGTTAGCTGCTAAATCAAATAGATTAGGCTTCATTTGTGGCTTGAAAGCCTCTGCAGCCTCCGCCGAAAGCCTCTCTTTATCATGGCTTTCGTCTGGTACAAACTCCTTTTTCACAGCCACAGAAGGGTCATCAAAAGCCATTCAGCTACCTCAGAGTTGCGAACTTGATATCTCCAAGGTACTGACCAATTGTTGCAGAAACATTGCAGTCCAGATTCTGCTGAGCCAAACACTTGACCGGGCACTTAGCCAGGCAGAATCTGCGCTAAACTTGCCCAAGGTTGACCGTAACGTTATCAGAAGAGAAAGCAAAACAGAATGAACGCAGCTAAGCCAAGCCAAGTCAATAAGAGACCATGGCAAAAATCACCCTTGAGCGATACAGCTTTTGTTATAGCCACTGCACTTCTTTCTCTGGTCTCTAGTCTCTCAATGGCAGCCCCCGTCGCAGCCGAAAGCAATTTAAAATTCCCTTTTGCTGGAAATGAATATATGCACCGCTGGTCGCAAAAGAATCAAAACGAATTCACTCCCTTAGACCAGCCCAATTTAAATACCTGGAAAGATATGATGACCATAAATCTATATCCTGGGGTAAAAACTGGCGAAGCACTATCAGCCGTGGCCAACTTAGTGGTAGTCAAATACCAGGAGCATGGCAAAATTCTGAGAACAGACTCGAAAGAGAGAACCGCAACCAAACCAGCCGAACACATAATTGCGGCTCTGCTGGGCGATCCAAAGTTTTTAGAGGCAGTATTTGCCCGCTTCGTTCTCGTCAACGACAGTGGCTACGCCATTATCTATTCACACAAAGTCTATGGCGAAAAGGCCGGTCCAGAGATGAGCAAGTGGCTGAAGGAAAACGGAGCAGAGACAGAGCAGCGCCTCATGGCCTTCGACAAGATTCCGACCCCTAAGACACTTACTGAATTACCCCAAAGCAAATAGCCAGGCAAATAGGCCAAAGAAAATAGCCCCTTAGGGCTTAATCACAACCCAGTCACAATACTTTCACATAATTGTCACGTCGCGCTCAATACAATTAATTTGTAGGTTGTCTAATTAATTAGATAACTGGATAAATTGACTGAGCAGGCATCAAATCAGATCAAGTCAAATAGACGCCCTGGTTAGCAGTTATTCGACAGTGGAAGACTTACTATGGCAGCCACAGAAGCAAAAGACCTAAATCCTGAAATTAAGAACACGGATGATGCGACCAGCAAAGTCAGCGGCGTCGACCTGACCAAGGCAGCCGACTCTCAGCTAGCAACACCACAAGCAACCTCCAAAACCGCAACAGATCTGCTACCAACCATCGAGCTTGTTGGCAAACCAGCCCTACTCGAAACCCAACCACTAATCGGCAGCGCCCTTGTCGCCGATACCCGCAAGGGTGCCACAGTAAACGCTTCGCTACCGGTCCTCGCTCCTGAACAAACTACAAAATTACCAGAGCAGACTACCAAGCCAGCCGAATCGCGGCTCTCACCTGAAGCCATCAACGCCAGCGTCGATCTAGTCAAAGACAAACTCACCAACTATCTCTTCCTCATTGGTGCGCCAGACACAGACGCTCTAGCCCGTACCCTTGGCCCCATGGCACAGGCCGATAGACAAGCTCTAGAAGCAAAATACCAAGAAAAGTTTGGAAAATCTCTGCGTGATGAACTGAAATACCAATTGGGCGACGGAGAAAAGTTCGTCACCATAGAAGCAATGCTCAACCGCAAAGACGGCGCCACCAACCTCGCTGGCAACGCTCGCATCGCCCTCGAGGTGATGAAAGAAGATCCAGAACGCGGGATGAGGCTCTTACGTAGCACCTTGGCGCCACTAAATTCAAGCCAAGCCGCTGAACTACAAGCAAATTATCAAAAAGACTACGGCAAACCACTTACCACTGACATACAGAGCGTTGAATCAAGCCGTGTGGGCGAGAACCAGAAAGCAATCTTCTCTACACTCTTGAAGGGTGTAGACAAAATCGACTCTGCTGAAATCGTGGATATGGCGAAAAAGGCCGTGCAATCACGCGACTTACAAATGTTCGCTGGTGTAATTGGTGGCGACTTGCCAGCCAATGTTCAAGCACGAGCTGCGCTCAACAGTGATCCTGAATTTGTAGCGAATATGAGAAAAACGTTTGGCACCACCGCACGGGGGCAAGGTTTAGTGCCTAACCCAATAGCAGAAGACTACCTGCGGGAAGGGCGCATATCACTAGGCACCATACTTAAAGCTGATACAGCAGCAATCTTGCCTTACTTCCAAAACGCTGCCAACAGCGATCTTGTTTTCTCAAATGCCACGGCTAAAGAGCGCCGCGATTATGCCAGCGGAAGAGATTTAGTAAAGTCAGGTGCCGAGCCAAAAACAATTCAAGAACAAGAGGCAAAGCGCTTCTATGAGTTCATCGAAAAAAGTATTCAAAGCTCAGCATCGGGCACACGTCGAGACGTGCTACGCGATGAACTAATGCATGGTGGCAAAACTTTGATTTCAGGCCTGGCCGAATTGCATAAAGATAGCACCCTGGGATTTGGCGGTGGCCATACCACCAACGACCTGATGAATCGTGTAGAAAACATGACAGCTACCGAATGGAATCTGCTAAAGAATCCAACTTACAAAGCTAACTTAGCCGAATCTCTAAAATCTTATGCCACAGCTGATGAACAAAAACAGGTACTGGCATTAATAGAGGCAAAGCTCAATCCACCAGGGCAAAAGCCAGGCCAACCAGCAACTTTCGAGCAGTCACAAGCAGTGGAGCGGCCCCTTGAACAATACATGCAAAACTTCACCGCTTCTGGCGTTACCAAAACTAGCGAGGCAGTCGGTCACATCGAGAGAATGACTGCTGCAGATGCAAGCCGCTATCAAAGTGACCCGGCCTTCAAAGCCTCAGTTGATTCATTCGCCAGCCAGTATCTGACCGACAGATCCACTGGCAACATTCCCGCCCAACTTCTCGCCAGCCGCCTCTTAGAGCAGACGGCGCAAACAGGCAAGCCGCCAGTATTAGGAGAAGTTGACCAATTCCTCAAGGCCCGCGCAGAGAAAATCGACAGCGATACATCCGTAGACTCAAGCGCTGCCAATAAAGCGCAACTTGCGACTATTGGTAAAGTTGAAGAGCTAATGAAAGACCCAGCTTTGCTAGCGCGGATGCAGAACGTGTTGGCGGTGCAAAGAGGTGAGAAGCAAGGCGAAGTAAGTAGAGAAGATGATTTGCTCTACAAAACTTTCTCTGCAGCTCTCGGTACTCCTGGTAATTTTGCCTACTTGCTCACTGATGGCAAGGGTCAATCGTATATTGGCACTAAAGTAGCTTTGTCAGGCGGGCTAGCAGGTGATTGGCTAGTGGGCAGATATCCAGATTTAGCAAAACTGCCAGAAGCCGACCGTAGCCGCATTCGTGAATCGCTTCCTCTACCAGAGCAAAAAATCTTAGACAATGTTATCGCCCAAAATGGCAAAGCAGATCTTACCGACAACTTGCGTTCGCTTGTACTTGATGGCGGCTCGCTCAAAGATTTCCAAGCCGACCTGGCCAAGCTGAGCCCTGAGCAACAAACCCAATTGAAAGCTGACTACAGCCGAAAATATGGCGGTGACCTCGACCAAGATTTGTTCTCAAGTATCTCCAAACGAGAAGGTCTAAGCCCAGAGAAGCAGCAAGTGCTGCGCAATACAATTGCTCAAAATGGGCAGCCTCAACTGGTAGATCAACTGCGTTCTTTCGTACTAGGTGACGACAAAAAGTTCCAAGACTTCCAAAGTCAACTGGCCACTCTGACAACGCCACAGAAGCAAGAACTAAAGTCGGAATATCAAAAGCGCTATGGTGGCACCCTCGACAACGACTTCTTAGGCAAAGTCGATGCGGCCCACTCTGAGCAATACTCGCGCTACTTAACAGCAAGCAACACAGATGGTATGCAATCATTCTTCGACAGAATGAATAAATTTGCTCCTCTTTCAGTTGGTGATGGTACAAGCCTTGGCCAAGAAAGAATGCTTCAAGTCAATGAAGGGGTGCTCAAGCAATTCAATGCCAATATGGAGAAACTACCGCCAGCAGTGCAAGAAGCTCTGGCTGAGTACTACAGCAAAACCTACCAGAACAATCTTGACTCTAATGAAAAATATGCACACTTTGTTGCCGATGTTACTCTTACAACCGCATCGATAGCCGCAGCCATCGCTCTCGCTGGGCCCACTGGTGGTATTTCTCTGGCAGCACTTGCCACTAGAGAAGGTGCCACTTTAGCTACTAAACTTGTAGTAGCAGGTGCCACTGCCGGTGCCATCGCGCGACCAGCCATGATTGCATCCATGGAAAATGGCACGTTCGACTATAGTGCCGAGAACCTAACCAAGCAGGGTCTCATAGGGGCCGTGCAAGGAGCTTTGATTGCCCCAATCGGCCTTGGCGCTAAAGTTGGCATAGCAGCAAAAGATGCAGAAATAGCGGCATCTACCATCGCCAGAGAAACAGCTGAGCAAAACCTGTCACAGCGCCTTGCAGTCAGCAATATTGAGCGCCAGACTGTTGAGCGGCAAGCAGCTGAGCGTCAAGCGGCAGAGCATCAAGCTCTAGAACAGGCGGCAGCACCAAAAGTGGAGCAAATTGCTGTACCAGAAGTATTGCCACAAGTTGTGCCAGAAGTATTGCCAGAAGTTGTACCAGCGGCTGTGCCAAAACTTCTTCCCCAGCTTGAAACAGCCGCAGTAAAAGAGACCATCGAAGTTGCCCCCGTCAGTGCTGCTGATTCGCGCTTAGCGCAAGAGGTCGCTCAAATCAATCCCAGGACCATCGAAACTGCCGAAGGGGCAATTAAGCCGGCAGTACCAGCGGTAGCCGAGAAAAAAGTAGTCGCTGAAACGATCGAACCAGCTGCGGCAGAGGTTGTTGCGCCAGCCGTCGAAAGCAAAGTAGCAGCACAGGTTATTACGCCAGCCGTCGAGAGCAAAGTAGCAGCAGCGGCTCTGAGCGATCAAGCGGCTGCAAAGACACTGGCAGAAAGAGCTGCCACTGAACGAGCCGCCGCTGAACGAGCTGCCACCGAACGAGCTGCTACAGAACGAGCGGCTACTGAACGAGCCGCCACAGAACGAGCCGCCACAGAACGTGCTGCCACCGAACGAGCCGCCACAGAACGTGCTGCCACCGAACGAGCTGCCACTGAACGAGCTGCCGCTGAAAGAGTAGCAGCCGAAAAAGCAGCGGCGGCGCAAACCACAAAGGAAGCAGTAGTTGCGCCATTAGTACCGCCAGTGGTTGCTCGCGCCGCGGTGCCTGAAGTAGCGGCCGAAGTACTTCCTAAACCTGTACCCTTAGAAAAAGAAACTAAGCCAGAGGCAGTTGCTCTTAAGCCGAGCGACAACCTGATACAGCTTGCCACTGTGCGCAGAGGAGAAGGGCCCTGGCAATCGGCAGAGCGCATTCTTGCTACTGACGGTAAACGGCACTCAGTTGCCGAGGTGAGAGCTCTAACACGTGCTATCCAAGCCACCTTCAAAAACGACAACAATGGCAATGGTGACATGAGCGGCCTCAAAGTCAAATACAATTTTGTCACCGAGAAAAACTACGAGGCACTCATCAATGCGGTGCAAGACCAAAACGTCAAAAACTTACTGATTAGCCTGGCTAATCAGCCGGCTTCAAGCAACTTCACTGCTAATCAAAAGGTGCGAGCTTCCTAGCTAGATGGAATGAAGACACTGTCTTCAAGTACTTGATTAACCCGAACTGACTTGTAGTTGTATTCACTAAAGTGAGTTCTCGGCTTAAATATAGTTGCCAATCCAGCAATAGTTTCAGCGATTACTTCCTCGGCAATCCCTTCTTTTTTAAGGGCACGGACCATCATCTCAACTTGATCTGGGCGCTGAGCAAAGGCTCGCATCTCTTCGCACTGCTGCTCAGTAATTACACTCGTCTCTTTTATACGCCGCACTATAAAAGTGTCTTTTTCCACCCAAACATCGGTATCATCAGCAGCCCGACTAGTGCCGCGAATGCAATAGCAATCTCTCACACTACCATTACTACTACTACCGGCAGGCAAATCTAACGCTTGGTCATCAAGACGCCTGACATCGATCATCTCATGCCACGGGCTGTCTAGACCCAGTGATTCTGGGCTGAGAATATTCAAGATGATGTGCACAGCACCTTTAGAAATTCCGGTCGCTCCCGCGACCAATAATGAGAACCGCTCTGCCGCTTCAAATTCTCCATGAAAACTAGTAATAAATTGTTTACCGTCAGACCAGATTGTGGTTTCTTTCGCTGGCCTGGTCTTGCCGAATTTAGGGTGCCAGGAAAGCCAATTAAAGCGAAAATACAGCGGTCTTTTGAAATCGGTTTGAAACTCTATGGGCACACCTGGCGAATCTGCTGAATCGACAGTACCAGTATCACTGTAAGAGTGAAAAGAGGCATAGGTTTCGACTACGCGCTCTAAAATATTCTGCCCTTTCACTATCTCACCCATCAATGGTATGTTTATTGCCTAAACTTGGCAGAGTATTATGGAACCGCATTTTTCAGCTGAACTGACTCTACTTGGAATGGCCTGCGACCTTGTCGGCGGCCTCTACTTAGCTTACGACCTATTCGGCGGCGAGAAAGGTCCGCTTAGTACAATCACTCGCCTCGTCAATTATAGCCTCTTGATGATTGCCGGTTTCATTTTCCCTCTCGGACCAAAGTTTGCCTTGATTGCAGGCATCGGACTGGGAGCTGCTTTCGGCTTGCACATAGATCGCATCGGCAAAGGAAAGACTGATACATTTTGGTTCTTACTTGGCATTGGTGCACTTCGAGCACTTGCTCTGACACTGGCACTCTGGGTGGTCGACTACAAATCTCTGGCTCTAATTCTCGGGCCATTGTCACTGCTTGTTTCAGTGATACTGCCGAAATTTAAAATTACACCGGCAGAATTTTATCAGAGCGACAAGAAACCTCATCTCAAAAAAGCCCAACTGATAATAGCCCTGGTACTTGGCGGCTTGGCAGCAGCAACAGCCTTAGTGGGCGCCAGCTTCGGTGGAGATAGCCTGAAAGTAGCTCACTTTGGCATCAAGCTAGGCCTGACATTTGCTGGCACCGTTCTTGTCGTGACCACACTCTCACCAATGATTGAATGGTATGCGGACAATCTACCCGATCGCTCTTTTGGTTTTGCCGGAGCAATCTTATTCATGACTGGTTTTCTCATTCAAGCGATACCATCGCTGGTGGTAATGTTCGATATCGCCAAATGACAGTTTGTTCAAGTAAATTACTTGATTTTCTCAGAATTTCTTGAGTCTCTTTTGACTAGCTCTGCCAACCACGAGTTCAAAACGTCGTCGTCAGGGTCGAGCTCAACTGCATGCCTGGCATCGGCCATTGCACCAGCTCTTTCGCCAAGTTGCAATTTCACCTGAGACAAATCACTCCAGCCACGAGCATAATTCGGATTTATCTTTAGCAGTTTTTCCAAAATAGATTTAGCCTCTGCCAGCCGACCAGAACTTCTATACACAGAAGCAAGTTGTCTGTATGGAAGCTCAAACTCAGGCCAAGAGGCAATGCAACGTTGCAATACTTTCTCGGCCGCTTCACTTTTATCTTGGTGCAACCAATAAGCCGACGAATAGAGAAGCACGGCTTGCTTACTTGGCTCTACCCGAGGAAAGCGCGCCAAGAGCATCTTTGCGGCCCGATCGGCTATCGGACCGTTGGCATCGGCCTTCTGCGCTTTGGCCAAAGCTAGACGGCCATCTTCAAAGCGACAAACTTCGCGCAACTGACTAGCAAGTTGCAGATACTGTTGCGCTGACAAATTATCAGGGACAGAAGCAGGCAGGGGTTCACCACGTTTAAAACTAGTTGAAATGCGATGCTTGCCCCGTTCAAGTTTTATCTTTGCCACATTAGGCTCGATGCCATCCAGTAGGCGACGCACACGCTGAGAGCTGAGTCCATCAGTAGAAACTCCGTCAACAGATACAATGCAATCACCAACTTTAATGGTTTTGCAGTAATAAGCAGGGCTATACTGAATCGAGCCATTCACAAAATTACCGAGCATAAGAAAACCAGCATAACCACGAGGCTTGAGCCCGGTTTTCTCAAGCTTCTGAATATCGCTGTCTACACGAGCAATTAACTTCTTATCGCCAGAAGATTGCAACAAAGACTTCGCTAGTTTTAAGTGAAGCATTGAGTTAGCTTCAAAACTCTTAGCTTCAGCTTCTGCTCTATCTAGAAGTTCGCGACCAGCAAGAAGCTTGGTTTTCATCAAGTCTGAGTCACTCACCACTAGTGGCAATTTTTCATTTGTATTAGAAGAATGGAGAAACGAAATGAACGACACGCAGCTAAGCGCAGCCAGATAATGCTTCTCTTTCATGCGCAAATTGTAGAGTGACAATAATTCAGAGATCTTCGGACGCTCTCCAGCTTTGATTTGCATGCCAATAGAGTCAGTTAGAGCAATATCTGCCTTAGAAACAATGGCCGGTTTGACAGTGGTCAAATTGAGAAAAAGAAGCGAAGACAGCAGTGTCTGAACTTGTGAACCAGTAATCGCCTTGGCTCCAAGACCTCTACGAGCAGCGGCAGTAAGTGGAGCAGAAGCCTGAATTGAATCGTTATACCTGAAAGACATAACACCTGAGCCAGGCAAGGCAATAGCTGGCAAACCGCCAAGGCAAATAAGTGCCGCGACAATTGAACCAAATCGAATTCTGCCTATATGATCAATTCTTTTCATTAGCTCAGGTTATCATACCCGCGCCTTTAGCTTCTTGCTACATTTTGCACCATTCTGAGAAAATTTCAGTTACCAACTCACTTTGGCACGTAAATAGACTCAAACTTAGACTTACTGACAATATAAGACTCGCCAGCCGGACCGCGCATCATATAGTCTCCAGCATTACCACTACCCTTGCCTTCAAGTGTTTCAATAGTAGTAGGGAATGTCAGCCGCCTGGCTACGCCCAAGGCTGTCTTTTGATATTGGCCTAAACTACCGGGAACCTCACCATAGGTCTTGGCAAAGATATCGGGCTTAACGGTCCATTTGCTGCCGCTAGCGTCAGACACCATCCAATCTCCGGCTTCACCCCGCATGGGATCGCCATTACCTGTTTTCCACTCAATTGGTTGATCGAGCTTTTCAGCGTTAACCGTTCCCAACTTGCGATACTCACGATAATCCATCACGTCTGCCTGTAGCGCGCCAGGTACAGAAGCTAACGAGTAGAGAAGTCCGCTAGCAGCGGCTCTTGTGCCCACACGGCGAAGAGATACAGCCTCACCTGTGGCTCTTGCCATACTGACTTCGGCTACGGCTCCAGACGATGCACCATATACGCCACTAGAAGCTATGCGAGTCCAAAAGGCGCTACGTTCAAGCACTGGTCCAAAAGCCTTAGAAACACCTTTACCGATACCATAACCAATACCCATAGCTGCAGCATCCATCGCTAAGTTAGTTGGAGTAAAACTATTGGCTGCGGCATGCCCTAGTCCATCAAGGGGTGAAAAGTTGCCAGCATGATCGTAATAATTTCGCGAAGTCGCCAAAGTATCGATACCGCGTCCACCAAGCGACATAGCGGCACCCTTAAGGCCAAGGTTGAGATTGCTGCCAACAACACCACCCACAAGACCTTTAAAGGCGAGACCTTTAACCAAGCCAAAACCAGCGTCAACTAGTTGTTCTTTGGCCGAGTCAGCAGGCCGGGCTTCATCTGCCATATAAAGGGCACCAGTAGCGGCCCAACCAATAGGGCCACCAAACATTACGGCACCAACTTTGACGCCAGTAGAACCATAAAAATTGATATCTTTCTGCCAACCGCGAGCCCGTAGATCTTCCTCGATTTGCTTATTGACGTTCTTAGTCATCCCTTCGACAGTAGCTAAATCCCCTTTCTTTAGGGCATCTTCAGCGGTGAGTTTCATAGCCTCAAGAGCCTTAAGGGACTTCTCATCTTTTCTATACAAGAAATCAAAAGCAGATCCTAAATATGATTGCTCATTTTCCTGCTTTTTATGATCTCTGATCTCAGCATCAAGTCGCTTCAAGGCTGTCATAGCTTCGTTAGAGAGAGCAGCACTGGCTAGCTTAGAATTGTCCTCTGGGGCAAAATTCAAAATTTGATCATTAGCCACTGGCTTGCTGGACTTATCAGAATTCTCAACCATGGTAAAAGTACCTCAAAGTACGCCAACGAGACGAAATGTGTCTCTGGCGCTGCGGGGGGCGATGGTGGCAAGGGGGGGATGGTGGCGGGATGAACCAGGCTGTTAATTTTTCAAGGGTCGTTCCGACCCGTACATATACCTATACAGATCAGCAAGTTTTTCGACTTTTCTCATTTACCAGATCGTTCTGGGTCAGAAATAATCCAGCGCTAAACAATAGCCCGTTTCACTAGGCCTATCTCTTGCCCTTTAAAGCCAGGAAAAACGTTTTCAATGCGGCGATTATCAAGAGCGCGCACCAGAATTTCAGAAAGAGCTGAGCGATAGTCAAACTGCACAGCCAAGCCCGACGGACCCAGTAAATCTAGTTGTTGTCCCCGGGTCAAATGCGGCAAGGGGCCATGCACCTGACCACCAGCGATACGATCTCCAATAGCAAATACTGTAAATCCGCGACCATGATCGGTTCCCATTGAGCTGTTCTCGTAGCTGCGACGACCAAACTCGGTGATTACCAATGTAGTAACAGCGCTTCTAGCAGAGCCCAAATCTTTATCAAATGCGGCCAGGCCATTTGCCAATTGTTCAATGCTATCGGCCTGCAAACCAGCTTCAGCACCTTGGAAGAAATGAGTATCCCAACCATTTAAATCGAGAGCGGCAACCTCCAATCCAACTCCACCCCTAAGCAGACGAGCGATTTCTCTTAAGCCATTGCCAAAAGTATTATCTGGATAGACAGCACCATTAGCGGGATGATAAGCCTTACCTTGAAGCTTCTCCACACGGCCGAGGAGATCAAGAGTAGTCTTACTAGGCTCAGCTAGCAGTGCCACTTCTGCGCCATAGAGCTTGGCCAAAGCCTTGGCAATAGCCTGCGACTGACCAGCCGGAGCCTGCAACTTAATTTCTTCAATCGAATTGAGCACACTAGCAGAAGGAGCACCGCGAAGTGACTCAGGCAACGCCGTACCGATTGCCACGGCAGAAAGTGGCGTTTGCTGCGCCAAGCTGCGGGTAGCTAAGTGTCGCCCAAGCCAGCCACCACCAAGGCTATGGCCACAAGATTCGCCATGATCTACTTGATCTTGAGCCTCAAAGTGAGAGCCCGTAAAGTTATCGGTTCCCACAGCTTGCACCATACCCAAACGCCCCTCTCGATAAATGGGCAAAAGTGGTGCCATTTTAGGATGGAAGCCGTAGTGATCATCAAGCTTAATGGCAGCAGCAGAACCGCCACGAGAAGGGCTCTTGATGGCGATATTGGGACGCAATTTATAGTAGTCGTCGTTAGCGTATGGCACGAGCATATTGAGAGTATCAGCGCCACCGCGCAAGAAAATACAAACCAGAGACTTATTGACAGTGCCCAAATGTGCTTCTTCGGCAAAGGCTAGTTTGCGCAAGAACGCCCTTCTTGAGTAATCGTTTGGAGATGCCATCAACACCTCTGGAAGGCAGGAGAAGAGAGAATCAGACCAACCAACTCCGGGCGGGCATCTTTTTTGGATTGAGCGAGAAACTCAAAAAGGGTTTGACGCTCCAAGGTGGTTGGCACGCGACCAACAAAATGAGAAAACATTCTATCAAGCTGAAGCTTACTGACACTTGTCGAGCTTTGTTTAGTTTCTCCATCTTGTTCCACTTCAGCAAGAGCACCAACAGCGGTGGCTAGCTCTGCTAGTTGTATGGTTACCTCCGGTACTTTATTGTCACAAACACTAAGTGCAAAATTCCAGCGCCATAGCAAGGTAGATAACCAATATGACGACTGATCAGGATAACCATCAGGAGTCGGATATTGAAACGGGGCATGTCCCATGCGGTTCAAATACTCTGTCAAAGATGAGTGCGCATAAGTATCAGCAGCAAGTGACCGTAGCGAACTAGCAATGAAATGAAATGGTCTCTTAATTTTGCCAGATGCGAATTGATCAAATTGTTCGTCTGTAAATATTGCTCTAAGCATTGCCCTAATATCGCCGCCAGTTTTCTCAAAGACTGTAGCAACTTTGGTCACCATAGCCTTAGGTGGCACTTCACTAACAAAGTGCTGTAGCATTTTGGTGGCAATATGACGAGCCGTTGACTTATGCTTACAGACAATATCTAGTACAGAATCAAGATCTCGTTCACCACCTCCAGCGGCTATGGTTTTACCTAAAACCACCTTGGCGCCATCGTCGTGCTCGGCAGATTCAAAGTAAATCTGGCCACGCTGCCACGGTGTATGAATTCGCCAGCCGGTAAGGCAGCGAGCAACTTCATAGACATCACGCTGAGTGTAGCCACCGTCAACACCCATAGTATGCAACTCAAGCAATTCGCGAGCATAGTTCTCATTGGGAATATTCTTGGCCGTAGGATGAGCAGCGCTGCGATTTTCTTTGCCATCGAGATAAATCAGCATGGCAGCCGATTTAGCAGATGCCGCTATAAGATCTTGAAACCGACCCAAGGCATGGCGACGGATGACAGTGCGATCATCAGTGGCTTTAGCGTAAATGGCATCGCCCTTTCCCACATCAATATTGAGATGGTCACTCCAAAATCCGACCATTACCTCGTAAAGTTGCCTCTTGCTATAAACCGCACGAAGCAACATGTGGCGCACCAGTTCGTCACGCAAAACTGGCTTCTTGTACTCGAAACAGGTGCCTGGATCAAGCCACAAAGTCTCAAAGCGCCGCGCCCTCAAATCGCAAGCGCGGTCATCAATTTTCTCGTAATTCAACTGCTCGACCAGCCACTTTTCTCGGCCGACCTTCTTCAAATAATCAAGATCTCCCGGCCAGAGACCATAAGTTGCCCGCGATAAGAAATGAAAATCAGGATCAACTGCCGCGCCATTGGCCACGCCAACCTTCGAGGGAATGCCCTCACCTAACCACTTACTGGCACTACTGGTGATGCTCTCACAACCACTCAAAGGCAAAGTGCCAGCAGAGGCAGCAGCAAGTGCGGCAAATTTAAGAACATCGCGCCGAGAGACGGTCATCAGGCTACCTCAGGGTTACTGCCTAAAGTTTCCTGAATTTGCTGAGTTTCCTTTGTTTCTGAGGCCCCCGATACAACTTTGCTTTTAGCAGGCTTAGACCTTCTCACACCTTTGAGAATAGACCGAAAAGCAGCACCAGAGCCTACAATCAAAGCCGCTGGCAGGAGTACAAACCAACCTAAAAGGGGCAAGAGAAAGGCCAATTCCAAAACGACGCTTCCTCTAATCGTCGCCTTCCAGGGGCGCTCGATATCGGCTGGTGAAGGCAAGCGATTGCCAATTGACGTAGTTAAGCCGGCGATACCAACGCTGGCAAATAGGACATAGAAGCAGACAATAGCAATTGACACAAATCCGCTAGCCGGGCCAAGTTCTTTGCTAGCAAAAACAGTAGCAAAGAATGCCACCACCGAAATCGGTATACCTACAAGAAAAGGGAAGAGCAATCCTGAATCGCAATCAGCAGTAGTTCGAGCCACGGCGGTCGGCCAAAGGCCAGAGCATAATAACCACAACCCAGGCAAGGCCAAAAGAAAACCCAGCACAACCAAGAATATTGCCAGTGTATCAGCCATCAGCATGGTTCAATTCTCTCCTCTGGACTTTTCAGCCGCAAGCATTCAAGCAATACTAATACTCAATTTCCATTGATTTGAAGGAGTTCAGCATTACCGCTTTTGTTAAGGGAAAATGCACTTCGCCATCCTGCCATTGCACAACATAAAAGCCGCCCTGCACAGGAGTCACGTAAACATATCCAATAATTGGATAGTAGCCTCCATACGAACCAGTGAATTGGACTCCTAAGAAAGAGCGCCCTTTCTCATCAAATGACTCTACCGAACCCTCATGAAAATCAATACAATTTCGAGCCAACGGTTCTAACACTGAGCTCAAGACATTGCTCGACTGAACCTGATCGTGCCCAGCTTTGTTGGCAACACAGCTAACGCTGAAAACGCCGGCTCGACCGTCTTTGCGAGCTGGAGTTGAAAATGTAAATATCTGTCCCTGAGAAGTATCTACATGAGAATAGAGAAATCCCTTGGGCGGCAATATTCTGAATTTATGGCTTTCGTTGCCAAATTCATACACCTTATCTTCTAGTCTAATTTGCTTGGCTGCTCGTATTTTTTTCAAGTCTTCACTCAGCCCTGATCGGCGAACAGCAACACAAGCGCTGAGCGATGAAGCTAGGCCAATAGCCAATACCGCAGAGAGCAGGCGAACTAATAAGATGCGCCCTGCGCCATTTACAGTAGAAGGCATCCGGCCAGAGCTTTTATTTATTACCAATTTGACTTGATTAAATCGACTCATAACAGCGATTATATGCCACTTTCGCCACATAGAAAAACACAGCCGCAGGCAATGGCAAAGAATATCAGACCAACGACCCTAAATCTTTCACCCAAAGGGTAGAGCCAAGACGAAGGAAACTAGCAAAAAAAGCGGGAAAATTGGAGAAGAGCATGCAAGTTAACTATAAGCGACTGGCACTGACAGTACTTTTGATAGGATTTTTACCTCAGGCGGCCTCTGCTCAAAGCGAACAAGTAACCATTGAGCTGAGACATGGCCCTATTGATGTTGTACCAGGGGTAGCCACGGAGCTTCATTCAAAAGACGTATCTGTGCGCCTAAGCGCCCTGAGGAAACTTGATGATATGGGTACTGGAGCTGCTCCTTTTGTGCCGGAGCTAATCAAAGTAGTCGATGGCATTCACGACGGTGAACGACAGCAAGCCCTTAGCATATTGAAAAACATTGGCCCAGAGGCCACAGAAGCGGTTCCCATCCTGATTCAGACCCTTGATGACAAACAATATTTACGCGACCGTGCCATCGAAACACTTCAAGCCATCGGCCCCGGGGCCAAAGACGCAATTCCGGCCCTTCTACATGTCCTAGCCGAAGGAAACACCACAAGCAACGCCGAGCAGGCTCTAGCGGCCATTGGCCACGATGCCATTGCACCACTGATCAAATCTCTCAACGAGAAGAACCCTGACTGCCGACGGCTTTGCACTGCTGCCCTTGGCCTTGTGGCGCTAGAGCCAAGGACAAAGGCCGCAGACACAAGCGAACTAATAATTCCGGCCATCGCCAAAATGCTGACTGATAATAATTTCGAGGTCGAACGAGAAGCTTGCCTCGCCCTTGAAAAAATCGGCGCTCCTGCCAAAGATTCTGTACCGAACTTGATTAAAGCCATGAGCAATAGAAGTGAATATATTCGACAATTCTCAGCCGATGCTCTTGGTGCCATCGGACCATCGGCCCAAAGCGCTATTCCCGTGCTTAAACAGGCTCTCACTGACGAATCAGTAAGGCGTAACGCCAGAGCTGCAATAAAAAAAATAGAACAAGGTGATCTCTAATTACACTAGAGAGCGCTAAACTTGACTGATGATACCCAAGCCTATAGACGTCCAACTAGCTCGGCAAGACACACCCGCATGTTTAGAAAGACTGCATTTCAACAATGCCGGGGCAGCCTTGATGCCAGAACCAGTGTTGGCAGCTGTAATAGCCCATTTGAAGTTAGAAGCAAACATTGGCGGCTACGAAGCAGCAAATCAAGAGGAACGGCGCATAGAGGGTGTTTACGACTCTATTGCCAAACTGATCAATTGCCAAAGAGACGAGATTGCAGTAGTTGAAAACGCCACTCGCGCTTGGGACATGGCCTTCTACTCCCTGCCCCTAAAGGCCGGAGATCGCATTCTTACAGCTTGCAACGAATACGCTAGCAACTACATTGCTTTTTTGCAGATGGCAAAACTACGTGGGGTCGACATTGAGATAGTTGAAAACGAC
The DNA here is from genome assembly GCA_943369735.1 of bacterium Ga0077546. Taxonomy (GTDB): domain Bacteria; phylum Cyanobacteriota; class Vampirovibrionia; order Obscuribacterales; family Obscuribacteraceae. Next base: position 137,602 of record CALROJ020000002.1, read on the forward strand.
CAGTATGGCCAAATTGACATAAACAGTCTGAAAGAGAAAATCGACGATAAAGTCAAACTGATTGCCCTCACCCATGTACCAACCAATGGCGGATTGATTAATCCAGCCGAGGCTGTAGGAAAAGTGGCAAGAGAGCACAAGATCACTTATCTGCTTGACGCTTGCCAATCAGTCGGTCAACTAACCATTGATGTTGAAGCAATTGGTTGCGACCTTCTTTCGGCCACCGGTCGCAAGTACTTGCGCGGTCCGAGAGGAACTGGTTTTCTCTATGTTCGCAAAACCATCTTAGAGCAGTTGGAGCCGCCCTTTCTTGATCTACACGCAGCCGAGTGGAGCAAACGCAACCAATACGAAATGCGCCCTGATGCTCGCCGTTTTGAAAATTGGGAATGCAACGTTGCAGCCAAGCTCGGCCTAGGTGAAGCCGTCGACTACGCCCTCGGCTTGGGTTTAAACAACATAGAGGAGCGGGTGAACAAACTGGCAGAGCAACTGAGAACGGCTCTCTCGATGATTGACGGTGTGAAAGTACAAGACCTGGGAGAAAGGAAATGTGGCATTGTCACCTTCACGATGTCAGACCTCAGCGCCATAGAAATAAAGAAGTTTCTTGCCAGCGAAGCAATCAACGTCGCAGCGTCCACACTAAGCGGCACAAGAATCGATATGGAAAATCGCGGTTTATCTGACCTTGTCAGAGCTTCAGTGCACTATTACAACACTGAAGAGGAAATTGCCCGATTCTGCGCCGCAATCGAAGCCATCAAGGCGACTTTACTAACTAAAAAATAGGAAGAAACAAAGCGGTGGGGATACAGCAGATTTAATCTGCTCGGCAAGGTACCAGGTATAATCTCGGGTAACTTGTCTTTAGTAGTGCTTGTCGCTAGTACCCTAGTAGTACCCGTCCCTAGTAGTACTCGTCCCTAGTAATACAGTCCAAAGAGGTAGAATCTTGCCGTCGTTCAACAGCACCCGGTTTAACCGCTCCGCAATTGCCCTTTCTTGCCTTACTGTCTTGACAATATCTTGTACTGCCCAAACCGCAGCACAAGCATCTGGCCCGATTCAAATAGCTGCTACCTCGGCTTCAACTCCGCAGGCAGTGGACGTTGATACAATTTTCCAAGACTTGCAAAACCTTGTGAAAGAGTTCTACCCCAACAGTAAGATAACTTTTGCCAACAGGAAATTGCACTTTCAATTCAGAGTAGCTGATTTACAAAGTGATCATTACAAAACTATTGGCCTGGCCCCATTACCTGGCGGCATTGTTGGTGACGTTTCACTTGAGCCCGGCGCTTACGAAGGACCAGACAAAGAATTATTGCCATCAGATGTAGTTGATGGCTCACAAGCGGTTCTATCAATGGCCGAGTTCTCTAGACAAAGAAACAGCCACTTGTTAGCCAAACTGGTCTATCCGCCCGATGTACTCACTGAGTTCAAAGACAGATTCAAATACACAATACGGTCATTCAATGCCAATGAGCCGGCTCTAGTCGTAGATCCCGACAAGCGCATTCCACCGCCTAAAGTGGTGCTGAAAAAGCAGCCGCCAGATGTGATCTACAAAAATATTATGGCCATTGTCAAAGAATTCTACCCACAAGCAACAGTAACGCTAAAAGGTAATTCGCTACACTTTGAACGCAAGACTCGCAAAATCTATGAACATTACTCACGAAAGCTTGAGCTAGCTCCTGATGCCGGCGGGGTTCTTGGTGATGTGGATTTAAGACCAGGCGAATACAATGGTTTTGACAAAGACAAAATACCTTCCGAACAATTCCAAGGTGCGCGCACCACTGTGTTATTGGCACCGTACTCAAAAGAATTGAAGACTCATATGTACGTCAAAATGGTTTGCCCAGTCGATACGCCAACAGAATTCAAGGATAGAATCAAAGCTAACGTCAATAGCTTCAACGCTGGCGAATAGCTCTAGGCATAGAAAAGCTCGACTTCAGTGTGGATTCTCCACTTTACCGGCAGGTTAACGCCGCTTAAAGTTGGCTATCCACACTGTTTTCTTTTTGCTGCCACAAGAGGTGAGCCGCTATGCTTTCTTTTCCAGGTCTTTGGTTTCCAGTTCTTTCGTTCAGGCGCAAGCGTGACATCAAGAATCAAATTCAAAGCTATTTTATTGCGTCGCCCTGCAGCGTCAAATGGGATGATATGCAGGCAGAGCAAAGCAATTCTAGCGTGCGTTTTTGTGGCGATTGCAAACTGAACGTCCACAATTTAAGTAGCCTAAGCGATGAAGAAGTCGTGGTTCTACTCAACAAAAAAGCTTCCGGAGAGCGCGTCTGCACTTACTTCTACCGCAAAGAAGACGGCACACTAGTAACCGACAATTGCCCCAAGCAACTGAAGCAAGTGCGCAATCGCCTGCAGGCCTATGCTGCATCAATACTGGTGGCACTGTGTTGGATTCTAGCAAACAGTGCCAATGCCCAAGGTCTAGTAGGTGCGCCAGTCGATCCACGTTACGGTCAATCTAACGAAGTCGGTCAACTGGCTGACTATGGATACGATTGCGCCAGAGACATCTCTCGAGCCGCAACAGCACTTTCATTTGTCTTGGCTTGTCTAGTTGGCTGGTTGCGTCGCAACAGGGTTAAGAGAGACCGCTTAGCTAAAGAGCTTTTGGCTCTAGCCCTAATTCCAATATTGGTTCATTTGACCGGTACATACATGATCAACAATCTTGGTGGGCTAGGCGGCGGACTCTGAGAAGCTTGACTGCATAGAGAATGCTCAATCTTCTATTTCGGGCACAACATACGATTGCCCTTCAAAAACAACAACGTCATTGGCCTGAAGTTTGCGCCCGCGACGAACTTCAACCTCGCCGTTTACAACAACTGCGCCCGATTGAATAATTTGCTTGGCGTGACCACCAGATTGAACCAAACCTGCTACTTTCATGAATTGGTCAAGCTGAATCGTCTTTTCATCGTACATTGAACCATTCCTTACTGATATTACCTGCGCCAGCGATTGTGCCGACTCCAATACTTTAGCACTGGCGGTATGACGCGTGAGCTTAACATTTGAAAGCCGATCCGCTCTCGGTTAAACTATAAACACATGAGTAGAGACCCAGCCACCGGTGCACTGGCCAATGACAAAAATTGAACAGCCTTCGCTTAAGCTTGATGCCGAAAATACATACAGAATTTTGGCTTTGGAGAACCCCGAAAACATTGACAAGCTAAAAGAAGCTTGGAAGAGTGCGGGCCATCAAGTTGTGCCTGTCTTGACTATTGCACAGGCAATGGCTTTTCTAGATAGCAGAGATCATGTCGACTTGATAATTTCAGCCGCGCACCTTGAAGAAGAATCAGTATTTGAATTTCTCCAACGTATCAAAGCACCCGACTCAATGCACAAAGACGTAGCTTTCGTCATGCTATGCCTAGAGCCAAATCTTACGGCATCAGCTATCAACAAATCTACGGAACTAGCAGGAAAGCTATTGGGTGCTGACAAATATGTCTACATGCAAGAATTTGATGCTGAGTTCTTAGTTGCCCAATTAGAGCCACTATTGCCGAATGTTCCAATGAAAGAAACTGAAGTAAACCCAAACAAGCCTTAGACTGCATCTATTTCTTGCAAAGAGAGAGGCTGGTGGTTATTTGCTGAGCCGCCCGCTCACCAAGAACCAAGCCTGGCAATACACCAAGAGCACCGAGGCCTTGTATTGAAAGCCAGTTGTCTCCACGAACTGCAAGCTCTGGCAACAAATCTGGTGCCACGTGAAGGTCTACTCCCCAGCGGTAATCAGGCTCAGTGTTCTTCAAAGCTGGAACCCACAGCCTTGTAGCTGCAGCCATTTTAGAATGATATTGCTGATCGCACTTAGTGGTACCGGGTAAGCCATATCGTCCGCCGCTAACGGTTAAACAGCCATTACCAGGGCGATAGTCATAATAGATATAAGGATTTGCATCCCACCAAACTGGACAAGTCTCAGGAATCTCAACTTTAAATGACAGGGCGAAAATGCGTCCAGTTGGTGCTTCTAGCGGCCCAACTGCCGACACAACAGCACGGCAGTTAATGGTCTTGCCGTTGGCGGTTTTTACACTGTAGCCACCCGCTGTCTTTTCAATCTTCGCTACACGTGCCTCACCATAGATCTGGCAGCCATGCCGGCGAGCGCGATTGGCCATGGTAGCAAGCAAAGTGAAAGGATGAATGGCACCCTCGTCTGGTAGAAACATAGCTAATAGGACATTGCTCACGTCAATAAAACCACCAGCCAGTCTCGACACCTCAGCTGGCGCAATCAACTCAGCAGTCATACCGGCTGCAAGCCGTGCTTTGGTTTCGCGCTTCAGCCTGGCAGCCGCAGTCTTACTGGTCGCTAGGCACATAGCACCAACACGTTTAACATCAATGAAAGACGACTTTTCGCTAGCTTCTTCCAAGACTTGAAAAAGTTTCTTCTGAGTAGCCGACCACAAGTCAGCAGCGCTGCTACCTTTAGGAGTGTAAGTAATAGGCATATTGATGCCAGCACAAAGTATTCCAGCATTGCGCCCAGATGCCCCAAGAGCAAGAGCTGGCTGTGCTTCAAGTACAACAGCACTAGCTCCTAACTGAGCAAATGACTGAGCCGCACTCAGACCAGCCATGCCACCACCAATAATGGCAACATCATAAACTAAATTGTTGGGCATCCCTTCTATCGACGGCAGCTGCAAATGGCTTAAAACATTTTCGCTGGCAGTATCTCGCCAAGGTGCCTGATTAATTACAGTAGCACTACTCATGACCCCACCATTGCAAAGGGCAACCACTTCAAACCTTCAGTTTTACTAGTCGGTTTTACTAGTTTGCTCGATAGCTGTCAAGGAATGACTCGCCCCACCGAAGCCAAGATGGTCACAGGCGCTAGTTCTTACAATCTATCTTGATAAAATTCACGAAAGATTGTAAAGACCTTAACCATTGACAGTTAGCACTATCTCTTGATTCCGCTATACTCAACCCTTCACATTGACCGCAAATTCAAAATTGGCCGTCCCTACAATTAGCAGTAAAGACATGACTGAACAAAAAACCAGAGACCCAAAAGAAGTCGCAGTAGCCTATTTTCGCAACTTTGAGACAGGCAATAAAGAAGATTCTTGGGCCGCCAAGTATGTTCAAGAACTTGTCAGCGACGAACCACAAGACGGCTGGGTTATGGTCTTGCAGCTAGTGAAGAGCGCTCCATCCAAAGACGCCCTGGCATATGTTGCTGAAGCGACCTTAGAAGATTTGTTAAAGAACCACGGTAGCGACCTTATAGACAAGGTTGAAAGCGAATCGAAGGCCAATGATCGCTTCCGCTGCACTCTTTCTAACGTCTGGCTGACCGACAGCGACGAAATATTCCCCCGGTTCAAAGCTCTAAGAAAGAAATATGGTTTCGACAAAGCCGATCCTTTTGACGCTCTAACCGATGACATGTTTCAATAGAAGGTGCCACTGGCGCCCAATTCGAGCATTTTATAAAACTTTTTTGGCTCTACCCGTTACCGCCTTGTAACACTTGGGCCTAATTCGTATAACCCCATTTGAGACCATCCTGACTCTGTTTTTAGTGAATCTTTGCGACGGTTCAACTAGCAGCTTGCCACAAGTCAAGATCGACCAAGACTTCGAATGGAGACATAACAGGTATGCGTTGGCTCGCAAAATGTAGCTGACCTTGACCTGAATTATGCAACTTTAGTGGCGAGGAATAATTTATGTCGAATAGCCAATCGTGTCGCTCAAAGCGACGCCACTCTTTCGTGCGCCTGTATCGCTCCATTTTCCTATCAGTATTAGCAATTTATATTACCTTGGTGCCTAACAGTGGTGCCGCGCAGGCTGACAATTCAGGCATGAACTTGATGGGCGTGAATATCTCAGGTGGAGAATTCAACCCGCTATACGTGCCAGGAATATACAACACCAACTACGTCTTTCCCTCGCAAACTGAAATAAACTACTACGCCTCAAAAGGCATGACATGCATCCGCGTACCATTCTCATGGGAGAGAGTGCAACCCACAGCCAATGGCAATCTTGATGCCGCAGAGTTAGCTCGTTTGGATGCAGTAGTAATGGCTATAAACGCCAAAGGCATGTCGATAGTGTTAGACCCACACAACTATGGTGCCTATCGCAATATCACGATTGGCGTTCCCGGTGGCCATCCTAACAGTATGTTTGCAGACTTTTGGAAAAAAATTGCAGCACACTACATAAACTATCCTCGTGTTATTTTCGGTCTGATGAACGAGCCCGTGGGCTCATCTATGACCGCGGCCACATGGCGCGCATCTGCTCAAGCTGCCATTGACGGCATTAGAACTACCGGTAGTAAGAACCTAATTCTCGTGCCATCCACATATTGGGATCACCCCAAAGAATTTGTACAACTCAATGCTGCGGAGATGATTAAGATCACAGACCCCGCCAACAATTACGCCTATGAAGTACACCAATATTTAGACTATGACGGCTCTGGAACTCATACAGACTTTCTTAGCGTCAGTGATGCAGTGGCCACTTTAAGCGGATTCACAAATTGGTGCCGCGCCAACCATCGAACCGCCTTTCTTGGCGAAATGGGTGTGACATCAGCCCCTGGTGCACTGGCCGATTTGAGCGCGATGATGCAATACATGCAAGCCAACAAAGATGTCTGGAGCGGATTTACATACTGGACCGCTGGGGCCTGGTATCCGTCAAATTACATCTTCTTGATAGCACCACAAAATGGTGTTGATACTCCACAGATGCAAACCTTCCTTGCCAATATGGGCACACCAGTGGCACCGAATCCGCCGGCCAATACAGGCGGTGGCACTACTGGTAGTGGTTCAACTGGTTCAACTGGATCTACCGGCGGCTCAACTACTGGCTCCACTGGTTCTACCGGCTCCACTGGCGGAACTACAGGTTCAACTGGTGGATCAACTACCGGCTCCACTGGCGGAACGACAGGCTCCACTGGCGGAACGACAGGCTCCACTGGCGGAACGACAGGCTCCACCGGCGGTTCAACTACTGGCTCCACTGGTTCTACTGGTTCTACTGGCTCAACTGGATCTACCGGCTCCACAACTGGCTCCACTGGTTCAACTGGATCTACCGGCTCCACTGGCGGGACTACAGGCTCCACTGGTTCAACTGGCTCTACCGGCTCCACTGGCGGGACTACAGGTTCCACTGGTTCAACTGGATCTACCGGCTCCACTGGCGGGACTACAGGTTCCACTGGTTCAACTGGCTCTACCGGCTCCACTACAGGCTCCACTGGTTCAACTGGATCTACCGGCTCCACAACTGGCTCCACTGGTTCAACTGGATCTACCGGCTCCACAACTGGCTCCACTGGTTCAACTGGTTCTACCGGCTCCACAACTGGCTCCACTGGTTCAACTGGATCTACCGGCTCCACAACTGGCTCCACTGGTTCAATCGGTTCTACCGGCCAACAAAGCAGCAACTACGGCGGTGGTTTCGGCGGCGCCGGAGGACGGGAAGGCTCTGGTGGCAGCGGTGGCTCTGGCGGCAGTGGTGGCTCTGGTGGCAGCGGCGGCTCTGGCGGCAGCGGCGGCTCTGGTGGCAGCGGTGGCTCTGGCGGCGAAGGCGGCTCCAGCTCCGGCAGCTCAAGCCACAGCGGATGCACAGGCAACACTGGCCATCAGAACGGTGGCAAACGCATCTGGAATCACAACGGCAAATCAGCAAAAGAGATAAAGAAGCAGATCATTCACGCAATCCGAAGCAAAGTACGCAAGTAGTTACACAAAGGGTGGCCGTAAAATCGGCCACCCACCCTACTGGATGAGGTGAAGGAAATGTCTAAGCGAAACAAGAAGGGAAACATTCTCTTAATGGTCTTTGTCTGCATTTGCTTTGTGGTAGCACCAACACTTATGTTTGTCTGCGAATGTTGCCTGCAAATAGTAGCAAGGTCACGCGCTCAAAGTATTGTCGAAGCTGCCGCACTAGTCGCCGCCAACGATCTTTCCAAAATAATTGTCGACGATCCACATTTCGGCTTAGTCTCCCTGAGCAACTATCCACCGATCGGCAAAGGCACATGTGCGCCAGATGGCGAGCCACTACCAGTTACCGGAATCAACACACTGGTTGGCACAGTTCGGCAAAATGCCATCGTCGCCCAAGAGCTGCAAAATGCCCAAATGAATTTTCTAGTTGACAGAGATAAAGAAGCATTAGATCAGTCAATAGAAGAACTCAATACCACTTTTAGCGACTGCCTAAAAAATACGGCTGGCAATAGCAGCACAAAAAACAAATGGCTCGATCTGCAAGCAAACCCAATAACACCGGCTGATGATGTCGAAGCATTCCTGAGAAAAAATCTGCCAGCTAATGTGCAAATTGAATCAATTAAACTTACCAACGGTTGGCTAGAAGGCGAGGGTGATACCACAATAAGTCTGCCGCAACCAGCCAGCCTTGCCCAAGTACCTCCGGCTGCAGCCCAAAGCGGAAGCTACCGAGCATTTGTCAATATCCCCGCAGCTCGCCGCAACTTCAACTTCGCTGGAGTAGGTGCGAAATCAAGCTTAGTTAGCAGTAGTGCCTTTAGAGTCGCAGACAAAAAACATATTTGCTCAATAGTCAGACTTGAATGTGTACTTAGACTAGAAAGTCTTGGGAAAATTAAAATTCCTCTTTACGACGCCTCAATGAACAAAGCATATTGTGTCGCCACGTGCCAGCCCTTTGCCATGCCTGATAGTGGACCGAAAGGTGCCATGACACTAAGGTTCACTGGCGGACCAGTAGCCGCCCTTCGCTCATGGAGCGATTTCTTGAGGGATGGAACATTCCGCGACAACAAAGTAACCACCTATGATGCAGTTGGAGGAGACTACCCACTCGACCCTGAGGCCCGGATGCAGCAAAGTTCGCCTCTGGTCGTACCAACTACTGCAAATCAGTTTGCCGAACACTTCTACTATTGGCTTCGCAATGGCCATACAAAGCCACGTATCGACGCCATTATAGAGATGGTCAATGCTCAATTTCAGTCTGGACCAAATGAAATTTATGCCTACGAATTTTCTAACAATGGTGGAATTTCAAGAAGAATAATTAGCAAAGACCCGTTTCCCATTGGTGTAACTGCTGACAGCCAGTACTCAACAATTGCAGATACCAATGTTCAAGGAGGCATTGCACCAATTATCATTTTCAGAAATGATGTTAAAAACCTGAGTAGAGAAAATGGTGGAAAGCATTGTGGCCAACCACTGACTGGCTATCCCTTAAATTGGTGCGAATTAAGCGAGTACGGGGGCGATCCGCATGTCGCTGTCACCCTAGGCAAAGGGCGCTTAGGAACTCACTTAACCATTGTCGACCCAACAGGAACAGCGTCAACCGACGAAGCAATAAATGATCCTAATTTTGGTTTGTTCAAGAGTTTCAACGGTCAAGAACTATTCACACAGCCGCGTCGAAGCTTTTACTCCGGTGGATTAGCACTAGACATAGAAATCGGCGGTACCTCAGCTCCAGCGGCGCCAAGTATGGAAAACGCATCGTGGAGCAAACTGCCAGGCAAGAGATTGATTTGAAGAGGACCGTTGCTAATGCGGCGGCATAGGCATGTATACAGGCGGCTCACCTGCAAATTTCAATTCTTTAGCAATCAATGCATCGCTAACACCGTGAGGTTTGAGATAAACATAATAGCTATCGTTGCGCTCAATCAAGTCACCCTTTGGCAAACTTGAAGGGCTCACCAACAAATCATTAGTGATACGCACGTGCATGTAATAAGGAACAAGCTGAGCGTACCCTGCCACCGTTGGTTTAAGACGATAACGAAAGATGCGCTCACCAGCGATTTGCACCACGCTAGAGGTCGGCTTAGTAAGCGGTACTAGTGCGGTTTCCAACCAACTACTCCCTACCTGCACGAACACACGAGCGCTCGGTATCATGACATACATAGGCTTCTCTCCTTTGCTATTTCGCAAAAAGAGATCGAGTTCATATCCACCATCCGCGGTCATGCGAATGTCTTTCACACCGGCTTTCAAGTCACTCATGGCCAAATCCTCAAGGGCCTGCTGCCTATCCAATTGAGCATTAATGGTGCTTTGCTGCCAGCCAGCCACACCAAGATTGACCACATAAATTAGAGCTAGAAGGGGCAGAACTATTAGAACAAAGCGACCGACATAGCGTTCGAAACCAACCCCAAGACGTACCTGTTCTTTGGCAACTTGCTGGGCTGAAATTGCATAAATGCTGTCAAATCTCTTAGTGGCAGCAGAACCATCTTGTGAATCGTCGATCTTTGGTATGACGGCACCGAGTTCCGCCACACCAGACTTCATAGTCAATACTCTGTCAGCCAAAGCAGCTATGTCACGATTGTGAGTCACCAGTATCATAGTCAATTTATGAGCTAGCCGAATCTCAATCAATAAGTTAAGAATCTCGGCCTCAGTTTCTTGATCAAGATCGGCGGTAGGCTCGTCGGCCAGAAGCACTTGGGGAGAATTGATCAAGGCCCGAGCAATGGCTACGCGCCGCTGTTCTCCACCAGATAGCTCGCCGGGATAAGAGTCAATGCGATCGGCTAAGTTTACTTGCTCAAGCAAAACTCTAGCTCTAGCATAGGCTGCTTTCTCACTCAAGGCCCCACTGACCAAGGCTGGCAAGGCAACATTGTCGATGGCCTTTAGAGATGGAAGAAGACTAGCAAACTGAAAGACAAAGCCAATTGTAGAATTGCGAAAATCGGCTCTAAAATTATCACCTTGGAGCCAAAGGTTCTTCTCGTCAAACGTGACTAGGCCAGATGTCGGCTTGCTTATGCCTCCAATCATAGCCAATAGTGTCGATTTACCAGAGCCCGAGCAACCAACGATTGCTAAAAAACCGCCGTCTTCTAGCACGAAATTTACTTCACTAACAGCATTAATAACCTTACCCTGGGCAGCGGCATAGCTCTTGGTCAAACTACTTACGACTAAAGTCACTGGCTCACCCACCCTCTCCCTGAATCAGGTTATAGGGTTCAATAGCACTGACTTTGAGCGCCGGAACTAAAGCACCAAGCAAGCCGCAAATGATCGTAAGCACCATGCAGAGAAGGGCAACTGTAAAAATTTCCAGTGGCGACGACCAGCAAAATTCAATATGCAAAGTTTCTAGATAATAAACTAGTGAGCGCTGAAATAGAAGCAACAACACAGCTCCCAAGCCAATGCCACACAGGCCACCCATTCCTGTGGTGAAACAAGATTCAGCGATGAGCATACTAACAATGCTTGAGCGCCTTGACCCGATGGCAGACAAAAGACCTATTTCTCTTTTACGTTCCGAAATAATTGCCGAAAACAAAAGGGCAATCACAATAGCTGAACCAATTAGCATAAGTGATACCATGGCCAGCATTCCAGCTAAAAGGGCGCTAGTTGTCTGCCGAGTAGATGTAACAATAGTAGTACCGGTTATCACTTTAACGTTGTTGAGCTGAGATATGGCAAACTTCACTTGCTCGGGAGTGGTACCAACGGACAGGCGTACTAGTATGGCCGAACAACGGTGGCGATTAAAAGTTGGAATAGCTGATACACCATTGATTTTGCCTTGAGCCAAATACTGAGCCGTGTCAAAGGTGGCGAAGAACGAGTCATCTAAAGGACCAACACCACTTCTACCCAATTTCGCATAAACAGTGGCGACCTGGTCACAAGGTTCCAATTCCTCACCCAACGCCTGACTCTGGCCAAGCCTGGAGCCAACAATGAGATCTCCGCTGCGCATTTCTCTAGCTAACTTCTCTTTCAGCCATGGCAACACGGTAAAATCGCTGCTAGGGTCAAAAGCAACTAAGTTAGCGCGGTGTTCAGGCATATGCACCATCATTGGTATGCGGTAAATGCTCTGAGCTGCTACTTTCTCTACCCCCTTTATCTGAGCAATACGGTCAAGCAAAGCCATATCAATTGTCGAATCAGTGGGTTGCACGGTGAGAAGCGCACTGGTGATATTGACTAGAGCATCAGAGGGAACAACAATTAAGTCGGCACCCATTTGGGCAAAGCTACGTTCAATACTTGCCTGCACACCACGACCAACAACGGCAGAGGCAAAAACTGCACCGGTCACCATTGCCACAGCAAGAACTAGCAACATCGTGCGAGTTGGCCTACGCAATATGTTTTGGCCGGCTAACTTGAGAAACAGCCCAATTGAATTTCGTCTAGCACTGATCATATTCGCTTCTTAATAGGCATCTAAAGAGTGGTGCAGCGACTATTCTTCAAATGCTCTTTCTTTGTTGGAATAATGACGCAGTCATGGTGCCCGCCAAAATTAGGAAGGTAGCCCAAGGCCCGCAATGAGTCGTCTTGGGTGAAAACAAAGGCACCACTTTCTTGCCGTTGAAAGCCACTGAAGATCTGGAAAACATATTTGCCGTCATACGATACAGCCATGGTCTGGCAATCGATGCCAATATTCTTGAACTTCTTGATGATTTTCCAGGTCTTAGTATCAACTACACAACAGCCGCTTTTTGCGGGTCTCTGATTCATCACTGAAACAAACATCTTAGAGCCATCCATAGAGAAGCAAAGATGGAAAGGGCTGGGAAACTCACCTACCCACTCAGGGTCTTTGACAAATGTAATTCTCTTCCAATTACGTGGATCTAAGTCAGAAGTATCATAAACAGCCATATTATTCTGTTCTATGTTGTTCATCATGGTGAAGAATTTTCCATCAGGCGAAAATCCAGCTTCATGGCCAACACACTTCACATCATCAAATTCAATTTCCCAGGTATTAGGGTTCTCATGGAGCTTTGTTATCTTTAGATTGTCAGGCGAGCCCTCGGGATTATGGAGGCAAGCCACCGGCTCCCAAGTCTCGCGATCAACAATGACGGCACAAGACAGCATGCGAATAATTAGAGCTGAATACTTATTACCAGGGTGGTGCACCACAGCATCTAGACCAGTCAGACCTTTCTTGCCAGCTCCAGGAATACCATCAGAAGAGACTAGGTTTTCAGCCATGGGAGCCATTTCCCAATCTATCTTATTGCCTTTGGTACCTTGAAAATCGAACTTGCCAGTCTCAGGAGCTCTGTTCAGTTCGACAATCCGTAGCTTTCCACCTTTGCGCCAATTGTCTTTGAGATTGCGATCGCTCTCACGACCGATCCAATCAGCACGGAATGCTTTCAAAACAGATGTCTTTTTATCACCAGACACTCTGTCAAAGAAAGCACAAATATCTTTCTGGCCATCCGCGGCAGCAAATCCATTAGCATCCGGAAAAATAGTTATGTGCACACCGAGGCCAATGCCTGTGGTTTTGGCGATATCTTCCTTTAGTTCCATTTTGGTGCCATCAAATTCAACTCGGTAAATATGATTGCCTTGGCCCCATGTATCAAGCAAACCGCGCTCTTCAATTTCGGTGGGAATGTTGTACATAGTGACATTCTTGCCGCCTTGGGTGGAATTGACAAACTCAAAACCTTTACGCGGATTACTAGAGGGATAAGCAGATAGGTGGTGAGAAATCGGGCAAGAATCGCCATAGTTCCAGTAACTAATTGATGCTAGTGTAATGCCTTGTTTGAAGTCAACGACATGGGTGCCACCGCCCAACTTCTGCGGTGTCAAATAGAGATAGTCGCCAAATTCCTCTGTTGATTGCTTATAACGAGAGGCATCTTCAACTTCAATCTTTGAATGAAGCAAATCTGGCATTCTTAGCTTTCCAACATTACCCAGATTACCGACCATGGCTAAAATATTGCCGGCAGCGAACCCTGACACGCCAGCAGCTCCAGCATAAAGAAGCTCGCGGCGAGTCATACCGCCGTTGAATACCTCTTGCATAAACTGACGCAAATCAAATTTACTTCGAACAGACTCAGCTGGAACACTCTCTGCCAACCACTCATACAAGGTAGCCTCGGTTATGTCATGACGCAAACAGAGTTCGTATATGTCAGTAGAGGCCTCTACTTCCTTCAAAATAACCTTGATCTGTTCTTTGGTGAACTGCTTCTCTGCCACTGAAGACTCCTTCAAATATAAAACATTAACTACAGAGCAAGAGGATTCTTACTTTTCAGGCCACAACAATACCTTACTTTTTCCGTTAGGAAAAGCAAAAAAGAGCGAGCCATCGCGTTGTCATGAGAAGCTAGCGCGGCCGGTCAATCGATGCCACTACCTGCGATATCAACGGATGATCGCCGGGCAATTGGTAACCCTCAGTATAAATGCGGGTTACTATGCCAGAAAGCTGCTCTTTGGTTAGCGGCTCATCAGTAAATGGCACCCAAAGAAGTTCACCAGGAATCGGCGCCTCACCGGCCACATAGCTAGGAAAGAAATAATCGATGTCGAGGGGCTGCAAACCAAGCTTCATAAAGAACTTCTTGCGCTTGACGCGCACATCCATTGCTTCAGCTGAAACGCCTTGCTCGTAGGTAGACTCAATTTCGCTGACTATGCCAACATAGTCTGGATACTCGTTTTTCAGCAAACTATCTAAGCGTGTGCGGTGGATTGAGCCAATACCAAGACCGCGCATATCAGGAACAACCGCTGTGTAGCAAGCCAATAGGAAAGTTGGCAACACCGGAGGATGACGAAAGACCTCGGTAATTGTCATGCAAAGAATGTTGTCATGCTCATCGCGAGTCTCGTCCAGCTCCATTCGGCCATCACGCAGCTGCTGCATCACATCATCTAAGCTTTGCCGCTGACCGGCCGGAAAGGCCTCTTCATAAATAGCGACCCAACCGGTGTTCTCTATGGTTCCATCTTTGCAAACGTGCAAAGACTTGGGCCCTTGTTTAGTATGAATGACAGCGTCCATTGCACCTCTTTATCCGGAGCATCTCTTTAGCTTGAGCAACGCTACAGTCTATCACCATAAATTCGCGATGGAACCAATCGGCTACAAAGCCGTCTCCACATACCCCAAGGTTCCAGGAGGAACAGTCATGAGATCACTATCTCTTCTTTTAGCAGCGACCATGTTGTTACAGCTTGCTGTGGCAGTACCAGAATCCGCCGAGGCACGCGGGCGTAGATACACAATTACCCAACGCCATACGGCATTGCTGGCAAAGATTAATCGCTTTGAGAAATCAGGCGAGTTAACTCTAAAAGAAGCAAATTCAATGCGTGAGGAAAATTCCCACATTGCTGACAGAGAAGCAAAAATGAAAAGCAAGAATGGTGGCAAACTTAGCTACAAAAACATCAACACCATTGAAGATGAGCTCAACGACCTCAGCAACAGAATACACAAAAAATCTCTGAACAAGCGCGTCGACGACTAAGTTCGCGGCCTGTAGCAAATACCTAAAACGAAGAAGAGAGCAGGTTCAAACCTGCTCTCTTCTTCGTTTCAAAACTTGAACAGTATTGAGATTAAGCAGTGCGACGAACAGACCACTTTGAGATTTTGTTCTTTAACTCAAGCAAGGTGAAGGGCTTACTAAGATAATCATCCATGCCGGCACTCAAGCATCTCTCGCGATCGCCGGGCATAGCATGAGCAGTAACAGCAATTATCGGAACATCGTTATCACGAACGTAGTCTACCAAACGCAAGCGCGCCACACACTCTACACCATCAGCATCAGGCATCTGCAAATCAACAAAAATCAAGTCAAAACGAGACCCAGCAGCTACTTTTATGGCATCGCGACAGCAGTCAACGATAACCGGTGTCATCTGCACTTGATCGGCGATCATGTTATAAAGCTTTTGCTGCATCTTATCGTCTTCGATAATTAGTACTAAAGGATAGCCACCGGACAGGCGTCTTCGCGCTATTTTGCTATTAATATTGTTCACTGCCTCTCCCTTCTGTCCTGCCAGCCGACGCAAGGCTAAGCTAAAAGTTCCAAATGACGGTGTTTCCACATGCAAGTCAAAGTCATTTTGCCACAGGTTGTTTCTTAGGTTCGTCCGGGACCGCACTGCCAGGAAAATCTTGCTCATCAATATTAGGGAAGAATTTGTGCCGATTTCGAAAAACAAGAATTCCAGCAATTGGTGTACCAATAGCAATACAGACTGTTGCCAATACAATGGAGGCAAGAACGGTTACCAGCAAAGCTCTCATGTCGGCCAGCTCCTTGCGAACCTGTTCCAGGGGAACTGCAACATTATTCAACGGTTCAAGCAGAGCATGGAGAGGGGTCTGCAAACTGTTCAGATCTTGGCGCATTGCACTCAAGTCACCCCGCACACCAGTGACTTGGCGACCGACAGCCGTAACGTGACCATCCATAGTGGTAAGATGGCCATCCATTGACTGTAGTCGTGTATCGACGCCATCCATTTTTTCGTGCAGTCCGTTCATGGCTGGCTGCAAATTACTAATTGGTTTCTCCAATCGTACAATCTGCTTCTGCAATTGCCTACTATTTTTCTCTAACCGCACCACTGGTGCTAAAGCCCTTTTTATAGGGTGGAAGCCCTTGATCGGTGGGTCTTCTACATCCAAGGGATCCACTGCAACTTCTGCATTCTTGGCTTTGACTTTAGCCTCTACTTTATCTGACTTTGCTTGTTCCTTCAAAGCTATGGCAGCGGCCTTCTCAGCTTTCACTTGAATTCTTTTCTCACTATCAGCCAGCACCAGTGCTGGAGTCAGAGCAACAGAAACCGCGGCGAAGGCGAGCCCAAAAGCAAAGCTTCGTCTCATGAGGAAAAACATTTGTTAGCTCCGTTTGCTTGGTTAGGACCAAGTCATTTAGCGTTCAAGTAACAGTGACACCAATTTCGGTTAGCAGCTGATCGCCCACGACTTGGCAGGTGCCACCATTAGCGTCAATCAATAAGGTTGATGTCGGATCATCCCAGTCGCCGACAGCAACTTGACCATCAATTGAAATAGTGCCACGCCAGTTGCCATGAAAGACAACTAGCACTCCTCCCTCGCCGCTGTCAGCGGCGAAAGTATAGACCGAAAGCTTGCCATCTTCTCCAACAACAGCGCCCTGTATAGTCGGATCTGTTATTAAATCGATAACGTTAGGCAAATAGTCGACAACTACACCAAGAATTTTGTATTTCATAATTACCTTTCATAAAATTGAATTTTTACATTGCCTGCGAATTTTGATCTTTTATCCGACTATTGCGAAAGCAATTGTTGCAAAAAATTGGCTTGCCGTTCCTCGGCACAAAAGGTACCACTGTGCGAGTTCCACATTCAGCGCAGGGCACCTCAGTAGTCTTGGCACCATCGCCAGAGACTCGTTGCACGCGAGAAACTAGGCGACAGTTGTGACAACGCTTCGGTGAATTAGAAAGTCCACACGAAGTAAAGAACTCTTGTTCTTCTGTAGAAAAAACAAAGCGCTTAAAGCAAGAACGGCAATTGACTGTTATATCGCTTGGCATACTCGAAAATCCATTTTCTATCTAGGAAATCTATCTAGGTACTGCGCTCAGCTTTGAATTGCTTCAATTTCTGATTGAGTTCCTCTGCTTTTTCACTACATTTATCTATTGCAGGAAAAAGCGCCTGCCCTTCATCAGCAAAGTGTTTCTGCACTTTAGCTCTAAGATCTTGTACGGTCTTATCGTAGACCGAAGCATCAATATCGGCAGTCAAACGCTGCAATTGATCGAGAATCAACTTAGCTTGATGATGACTTTCAGCTCCAGCACAGACAGCCTGAGAGAATGCTGCCTTATCTACTAGAGCAGGATAAACAACATCAGCTTCAAGAACGAAGTATGACGATAACGCCATTGAAATCGCGCTTACAATCTCTTCCTTCTTCTTATAGTCTTCAACTTGCTCAAATTCTGAAAACAATTTGGTCAGAGCAATTTGATCGTCTTTCAACAGTTTCACTGCCGACGAACACGATTCAGTACCACAATTTGAACTATTGCCATCCATAGTCTTTTCTAGCCTCCATAGCTAGCACTCAATTAAGATTGAGTACAGCCACGGTGACTCTCTTGGTTATATTTAGTTCCCACCGAGGGTAACTAACTTAAAACCATTTGTTCAAATTGAGCATTGACGTGGGCCTTATCTGCCGATGAAAGACTAAATCGAAGAGCAGTGTAGTATTCATCGAGGCAGAAACTCATATGATCGTTGAACTTGGTGGCGAGAGCTTGTAGCGCATTGAGAAAACCCGGCTCATCTATATGTATCATGACGGTGCTATCGATAGCTTCCTTCATTGCTTGAATCTGGGCCTCAGCCTTTACGCTCAATGGCACAATCACATCACTGTTATCGATATTTTTTACAATCATTCGCTCTTTGTCAAAGTGACCTTCTAAGGAACTAAATGCTTTCTTGGTCTCCTCGAACAAACGTTCCTGCGGCCACTGACCGAATTCAGCAACAGTCTCATTGAGGCGACGGGCAATCGACTCACCATCCTCTTGCAGATACTTAAAAATGTCCATTTCATTACTCCTTACATAGGAACAACGTTGACGGGTAAAAGCCCCCAGAGTTCCTACAAACAAACAAATAGCAACCTAGAACACAAGACTCTAAACAAAAAAAGGAACCAATTAAGACTCCACCCGTCTGGGCAACTGTGAGGACGAGGATAGTATATGTGGCGAAAAATTTTAGTTGCTGTTCCGCTCATCCTAGTCTGTCAATCGGCTCAAGCTAAGACTTTTACTGTCGACGGTGAGCAAATCAACCTTATAGCGATCATAGATAAAGCCGAAGCGCAAGGCAGCCTGAGCAGGCAACAAGCCAGGCAAATTCGCGCAGAAGAGTCAGCAATTTGCCAACGAGAACAGAAGTTCAAAGCTAATCACAATGGTGTGATCAGCTCAATCGAGCAAGCAAATATCAATAGCCAGGTAATCAATCTTCGTCTGCGAATAAAGAAGTTGTGCAATTTACCAGGCGACAACAGCGGCCAAAATATTGGTGACAATCGCCCAGAGGCAATCACCCCACAAGTGCAATCACTCAAGTCTAGCGACCTGCGCATAGTCACGGCCATACGCAAAGCCATGATTAAAGACGCAAATTTATCGACCAATGCCAAAAATGCCAAAGTCATAGTGATTAGAGGCAAAGTGATTCTGCGTGGGCCAGTAGCTAGCTCCCTAGAGAAACAAACCATATTCGGCCTAGCCGAAAACTGTGTCGGCGCTGAAAACATTCTAAATGAATTAGAGGTTCTACCTAAGTGAGGATATATGAAACAAGCAGTTATTTGTCTGGTTAAGACGTACACCCAGGCCGACGCCCTAGTGGGACAACTAAAGAATGAAGGTTTTGCCAGTAGTGACATCTCGGTATTGATGCCCGATGAAAATGGCCTCCGAGACATGAGCTACGAGAAACACAGCAAGGCGCCAGAGGGCACTTCTACTGGTGCTGCATCGGGCGCCATACTTGGTGGTGCAATTGGTGTACTGGCAGGTATTGGTGCCTTGACAATACCTGGGCTCGGAGCATTTATAGCAGCTGGACCGATTATGGCCGGTCTTAGTGGAGCTGCTGTCGGAGGCGCCGTCGGTGGTGTCACCGGCGGTTTGATAGGTTTAGGTATGCCTGAGTATGAAGCAATTCAATATGAAGGCAAACTAAAAGATGGCAATCTCCTCATCTCGGTACACACCGAAGATAAAGAGAAAGCCAAAAAGGCAGAGCTAATCTGCAAAAGCAATGGCGCCACCGATATCAATTGCGTCAATGAAGAAAAAGTACCGACAAATCGTTAAAAAGGAGAAAGCATATGAATATGGATCAATTGAAAGGTGACTGGAAACAGATTCAGGGAAAAGTAAAGGCTAAGTGGGGCAAACTCACCGACGATGATATGACCGTCATTGAAGGCAAAAGAGATGAACTAGCTGGCAAAATCCAAGAGCGCTATGGCATGGCCAAAGAAGCTGCCCAAAATGAGTTAGATGAGTTCTGTAAGTCACTGAATTAACTGATCTCAAAAGCGCCTCGGTGAATAAAGCAAAACCGAGTTCTGCCGAGGCACCAACCACTTTCCAAGAGGCCGCACTGAGCGGCCTCTTGCCTTTTTGTACGGGAACAAATTAAGAATGTTTCGGTCAACTAGTCTGTGAAGGCGAAGAGAAACCTGGGTGAAAGATCATGAATCAGTCAACTTACAACAATAACTACGATCAAGACCTGGCAATAGCTCTCAGTCTTGATTTTGACTATAAGGGCGACAAAGAAATAAACCCAGCCTTATCTCTCGTTAGCAACCTGCTAAAAGAATTTCAAGCCGACATGGTCGAGCTTAGCCAAAAGTTTCGCAGCGCTAGTGCGAAGATGAGCGCATTGATATTCATGCCAGCAAATTTACTGTCGAGCAAAAATGAAATCGCCAATGACCTGCAATTCAGCGCCATTCTTATTGAGCATCCTGACACTTCACTGTCATTCGCTCCTTCGCCACCAGTTTCAATGATCAAAAACAGCGAAGACGAAACCAAAAGAGAAGAAGACGAAACAGCTCTCATAAAAATGGAGTTGCAGCAACAGCTGCTTTGGTTTCAAGAATTCGGAAGACACGGTCTAATCAATACTCCTTCTGCCACTAATGCAGAATTAGCACAAGCTTCGGGTCAAATTACAAATCTAGTTACAGATCTAGTTACAGATCTAGCTGCAGAGCAAGCCAGAAATGAACCGACTGAGCATACTGAAAAAACAAAGCGTCATTTGACTCTAATTACAGATCACGTTCAAGCAGCTTAGTTAGGCCACCAGCAGAAAGACAAAAAGAAAATCTGAAGGGTGCCTCAGATTTTCTTTCTTCTTGATTTTGCCTATACATAAAAAACCGCCGCTCAAGATAAGCGGCGGTCTTCTCAAATATAGAATCAGCTAAGACTTAAGCAGCATCCTGCAAATAAGCATTGATTGTGCGTTGCATTTTCATTCTGGCACGAGCAATGCGAGATTTAACAGTACCAAGTTCGGTATCAGTAATCTGGGCAATCTGCTCGTATGAATAACCTTCGATATCACGAAGCATAGCAACTTTGCGAAAACGTGGTGGCATCTTGGCCATAGCTTTCTCAAGCACTTCAGACAACTCACTAGTCAGCAGCCTGTCTTCTGGCTCAGGAGCAGTAGCAGCGATTTCGCGCGTACCCATATCTGAACCAGTATCAGAAGTAAGTCTCTCATCTAGTGAAACAAACTGTGTGTCGCGGGGACGCTTACGCAATTCATCATAGAAGAGATTGTTGACGATTTGATTGAGCCAAGTCTTGAAGGCATAGGGGTTTTTCAATTTCGGAACGGCTCTCCACATGCGGATCATAGCCTCTTGAACGAGGTCAGAATTGTCACGCCAATCTGGAGCAAGTTTGTAGAACATAGCTATTGCAGTACGTTCATGACGGGTGAGAAGTTGATTCATGGCCAAAGGGTCATTTGCCTGACACGCTATGACAAGCTCAGCGTCAGTCATATCTGCATAGTTTTTAGGTAGCGCAGCAATCTTCAAAACAGGAGAAGGCTTTTTCATAATAGACAGGGAATTCATTATAAGGATCTCCAAGTTGTGTGAGAAATCGCGATTGTTCGGCCAGATGTGAACCCCACATCCCGCTTTTTTTTGTTTAGTTGAACATCGATTTCGATTTGTCGATATTTCTATTCTCGCAGACGGCCCGGGTCAAAACAATTGGAAAAACCCCTAAGCAGCGCCTCTTGATCTCAGCTCCACAATAAAGCCACAAACGCAAACCAATAAGCAGTCAAGCGAATCGACTATAAGGTATTTAAGGGGCATGACTAGGGGTTTTCCACAGCATCAGGCTTTGAGGCAAGAAAATCGGGAACATTTGTGCTAGCAATTCAAAGCGGCACAGAGACAGGTTTTCTTGTAGCGAATGCGCTACAAGAAAAGACCAGTTTACTGAACCAGGCTAAGCTTCTAGGGTTTAAGCTTACCCTGCAGAGAAAGATGTAGCAAATCAGCTACAGCTATTACTGAGAAACAGAACTCTCTTCTTGAATTTGCGACTCGACATAGTTCTTGAGGCTTTCAAATGAACGCTCCAAAGAACGCAGTGTCTCTTCAGCTTCAATCCAGTCTTGCTGGCCCACTGCTTGCTCAAGGTATAAACACAATCGCGCTAATTGCTTGGCCCCGATAGAGGCACACGAGGCCTTGACTTCGTGAGCAAGACCGGCGATGCCTCGTGCATGGCGCTCAAACATCTGCGGTCTAATGCGCTCCAGCATATCGGTGGTGTCGGCAATAAACATGCTCATCATTTGGTTCATTTGTTCAGCGCCATAGAACTCTTCTAGTTCCTCAAGATCTATGGGCTTGCCGTCAACCAGGGTCATTGTTGAGTTTGGGCGCAAATACTTGCGGCGCAATTTATGACTCTCATAAACAACATCAGTGCGCAGCCAATGATTGATTTTGAGCTTGAGTAAATCTTTGTCAATTGGTTTGGAGATATAGTCGTCCATCCCAGCGGCGATACAGCGCTCGCGGTCGCCACCCATGGCAAGAGCAGTGACAGCGATAATTGGTGTATAGGAGCCAGCCAGAGCTTCAAGCTTTCTTATTGCCACTGCCGCTTCAAAGCCATCCATCTCAGGCATGTGGCAATCCATCAATATTAAGGAGAAGCGGTGATCAGCAATGATATCCACAGCCTCGCGGCCATTGTTGGCTATTTTCACCGTCAACCCAAGTCTTTGCAACAAGATCGCCGCGACCTTCTGGTTGAGCAGATTATCTTCCACCAAGAGAACTAAAGGGCTTTCAGGAGCCTGAATCTCTTCTGCCGTGTTCATTACCGCGATCCTTGTAATTATAGTTGATGAAATTTATAGAGACCAAGACAGTGGCTGCCGTGGCCATACCATAGAAGAGCAATGCTTAATTTAACACATAGTACAAAATTAAGCCAAGGATTGGCTTTTAATCCTCAGCTAGTTGTAGAGCCATACCCGCAGTAATGAAAGCAAGCGATCGTAGTCAACCGGTTTAGCAATATAGTCTGAAGCGCCAGCATCTATGCATTTTTCGCGATCGCCTTTCATGGCCTTGGCCGTCAAAGCAATAATTGGCAACTTAGCAAACTTTTCTTGCTTGCGAATTTCACGCATCGCCTGATAGCCATTCAAATTAGGCATCATGATATCCATCAAGACACACTCAACACTAGGATTGGCCTCCAGTAAATCAATACCTTTGCGGCCATCCTCAGCGTGGAGAATTTTGAGACTCTGCTTAGCCAACATAGACTTCAAGGCCATTATGTTACGCGGGTCATCATCAATAATCAAAATAGTACGATTGGCTAAACTCTGGTCCGCAGTAACTATGCTGCTGTTATCTAGAGCAGCAAGCGCGCCTTGACCTTGTATGGTTTTGCTCGGTTGTAAAATAGACGAAAGTATTTCTTCTAAGGCCACTTTTGTCACTGGTTTTTGAATGAAGCTTTCAGCGCCAAGGCGCATTGCTTTGCTATCCTCGCTATCGACAGAGATCAAATGCACTGGAATATTCTTAGTAGAAAGATTGTGCTTTAGTTGATCAAGAACTGTCCAACCCCAACCATCAATCAGGTGCAAATCGAGGATGATCGCCATTGGCTTAAAATGCCCAGCGAGATAAACTCCCTCTTCGCCGCTAGCAGTAACAATAGCCTTAATGCCATGTGCCGCAGAGAGCTGCCGCAGCAGTTTAGCAAACTGCAAATCATCTTCAATGATGAGCAGCACTTTGTCGCCAGATACAATTAGGTCACGATCGTCTTCAATAACTTCTGCCGGTATAGCCATGCGACCAACCTGCCTCTCCAGAACTGTCTTGCGGCGCTGTTCATAATCATCACGAGCGACTTCTTCTGTATTGACGAGGCAAGTACTAGCTGAGATAAAGAAAGTGAAGGTACTGCCATTGCCAGGCGAACTATCTACAACTAAACGCCCACCGAGCAAATTGGCAATTTCACGACAGATGGCCAAGCCCAAACCTGTGCCACCATACTTGCGACTGGTTGTGCCATCAGCTTGCTGGAAAGCTTCAAAGATTATTTGCTGTTTGTCCTCACTAATACCAATACCAGTATCAGAAACAGCAAACGCCAGCTCGGGAACGTCGTCAGATGAAGCTCGAATCGAAAGAGTGACGCCACCAGACTCAGTAAACTTAAAGGCATTCGAGAGTAAGTTTTTAAGTATCTGATTCAGTCGCTTGCCGTCGGTGTAAAGACTCTGCGGCAGTCCCGGCCCAAGATCAATAGAAAAGCTCAAATGCCTGTTCTCAGCCACGTGCTTGAAACCGCGTTCCATGTCATCTTTGAGATCGGTAAGTAAGACTTCCCCAAGATCAAGAGTCATATTTCCAGACTCAATCTTAGACAAATCAAGAATATCGTTAATCAAAAATAGCAGCTCAGAACCAGCGGCATGAACAGTCTCAGCGTATTCGACCTGGTCGGGAGTCAAATTACCCTCATCGTTCTCGGCGAGCAATCTTGAAAGAATAAGTAAACTGTTCAACGGAGTGCGCAATTCGTGCGACATATTGGCCAAAAATTCTGATTTATATTTAGAAGTAAGTGCCAATTGCCGAGCTTTCTCTTCTACTGTAATTCTGGCAGTTTCAATTTCGCGATTGTTTTGTTCCACTTCCTTATTCTGAATCGCTAGCAACTCTGCTTTTTCTTGCAGCTGCTGGTTGGTCTGACGCAATTCTTCTTGCTGTTGAGTCAAGAGAACTTCTGACTCACGCAGAGTATTGGCTTGAAGCTCTAAGCGTTTATTGGTCTCAGTTAGCTCTTGCTGCTGACTCTGCAACTCTTGGGCCAACGATTGCGATTGTCTAAGAAGATCTTCGGTTCGAGTATTAGCCTCGATGGTATTCAGCACAATTCCAATTGATTCGGTCAACTGATCGAGCAGATTTAAGTGCACATCACTGAAGGCATGCAAGGAAGCTAACTCTATGACAGCTCTAACTTGACCTTCAAATAAAACAGGAAGAACGATGATATTGCGCGGAGAACTCTCACCCAAGCCCGAAGTAATTTGCACATAGTTATCAGGGACCTGCTGCAATAATAATCTCTTCCTTTCAAGAGCACATTGACCAATCAGACTCTCACCCATACGGAAGCGATCGACTAGGTGCTGGGGATTTCGATGAGCATAGCTACCAATCAACCTGAGATCATCATCAGTGCCACCGTGATCACAAATGTAGAAGACGCCTTGTTGAGCCGACACCAAATGTGATACTTCCGACAAAATCAAATTGGCAACAGTAAGCAGGTCTCTTTGCCCTTGCAGCATACGAGTAAACTTTGTCAGATTGGTCTTGAGCCAGTCTTGCTCTGTATTTTTGCGAGTAGTGTCTTTTAAATTGAAGATCATTTCGTTGATATTGTCTTTTAAGGAAGCTACTTCGCCAAGAGCTTCTACCGAAATGGATCTAGTCAAATCACCTTTGGTCACAGCCGTGGCAACGTCAGCAATGGCTCGCACCTGAGTAGTGAGATTGGCAGCTAACTGGTTGACGTTATCAGTCAAGTCTCTCCACGTACCAGCGGCCCCAGGAACCTTAGCCTGACCACCAAGCTTGCCTTCTACACCTACTTCACGAGCAACTGTGGTTACTTGATCGGCAAATGTAGCAAGGGTGTCAATCATCTCGTTAATGGTGTCAGCCAAGGCAGCAATCTCGCCTTTGGCTGTCAGTACTAGTTTGCGTTTCAAATCACCATTGGCCACAGCTGTTACAACGGCAGCAATGCCACGCACCTGTCCGGTGAGATTACCAGCCATTGAATTGACGTTATCAGTTAAGTCTTTCCAGATACCACCAATACCACTGACTTGCGCCTGCCCGCCAAGCTTTCCTTCAGTGCCAACTTCACGAGCAACCCGGGTCACTTCAGAGGCAAAAGAACTAAGCTGGTCAACCATAGTATTGATTGTATTTTTCAGCTCAAGAATTTCGCCATTGGCATCTACTGTAATTTTCTTACTCAAATCACCGTTAGCCACTGCAGTTGTCACTTCAGCAATGTTGCGCACTTGGTTGGTCAAATTGCCAGCCATTGAATTGACATTGTCGGTCAAATCTTTCCAGGTACCGGCCACACCTCTGACTTTGGCTTGCCCACCGAGTTTTCCATCAGTACCAACTTCGCGGGCCACGCGAGTGACCTCTGAAGCAAACAAACCGAGCTGATCAACCATAGTGTTGATGGTATTTTTTAGCTCTAGAATCTCACCTTTCACATCTACTGTAATTTTCTTGCTTAGGTCGCCGGTAGCCACAGCGGTGGTTACTTCAGCAATGTTTCGCACCTGGGCTGTAAGATTACCCGCCATTGAATTGACATTTTCAGTCAAATCCTTCCAGGTACCCGATACTCCGCTAACCTGGGCCTGACCACCGAGCTTGCCTTCAGTGCCGACTTCTTTGGCCACCCGAGTAACTTCAGAAGCAAAAGAGCTAAGTTGTTCCACCATGGTGTTGATGGTATTGGCTGTGCGAAGGAATTCACCCATGAGTGGACTGCCCTCGATTTCAAGAGCCATGGTCTGACTGAGATCACCTTTTGCCACCGAACCAATCACTCTAGCGACTTCGGTGGTGGGCCTGACGAGATCGCCCACCAAACCGTTGACTGCATTGACAGCATCTGCCCAAGAGCCACCAGCATCTCCTAGCTGAGCTCTGTTAGCAATTTTTCCTTCTCTACCGACAACATTGCCGATGCGCTCAAGTTCATTTAAGAGTCTGGCATTGAGCTCTGCTAGATCATTGAAGGCCTCTGAAACCTCGCCACTCAAGCCTGTTGCATCAAGTGGCATGCGCACTGAGAAATCACCACGCTTCATACCCCTGAGAGCCTTCAGAAGCGGTCGAGCATCTACCAGAAACTCGCTATCAGGGTTGGACATTTCAACATCTCTCTAAATAGGTAAGAAAAACAGTATAAAACCACGCCAATCGCAATGGGGTGCGAAGACCTGGCCAAGGACTAAAAGTTCCCGTTTGCATTGCCATTGATGAACTTTTGTTAACGAGCAAGCACCAATATCTAATCCAATACCCTTTGAGAATTTCAAATCACTCGCCAGCTAACAGCTAGACGGAACCGATAGTGCCGAGTTCCAACGTAATTAGGGAACTTCCACTGCGTTAGCCAGTCGTCAATCGAGATCTAGAGGAGTGCTAGCAATGAATATTGTTTCTCTCAAGGGCCCAGCGACAGAAGGCGGAATAACAGCCGCATTAGAGCGCTTGCACAAGGCAGGCGGGCGCAATCAATCTTGGTGGTATTTGGCACAAGACCAGATAAGATGCCAAACGAAAAGCGCAGTGCGCCATCTACCTAGCGAAAATATTCCTGCTCAAGTTTGTGATGCTCACTACCGTTTTTGCTATGAATTTATTTGGCCGCTCATGCACGATATGGCCGACCAAGCCACTTATGTAGAAGAAGATTTCTTCTTGTACAAGCGCCTGAATGCTATTCTAGTGGCGCAAATAGAGCGTCATGAAAGTCATGACCCCTATTTCGTTCAAGACTTTCAGCTGGCTTTCATACCCAAATTTCTCAAACGCTCAGGTCGGCAGTCGGCGATCTTCTGGCACAGCCCTTGGCCTAAATTCGTGCCAGACCATTTCTTGGCTCCGATCATCGAGATTGCCGAAGCGCTCTTAGCAGCTAAGGCCATTGCTTTCACGACAAAAGAATATGCCGACAATTTCAATTCATTTGTCGACGAGCACCTTCCATATATTGACAGCTCCCGTTCATTTGGCCGTATTGCCGACGTATTGGTAGCACCACTGGGTGTTGACCTAGAGCACTGGCAGGCTCAGAGCAAGAAAATTTCTGGCGACAAAATTCTTGGCGAATTAGCAAACAGTCGCTACGTTCTTTCTATAGACAAAGCAGACTGCACAATGGGAGTAATGCCAAGACTAAAAGCCATTGACCTGTTTTTCTCTGCCAATCCAGAACTGAAAGAACAAATCACCTTTGTCCAAATCTGTGGCCGTTCAAATCCTGGAATCAAGGCCAATGATTCTTATTGGACAGAGTGCCAGAGTGAAATCGCAAAACTTACAGAAAAATACGCAACCTCAGACTGGAAGCCATTGATATCGCTCCCACATTCAATCAGCATTGACCAACTAACTCAACTATACCGACACGCAGCAGTAATGCTAGTTACCTCTGTGCGCGATGGTCTCAACCTCACTGCCAAAGAGTTTATCGCTTGCCAGTCCACAGACACCCCCGGAATTCTGGCACTTTCAACCGCTGCGGGAGCAACAGAAGAATTTGGCCGCCATGCTATTTCGTTTGCCCCCGATAACGCAGAGGCAATAGCTGAGGCAACAATTCGCTGTCTGCACATGCCAGCCTCACAGAAGAATAGACGCAACCAAAGACTGCAACTACAGTTGCAGAAGAATCCGCTGCAGCTATGGTGCGATACTTTCACGCAGATTCTCTACGGCTATAAATCAGAATATAAAGCAAGCTGAAATGGCCGATGCCGGATAATTAGCCAGCTAAGTAAATAAGCAAATAAGGCTACAAAGCTGGAACCAAATGAAGAAATTCAGGTCTCCATTGCTGTATTCAATAAGTAAAGAGGAAATGACTCATGGGACACAGTTTAAATCAATCACAGTTAGGCAAACTATTCCTAGCGCTAACACTAATTTCGTTGACCACAACTGCTTGCAGTCAGCAATCCGAGCAACTTTCAGAACGCGAAAAAGACATCGACAAACAAAAAGAAGTACAGATCAAAGTGGTAGAGCGCACTACCGATGAGTTAAAAGAATCTGTCGAACGTCAAAAAGAGCAAAATTTACAAGCTATTGAAGTCAACAAGCAACAACTTGATATTGAAAAAGCCAACCTCGATGCCCAAGGCAAAGAAGTAAAAGAAAGTACCTCTTTTGCTAAAGACAACCTCGAAAAGCAGGCTGAAG
Source organism: bacterium Ga0077546 (assembly GCA_943369735.1). Lineage (GTDB taxonomy): Bacteria > Cyanobacteriota > Vampirovibrionia > Obscuribacterales > Obscuribacteraceae. Next base: position 166,613 of record CALROJ020000002.1, read on the forward strand.
AGTCAAAGAAAATAGTTGCTCGCAATGCCCAAGTAGCAAAAGACGAACTAAAAGATATGGTTCGTGCCAATAGAGCCAACAGGTAAATAAGTAAGTAGTACTTCTTAAAGTCGCAGCTGCAGCCAATATCAAAAGCTCAAAAAAGTAGTTTCTATGGAAACTACTTTTTTGGCCTTTAACAACAAGCGCCAATAAATAAACAAACAAATAAACCAATCTTAGCGCCAAACCAACTAATTATTTGACGGCCACTTCAGTAGGGCTGACAGACTGCAACAAAGCACCAACAAGACCAGCGCGATTAACCTGCTCAAAGGTTTTGCTTTTGACGATATCGTGAACAGCCTTACGAGCGACCAAACATTCATCAAGCTCTTGCAAGTACTTGGTGGCCTTTAAGTCAGTACCGACTTGCAAAAACGTAATTGCAATCTCATCCGATTCAGTCATTTGTTTAGTTGCTTCAACAATGGTTTCTTTCAAAGCAAGCGGTCTATCGGGTAGACCATCAGTAATCATGGCAATCAAGAGCGGTCTTAAAGTGCCACCAGATTTAAGCGCTTTACGAGCAGCAAAATACTGGCCTAGCTCCGACTTAATCGCTCTATTCATATCGGTATTACCGCTGGGTTTATTGCATTCAAAGAATTGCGAAACACTGTCCCAACTGACACCCGGATAAACCTTGAAATTATCACTAAAAGCTACCATCTTAAGATGCTCACCCAAAGGCACCTTTTGTACCTTTAGCAACTTACTCAAGTTCACAGTTTGCTCTTTGCACCACTGCCACCGGCTCTGTCCGCCGCAGTCGGCAACAGCCATTGAATGAGAAGCGTCAATGAAGACAATGACATCGTAAGCTTTCAAATTTTCTAGCTTTACTTTATCAACCGGCTCGCTAACAAGTGCTGGTGGAGAAATCACAGCAATAGAGAAAGCCTCTGATGTGATTGGCCGCAAGGCGAGACTAGCACTCAGGCAGAGTGAAGTTAAAGTCAGTACCCCAACTTTGCGCCCAATTTTAGTAAACATAAAAAGTCTCCTCGAACATTCTGGAGACCAAGACGCATTGCTTGACAGCTAGTTCCTTTTACTTTACTTACTTTGCTCGGGCTGCTTGGCGGGCCAGCCGCCACAATGCCAATTTGAAGTGCGCGGTGGCAAAGCGATGGAAACCACAAGCGCGCATTTCTTTGTAAGCATCTTTTAGACTCCAATCATGGCGAAGAATTCTATACATTGCCACCATCACCCCAGTGCGATCAGCGCCATGAAAGCAATGGATGAAGACAGGATGATTGCTTTGATCGTCAATGATATCGAGCAACTCCTTAACATGGGCTTGACTAGGCAATGTCCAATAATTGAGAGGGATGCTAACAAAGCGCATGCCTAATCTTTCGACAATGACCCGCTCGGACTCAACTCGCCTCTTACGCCAGCGCAAACTAACCACAGTTTTGACTGCCATTTCGCTCAAAGCCACGAAACCCTTTTCGTTAGGTTGGCCGCCACGATAAAGCCGCGGCGATACTTGATGAAAATTATTGATTGGCATTGTTTGCGTAGATTTAGTCATGCGAATAAGGAAAAATAGATTAGGCTTCTCTAGATCAGCTGCCGGCGAAAACGGTTAGCACTAATCCACAATAGCAGAGAAGCAAAGACTAAGAGAAGAGCAACATCGGTCCAGAGCATTTCAAAGGTAGCACCCTTGAGAATAACCCCGCGAGCCACTAGGGTGTAGTAGCGCAGGGGGTCAAACATAGCAAGAAACTGCATGGCAGCGGGCATGGTATCAAAGGGTACCACCGTTCCGGAGAGCAGAATCATGGGGATATTAATGAAGAAAGAAGCCAGTTGAGCTTGCCGTTGACTGTTGCAGACAGAGCCAAGCAACATGCCAAAACCTATGCCAACAAAAGCATATAGACCTGAAGCAATCATAAAGAGCAAGAAACTTCCTCTGAACGGCAAAGCAAAAATCAGACGAGCCGCCCCAATAGCTAGACAAACATCGGCAAGCAAGAAAACCACCAGTGGAATAATTTTAGCTAAAAGAATTTCCCAAGGCTCAGCTGGAGTCATCAGCAGTTGCTCTATGGTGCCATTTTCACGCTCTTTCAAGATGGTAGCTGAAGCCACCAGAGTGGCTGTTAAGGTCAAGGCCGCCCCTAAAACCCCCGGGACAAAGTACCAGCTACTAAGCTGATCAGGATTGTATAAAATATTCATTTTCGCTTCGATGACACTATTAACATCACCCAATATCACTTTGTTGGGATTGTCTCTAGTTAGCCCCTTAGGCTCAAAGCGGCTAATGGTCTGTAAGAGAAAACTACTAGCTACACCAGCGCTATAAGCATCAGCACCATCAACTAGAACCTGCACCTGGGCTGGAACTCCCTTTTCTAAATCATCGACAAAGCGATGAGGAATAACAAGCCCAACGGCTAATTTGCCTGTTTCAAGAGCACGAGCGAGACTTTCTTCATTATCAAACGGTTGTGCCTTTTCAAAGACTTTACCCGTCAACAAACTGCCAATCAATGCTCGACTGGGAGTCGAATTGGAGCGATCTACAGTGCCAAAAGACAAATTGCGTACTTGAGGATCAAGCGAACCGCCAAGAATCAATAATTGTATGACCGGGGGAAAGACCATGAGGAAGAGCAAATATTTATTGCGCACAATTTCTCTAAACTCTTTAGCAAGAAGCGCCCAAAGCCTTGTGCTCAGCAGATATTCAATAATATTGTTTGTCATTGCCGAAGCTCCTTTTTTCTAGTCTTTCAACTGCATCGTACGCAAGCTCAACCAACTGCCAAACAAATAGACCAGACAGAAAACAATCAAAATTAGAGGTATGGTCCAGACCGCAGACCAACCGGCCCCGCGCACAAAAGTGTCACGACAAAGTTCTATAAAAAAGCGCGCTGGTACCAATACAGTAAAGAGCTTGAGCGGAAAAGGAATATTGTAAATTGGATAGACAAATCCAGACAGCAGCAAACAAGGAAAGAAACCAGCTGTGGAAGTGGCTTGAACCGCCACTGTTTGCGAACTAGCAAGAGTGCCAAGCATAAGACCAAAGAGCACGGCAGCAAGAACATAAAGAGGCAAGGAGACAAGCAGAGGGGTAGGATCGCTGGTGATCTTGACGCCAAATAATGTCCACCCCAAAGCAATTACCAAAACTGCAAGCACCATACCCACAGCAAAATAAACTAGCGCTTTTCCCAGCAAGAACTCAAGAGGCGTAATTGTCGAGGCATAAACTCGAATAATTGTCTCTTGCTCTTTCTCGCGTGAGGCCGCCACTGCAGCGAGTAATGCCGGATACATCCAGAGAATAATCCCAATAGCACCAGGAACAATAAAGAGCGGCTCCAACCGGCCAGGATTAAACCAGACTCGCAACTGAGGAGACACAACCCTAATATTGGCGGCCGGGGCAGCAATTTTGGCGGCCTTAAGGGCGCCCACAAAGTAGATATTAGCGGCCTTGATACTGTTAGAAACAATCTGTGTATTGGCGATATCAGTACCGTCAATCAAAACCTCTAGACTAGATTTCTCCTTACGAAATACATGATCAGTAAAACCAGAAGGCACAATAATTGCTACTTTTGCCAAGCCTCTATCAATGGCATCGCGGGGAGATTTGGCCTGCTTGGCCTCGGCACGAACTAAAATATTGGTGGCATAAAGTCGATTGATATACTCACGACTAAAAGAGGTCTGATCGTTATCTTGCACCACCATGGCAATATTCTTCGATTCAAGGCGAATGCCATAACCAAATAAGAGTAGTGAAAATAATGGCAGAAGGAAGGCTAGAGCTAAGCTCAGTCTATCCCGCTGAAACTCTTGCCATTCTTTGACAGCTTGCACCATGATACGATTTGGACCAATCATCTTAGGCCCCCAGCATGATTATTGACGCTTTGCACTTTGGCGATAAAGGCATCCTCAAGAGAAAACTTTATTGCTCTTAGTTCAACATCAGGCAAACCAGCAGTAGCAAGCAGCGCCTTAACCTTAGGCATATCAGATTGTGCATGATCGAGTAAAACGTGCAAAGCCTTGCCGAAAACTGAAATGCGCCAAGGTTCAAGCTCTGTTGCCAAAGCACTAAAAGCCTTTTGCGATTGGCTTGCATCCTGGCAAACTAGCTCAAAGAGTTCACCATCATGGTCAGACTTAACCTCTGTGGGAGTACCTTCAGCCACCATTTTGCTGGCTGAGACAAAACTTAAGCGATTGCAATACTCAGCTTCGTCAAGGTAGTGAGTGGTAACTAAAATAGCCGCTCCACGCTTAGCAAAATCACGAATCGAACTCCAGATTTGTCGCCTGGCGAGGGGGTCTACCCCAGCGGTAGGTTCATCTAAAAAAATAACTTCGGGGTCATGCATAACGGCAGCACCAAAAGCAATGCGCTGCTTCCAACCAAGAGGCAAACTGCCTACCAAAGAATTGGCCATGTGGTCCAAGCCACATGCGGCAAGGGCCCAGTCAAGCTGTTGCTTGCGGCGAGCCCTCGGCAGCTCATATATAGCCGAATAAAACTCTAAATTTTCAGCCACAGTCAGGCCGTCATATAAAGTAAATTTCTGGCTCATATAGCCAATTTTGCGCCTCAGCTCTCGACTACGCAAGCTTGTGCTTTCACCAGCCAGGCACACTTGACCAGAAGTCGGTGCCAATAAGCCGCAGAGCATTTTGATCGTGGTGGTCTTGCCGGCACCATTGGCACCAAGCAAACCATATATTTCACCATATTTGATATCAAGATTGAGACCATCGACGGCAGTGAAGTCACCATACCGCTTCACCAGATTTTGGGCAGAAATAGCCGAGTCGGCAGTCTGCTGCTCTGATAAATTTACAGCAGGAGATTTTACTGCAGGAGATCTGACAACGGGAAATTGAGGTGGTGTCAATTCTCTAAGACCAAGTTCACGCAAGCGCAGAACAAAGACATTCTCCATGGTTGGAGTGCTTTCGTGACAAGTAAGCTGACCGCCACCATTGAAATTTTCAATTTGATTCAGTGCCATACCTGCGTCTTTGGCTAGTACTTCTATGTGATCGCCAAAAGGATAGACATCGACGATATTTTCAGATAGAACAATCTTCTCGCTCAGTTCGCCAATCTTGACACCGCGACTCTCTTCAGAACTAGAGTTCGGCAAGGTTATCTCTAACCTTCGCAAAGCTAGGGCTGCTTGCAATTCTTCAGGTGAACCGCTTTGATGAACTTTACCCTGATACATCAAGGCAATACGACTACAGCGCTCTGCTTCATCAAGAAAAGGGGTGGCAATGATAGTGGTTACACCATCTTCGGCTAAAGCAACTAGAGTTTGCCATAGTTCGCGCCGGGCAATAGGATCAAGACCAGTAGTCGGTTCATCAAGCAGAATTAGCTGTGGTTGTGAAACCAGAGCACAGCACAAAGCCAAGTTCTGACGCATGCCGCCAGATAACTTAGAAGTAAGACGGTCACCAAAGCGAGCAAGCCCCATACGCTCAAGGTGCTTCAGCCGCAACCGCTGAAAAACATCAGTGTCGACATTATGCAAACCGGCTTCGTAAGCCAGACTCTCGTCTACAGTAAGTTCAGGATAGAGTGCACAGTTCTGCGGCACAAAACCAACTAAAGCGCGGGCAGCGCTAGCCGGCCGGCCAAAGACCAAAGCTTCACCGCTGCTAGCTTTCAGCACACCAGCTAAAATTTTCAAAGCCGTAGATTTGCCAGCACCATCCGGTCCGACTAGACCAAAGAGATCGCCCTTCTTAACTTCAAGGTCAAGACCATCAAGAGCTTTAACACCGCCCTTGTAGGTTTTGCACAATTGACGAACGGCAACAACATCAGTCATTACTTTGGCCCATCTTCTTTTGAGGGTGACAAAACCTCAGCTGTAGCTGCCATACCGGCCTTGGCACGACTATCAGTATTAATACCGTCTATTGCTAGTTTCAAGCCGAACACTTGCCGCACCCGATCATCTTTAAAATAAATATTCTCCGGGGTAAAAGAGGGCATAGGGTCTATGGCGACAATATGAGCAGGAAGTTTCAAATCAACAGAATCAAGAGCAACAGTGGCTTTCTGCCCGATTTTGATACGACTAATTTTCCCTTCCGGGATATAGCCTTTCATAAATATAGAATTGCCATCACTAAGAGTTAAAAGCACTTGGCCAGCAGCCACCAGCTCTCCGGGCTGCACGCTGCGCAGAGAAACAATACCGTCTATGGGGCTTTTGATATTGAAGTAAGAAATTTTGGAAGTGGCTTCAGCCTTATAAGCCTGGGCACGAGCTAGACCAGCTTGGGCCTGCTGCGACATGAACTGTGCTTCGATCATCTCTTTGCGCAATCCCTGAGCAATCTCTGCTTTCTTCTTCTTGCTAGTAAAGATTTTAGCGAAGAAACCTTTGCCCTTCGCCCTTGCCGTGGCGATCTTTTGCTGAGCAGCAGCCACTTGCGCCCGGGCAATTTTCTGCCCATTCTGCGCCACGGCGATAGCTGAACCAGAGGCCACAAGCTTGCTTTGCAGGGCTTGATCATCAAGGGTCAAAAGCAATTGACCTTTCTGCACGTGATCGCCTTCATTGACTGCGACTACTTGAACCCGAGTGGCAGTGGCCGCGGCAATATATGTCTCAGGAGCTTCAATTCGACCGCTAATCAAGATACGGCGATCTTCAGCCTGCTCTTTCAAACTGTCATATACAAGGTACGCCAGGATACCAACTAAGCAGGCGACTACAACGCCAATCGCAATACTCTTATTCTTCTTTGATAGAGAAATAGTTATTTGATCACTTGAAACTGGCACTAAAGCTTGACCTGAATCTTGAACTGGATCTTGAACTGGATCCTGAACTGGATCCTGAACTTGCTCTTGTTCGTGCATCTGTTTAGTCGGTTTGCTATTCATTTTTGAGGTTCTCTTGATTGCTTCGTAGAACATATGAGCTTGTACGGGCCAACAGCGACGGCCTCAAGGTCAAAGAGTTCCTTCTCAGAGCAATTACTATTGAAAAGTTCCAACAATTAGTTTCTGAAGTTTTGGAACTTTCTTGAAAAATTCGCGACTATTGACCGGTGACTAGCAACTAATAGCTAGTCAGGGCTTTCGCCATTTCAGCAATACAAACAGAATAATTAGCCATGCCAAAACAAATTTTACTGGTCTACAATCCCAGCGCTCGCTCCCAGACCCATGCAGAAGAATGGCTCGGTCACTTCGTTTCGGAGCTAACAAAAGATGGCGAGTATTTAGTTACTCTCTATCCCACTACACCGGAGACGACCTCACATCATCTAGTGCCCTTACTGAGGCCACCCCTCGATCTAGTCATTGCCGCAGGTGGCGACGGCACAATTCGCGTTGCCCTGGCCGCCCTTGCTGAAGCTAAATCAGACATACCGGCGGCCTTAATGCCACTTGGTACTGGCAATGTACTAGCTCGCAATCTCGGCATAGTGGCAGAGAAATTCTTTGCCAATCCCTTAGAGAACGCCCTAGATGTAATCACCAATGGCATTCCTATGCGCATTGACATGGGCATGATGAACGGTGAATACTTCGCCGGGATGGCCGGTGCCGGACCGTTGTCAGATGCTTTTGTTTTTCCTGCCAGACAGCTCAAAACGAAATTTAAAATGCTCGCCTATATAACAGCCATGATTAATACCATGGCGGTACGACCAGTTGTATTTAAGGTCACCACTGGCGGTAAGTCATTTTGCGTGCAAGCCTCGGGCATATTCGTCGCCAATGTTGAAGACTTGGGTTTGGGCAAGACTTCAGATATAGCTATTTTGCAAGACGGCCTGCTTGAGCTGCATATCCTTGACCCAGCGGGCTTCCAAGACTATATGCAAATTGGCTTTCGTTTTGTTGGTGGTTACACAAACAGTAAAAAGCCACACTATGTTCGACAGGTAAAAGAAGCCATGATTGAAGTAGTACCAAGACGAGGACTGCGTTCAGCCTTCCAAACTATTGCCCAAAGAGTACGAAGAACTCTGACCCACAGCCAAGATGGTCAAAGAAGCGATAAAGTCACCGCAATGATTGACGGTGAAGAAGCCGGTACAACACCAATGCGCATTACTGTCATACCCAATGCAGTCACGGTACTTGTGCCAGCCAATACAGTTAATGCCCTCCAAGAAACAATGGCGAACAACGAATCGGCCAACGCAGCAGTTACATAAATAGTTAAAATCACTTCAGAATATAAAATAAATTGCAATCACCAGTCAAACTATCAGTCGATAGGGCGATGTCATTAGACCGGAGCCATGCCATAACTAATAGAGGCAATGAGGTTTTTATGTTGAAACGCTATCAGAATATAGCTTTAGGCTTAATAGCCATCAGTTACCTGGCGTCAACACCTATGCCAGGCCAACCCGGTCCGTTCCCCGCTCCACCGGGCAGTGACCCCCATGCACCTGGTCATGCCCCACGCATCCCAGACTTGCCTAAAGGCGACGATAAGCCGCCCATGCCTAGAATCCCTGAGCTTAAGCCGGCTCCACTACCAGCTCCAGAACCATTGAAAAATATCTAGTTTCAATGAGTTCAAGGCAAGTTCGAATGCTACTAGTAATTGGACTTGCTTGGGCGGTGATACCGTTTGTTTCTGCTTCTGTTTCAGCGTCTGGGTCTTGGGATGCTTGCAACCAGGCTGGGCGTAAGGCACTATTGCAAGGCAAATATACCGAAGCAGAGAAGCTGCTTACCTCCGGGCTAAAATTAGCTGAGCAGTTCGGTGCAGAACAGCCAGAAGTGATCATTAGTTTAAACAATCTAGCCTTACTCTACGACCATATAGGCGCATACACAAAAGCGGAGCCGCTTTACCTACGCTCACTAGCAATTTTAGAACCGCTATCAGCTCTGGATCAACGGGATCTAGCAACCCCTCTAAACAATCTAGCTGCACTCTACGCTAAGCAAGGCAAATATCCCGAAGCCGAGCTTATGTACAAACGCTCGATATCAATAAGAGAAAAATACTTCGGCCTCAAAGATCTAAAATTGGCCACAAGTCTAAACAACCTAGCTGTGCTCTATTGCACAGAAGGCAAATACACACAGGCTGAGCCACTCTACCAACGCGCCTTGGCAATCAGAACCGCCTCAAACCAGCAAAACTCAGATTTGGCCACAAGCCTGGACAATCTTGCTGGTTTTTATGCCGACCAAGGCAAGTATTTAGAAGCTGAACCATTATCTAAGCGCGCATTGTCTATTAGAGAAACAGCCTTGGGGCCGAATCACCCTGACACCGCCACCAGCCTAAGCAACTTGGCGGTGCTCTATCGAGAGAAAGGTAAATATTCACTAGCTGTACCGCTACTGAAGCGCGCTTTAGCAATACAAGAAAAAGCATTGGGTGCCAATCATCCAGAAGTAGCCACCACCCTAAATAACCTTGCTGAAGTTTATTATCGCCAAGGTACGCTAGGAGCAACCGAACTGTACAAGCGGGCATTAGAAATAAGAGAAAAAGTATTTGGACCAGACCATCCGAGCGTAGCAGTTGTTCTCAATAATCTCGGAGCCCTTTACATGCAAGCCGGTAAGTTCACAGAGGCAAAACCGCTCTATGAGCGCTCTCTAGCAATTCTGGAAGCCGCACTAGGGGCCGACAATGTCAATTTATCTATGGGCAAAAGTAATCTTGCCGCTCTTGATCGAAAGCTAGGTAAAGACGCTGAGGCACTACCGTTATATAATCAATCGTTGATAATAACTGAACGAGAATTCGGTCCTAATCATCCCAATTTAGCCATAGTTTTGTGCAACTTGGCCACATACTATAGAAAGCAAGGCAATCAAGCGCAAGAAGAAAGACTATTCAAAAGAGCGCTAAAAATCAGGGAAAAAGTTTTAAATCCAGATAATCCAGACCTAGCCGTCAACCTTCATTCTTTAGCTGATTTCTATTGCAAAAGAGGGCAGTTCAAAGAGGCGGAAGCTTTATATAAGCGCTCTTATGCAGTAGGAGAAAAAGCTTTTGGTATCAATCACCCTTACCTTGCCATAAGCCTAACTCAATACGCCGGTCTACTTCGACAGACAAATAGACAAGCTGAGGCTGCCAAGTTAGAGGCCCGCGCTAAAGCGATTAACAAACTTACCAATGCACCCAAATAATGCATGCGAGCAAAACAGAATATCATCAAGAACAGACTAGGGGACAAGGAATCTGGACAACAAGTTATGGAAGGGCATGCAGCTCTCGTTGGCAGCAAAAGGTCTAATACTGGTCTCACTTCCGCTTTGTTTTGAGCTTGGAATCGTAGCCGTATTGATCAACCTTCAACAGCAGGCAGAGATCGAAGCTGCCCTCTCTATGCGTTCACGAAAAGTGGCTTCCTCTATTAGTCATTTGTCTTCTGAGTTCTTGGACCTGGGGCAAAATACTCTACCTGAAATAAGAAAACAACTGGCAGTCAAAGGAAAGTTTGACAAAACCTACAAGGGCACCATAGAGAAGCTCCATGCCGACTATGCAGAGCTAGAAAAATTGTCCCGCGACAAGCCTGAATTTCACACACAAGTGGAACAAGCCCAAACTATGCTAATGCAGGTGGAGAGCACTCTTGATCGAGTCTTTGCCTGTGTTGACAAAGGTAAAGCAGCAGCAACCGATGACGAATTAGCGGTCCTAATAAAGCTTCCAGTGTTGGTGCGAGATTTATCCAAAAGAACTCAGCAACTAGAATCAATTTATCGCAGAGACTGGGCTGACAATAATTCTGGTAAGCAAATTGAACTGAGAGAAGAAACACTGAGAATAGCGGCCATAGCAGCCGCCATTAACGTCATATTGAGCAGTGCTCTAGCAGTATTTCTTGTAAAAGATGTGACAGGAAGATTGCGCACGCTAAGCGACAACGCTTTCAGATTAGCAGCAGGTATGCCGTTGCGAGCGCCACTTCAAGGCAAAGACGAGATTTATCAAGCGGATCGCATATTTAGACAAATGGCCCGTGTTCTAACTGAACTGAGTCAAAAAGAACGTGCTGTAGTCGACAATGCACTAGATACTATATGTTCGATCGACGACGATGGGCACTTTAGCACCGCCAATCCAGCTAGCTTCAAGCTATTTGGACTAGAGCCTGATGAGCTGGTTGGTTCGCGTCTTGTTGATGTTATAGCTGAAAATGACAAGGAAGAATTGCTTTCTTGGACCACCGGGTTACGTAATGGCTCGGGAGACAGTGAACGCGAATTTATGGTGCGCCGGCGCGATCATCAATTAAGGGTTAAAGATCTAGTACCTACACTCTGGTCTGGTCACTGGTCTGATTCTGAGCGTTCACTATTCTTTGTGGTGCACGATATGACAGATCGCAAAGAATTGGAAAGGGCAAAACAAGAACTAGTAGCTATGCTCACCCATGATTTACGCTCGCCTCTTGGTACTATTCTCGCAGTGCTTGAAATGGCAGATGTAGGTATGTTCGGCCCATTAAATGAGCGCGGTGTGCGACTGATGAAATCAGCTGAGCGGAGTGGCACGCGCATGGCAAGCCTCATTAACGATTTGCTTGATATTGAGAAGATCAAGTCTGGAACCATGATACTAGATAAAGAGAAGTTACCACTTCAGGAAGTATTCGACAATGTCAGCTTAAACGTTGTTGATTGGGCAGCAGAGAGCCACGTTCACGTTGAGTGTCAGCCAACAAATCTTTTGGTAATGGCAGATCGAGAAAAATTTAGTCGAGTAATTTTCAACTTAATCTCTAACGCCATAAAATTCTCTCCAGCAGGTGGACGAATCGTTGTCAGTGCTTCTTCCCAACTTGATCAGAGCAGCAAAAGCAACACAGATGCCAGTGTTGTCGAAATAAGTATTACTGACCAGGGCCCAGGAATTCCGGCAGACATGCTTGTCACAATTTTTGAGCGCTTCCAACAAGTTAGTGACTCGGCACACCAGAATAAAGGCGGTTCTGGTCTTGGCCTAACCATTTGCAAAGAAATTATCAATCTCCATGGCGGCAAAATTTGGGCAACCAGCGAACCTGGCAATGGCAGCGTCTTTCACTTCACTATTGAACAGTTTTCTCCAGGTACAGTGAAATGAGCGAAGGCTTGTGTCCAAACTGCGGTAAACCACCTGTCAAAAGCCGGGCCGGTTCAGTCATGTCCTATTTTTTTCAGCATAACTATTGTCAGTGCGGAGCTGCCCCATCGCCCAAGGCATCCAGCAATGCCATCAAAGCGAGACCCGGTGGACGCACTCTCACGGCCGATCGCTTCGCTCGGCGAAAGCAGCTCACTGAAGGTCAATATACTGCTGCTGAAAATTCACTTTCACAAACAATATTTCCAGCGGGCACGATCATTGGGCAGACTTTCGAAATAGTCTCTCAAATTGGCTTGGGCGGAATGGGTGTAGTCTACTTAGCTGAGCATATTGGCCTGCATCGTCGATTTGCCCTGAAAATACTATCAGCGGAATTTGTCAACGATCAGAACTGGTTACGCTTCCAAGCTGAAGCAAAGATTCTTGCCGGACTCAATCACAGAACTTTTGTTAAAGTCTTCGATTTAGGCATCCACGAACAGTCTGTTCCGTTTTATTCCATGGATTACTTGCAAGGACGCACGCTGGAAGAGCAGCTTGCCCAAGATGGACCAATGGAAATCGGCCTTGCTCTTGATACTTTCATTGAAGTCTTAGATGGTCTGGCCTACGCCCATCGACACGGTATCATTCATCGAGATTTGAAGCCGGGAAATATCATGCTATGCACCATCGATGGCGTTAAGGCCGTTCGCGTTCTAGACTTTGGTATCTCAAAATTGATTGGCGCGAATGCAGAAGTAGTGCAGCGCTTAACTTCTATAGGCGAAATTTTTGGCAGCCCTAGTTACATGAGTCCAGAACAGTGCCGAGGTGATTTAGTTGATGCACGTTCTGATATTTATTCGATTGGCTGCACCCTATTTGAAGTATTGTCTGGATTCGTACCTTACGAAGGTACGACCGCTTTAGAAACAGTAGTTATGCACCAAGAGCAAGAGCCACCGCTCTTGTCAGAAGTGGTAGCAGCTAGTACTTTTCCCCCATCAATAGATCTGGTATTAGTAAAATGTCTAGCCAAGCTGCCACAAGATCGCTATCAATCAGCTATGGAACTAGCAGCGGATCTCACAAGTATTAAAAATGGCAAAGAGTTACTTGCATATTCACGCCAATTTCCTTTTGCGCCAAACATCAAGAAGAACAATGAGAGGTTGGCGAAAAGATTTGTCTTGACTGGCCGCACACTTGCCATAAACTCAATCCTCCCAAGTAGTGGCAACAAAATTTTGCCGAGACTGATTGGAGCCTTAATAACAATAATAATAGTAGTGCTTGCCTATTCTTATTTTTTCAGTGTCTTGAACCACAAGAATGTTCTAAAAGCTACTACGAACTCAGCCGCCCCAGAGCATCTAGATTTGGACATCAATTCGCTTACTGCCAAAACAAGTCTGAGCACAAGGAACGGAAAGAACCAATCGAAAATGTCTACTAACATGATAGATGCAGGGATGGAGCAGGCAAACGAAGACTACCAACGTTCTGATAAAGCTCTCGACATTGACCCAATATAGACCTGAAGCAGACATTTTGAAAAACTTTTTGTGACAGCCACAATTTGGTCACACTGAAGAAATACGCTTGCTTCATACAACCACTTCATACAACTGTTGCATTCGACTTCTTCGTTCGATTTACAGTGCCTCTGCACACTTACCAGCTATGCAAAAATACCGTGCTTGGTAGATTCATAGCCATGAGAGCATATTGCCTTCTCCTGGCCAGTGATACCAATTCAACCAGCAATCTACTTCCTTGAGGAAAAAGCCATGTCCAAAGAATCTCTCGAAAACGTCCAAATTAGCGACGGTAATGCCAACGTAAGTTCACTCCTTAGCCCCGAACTGGCTGACTATAACAAGACTTCCGTGCAAAACAGATCAGTCGATAAAAGTCTCACTGTCAACGCTGACAATACTTTGTCGTTTGGCGTCAATGATCTATATGGAGATTCTTCGCAGAAGTCTCGCACTGGTTCAACAAACGACCTGTTCATTTCATCAAAAGGCGACTTCAACACCCTCAACACCGACAGCGCGAAAGATCCAGCAAATGATGTGGTCAGTCGAGCCGAAGTGACCAAGGGAGCAGTCAATGAGATAATGGCCGAAGATGCGAGAGGCAACGGCAATGGTGTAATTGACAAAGACGAATGGATGAAAGTTTCATCTAAGTTTGGTTTCAATAAAGAAGGAGCGGAGCAAGTCTACAACACCGCTATAGAACAAGGAAAAGCCGGTCTTACCCTGGCCGAGCAGGTGGACAAACTAATCACACCCGGAATCATGGCTGCCGACCTCAATAACAACGGCCTAGACCGTCGCGAGTTCAATTCTCTACTTGGTCGAGGACACCATAGCTTAGACCAACAAACTGCCAACAATCCATTTATAACGGCAGCATCTGATTTTGACTTAGCAAATGTCAACAAAGCTCGCAACCCAGCAAAAGACGCACTGACTAAAGATGAAGTAACCCAAGCTGCACTGGATGTGCTCCTGAAATCCAACACCAACGGCAATGACCGCGTCGATAGAGATGAATGGATGAAGGTCTCTTCTCAGTTTGGCTATGACCAAGCAGGTGCCGCGCGCGCCTATGATATTGGAACGAAGTTAGACAGAAATGGCTTGTCACTGCGGGAGATTACCGAAAAAATCATTACCCCAGGCATAATGGCGGCTGATACCAATAATAGTGGCGGAATAGATCGCAACGAATTCAATGCGCTGGTACCTAAGCCCACCACCACAGCCAATACCGGCGACAACAGTGGCTTCGGACCAGCTGTCACTCCCGCTAACAACGGCGACGGATTCGGCCCTGTGGTTACCGGCGACAACAGTGGCTTCGGACCAGCTGTCACTCCTGCTAATAACGGCGACGGATTCGGCCCTGTAGTTACCGGCGACAACAGTGGCTTCGGACCAGCAGTTGGCTAAAGCCAGCAGAGTTACGGTTCAGCATAATTCTAGCTAGTCAAGTTTTCGAAGACGATAACCAATTCTTGGGAAGTTTTCGATAATAGATTGCGAAGGATCATCGCTAATATCTATTTTTTGCCGTAGTCTTTTGACTGCTGTGCGCACAGCATCTGAGCTTGCTTCGATGTCTGAGCCCCAGATTCTTTGCAACAATGCCTCTGTGCTAAACACATGGCCCAGGTGACGCAATAGAAATTCCAACAACTCAAAATCTCTTGGCTGTAAGTGAACCTCTACGCCGGCCTTAGTGAATCTGTGTTTGACTAGATCAAGCTCCAGATATCCATTTTTAATTACATTTACAACCATAGTACTTGGTCGACGCAAAAGAGCTTTGAGACGGGAGGACAATTCTTTCAGATGGAATGGTTTAGTTAGGTAATCATCGGCACCAGATTGAAAACCTTCAATTTTATCTACAATTTGAATTTTAGCAGTGAGCATGATCACAGGTACAGTTCCACCACCGGCGCGGTGCCGCGCACAAATCTCTGGCCCAGAAAGACTAGGTAAATGGCAATCTAAAATGACAACATCATAACTATATTGCCTGAGAAATTCCCAGCCGACTAGGCCATCATATGCCTGTTCAACTTCATACCCTTCGCCGGCAAGCCATTCGCTGACTGCGCCAGCCAATTCTCTGTCATCTTCTACGAAGAGGATTTTGGCCATTTTGCTTCCTTGACGGTGTTGCAGATACTGCTCTCAATTTTAAAGCTCTACTGAATGATTCTTGACTGCCTGAAAAGAAAGTGAACTTTGAGTACTAGCGAGTTTATCATGCCCAGTTTTGGCGAACACCTGCCCATGAAAATAGCAGTGCCATTTTAAGAACAGCGTAACGCTACCAAGGTGTGAGATGAGCAGCAACAAACCGACTCTATATCCATTTGATTCACAAGCGCTCACTCAACTGGCCCTTGGCTCATCTGTCTTTATCGCCACCATCCTTGCCATCACCGACATCGTGCCACTGATACCAAATGCCAATTCAGCAATGAGTCTTGCTCAGCGCGTCGCCGGCGACTGGGCAATTGCTGCTTTCATTTGGTTCTTAGGATTTTCGGCCATCACTCAATCACTTAGATTTATTAGCCGAGGTATTTGGCTTAGCGATAAAGGAATTAAACTGTCTTGCTTTGACCGAGTGGTGCCGTGGAGCTCAATTAAAGGCGTAGCTGTTGAACCCAATTTTTTCTTTACCAGATTGTTCTTACTTAAAAATACTGCTCGAAGGCTAACGTTTCTCTTTCACTTCGAGGTAAAGAACAAAATTATCTCCGAACTACTTTTTCCCAATTACATACCATCTTTCTTTTTTAGTAAGGAGACCTTCGACCAATTGGTTAGCGCAGTATTTGAAAGGAGTAATGCTCTGCCAACTGCTTCTTTGCCACAACCACTTCCTAATGACTATGCCGTTCTCTCAATTGCTCTACCACAGGCGACGCTTCCCGAGGGTGGAACAGACCGTGAAAATTGGAGACGGTTGCGGTTAACTTACCTTTGGCTCAATAAGCAGAAGGTGTTAGTCAGTGCCATAATTCTAATTAGTCTGGTGTTTTTTCTTGGTCGGAAGGCAGTAGTTTACTATTGTTATAATTGCGCCGATAAAGCTATGACCCAGGCCCGTTTTGAAGATGCTCGTGACTACTATCAGTGGGCAATCAAGCTTGAACCAACTTTTGCTGCCGCTTGGAACGGTAAAGGGCAAGCTGAGTTTCGACTAGCTGGACAGCAGAGTGGTAACTTCAGTCAGGCTATACAAGATTGGCATACTGCGATTTTGCTAAAACTAGACTACGCTGAACCCCGGCTAAACCTAGCGCGTGTTTGTTTCTATCGAGGCAACTATGCAGAAGCTAGAAGCTTAATTGAACACGTTCTTAAATTGGCACCACATGACAAATTGGCCTTGCTTGAAAAAGCCGAACTCGATTTGTACACCGGTCAGTATAGACAAGCTCAAGAAGAAGCCCGATTGCTATCGACTGAAGATGTATCTGATTCTAAAAATGCAGCTTACATTTTTAAAGCGCGCTGTTTGCTAGCTCAGATCAAACTAGCGCAAGGCAACCCCGCAGCGGCACAAGTTGAAATTGCTCACTATTCGTCTGATCCTCAATCAATCATGCGTGGTATGGACATTACTTATTTGATGATGACACGCGCTCAGATTTTGCTTGCTCTTGGTCAATTGCAAGAAGCAGAGCGCCATATCGAAATTGCCATGGGACGGCAGCCCTACAATCAAGAAGTATGGATACAGGGTGCGTTAATAAGCTTAGCCCGTCGAAAATTTGCTGACAGCGAATCGCGTTTAGCTCGCGCACTTGCTATTAATGCCTGCAATTCTTCACACCAGGAAGATCCCCGGTTCGCTAATATCTTCAAGCGCTTAGCTAAAGCTCAGAGCAGCAACTAGCATCGGCTGATAGATTTGCTCAATCGATAAGCTTGCCACAATTTGGTCATAGATGTAATTCATTGTTCAACTATCAACTTAGAGGTGGAGGAACCGATGAAAGGATCAACACTCGCAGCTGTAATAGCTCTAGCTGTATTAGCTAACGTTTTCAATTTAGTACCTGTATATGCACAACAGCGCGTCGCTTCGAAAAATCGACTAATTAATGGATTGCCGCCTGTCACCATGGACAGCTTTGTCTACGAGGCCGGTGCACATGCTGAGCATATTTACGGTGATGAAGGTGCTAACGGTCTACCACCCTATGAAGGGTTCACTAAGGCACACCGCATTAACGCTGGCATTATGGACCAACGTGATGCTGGTCTGACCACCGGGCATGGCAGCTATATGCCCGATGCTTGGGGCAATGATGAGTTTATCGCACCGCCTGGTGAATGGTCCCAATCTGGTTACCGCGATCACACATCAGCAAGCGGCTTTGCCGACGACGGTGCGCCCATTACCAACTCAGGTGGTAGCGGTAGTGGTGGCAACGACCCCAATATTCCTCCGCCACCAGGGCCAGGCTACCAGCCTGTTTATACTCATGGCCAGTTTGATGGCTACCTAACACCAGAGCAAGCAGCAATGTGGAACAGTGGCAATTACGCTGAGGCCTGGAAGAGCTTTGCTAAAAGTCGCCCAGGTGGCCCGACTGCGAATGATATTTTCATAGTTACTCAGGAAATGGGCGGCAGCTGGCCGTAACAGTTACTAGTTTTGAAATTTGGAGGAACACATGACAGTATCTACTTTTCTTGCCAAAACCCGAAGGAATAAATCGCTTCATGCCATGCACCTGCTGACTATCTCGATGATAGGGCTGACAACTAATTGCTCTCCCGCTTGGGCCGATTCTTCTCAGTTCGATCTCTCGTCTCTGCAGCCAGCAGTCAATCTTGGTGCTAGTGCTCTATCACAGCGAGCTAGTGGGCGTATGCCGCTACCTGTAGTATCAACTGGCTCAGTCGATATCAATTCAGTAGACATGCCCTTTCTCAGAAGTAATGGCGGCAATGGTGCCTTTCCTCAAGCTAGCTCTAGTGGTGGCACATCAAGCAATGGTGGGTCAAATGGCTCATCGGGTTCGCAGATACCGCCAGATCTGCCACCTGGCTACGCTGCCGTTATGTGTCACGGAACTTATGCTGGGGCAATTCCACCAGGCGGAAACATAGAAGATTTCTGGCGCGGTGCCTATGGATTTTCTGGTGACGCCGCCCAGCAAGCCGCCCTCATGCAAGAAGGCGAGTGGTTACGACAGAACGGCCAAATCTAGGTATTAATCTTGAAATTCAAGATTAATACCTAGAGCTGACTCTAGTTTACTTTGATACCTATTCTTGAGCGTTTCGAATTGATATCAGCGATGTTGCGGTCCATAGAAGTCTGAACCTTGTCTAGCTTCATCACGATTGTCTTAGTGTTCGAATCTTTCAACTTTCCATTTCTAGTGTATTTGGTCTGCAACGAAGATACTTCATTGAGCTGCGATTTGAGACGAGCGACATGGTCGTTAGAGAGCCGACCAGCCGCGTACTCATCGTCAACTCGTCTCTGCATTCTCATGTTGCGAGCAGAGAGTTCATCAACAATAACCAGATTGCCAGAAGTAGTGATAAAGCGTGAGCCAATTAGCGGAGTAACTGTCACACCGCGCATATAAGGCACTACTCTATCGCCCAAAGCATTGAGGCGGTTGGCCAAAGACAAGGCTTCTTCATAGTTGAGTGGGCGGCCCGAAACTCTATAGGCAGACTCTTGAGCAGCAATACTAGCCAATTCATCACGCAAAGCGACGGCTGTGACTTCACCAAAATTATTGGCTGTGCGACCAGTGACAATCATACGCTCAAGCTCAGCCCGGCGAGCATCGATTGAGACCACCAGGCTATCGTAAGCTGGAACATTGGTCAGAGCAATTACTCTGCCGCCACTGTCGAAAGTAGCGACAACTCGGTTCGATGTGTTATCGACCACAACCAAACCAGGAGCAACAGTAGAGCCAACCAGACCACGCAATGGATCGTAGACTCCTCTCATGGCACCAGTGACTGGGTCGACAACAATGTAGTTGCCACCAGGGCTGAGAGTAACTACAGGTACACTTGTAGAATCACTTGTAACTGTAGTAGTTCTAACAGTGGTGATCTCGTCAGCTCTTGCTGGTAGTGTCATACTACCGGCCAGCAAAACTGCGGCCAATGATACATATAGTCTTACTTTTACACTTTCGCGTGCGCTTCTCATTCTATTATTCCTTTTGTTTAATTAAGTGGCTGCAGTTATACTCGAGCACCGCGGCCAGTGACAATGTTGAAGATGAAAACTGCTACAGCCAGCACAAGTAATGTGTGGACAAAGTCGCCACCGATATGTGAGACAAAGCCGACGATCCAGAAAAATATCAATAAAGAAATCAGTGTATAAATCATGGTCTTACTCCAGAAAAGGGGCTTCAGGAGGCTGCTGACAATTGCATGCATCACCTTTGCCTTCGCAGAGACTGGAGAAAAGACAATTGGTTCCCTAATGGGCGAACAAATGTAAACAACGAATGACGATGGGCCTGGTTGGCTCTATAATGACTGCCCAACATTTAGCAATGCTTTCTTGCTGTGAAAACAGCCTGGGCTTCGTGACAAGCACGAAAAACTAACTTCTTCAAAAATATTTGCCATAGTGATGCTTCTTGCATCTCTCGGTGGGTCATCTTATTCTGCCGCCGAAAAGAACCGGCCAGCCTGCCAGAATGGACGATCCCGAGCGGGGACAAGGCACTAGGTGCCCTGTCCCCGCTTTTGCGTCGGCGCCACAGGCAATCCGAGAACATCGGACGCTGGGCCGCTGATCAACTAGGCATTATTGCCGATTGTTCAAGCGAGACTGTTTTCAAGCCGAAGGTCTTGCGCCCTGGCGCTTCAGACGCTCAGTCTCGGCAGCATTCTCATCAGGAGTTTCCTGCTTTTGTCCCTGGCGCTTCAGACGCTCAGTCTCGGCAGCATTCTCATTGGGAGTTTCCTGCTTTTGTCCCTGGCGCTTGAGGCGCGCAGTCTCGGCAGCATTCTCATCAGGAGTTTCTTGCTTTTGTCCTTGACGCTTCAGTCGCTCGGTTTCGGCCTGGCTTTGATCCGGGCCATCGGTGCCTGATTGACGCCTCAGTCTGGCTCGTTCAGCATCTGTTTCATTGGCGTCACCAGGAAGTCTGAGCTTCATGCCGGGCTTGATCAAGTTGATATCTTTGATTTGATCTTTATTTAGTTCAGCAATTTCCTTTGTGCGCTTGAGGATTTCCATCTGGCTAGGGTTCTTGCCTTCAGCCCGCAGAGTTTTTGCTGCTATATCTGAGAGTGTATCGCCGCGCTTCACTTCGTAGCAGCCCGCAGAGTCCTTATCTAGGGGCCGTTTCCGCGCTTCACTATGAGCTTCCTGCCAACTCTTGTCACCGCCAGTAGCGACTTTCATATTCTTGTCGCTGCTAGTAAATGGACTACTGAATTCTAGATAACAAGGCGGTTCAACTCGTTTGGCGGCAGAAAAGAGAATTTTTGAATCTCTCATCATCTCACTCACCTGATCTCGAAGTGGAGAGAAATTAGAGCGAGCCTGAATGTTGTCTGAAAAAGTGCTTGTTTCAATATCTGCGGCTGACATGCGTGAATGAAAACTTTGGGTCATAAGAAAAATCTCGCTTAGTAAGGGTGGCGGTAGGTTTCGGCATCCAAGTTCTTATCGAATCTATTGCCAGATTAGGGGGCTGGCATGTCGGATATATGGCGGCGACATTAAATCGACCGCATCATATGTTTGCCCGAAGAAACGGGGACACACGAAACTGTCAGTGCAGGCAAGCACAAAAATAGATGCGAAATAATCCTGACTTAATAGCGGGAAAGCATGCTAATGAATGGATTGCTATGGTTCTCAATCTACGGCTACCGTGAATATGAGGACCGCAAGAATCGACATGTTGGTAGTCGCAACTTTACACCATAGCTTAACTTATGGTTTTTCAAGTAGCCGAACAGACACGCTTAACTCCACAAACAAGAAATAGGCACGGCGGCTAACTTGTCGCCAAAGGGAAGTAGTATAGCATCCGGTAATTAGTATTGAACTTTCCGGTAATTAGTATTGAGCTATCAGGAAATTAGCGGGCAACGTCCTTCGCATGCTCTTTCCAGCCGAAATTATGATCAAAAACCAACACCATTTAAATTTCCAATCAGTGGGGCCGACACTGACTTTCAAGCCAAAGAACTTAGTGCCCAGCTCTTCTTCTCACGATTACGTCTACAAAGTGTTCTTTGCGGTCTTCTAATAATTGCAGCGAATCACCGCAATCGTTGCCATCTAGAATAATAGCAAGCGCTTTTTCAGCGCGATCTACTTGCTTACAAGTGATGTGGAATACAGTCTCTCTATAACGATAGTGCAACTTATATGACTGCCAGTCACTGGGTAAACAAGGCGCGAAATAGAGTTTATCCACTTCTAGACGTATCCCGAGAAGCGATTCAGTTAACAAACGATAGAACCATCCTGCCGAGCCTGTATACCAGCTCCAACCGCCTCTGCCGATATGCGGCGCCACAGCATAGACATCGGCCGATATAACATAAGGCTCAACTTTGTAGACAGCAACCTTCTCAGGCGAGTTGGCATGATTAACCGGGTTAATCATATTTGTCAGCTCCCAAGCCAAACGATTGTCTCCTAGTTTGGCAAAAGCCATGGCAGCCCAAATGGCACTATGGGTATACTGTCCACCGTTTTCACGCACCCCGGGAACGTAACCTTTGATATAGCCAGGATTAAGTTCGCCCTTGTCAAAAGGTGGGTCAAGAAGCTGAATCAGAGCATGCTCACGTCTAACTAAGCGCTTGTTAAGCGAGCCCATGGCCTGGTTGCACCGCCCTGTATCTCCACCACCCGATAAAACAGACCAACTTTGGGCAATAGAGTCTATTTGACACTCAGCGCCACTTGCCGTGCCCAGTGGAGTGCCATCGTCGAAATAAGCACGGCGATACCATTCGCCATCCCAGGCACTGGCAGCAATGTTCGCTTTCAATAGTTTCGCTTGTTCAGTACAAAGTTCAACCACAGCGCTATCGCCTCGCTGTTCCGCTAGTTGCAAGAAATTGTTCAAGACTTCGTACAAGAAGAACCCTAACCAGACACTCTCACCCTTACCTTTTTCGCCCACCAGGTTCATGCCATCATTCCAGTCGCCCGCCCCAATCAAAGGCAAACCATGAGCACCAAAACGCAAACCGTGCCTGATTGCTCGCAAACAGTGCTCGTACAAACTAGCCCTTTGTTCAGACTGAGCAGGCAAATCATAGTAAGACTCTTCATCATCATTAACAGGACGGCCGCTTAAAAATGACACTTGCTCATCTAAGATACCGGTATCACCAGTGGTTGTAACATAACGATGGGTCGCTAGTGCTAACCAGAGATAATCGTCAGAACAATGAGTACGCACGCCGCGGCCAGTAGGCGGATGCCACCAGTGCTGCACGTCTCCCTCGACAAACTGCCTTGAGGCATTCTTCAGCAGTTGATCTCGTAAAATCATTGGTTCACAGTGAACTAGAGCCATACAATCTTGCAACTGGTCTCTAAAGCCAAAAGCACCACCTGATTGATAATAGCCGGTGCGCCCCCAAATACGGCAGCCAATTGTCTGGTAAATCAACCAGCCATTGACGAGCATGTTCACCGAGGCATCGGGAGTTTCAATATTGACGGCTCCCAGAGTATGCTTCCAGTAATGGCAAACACTCTCATAGGCATCGCGTTTGGCAGCCAAGCCACGAAAGCGATTGATAATGCCCCGAGCATGGTTGATGTCATTGCCCACACCAAGGCGGAAAATAATCTCGCGTTCTTCACCATCTTGCAGTTCAAACGGTACTTGAATGGCGGCACAAGGATCTAAACCAGCTCCGAACTTGCCCGATAGCCTAATTCGCTTCATCGCCGCCGGGCTTACCAAGCTGCCATTGCGTCCAATAAATTCGGTACGATCGCCAGTTAACGTACGAGTGGTATCGCTGACATCAAAGAAAGCAACACGATTAGCAAACTCAGTATTGTATGCATTGCGCGCTAGAAGAGCACCAGTTTTAGTATCAAGTTCAGTAGCTACATGCATGCCGGTCTTTGACTTCAGGTCACCTAAGACCCATTCTATATAGCCTGTAGCTGAAAGTTTTCTTGTTCTACCGGAGCGGTTCTTTACCTTCAAAACTGAAAACTTGATGTTTTCATCTGCTGCTACAAAAACCAGAAGCTCAGACTCAATTCCAGATTCGGTGTGCTCGAAGGCACTATAACCAAAGCCATGGCGGCTAACGTAGGGCGTAGCACCACGAGCAGGCAGGGGCGACGGTGACCAGAAATTAGCCGTCTCCTCGTCTCTTAAATAGAAGGCCTCACCACTTGAGTCTGTAATTGGATCGTTTTGCCAGGGCGTCAGCCTGAATTCATGAGCGTTCTCGGCCCAGGTATAGACAGAACCACTCTCTGATACCACAGTGCCAAAATGGCGATTAGCAAGAACATTACACCAAGGCGCTGGGGTGAGCTGATTGCTATCTGTAGCAATGACATATTCACGGCCATCAGAAGTAAAGCCACCAAGGCCGTTAACAAGTATCAAGTCAGAGCGCAGAGATGGGCTAGATTTAGCAATCTCTGGTTTGAATATACGAGTGGCAACCAACCTGGCTGGGCGCTTCTCTCGCAGACCATGTCCTGCTACTTGCTCACCCAGGGTGCCTTTGCTATCGGTAATGATGACGCGAGCAACAGCCTGAAACAGTATGCGATCTTCGGCTGAAATCTGCTCAGCCGGTCTAACGAATATGCCACCAGTGCCTTCGCCCATATGAGACTCAATGCCAGAGGCAATAATACCGAGAATCTCTTCTTGCAAAACTTGACGATAGCCAGCTTGATCTTCATTCCATATAACCAGATCACAAACAAGACCTTTAATGCGCCAATAGGCATGGGCCTGTACCATCTGTCTGACCAAGCCGCTATTGGCTTGTTCTTTAATTTGCAAGAGCACAACTGGCACATCACCAGACACAGAGTAACCCCACAGGCCTGACTGACCTCGAGTATTCTTTAGCAAAACATCGGCGTCTGCTCGCAGGGCACGACTAGCATAGACAATGGAGCTAGCCAGACGACTATACAGTTGGGCATCGCCCTCGGTGGCATTGAGCTGTCTCAGAACTACTTGGCTATGGGTCCAAGCTAAGTTAAAGACTCGCGCAGCGAGGCCGCGATCACGATACTTATCAACTAAGGCCAGTGCCCCTTCTTTGCTGTCGTGAATACCGGTGACGATATTAATAGTGACAGTGTCTTCTGCCTCGATTGTAATGCGATGCCGCACAGCCACAATCGGATCAAGCACACTGCCTTGGGTACCAGAAAGGGGCGATAGCCTTTTCATGGCTAGCGGGTCTGCTACTGTATTGCCCCGGCCAATGAAACGAGCACGATCGGTCTCGTAACTCACTTCTCCCACTTCAGCACCGTGGACGGCCATTAGATGGAACATCCAAGGGGTTGGTTCATCTACAGAGCGTGGTCTTCTATGACACAAAATAGCCTGTCGCTCAGTATCAATTTCAGTTTGCACAAAAAGATTATTAAAGGCAGTATGAGCTAGATCGGCATTGGCATTAGCAATAACCACTTCAGCATAGCTGGTTATGTCAATGACACGACGATTGCGCGAGCGATTTGTCAGTTGTATACGCCTGACTTCAATGTCATCTTCAGGTGATACAACAATTTCAGTATGAGTATCGAGATTGCCATCACGCCTACGAAACTCGACCTTAGACTCTGAGAATATCGCTTCAAAACTGTCTGGCACTTCAAGAGTAGGCTGATATGTTGTAGAGAAGAAATCGCCGGTCTCACGATCTCTTATATAGCAGAAGCTGCCCCAGTTATCTGTGGTCGTATCTTCTCGCCAGCGAGTTACAGCTAAATCTTTCCAGCGAGAGTAGCCACCACCGGCGTTGCTGACCATAACATGATAGCGGCCATTTGAGAGGAGTTGGACTTCAGGGGTTGGTGTATCGGGGCTGGTTAATACTCTAATTGATGACTCCCCGTTATCAGGAGTGGTGCGCAAATCAGCAATTTCAGAAGTGATTGACTGCACCGGTTTGACCTTAGGTACTCTTTCTTGTAGAAGCAAGTCGGATGCCTGAAAAGAAGGATCTGCCAAAAAGCGTTTTTGCATGGGCATACCGAGTAATCGATAAGCTATAGAAAGCAGGCTCATACCTTCATGGTGCACCATGAAGGAGCGCACAATTACGTGGTTGCGCCCACGGGGCACACGTGTAGCTGTGTAATCGATAGCCTCGTAGAAGCCGTACTTGCCAGAGAAACCATTGGCATGCATTTTGAGAAGGTTCGTGACAGCCTCTTCTGGTGCCACCATTAGAGCCATGACACAGGCATACGGAGCAATCACTAGGTCTTCTACGAGGCCACGCTTAAGACCGAGACCCGGCACGCCAAAGGCCCGGTACTGATAGTTTAAATTGACATCAACATTGTTATAACCAGACTCAGAAATGCCCCAGGGCACACCGCGCTGTTTGCCATATTCGATTTGCCTGGCCACACAGATGCGACTGGTTTGAGCAAGCAATGTATCTTCGTAGTTGGGCATTACCAACAGTGGCATCAGATACTCAAACATAGAGCCGCTCCAGGAGAACAAAACAGATCCTCCAGCAGCTCTGGTCAAGAGTCGACCAAGAGAGAACCAGCTCTCTTTGGGCAACTGGCCCTGAGCAATTGCCACAAAATTACCAAGCCGTGCTTCTGAAGCAAGTAAATCATAGAAGGATTGATCGAGCCTATGATCTTCAACGTTATAGCCAATTGAAAGCAAATGGCGCGAGCTATCGTAGAGAAAATCAAAAGGCATCTGCGCCAGCTTGCCGAGAGAAGAAGCTAAGTTCTCAATAGTTACGATTAACTCTTGCGCCCGCACACTGGCCTGGCGAAGAGACAGCAAAGTCGCCTTAATGTCGTCATTGTCTTGAGCAGTCAAGTCGGCGAGAGCTTGCCAGTTGAATTGATCGGCCAAATTATCATAGTCAGCCAGCTGCCGCAAAGAAGGTACTTGATCTAAGGTAGGGTCAACGCTAACAACTTTGGCAAAACCTTGGGTTTGCACCCACGGACTAAACATATTGAGTTCGAGCAAAGCCGCATGGCATTGCTGATGCAAGGCATTGGCCCAAATCTCTACTTCTTCGCTTTGGTCAATACCACGTACTGGATCACACATCAAAATGAGATTTAACAAAATCTTGGCGGCAGAAGTCTCTAAGCCAACTAAGTGTGTGTTAAGTTCAGACAAGCTACTGGTCTTGGATCGCCGCGCCCCTTCAAGCAGAGTCTCAAAGCCATTAATTTGCTCACCTGACTGACCCAGTGCTTGTTTCAACAAGCAGCAAGTATCATAAATTGCTTCGAACAAACGAACAGTAACAACTGGCTCCTCTACCAAGCCAATCAGCCCAGGGCGCAATGTGAGCAAGTGACCAGCTAAGTTGCCACTATCAACCGTTGAGACATAACGAGGATAAAGGGGCGCAAGTGTAATGGTGTCATACCAGTTATAGAAATGTCCTTTGTAGCGCTCTAAGCGATTGAGAGTTGTGAGAGTTGAGTGAGTGCGCTCTATCAACTCAGAAGCATGAATATAGCCAAAATCGTAAGCTGCCAAATTAGCCAGCAAGGACATTCCTATATTAGTCGGAGAGGTACGGTGGGCAATACGCTCAACCGGTTCCTCCTGATAATTATCCGGGGGCAAATAGTTATCTTCGGCTCCAACCAAAGCCTTAAAGTATTGCCAGGTTTTACGAGCAATCTGACGCAAGAATAACTCTTGATCTTGACTGAGCTGAGAAACTGTCGGCGCCACAGACTTGCTAAAATGAGCCGCAATCAACGGCGAAACAATCCATAAAAGCAAAATTGGCAAAGCCAGAGGCAAACTAGCTCTAGAATAAACAGCCAAATAACCAAGCAAACTAAATGCCAATAGCTCAGTAGTCCACATCGACCTAACAAATGACGAAAGCGAATCGTCTGAGCGCGTTTCACCGGCGGTTCGCCACTCAAGGAGCTTCTGGTGGCTTACATACATGCGCCAGAGTGTGCGGCCAATAGCTGTCAAGCTATAAGTGGCTTCGTAGGGCAAACAAGCAAGACTAAAGAGAATTTGAGCTAAGTGAAGGCGAAACGAATCAAGTACAGCAGAGATATGTTGACCTACTTCCAATTCTTCAGGCTTGCGAAAAAGCTCAGTGACACTAGACAAAATAGGCGGGACAAACATCAGGGCCAATAGCACTGTCACCCAGAACCAGTGCGGTAGAAGCACCGTAAAGGCAAGCACGAACATGATCAGCTGACAAGTTGAAACTAAGCTGCGGCGCAAATTGTCGACAATTTTCCACTTCGAAAGCAGGCTCAGAGAAGCTGCGCCGCGACGCTGATCAGCACTCTTCGAAAATGGCAGAAGCCAGGGCAGAAGCTGCCAATCCCCTCTTATCCAACGGGAGCGGCGGGCCACATCAAAACTATAACTAGAAGGATACTCTTCATACAACTGAGCATCGCTCAATAGCCCAGAGCGGACATAGCAACCTTCTAGCAGGTCATGACTAAGAATTTGATTTTCGCAAAAACGATCACGTAAACAATTTTCAAAAGCAGCAATCTCGTAAATGCCTTTACCAATAAAAGATCCTTCGTGAAAAAGATCTTGATAGACATCAGATACGGTGCGGGTGTAGGGGTCAATACCAATGCCAGAACCGTAAAGACGGGCATAGGGAGAGCGGTGAGTCAGCGGTGAAAGGCTAATATCTACTCGCGGCTGTAAGATGCCATAGCCCTCTACCACTCTCTGTTTTGCAGAATCAAAGCGAGCACGATTGAGAGGGTGGGCAATAGCCCCAACGAACTGCCTGGCCGCTTCTAATGGTAGCTGTGTATCGGCATCAAGTGTGATTACGTAGCGCACCTTAGCCAGATTGGTAATATCACCTTCGACCACTGAAAACTTATTTTTGCCACCACTAAGTAGACAATTAAGATCGCCTAATTTGCCGCGCTTGCGTTCATGGCCCATCCAGATATGGTCACTGGCATTCCAAAGCCGTGAGCGATGGAAGAGATAGAAGACATCTTTGCCATCGCCGTACTTCTGATTCAATTCCTCGACACGTTTTCTCAGCAATTGGACGAGCTCAGCGTCATCTTTCTGAATTTCAATTGGCGAATCGGCAAAGTCGGTGAGCAAAGCGAAATAGACATTATCGTCTTGATTTGCCAGATACCTAACTTCTAAAGCCTCGACCATAGCTTCCGCGGCGCTAACGCTAGTCAGCATCGTTGGCACTACAACTATAGTTGAATCAGCCTCAGGTATGCCTTTTGAATAATCCATCTTAGGCAAAGGGTAAGCTTTAGCAAATAGAGTCGATAACCAATTGATTAGGCTGACAGAAAACTGACTGACAACAAATAAAAGGGCTAGGGAAATGGCAAACCAAGCACTGCCACTCAGCTCAACTTTACTGTGATAGCGCCAAATCGATAGAGTGGCAATAGCAACTGTAATAACGCTTATGCTGCCGAAATAGACAAACTGTGGATAACTCTTAAGCACTCTTCGAATATAGTCAAAAAATGAAAGATGAACTTCCACTGTCTTCTCTAATTGCGAGAAGCCTTTATCAACCAAATAGTAGCCTACGTGATTGCGCTCGTCTTGCCCCTCTTGGCGCGCAGCGGCCACAGCCAAGCGCACCGCCTGACGAGCCACTTCACTTTCTGACAAGTGGGTGTTTTTTGCCAATTTTTCCACAACATGGCGATAATGGTCACGGGTAGCGAAATCCATTTGTTTATAGACGGCGCTGGGATCATCTCGTAATATCTGCTCGACACTACTATGGTCTTCAACGAAATCACGCCAGTTGAAGGAAGCCAGCGAACGTAAACTCGATATTGTATTGCTAATCGATACTTGATCTTGGGCCTGCAGTTGACTCTCAGACTGAACTAGTTGCTCAGTTGTTAGGCCAATTTCAGACAACCATTGCTCTATCCATGAGAGTGGCAGTGCCAGTGCTGGCCCTTGACCACGCAGCAGGCGCGTTAACTCAGCAACAAAGGCACTAGCGCGAGGCGGCCCAGAGCGCGCCATGTCAGCAAGTGTCACCACTAAATTTTTCGGATCGCGTTCGGCAATCTCAATCATTTGCTGCGCCCAGCTTTGTGCAAACTCGCGCTCTTCGCTATCGATTGCTATGCGCGCTGCTACCCGTCGCAAATTTTCAATCAAAGCCATGCGCAACATGATTGGTATGGCCCAGAGTTCACCTAAAGTTAAATGGGTAACTGTTTGATAGGCACTGACCAAACGACTGAGACTTTCGCTATCAAGGCGACCATCGCCGTGTGAAATTGTCTCTAAAGCAATATCGTACACACGAGGGAAATTAGAATTGACTCCGCCAAGCAAGCGCGGCAGCTGCTTACTATAACCCTTAGGCAAGTGGCTTTTGGCGATGCGAATCTGCTCTTCTACCAAATAGAAATTATCAAGGAGCCATTCGCCGGCAGGACTAACTCGATTATTTGCTTTAACAGTAGCGGTGAGAATACGCACAGCATGCAATAAGATTTCTTCATTCTCAGCCAAGCGCGAAAGCAGGCGATCGCCACTATGACCGGCAGCCAAAACGTGTTGCTTAGCCAAGGCATAGCCATGCTGTTCCATCTGACCGGCACTAAACAACTCAGCCCGCAATGGAGCATCTCCAATTGCTTTTTGTTCGGCTAGATCATGAGTAGGAAGACGCAATGGCACCTCAACTGCATCAGGCTAATTGCCTGGCGTAACATAGACCAGGAGATGCCGCAAAAGTTCCAGAAAATTTTAAATTTTGTGCGAAGACCAATTAGTCTCTAATGGCACGAAACAATCTAGATGATTGATGAACGGGTTTTCAACTGCAGCTCTACTATATCACTTATTGCAGTCTATATATGAGAAAAACACACTAGTACAAGCCAAGACTAGCAAGTACAAATTAGATTAGTTTGCACCGTATATGGTGCTTAAAAGTTTGCAGAGAATCTTTGCCTCTCTGCACCAGTAAAAAGAACTCGTTCTTAGACAACAAGTTCTTTTTGCTAATGAATTGTAAAGAGACTCGATTAAATCTCTTCGTAATTCCACCACTGCAGCGTGATTTTACTCTTGGCTACCGCCCAGCAAGACCATACAGTAACCTCACCTCCCCGGTGCGACGATGCCAATAATTACACAAGGCGACCAGTCAGCAGCCAATAAGAACACTCCATCAGGCGATGGGGTGAGCACCCTAGAACTTATCGGCGAGACCGCCAAGCATGTTCCTGATGCCAGTATCGCCTTCGCCAAAGAGCTCTATGACAAACCATTAGAGGCCACCGTTCATATCGGCACAACCCTAGCCACGTCTGCAGCAATGGGCGTTGCCTTAGGTTATGTTCTGCCCGGCAGGGGCCCAGCAGCGATGGTAATAGGCGCCGCTTTCACGATGCCAGTTATAGTTCACGGCTATAACCGTGTGCAAGAAGCCCACCTGCAAATAGGAAGAGGGGCAACAGTTGAACAGGCCTCAAGAAAGCTTGCCCAAGAAGCTGTAGTTGGTGGCTTTGATCTAGGTCTGAATTTAGTTGGCGGCGTCGGTGGCACCGAATTGGGAGCGCGCCTAGCCCGCCATGAGTCGGTAATTGGTAGCATCGGTCAAACCACCCAGAGACTGATACTTAAAGGTGAAAACGAAACCCTCTTACAGTTGGCAAAATGGAAAGGTGGCATAAAGAGCCACTTTAGCGAAAGCCCAGCTAGCGCTGTTAAAGGCGCCGAGAGCAAGACAAAAATAGACCTCTTTCCCAAAGCCGAGCAAACAGCCAAAACTGAGAGCAGTGGCGCACTAGATGCAGTCTTCAAAACCAGTTCAATGGCCCGAAGAGTAGAACAATACAGCTTTGCCCATGGCAAAATTGACCGAAACCTAGAAGGCAGCCCAGATGCTTCGGGCATGCAGATGTACTTCGGCTCGCTACATGGCCATTCACGCTACTCAGACGGTATGGGCCTACCGAAAGACCTATATGCCAAAGCCGCTAAAGATGGGCAGCAGGTCACCACCATAACCGATCACAACCATGCAGCTTCAAGAGGCGGCATCGGCCCTGACGATGCCAGAGCCAAAGATCAAACTGGCACACCAGTCAACACCGAAAATCCTATTGAATATTCACAAACATTCGCCGATGCAAAGGCTACAACAATTGATGGCAAGCACGTTTCGCTTGTTGGCACCGAAATGGGCACAATCGGAAAAGTAGGCAGCGAGCACAAACACACTCACGGTATGGTCAATGCTGAATCGGTCGAAAAAGGCCTGCCGGTAGGAGAAAAATTTGATCTGCACGAGGCACGCCTAGAGTCAAATGAGGCCCATCATTTAGGCGGTGTCAATCATATTAATCTCTTTGAAGTGCCAACATTTTTCGAAGCTGTGCGCGAGCCCAAAACTGGCTTACGCAGCTTCTTTTTAAGGGCTGTAGGCAAAGAGCCTGAAGTAGTTGTAAAACCACCCGATGTAATTAAATACAACGATGGCGACTACAAAGCGATGGTCGACCATCTAGACAAAATCAAAGATACCACTGGTAATACTCCGATAATACAACTCAATCATCCTCGCTATCTAGCCGATGAAAACCCCAACACACCAGCCTTTAAACGCGGTCGCGACTACGGACAAAAATCATTTAAAGATCAACAAGAATGGCTTGACCGCTTCGCTGACAAATACGTGCGCCAAATCGAGCTTATCAAGGGTGGTGCTTTGAATCCAAACCCTGTCGACACTGTGCCAACCGGACACTTAGACCCCACAAGCTTTGCCGGATACCTTGACAAGAGAGTGCACGCCAGCCCGACATTTGGCCGCGACTTCCACTTTGGTGAACCGGTAGGAAACCCGGGAGCAACAGGCTTCTATGCCAAGGGCCTTGACAAACCGAGCATACTAGAAGCAATGCGCGAACGGCGAACCATTGCCACCACCAGTTCAAAGAATCTTAGTGGCTTGCTAACAGCCAATGACCGCTTTGTTATGGGCAGTATTGTTGACCAAAGTGCAGTGCCAACCCTGTCTCTAAAAATGCGCATTGACGGCAATGTCGATCCGGCAGCCAACTATGCAGTCAAGCTATGGGGTGATACCAAAATTGGTGACGGTAAACTAGCAGAAGTATTGCAACAACGAGATATCAGCGGAGCCGACCTGCTTAGCCAATCACAAACCGTGGCCTTCGACGCCATAACCGGAAAAGTTGGCCACAACTCAGCCTACTATGTCGAGGTTCAGAGAAAAGATCCACATACAGCAAATTTAGATAGAATGTGGACTGCACCGATTTGGTTAGAACAGTTAGCCGGCGGCCATTCGCTATTCACTCGCTGGATGACCGGTAGCGGCTCTCAGCTACTGCCTGTGCCAAACCAACAATAGTAAAAACCAAGAGTAAGTCAACTATACTTATTTCCATTCGCCAAAAATGTCGATTCGCCTAAAATGTCCATTCGCTTAAAATGTATTCTCTTGATGCTGCTTCCAGTCACCTGCGGCTTGACTAGCATCGTGGCTGCCACCTATGCCCTCAATAGCCTTGAGCATGAATATACAATTCACAAGCACTCCGCCGAAAGAGTACTCACTCTCCTTGCCTTCGAAGAAAAAATCACACAACTGGTTAAGGTCGTAAGCATCGACCTCGGCAGAAACCAACAAGCAACAGAAAGCCTTTTCAGCAGCTTGACAGCCGGCATAAAGAAAATGCACGCAGACATGCCTATTGCCGTTAGCGAAAATCCGAGACTGTCTGTGCACGCCCAAGATATAGACGAAATCTGCAGCAACTTCCTAAAGCTAGTGGAGCAGTGTCATAAGTTCCTCAGTACGCCAGACGACATGGCAACGATGAATCGCCTCAAAATGGGCTTATTCTCACTTGCTCTCACTGCTCGTTCGATATTTGGTGACAATGAAGAAGCCGAAGACTGGCTGCAAAGCAACTCTATGGCCAATCTCAAACGCCAAGAGCAGCTCTTTTTACCATTTTTACTTTTAAGCAATCTCATTACCCTAGCAGCAACAGCTGGCGCCATCTTTATTTTCAACCGCCAATTGATAGTTCCACTGCACAAGTTAAAAGACGATATCGAGAGTGGAAATCTCAATGAAGAAGAGCAAGAAAGCACACAACCAATGCAAGATCAGCCAGTACTGCCACCGGCACTAAGGCGATTGGGAGCCAAAGGGGATGAAATCGCACAGCTAGACCAGGAAATACACGATGTCCTTGAGCAAATCTATAAGCTCAATCAATCGGAGCTTGCCATCGTGCAGTATTCAGGCGATGTTCTTTGTTCACTCAGTGCCAATTGCATCATCACCAGAGTCAACAAGTCATGCGAGACATTCTGGGGCTATCCCGCTGAAAGCTTGATTGGTCAAAGCTTAGAAAAAATCATTGCCGAATCTTCGCTTTCAGCAATTCTCAAAATGCTAAATAAAGCAAAAATAGAAGGCGGAGTCCGTTCCGTAGAATGTCAGCACCTAGACGTCAGTGGCATTGATACATTCTTTTTATGGACGATTCACTGGGTCAAAGAAGAAGGCGAATTTTTGTGCGTCTGCCACGACATTACCCAAAAGCATCAGCTCCAAAGTTTACGTGAAAATATTTGCGCCACCTTAAGTCATGACATGCGCACGCCGCTCATGTCAATGTCCACTAGCATTGAGCTTCTAGTGATGAAGAATGTTAGCAATTCAGCGCGGCAAACCGCATTGCTCAAGGATAGCAGTCAACTGGCACAGAAGCTAATAAAGCTAGTTAGCGATGTACTAGACTGGAAAAAAATAGAGTCAGGCAATCTTGGCTTAACAGAGCAACAGATTGATTGTTTAGCCCTAACCACTGAAGCAGCAGAACGCCTTGAGAGTCTCTATCCAGCAATCAGTGTTGATCTGGTCAATGAACGAAATTCTAAAATTAACGGTGACAACAGCCTTTTAGCAAGAGCATTGCTATCAATTTTTGAACTGCTAGTATCACGGGTAGTGCGCAGCCAGCCATTTACAATGGTAGTCAGACGAGAAGATAGCCCTAGAGGAAGTTTTGCCTGTATAAGCGCCTTCTTGCCTGATGCTACAAACGATGGTGATTTCTCCAAAGCACCGCCCGAGACTCTAATAGATAGCGATTCAATCATGGGCATGAACCTTCCCATGTCATTTTATCTAGTAGAAAATATCATTAGGAGTCATGGTGGCACTATTGCTGTAATAGTAGATCAAGGCTTCATTCAAAAAGCCACTGTGCGCCTTCCTATTAGTATTACTGGCGAGGGGCAGCCGTGAACACCCTATCGCTTAAGCAAATTGGCATCTTAGTGCTATCAATTCCATTATTTTGTCAGATTGTCTTTTCAATAGTGCTCTACATCAATGTCACAAATGCTCAAAAGACAGTACAAACTGAAATTGCCGCAAAAGCTTATACGGTCAACATTCAAAAGCTAGTAACAGCAATGCTTGAACGCGTTCTCTCTATTCGCCTCGAGCGCCACAGCAACGGTGCCAATCTAGTGGCCGAAGCCAGAACAACCAAAAATAGCTTTGACAGTATTTCCAAACAGCTCTTTCGCTACGAACAACTTTCGCCTCAAGCGGCAAGTCACTTGACCAGTGTTCTTCAAAGATGGAGCATCGCCGAAAAGCAACTCCCTTTAATCGCTTTTGATACGAGCAATCCCAAAGAGCTAGCGAGACTTGAACAGTCAATTTCGTCAATTTTTAGCGAGATCAATCTGGTTGGCAATGAAGTAGCTGCTCAAGGCAATCAGGCATCAGAGAAAAACCTTGCCACTCTCAGACTAGTGCGAGAATATCTCTATGTTGCCCTTATTGTTTCATCACTTGGTGGCATATTTTTAGCCTGGCTCGTTGGTCAACTGGCCTACAAACCAATCTCACACATCCTCGCCAATGCTGCAGCTATGGCGAGTAATAAAACACTCAAGCCACTCAGCTCTGGGCCACCAGAGCTAATGGCAATTGACAATGCTTTGCGCGAAATTGATCGCAAACTTTCCCACGCTAATTCTAGGCAACACAGCCTCTACCAACTGTCGCCCGCCTTTTTATTAGAATTATCAGAAAGTGGTCAAATCATAAAAGGCAACGAAATCGTATCGCAGTGGCTCGATTTCGATGAACGGAAGCAATTCTTTGACTTCTTCGAAGGAGCCCACAGACTAAGACTAGAGAGTCAGTTTGAACTAGCACGCGAAAGCAAAAGTCGCAGAGTCTTTCGTCTCTCGGCTGACCAACTCTTATCTTTTCCAAGTCATACGCAGTGGACAATTACTTACAATGATCAGTCACATTCTTATTTTTGCGTAGCCCATGATATTACTGACTCAACAAACATCGAGCAATTGCGCGATCAAATCAGCCGCTACTTGACCATTGAACTAGGGGCCCCCTTAAAGACAATTGCTTCGTTAATCGCCCAAACTAAACAGCTGACACTAAGCGAAGGGCGCGATAGCTGGACGAACAAGCAACTACTAGGCATATCAAACAATGTTGAGCGACTGACCAATTTACTCAATCAACTGGACCACTCCACCGACCCCAGCAATCTTGAGCAAGCCACCACTCAGGGTGTCTGCTCTAACAAAATTGCCATCAATCACGCCACAGAAGCGGTGCGTAGTCTCGCTCAAGCAAAAGCAGTGCAAATTATTGCCAAAGTCGAATGGGCCATGGTGCGCGCCACAGAATCTGAACTAGAGCGGGTTTTAATCAATCTCATTTCTAACGCCATTAAGTACACACCCGAGGGCAGTCGCATAGAAATACTGTCACACCCAGAAAATGAGATGGTTCGCTTCACTGTAGTCGATCAAGGCTCAGGCATTCCAGAACACTCAAGGCAAGAAGTATTCGCCCCCTTCAAGCAGCTGGCCAATGCCAAGGCCGTTGCCTCGCCCTCCACAGGGCTGGGATTAAGCGTCTGCAAAACCATAGTCGAGCGAGGCGGCGGCAAGATTTGGGTAGAAAATGGAAAAAGCGGTGGCGCTGCTTTTAATTTCTTGCTGCTGGCAGACAGCGCTGGCGGTCAAAAATTAATCGATTGAAGCCAGTCTAATATTGGTTATAAAGTCGAATTTCGCGGGTATTATGGGTGAACATCTAAGCCTGAAAACAAGCCTTAAAAGAAGGAAAATATGTTCGACCGATTCAAAAATGTTATGAAAGGCATGCTCAACCAGGGTGTAAGCAAACTTGAGACGCCTGCCATATTGGCAGAACAAGCCCAAATGGAACTCGAATCTGGGCTAAAGAAAGTCAAAGAAGCAGTCACTGTGGCTGTTACTAACGAAAAGATGTTAGAAACACAGCTACAGAAGAACAAAGACGATCTGGCTATGTGGGAAAAACGGGCGATTATGGCCGTTGAGCAAAACAATGATGACCTTGCCAGGCAGTGCATTGCCAAGAAAAAAGAATTTAGTGAACACGTTCAATCTCTCACCAATCAGCTAGCTGAGCAAAAGAATAGCACCACTGCCATGAAGCAGAAGCTCAGTGAAATGGAAGAAGAATATCGCGATTTCAAAGTGAAGAAGCAGGCCATGCTGGCCCGAGCCAAAGCTGCCGATGGAGTAGCCAAAGCCAACGAGTTGATCTCGGGTGGTGCTAGTGGTGGTTCGAGTATGGACAAGTGGGAAGAGAAAATCAGAGACAAAGAAAACCGCAACGAAGCTCTAAAAGAAATGAGTGGTGCCACCACTGAAAAGCATTTCAACGATGCCGCTAAAAGTCTTGATTTAGACGACGAGCTTGCCGCCCTTAAAGCAAAGATGACAACGCCCAAACTGATCGAAGACAAAACCGACGGTAAGACAATCGTTGATGCCAACGTTCCGATGATTCGAAAAAATCAGCCAGAGACTGAGCTAGAAGTTATCGACGCTGAAGTAGTAGACGAGAACAAATAGTAGACGAAAACAAGTAGTAGCTTGAGAAGCACATTGTCAATAGATGAGAATTAGGTAAGTATTAAAAGGAACTTTCTAGTTCAACTCCCGTCAGCGCCTCTGGAAACGGGAGAACCAAGATGTCAGACGAAGAAAAAGACTTAGATACAGCTACCAACTCAAATACTGTTAGTGCCAGTGCATTTACTCAAGCCAAACAGCGATTAGCTTCGCACCCAGAGGCCAAGCCTGAAGTATTAGAGAAGCTCTCAGACAAGAGCAATAGCGACGTAGTAACTCGCGTAGCCGAGAATGCTCAGGCAATGGCAAGCACTTTAGAGAAACTCTCAACCCACCAATCACCAGAAGTGCGCTCGGCTGTCACTAAAAACCCGAATACTACCAATGAAGTATTGACCACCTTAGCCCACGACGAAAACCCCGATGTGCGCTTTGAACTGGCTGGCAACGCCCATACCCCCATAGAAATACTAGAAGTCTTGAAAGACGACGAAAATCCTTATGTGGTAGACCGAGCGGAAAAGACTCTTAAATCTGTCAAAAGCGTACTAGAGACCGCCGATGCGCTGTTAATGAGCGGAGATTTTGTCCAAGCGGAAGAAGCCTACAAAACCCTTATTCTTGCCCTTGAGACCCTGATTGGCGCCGAACACCCCGAAGTAGCAGCGGCCCGTCACAAGCTGGCTGCAGCACTAGCCGGACAGAACAAGGGCGAAGAATCACAGGCAGTTGAGAAGCATGCCCAGATGACAGTGGATGCAATAAAAGCAGCCAAGGCAGCGTCTTAAGGACTTCCGCAGCTCTTTCGCAGCTCTTTCGCAGCTCTTCCTCAGCCCTTTTTTACCGCTAATTCTTGGTCGAATTTCCGGCCTTGAGAAAATCAATCTGTCCGATTGGCCAGTTTCGGCTAAGCACTTGCCTTGCTGGCAAATTAGTCTCAGATCCAGGAGCTAAATCATGCAGCTCTTGCGACACTAGCTCACCCTCATCAAAGGCATGACTAGCATGATTCGTGGCTTTCTCTAAATTGCGCACCGAGAAGGTTAACTCATGGGCATTGCGCCAACGAGGAGCACAGCCAAATGAGCCAGTGCGACTCACCTCGACCGAATCTGGCAATGGTTTCTCCAAAACTATTACCTGGCCACTATTTCCCTCACTGTTTAAGCTAATTACCCGAACAGCGCCCTGGCTTGAGCATACGGCAATTTTTGTGCCGTCTTGATTAGGCTCAAAACTATCGAGGTCAGCGGCCAAAGCTGGGCCATCTAATTTAATTTGCTCAACGCTGGCCTTGCCCTCTTTGCTGGCAGGCCTATAGCGAAAAAGTGCCCGCTCTTGCAAACCCATCATCGCTCCACAGGCTGGCAGTTTGATCGGTGTTGAGCAGAACAATAAGCTGCCATCTTCAAGGGCATGAATGCGCCCGCCTGTGAAGAGTTCACCAGCGCATTGTGCCAGGTCACGGCGCACCTTACTGACGATGGGCCGGCCATTAGCGTCGGCCACAGGCAAACTACAAATAGTGGCAACTGGAATAAAAGTGGATGAGGCGGAATAATTAGGAGTAATCTCTCTAAAGAAATAGATTGAGCGACTATCTTTAGACCATTCTGGCTTTGAGGCGTTTCGCACCAAATCTTTCTTTAACACACCAGAGAGGGTGACAATAGATATTTTATGTCGGCCTTTGTCAGCCTGTGAAAAGGCTGCTAGTTTTCCGTTAGGAGACAGGCGCAAATCATCGATTGCCTCGCTGCTCTTAAACAAAATTGGACCGGCAGTGACCTTGACTTCTTTAATTTCACCGTTGAAATCGAATAGCTGAAGATAGTCGACACTAGTATCGGCGGTCTTAGTTCCAGCTTTAGCACCAGTTTTAGATAAATGATGTTGATAGCGGCGATAGGCCAGCAGTGCGTGATGGTTGTCAGGCAACCAACGGAATGACAGAACAGAGCCAAATTGCTTATTTAGAAGCGGCCTAGAAATAGAATCAGCGTCAGCTAGACGCAGCTGGTCGGCAAGCACAGCCATGCGCTTACCATCAGGAGACCAGGTCAGGCGCTCTTCAAAGTCACAAGAGCAAAGCACGGTTATGGAAAATAGAGAGGCAGTTATCAGCTTAAGTAGTTTCATAGCTTCCTAACAAACAATCGATGG
Organism: bacterium Ga0077546; assembly: GCA_943369735.1. GTDB lineage: Bacteria > Cyanobacteriota > Vampirovibrionia > Obscuribacterales > Obscuribacteraceae. The sequence goes on from CALROJ020000002.1 coordinate 206,597, forward strand.
AAATTAGCCGGGATATCTTACATCCAATAACTCAGGCCAATTCCATCGACTGATCATTAACTATATAGAGCTTACTCAGCCTTAGTGATTTTACTCAAGTTGCTAGCACATTTGCGACACTCGTCGGCACAAGCCTTGATGTTTACGTCTGAACTGACAGTGGAGCCACCACAAGCCTTAATGCATTCATTACAGGCTTCAATAGCTATAGCAGCTGATTTCTTCTGCAAAGCCGAGGCATTTGAAATGAATTCAGATGAAGACTTGCAAGCAGTAATCACATCTTTTAGAGCATTGGTCATTGAGGCCTTGCCATAGTTACCTTTTTTGGTGACACAGTAGTTGAGTGTCTTAGCAGCAAAATTGGCACACGAATCACAATTGTTCTTAGCAATTTCAGCAGTGGTTTGAGCCGAAGCTGAAAGTGAATAGGCGCTCAAAACAAATGTGCAAAGCACCATAAACAGTGCGTTTATCATTTTTTTCATATCTTATCTAATCCTCAAAATGAGAGACCTTGGTCTCGACTTTATCTAACCACCACAGCACTATTTAACTTAGCTTGCAGACTGTTTAGATCATCAGTCATCACAGTTGCACCAGTAGTGCTAATGGACGCACCATTTCTGTAACCAGCTTCACGAGCCGATAGAGCAGTCAAATCAGATTTAAATTGCAACAATTGATCTTTAGTGATGTGACCAAATGCATATTCATCTTCAATGCGTCTTGTTAGTTGAATTTTGCGGAAAGTAAGATCATCAGCCAATGTTAGACGCCCATCAACAGTGACGAATTGAGGAGCAATTACACTTGAATAAGTCTTTTCAGTAATGGGAATTAAACGACTTGAGACTGAGTTTAGCCCAGAGCCCATTTGGATTGCTCGGCTATAGGTGACAACACTAGATGAACTGGAATCATAGGGTGTTACCACCGCTAATTCTTGACGCAACAGCTCAGCCTGAGCAGCAGCTAGACGACCTTTAGCTTGAGCATCGGCAATCTGTGCTTCTAGGTCTTTGCGGCGCGAATCAATTGACAGCAGCAGAGTTGTGTTAGCTGGAGCAACAGCCACATCAACAATATTGCCGTACTGATCGACCATAGCCACCATAGCCCGAGTGCTTTCATCAACAATGACATAACCATTAGATAGCGGTACGCCGTTAACTAAATGGGTAACAGTATTGTAAGAGCCTTGGGCCACACCAGTTATCGGGTCTACAACTATGTAGTTAGAGGTGGTTGGCAGAACATAAGTAGTCACCGAAGTCATTGGTGAAGTAGTCGATCGAGTAGTCGTAGTGGTCACCTGGGTATCGGCATTAGCGGCAAGAGAGCCAGTTAATGCGAAGCCCGCTAAGAAGGCATATACGAATGTATAACGGAAGGTTTGCGTGCGACGCATAATATTTTTCTCCATCTGCTGTAATTGAATCTTTCAGCAGGCAGAGACTGAGGGAACCGAGAGAAGTTCCACCTTTCTCAATTTAGCTTGTCAATTGATTACTTAGAAACGGCCATATCGACTATCTCTACATTTGCCAGTTTCAAAAGTTGCTCTGGCTTCAGCACAACCTTGGTCGAGCGGTTGCCACCACCCAAGACTATCTCAAGAGCGCTAGCCATCACCGCAGCATCAACGTATAGAGGAATATCAGGCAAACCAAAGGGTGTCACCCCACCAATCTGCATTCCGGTCAATGCCATCGTCTGCTCAGCAGTGGCAAACGAAACTTTCTTAGCGCCAAGTAGTTTTGATACCTTTCTATTGACGTCTAATTTAGTATTTGCCAACACGATGCAACAAGCAAAGCGAATGGGCTCGACTTTGGTAGCAACAATAATGGCATTGGCAGACTGCTCTAACTTAAAACCATACTTTTCACAGAAGAGCGCCGTATCAGCAAAATCGGGGTCACATGCAAAAACGCTATATTCCAGGTCGTGGGCAGCCAAAGCCTTGGCCACAAGAGCATGAAGTAATACATTTTTTTCAGTCAATTCCACCCTATTGCTCCCTATTACTCGCTATTACTTAGATGGCCCAGGTAGCCAAGCGTTAAAATCTCAAACCAGAACGATTATCTTGCATCAATTTTGCTGGGAATAGTCGATAATTCTAATGGTTTTTAAAAGGATTCAAACTATGCAGCGCTGGTTGGCACTAGCCCTTTTACTTCTCACAATTCAGCCCGCCTATGCTGAAACCTGGGACGAGCACAATAAAAACGGACTGGCAGCTCTTCACGACGGCAACTATGCCGAAGCCGAAAAAGAATTTGCAGCCTGCCGTCGGCAAGCCGAAAAAAGTGGTGCCCGCTACGGCAATTATGCCACCACATTAATCAACCAAGGCTTACTCTACGACAAAAAAAACAATGCCGCAGAAGCAGAAAAAGACTACAAAGAAGCGCTGTCAATCTACGAAAAATCGTATGGCAAAGATGCCATTCAAGTTTCAAATGCTCTCAATGGCCTAGCTGACGTCTACCGCCACCAAAAGTTTTACAGCGAAGCTGCCCCGCTCTATCTCAGAGCCAAGCAAATCAGAGAAAAAATTGCACCAGACCATCCTGATTATGCTGATACTCTCAATGGTCTAGCCGATGTTTATCGCAAGACTGGCAAGAATAGTGACGCTGCTGTTCTCTACACAAAAGTGTATGATATTCGCAAGAAAGCTTTTGGTGCCAATCATCCTAAAACAGCTAAAGCACTAGAGAATTTAGCCAGTGCATATACCGCTAGTGGCAAAATCGACATGGCCGAGCCTGTATATGAAAACCTCATTGCCACCAGAGAAAGTCTTAACGGCTTAGAAGACCCAAAAGTAGCTCAGGCCCTAGAAGACCTGGCAGCGGCACTAACAAAAAACGGTAAGTTCAAGAAAGCTGAGAGTCGATATAAGAGAGCTCTAGCGATTAGAGAGAAAAATGCCAAAGCTGATCCAGCAGCATTAGCGACTTGCCTCAATGGTTACAGCCAACTCTTACGCAAGACCGGCCTCACTGACGAAGCCGCCAAGCTTGAAGCTCGAGCAAAAAAACCTGCTGGAAAATAATTTCTGTTTATCAATTAGCGCCTTGCTCAAGGTAAGTTTTAAGCGCAGTCAGTCTAGTACTGGTTACCCGCGCTCTTCTCGCAGCATTGTCTTTTTCTTTCTCTTGAGCGATTGCCGCAACACTAGTGACTCCACAAACAATACCTGAGCCCTTCCCTTGTTCTGAGTCCGGGGCAAGGAGCGGCGCTGCTGACTGGTGACAAGGTAAAGGGCGAGAATTTGATGGAGCAGGAAAAGCGCCTTGATTGCTTACAGACTCGGTTCTAGCAAAACGTGATTGACGCAAACGCTCAACCGTACCCAGGCGGCCAATTAATGTAGCTTTCAACTGTGCATCCTTAGACTTTTGAAACCTAACTAGACTCAGCACCCGGGCAACAACTATTTCATAAGACTCGCGAAATAAAGACATTTGTGGCTCCTTGGTGGCGAACAACTGTTACCACCATAACCGCCGCAATCTGACCGGGCTATCCCCCTTTTTGACTATATACAACTCTTTCAGGGTGATTTTGAGTAGAGTAGAATAGGTAGGTGACTAGGGTAAGGAAGCGAAGTTATCCATGGGTTCGAGCGAAGAAACTCCAGCAACAGAGCAAATAAAAGCACCTCAGAAGCAAATTGCGATCATGCTGGTGGAAGATCACCTAATCACTCGTATGGGCCTAAGGTTTGCCCTTGAGCAAGTGAGAGACCTTATTGTTGTGGCCGAGGCAGCAGACGGCAATATTGCGGTCACGACAGCCCTTCAAGTCAAGCCCAATGTAATACTTATGGATATTGGCTTGCCCGGCCTAAATGGCATAGAGGCGGCCAAGCGAATCAAAGCAAAAGACGCCACAATTGGCATTGTCATGCTGACATCGCATAGCCTTGATGAAGACATTCTCGCTGCTCTGGCCGCTAACTGCGACGGCTATTGCCTCAAAGACGTGGCAGCAGACCAACTAGTTAACGCCATCAGAACAGTGCACAATGGCGGGATTTGGCTTGATCCAGCTATTGCCAAGCGAGTAATCAAGACATTTGTCGAGCAAAAGCCAATCACAACACCTGTCAACAACAGCACTCTGACAGACCGTGAACTCGAAGTACTAACACTGGTTGTGGAAGGTTTGAGCAATCAAGAAATAGCTGAAAGGCTAATCTTGAGCACTGAAACAATAAAAACTCACATGCGCCACTTAATGGAAAAACTATCGGTATCAGACAGAACCCAGGCCGCAGTAAAAGCTTTACGCACAGGCCTAGTCTAGAAGGAAGAGAGTAGCTACTCTCCAATCGGCAGCTTTACTGTAATTGTAGTGCCATCTTCTAAATTGCTCTCACAAGTTATGCGCCCCTGGTGCAATTGAGCAATTCTATGGCAAAGGTAAAGACCAAGGCCGGTCTTCGCAACATAGGTCTTACCTGGCACGCCTTGCCAGAATTTAGAAAGCATACTGGTCTTCACCTCTTCGGGCATAGGCCTGCCAAAATTATGGACCCGCACACACAGCCTAGATTCAACTAACTCAGCCGAAACATCAATCAACGAACCGCTATCACTATATTTGACGGCATTATCAAGTAAATTAATAAGCATCGCTCTGAGTGCTTCTTCCTCGCCCCAAATACGACAGCCCGGATCAAGTGCTGCAAACGAAGATTGAATTGGAATCTTGCTATAAGCAGAAAATTGACTGACACAATCGTCGAGAAGTTCTTTAGCATTGAGAATGCGTAAATTAAGATCACTACCTGCTTCATAGCGATAAATTTCAAGCAAGCGACTAACAAGCTGAAGCTGGTTCTTGTTAGCCTCTTGCATCACTATCAAAGCCTCGCTCTGCCCGGCATTGAGCGAACCAAGATGACCACTAATCAAGCCCTTGAGCAAATTCTCTGTGCCAATCAAAGGTACGTTCATATCATGGGCCAATGTTGCAACAAAGTCTTGTATAGCAGCCATTCTTTGGCTCTGCTCTTCGTAGCGACGACGTTGAATAGCATAGCGAATACTACGCACAAGTGATTCATTGCCAATGTGTTGCTTCACCAAATAGTCTTGAGCGCCAAGGCTAACTGATTGCAGCCCCAGCTGTTCGTTATCACTACCAGTCAAAATAATTATTGGGCAGCCATCGGCAAATTCTCTAGCCCTGCTCAAAGACTCAAGGCCACAGCTATCAGGCAAATTGAGATCAAGCAAGACGACATCTGGCGTAGCGTCTTTCAAATAGCGCTGTGCCTCAGCCATGTCGCTAGCTCTCTGCACATCAAATTGTGGCTGCTTGCGACCAGCCAGCAGCCTTTTGACATACTCGCAATAAAATTTATCGTCTTCAATCATGAAGACATTTACTTGCTTTTGAATTTCGTTGATTACCATTTTTATTCAGAACTTCAAGCCAGACCTTTTGGTTATCATCAACTGGCTAGCTTGTTAGTTATCAGTTTTTACTCTAAGGTTCATCATCATCATACCCTTTTAAGCAAGCACCGCATCCCCCATACGGTTAGCAACAATACAAACAGGGGGAGGATAAATACACCAAGTGGGTGATGTCGTAATAATTTAGGAGCGGGGAGAATGAGATTGAGGGAAAAACTGCCCTGAGCAACATCTAAAAAGGGCGTAAGCATGACAAACAATCAAATGACAGCCAGTCAACTGAAGATACTAGTGGTTGATGATGATGCCTTTTTTCGTCAATTGCTCAATCGTATTCTTACAGCCGTCGGCTACCAGGTGATTGAAACTCGCAGCGTCGCTGATGCTATTAGTGCCTTAGAGCAAGCGCCAGATCTCGCTATAATCGACTATCGTATGCCCGGTAGCGACGGTGCCAGCTTTATCAAAGAGCTGAGAGAAAAAAACTATAAATTTCCAATTGTTTTTTGTTCTGGTTCAGGAATGGACCAGAAAACTTTTGCTTCAATGCGCAATGTCTATCACGTCGATATGATTATTCAAAAACCAATTCATGCTGAAATGTTCGTGCAACAAATCGCCGAATTGTTGAATGAGCGACAAAATAAAGCCAATAGTCAACTTCCAACTTCTGAGCCTGAACAAGAAGCCGAACCTGAAGCAATCGCTAAAGATGAGCTTGGTCAATCTGTAGCGTTAGAACAACAAGTGAGAGAACTGCAAGCGACAGACGAGCAGGCGCAAGAGGCAATCTTGAATGATCGCAATCAAACCTTAGACGAGTTTCTACGACAAGAGCACTTGCTGCCCGAAACGGAAGCATCAACTGCTGCAAAGGCTGCTGAAGAAGCAGCTCAAGCCATGAGAGAGACAGAAAAAGCCATAGCTGAACTGAGCTGCATGTACTTGCTTGAACTGCCTAACGAACTTGAGCAAATGACTATAGAGATTGAGGCGGCCGCAGCAGAGAATGATACCAGGGCCTTAAGGCAAGCTAGCAATCGAGCCCACCAGATCAAAGGCACCGCAGGCTCACTGGGCTTTAATACACTCGGTCAAATTGGTGCTGTACTCGAAAAAGAATTACTTACTTTAGGTCGAGAAGAACTCAATAGTAATAATGCTAAATGGGACGAAATTTTAGCCGCAGTCGAACAGGCCAAAGCTTGGATTAAAGAGAAAATCGACGAACTAAATTCAGAAGAGCCTATTGAGACAGCAATGAAAGCAATGCCAGAACTGACTGAGTCTATGATAGTTGAATCAGTAAATTTAGAACAAAATTCAAAGAATCAACCACAAGGCCGCCTTTTGCCACCAAGAGTATTAGTGGTGGCAAGCGATCGTGAACTAATTTCTAACCTAACAAACAGCTTAGAAGAAGAGCGCCTAACAGTCACTTCTTTAACCAGTAGTATGGAAGCTTTTTCTGTTCTCGATGACTTTCAGCCAGAGTTAATAATGCTGCAAGAGACAATGCCAAGTGTTAGCGGCAATGATATCTGCCGTATGATTCGCTGCAACTCACGCTGGCAATCCATACCTATACTGATTCTAGCTGATAGCAATTCGTGCTCAATAGAGTCACGACAAAAGATATTTGAGGCTGGTGCCAACGATTTTGTTCTTACTCCGCTGGCCGCTCTTGAGGTCAAGGCGAAGCTAAAAAACTACTTTCCCCTGATTAAAATGCAAAATCAGTCAGCAGCTTTCTGAATTTACTGAAAATCTAGACTCAAAAGCCGTTTACCTCATATCTATAGGACTATTTTCCAAATAGGCCCTGTACTATAGCAACAACAAAATGGAACTAATTGTCAGCTGTTCGGTCTACAGCTTCTACCTGTTAGTCCCGCTCATACCATTGTCTTTGTAGTTCCATAAAATCAAAAGGAAAACCTATGTCGCAGAAGAATGTTTGCTTACCCTTTTTACTTTCTCTAATAACTCTAGCTTCTACTCTTACACTGGCCCCACCGGCAGCAGCAGCTCCGAGAGTAACTACCACAACTAAAACTACTACAACTAGAACTACTTCTAAAAAAGTTCCAGTCTGGGCCGCCAAACTGAGAGTGCCTTACCGCTCTTGGCTACCGCTCAACCAACCGAAAGAAGTATTGCTTTGCGTACATGGCTTAGGCTTTAGCAGTGCATCATTTGCAGACTTTGGCAGAAGCATGGCCGGTCGTGGCTTTGCTGTTTATGCAGTGGATGTGCGTGGTTTTGGTCAATGGGCCAAGCGCAAGGGTCAAGACACTGTAGATTTCGAAGCCTGTTTGCTAGACATCGAACAAGCCCTTAAATCACTGCGCAAGGCTTACCCAGGTGTACCAGTCTTCATGGTGGGTGAGTCTATGGGCGGAGCTATTGCCATGGCTGCCACAGCTCGCCATCCTGAACTTGTTGATGGCTTAGTTTCATCAGTGCCATCCAGTGATCGCTACTACAAAATTGGCGGCGAGATTATTGTCGGTGCGCACTACCTAGAAGATCCTGACAAAAAGATAGATCCAGAGATCGTCGACAAAATCAGCACCGATGAAAGAACAAGAGCCCAGATGACTAGCAATTCGATGAACCGTCTAACCCTGACACCGAAAGAACTAAAACAGTTTGAGACTTTTATGAAAGGCAATTTTGACAATGCCCATCTCATTGAAAAACCACCGGTACTGATGCTGGCTGGCTTTAAAGATAAGTTGGTCAAGCCAGAAGGCACTATCGAACTATTCAATGCTCTTTCAACTCAAGACAAACTCTTGATGGTAATTGGTGACGGCGAGCACCTCTTGCTCGAAGAAAATCAATTGACCAATCAACTAGCTCAAATGCTCAATGTCTGGATTACCGACGAAGGTAGAGCATTCAGAAGCAAGGGTCACTAATACTGACTTAAATTTAGTTAGGACGAATGCTAATACGGAAAGGCGCAGCAGGTAAATTCTCGACATTAAAGAGAGTAGCCTTTGCTGCGTCTTTCCAATCGTAGCGAACCTCAATTGGATTAAGCACCTGCGGGCTGCTAACGAGAAGATCTGATTCTACAATTTTCACTTCAGCAGGGAAGGTTCTTCCCTTGGTATCGATCATTTCAAAACCAGTTGGCTGCCCAGCTTTTAGCCGCAAAGCCAGACCGTTTTTGGCATTGCTGAAATGCACTTTAATAGCCGAACCTTGACTATCATAACCTTCATAGAGAGGGCCAAAGGCTGCCTTCTTTGCTTCAAATAACTTAGTAAGAATGGCCTGACTGATGCGGCTAGGCAATCCGTCTATATGATTCAAGCTATGGTGACTAGCATAATCTGTGGTCACTATCATCGCAGTCGAACCAACAGCTAAGGCTGTGGCCTGGGCATCGCGCATATTGATCCACGAATTAGCAGTACCAACACAGGCAGGCAATGAATTCATGTCAAAAGTGTTGGAGGCAATCGTACTGCTCGGCAACTGCACAAAGAAAAATGGAACATCTGGTTCTTGCGCCCAGCGAGCGCGCCAATCCCTAATCATCATGGGCAGTAGTTTTCGATAACTGACAGCCTGTCCCAGATCATGTAAACCCTGATACCAACAAACTGCTTTCAGGCCGTAACCAACCAATGGTGCCACCATACCGTTGTAAGCAACACACGGTTTAGCAATACTGCTCAAAGTCGGCTTGCCATCAGCACTAGCACCAAGACTAGCAGCAGGTTCAGGGGCTTTGAGAGTTGGATCTAAAATCTGCCGAAAAACCGACATCTGCATTAAACGATCTTTCGAAACCCACGAAGCAATTGGAGTTTCGGGGTATGAGCAGTCGATGATGCCAACCGGCACTTTCAAACTAGTCTGTAGGTTCTGGCCAAGATTGTAAGCCAAAGCTGAGCACTCAGACAAAGAGGTCTTATCACTATTACTGTTACCACTTACTTTCCAGCCACCAGATAAGGTGCCAGTCGGGTTTGTACTAACTCTCTTGGGAACGACAAAAAAACGCAGTTTGTTATTGGCGCCCGCATGCTCGCTAGTAGAAAGACTCTTAAGTGTATCGAGTAGCTCACTCTGCCCAGCGCAAAGAAAGACTTCTCCAATTTGCACATCTTTGAAAACAACTAGATTCTCGCCTTGAATCTTTAGTTCTTGGGCCGCTCCTGAGCGAGCCTCTTCCAGCACCACATGCCAATTACCACTCTTGTTAGCAATACAGCTGGCATGCTGATTGCCTAAGGTAACTTGCACTTTTTCAGCAGGCTTAGCGGTGCCCCAGATCTTGATTGGCAGATCTTGCTGCAAAACCATGTGATCGGAAAATATTCCAGGCAACTTTACTGCAGCAAAAGCAGGCTGGCATAAAAGTGCTAGCAGAACAATTAACAGGACGTTTCTCAAAAACAATGTCTTACCGATGGCCGATAGTTAAGTATCACAAGTATTTCAAGAGTTCAAAGTATCAGATAACTAAGCCTTAGGTTCAGCCCTAGGTGTGAAAATTGTCTCACTACCCAAAGAGAGCATCACCAGACCGCTCGCGGTTGAAAAGCAGTCTTCGGTCAAGCAATCAGCCAGCGGTGGAACAATGTAAACTGGCCAAAGGTTATAAACATTCGAGCCAAATGCTCATGACAATCTAATTATGAACAATTTCACTCTTGGCCTAATAAAAATCCCAACAAAAGTCGTAACAAAATTGCTAACAAAAGTCTCGGTACAGTTAGCTCTCGGTATAGGTCTAGGGCTTCTAAGCCTAGCGCCAAGCCTGACTACAGCCAATGCGGCAGAGACCCAGAAAACAGCTATGTCGCCAAGCGAGCTAGCCTCTCTTAGCCAACTCAGAACACTAAGAGAAGCCGACAACTTCAAGCAAATCGCCGTGCTCCTCAAGACAATAAAGCCCCAAAGCCACAGCCTCGACTATTGTATTGAGCTGCCTGAAGCGGTCTCTAGCAGAGCTCACAACGTTCAAGCAATCGTTGACTTTATCACCACAGCAATTAAGGTCTATCCCAAAAGTGACCGACTTTACTTAAAGCGGGCCGAGACCTGGCTTAAAGTTGACGAAAGCGAACTGGCCGAGCCCGATATTAGACGAGCCATTGAACTAAATCCCCGCTCGGCAGAAGCCCATTCTGACTTGTCTGAGTTTTTGCGCAATCAACAAAAGTATAAAGAAGCCGTAGCCGAAGTACAAAAGGCCATTGATTGCGGCGGACCGAAAGACAAACTATATGATCAAAAAGCTGAACTTTTCATCCAAATGTTTGAGCTAAAGCAGGCAGAACAGGCCTTTAGAGAGGCTATTAAATACACTGATGCAACTAGAGACTGGCTGCCTCGCTTGCATATGGCCAATATGTTCTGCAGCAGTAAACGTTTTGCCGAAGCCTTAGCCGAGTTCAAATCACTGGCCGGGCCAAACCCTAAGCCAGCCTATAGAATCAAGATAGCTACCTGTTTGGTTGGTTTAGGAAAGTACAAAGAAGCGCTCGCTACACTTAATGTTGAATTTCCTGAAGCTTTGAGCTTGTCCAGTCATAGACTGAAGAAGCAGTGCTTCATTGGCCTCAAAGATTCAGCCAGAGCCCAGCAAGAAGAGCAAATTATTGCCAAGCTCAGTGCCGATTTCTAACAATTTTGCTATAGTGAGACCATGAAAAAGCGACTTATATTTCTCGGTCTACTCGGTGCAGCAGTTGCAGCCGGTATTGCCCAAAATGAAGCGGTCTCAAAAACCGAACAGCCGAAATATGACGTATTGGAAAGTCACGGCTCAATAGAGATTAGACAGTACGACCCCACAGTCGTAGCCGAAGTAGAAATAGCTGGAGACCAGAAAGAAGCCCTTGAAGCTGGTTTTCGTGTGCTTGCTGGCTATATTTTCGGCAAGAACCAGTCGAATCAAACGTATAGCACTCAAAAAATTGCCATGACAGCCCCTGTCTCACAGCAAAAGAGTGAAAAGATCGCTATGACCGCTCCAGTTACAGCTGAAGCCCATGGCAGTATCTGGAAAATACGCTTCACCATGCCATCACAATATAGCCTAGCCACTCTGCCTCAGCCCAAAGATGAGCGCATTCACTTGATGGAAGTTGCAGGAGAAACAGTGGCTGCCATTCGTTTTTCTGGTCTAGCCAATCAAAAAGACATGGAAACGAAGGCTGAAGAACTTGAGACCTTTTTGATCAAGAACAACAAAAAGAGCCTCGGCGAACCAGTGCATGCTTATTACAATCCGCCATGGACCTTGCCTTTCTTGCGCCGCAACGAAGTGCTGATCAAGCTTTCGACGTAGCTTAAAAACTTAGTTGAGAAATAGCAAGCGCCAGTTAACCGGCCGAAGCGCCATTCAGTATGGGCGACCATGGCTATCTAATAACTCATAAATTCAGGACTTCCCAATAGCAATGCTGTTTTGAATTGCTCACCAGACTTGTCTATGACTGCACTTGTGCGCTCAGAAAGCTGGCCACCATTAACAGTGCGCAAGACCTGATCGTAAGGCTGAAGATTACCAGCGCCACCAAGAGCAGTGGCAAAATTAATGCGCTTCAACAGAGCATCGGAGTTAAGCCAAGCATCTTTTGTATTCTTATAGCCATCAGGAGTGAGACAACCATAAAGCGGTTGGCCTTGGAGCTTCAAGAACGAATATATAGGCTCATAGCGCGGAGGCCGGCCACCACTAGCACGCAATGACGAAACGGCATAACGAAAGGGACTTTTATATTTGTTGTTTTGATATTGCGTGTCAAAGAACTCGTTGCTTTCAAACAAAGTTGTAAGAACAGCTTTAATGTCACCGTTGCTTTCGCTAAAGCGCTTTGCCATTCTGTCTACCAGAGCCTTAGGGGGCTGATCGGCAACAAAATATTGAGCCAGAGCAAAACTTATATGATGGGCAGTAGATGGATGACGAGCAAGAAAATCGAGAACCTCTTCAATTTCACCAGCACCAGAGGCAATGATTTTATGGCCAAGAACTATTTTCTCGCCCTGGTCATGGCGAGCAGAATAAAACTGCCCCCAATAGCCCTTGCTTGGCAAAGAAAGACCAGTTAAGACACGGGCTAACTCATTTACATCTTTTTGCGTGTAGCCACCATCGACACCAAGTGTATGCAGCTCCATTAGCTCGCGGGCATAATTTTCATTGAGCCCACCTTTCTTCGCTTGCCCACCAGCTTTATTGGGATTATTTGCTCTATTTGGATTATTTAGACTAGCAGCAGAACCAGGGGGATAACCCATTGGACTACCAGGGGCTGCGTTTTGCCAGTTATCTAAATAGAAAAGCATAGCTGGGTGATAACAGGTAGCTCCGAGAATATCGCGGAAACGTCCTAGGGCATTGGGCCGAATTGCTTGCTCTTCGTAGGCGCCAATCAGGACATGGTCAAGGCCTTTGTTGATACTTATATTGAAGTGGTTGTACCAAAAATCAACCATCACTTCTTGCAGCTGTCGCTCACTATCAAGCGCTCTCACTAGCCTAGTTTTAAATACTTGATCGGACACTACCTTAATCTCTTTCAGCTTCTGCATTTGCTCTTGTTTAGCTACAGCAGCATCTTTTTCTGACTGCCCCTGCTCACTGGAGTTACCGCCTTTATTGCCAGCAGCCTTGCTCGCGGCAAGTTTTTGAGAGAGCTTTAAGCGAAACTCTTTGATTAAATCAGCCGATTTTCGGTGAATCATCTCGGCCGAGTCTACTTGGGCATCAACCGCTGGGTTCTCGGCAATAGAGTGCGGATTTAACTGACTAGAAATATAGGCTTTCACCCCCATGGCTTTAACCCGATCGAAATCTCCTGGTTTGGCCCCAAAAGTAAGTCTGTTTAACACCTGAACTACTTTCTGGTCAGAGTTCATGGGCTTTGAATCTAATGCCGGAGTCAAAGTCTGAGTCGAAGCCGGTCTGGCAGCTTTTGTCCGAGCCGCTGTCCGAGTAGGAGACGCAGGAGAGGCAGCCAGGGCCTGGTTAGACGAACTTGACAGACTAATAGCCAAGGTCATTGTAGCTAGAGTTGTCGCTAAACTTGTTCCCCAAAGTGGCCCTAGAAGCGGCCCTGATAGCAATGGCACGGTAAAGAAATCTGCATACTCTCGCTTCATCTCATTTGCCTCTTCAGTCTCTTAAATTGGACGCTTCTTTGTACTACGTTCATACTGTCTAAAAAGTTCAATTGACAACCTTAATTTTGTTACTCAGCTTGAACCTTCGAGCAGTCAAGACTTATTGGCGAGTCAGGCGTGCTAATTTCAAATGCTAACTGGAAGCTGTTCCATCTAAATTGGCTATGTAAAACATAAATGGAGGCCGCGTGAAGAACATCGGCATTATCACATCTGGCGGAGACTGCGGCGGACTAAACGGCGTAATTAAAGGGGCAGCCCTGAGCGCTCTTAGTAAAGGAATGACTGCCTGGATTATTCCCAATGGATACGCTGGCCTCTACAACCTCGTCGATTTGAAGTCACTAACCGAATTGACCCGCGACAGAATCGCCGCCATCGATGTCTTCATGGCCGGCAGCGAAGCGGGCAATTCAAGAGTCAAAGTTTCAAAAATCAAAGACGACAAGAAATACGACCGCATCAAAGACGGTCTCAAGAAATTCAAGCTTGATGCCCTCGTCATTGCTGGCGGAGACGATACTGGCAGCGTTGTGGTTGACCTTTCTGGCCAAGGCATTGCCTGCGTGCATGCCCCAAAAACAATGGACCTCGACCTCATGCCCTACAGCGTTGGTGGCGACTCAACAATCAACCGCATTGCTGAGCAAGTGCGCGATTTACACACCACTGGCCGCACCCATAACCGCATTCTCGTTATGGAAGTATTTGGTCGCTATGCTGGCCACACAGCCTTTCGCGGCGGCGTAGCAGCCGACGCCGATGCCATTCTCATTCCAGAAATTCCAGTTGATTTTGACGTACTCTACAAACATGTCAAAGCACTATTTATCAAACGCATCGAAGAAAGCGATGTCTTTGCTGGCACAGTGATGATTGTGGTGGCAGAAGGCTTGCGCGATTCATCGGGCAATGAGCTAGTCGACATGAACTCACAACCAGACTCATTTGGTCACCGCAAACTAATCGGTGCTGGTACTTATGTCGTCAAACAATTACAAGATCGCATTAAAGCGGACCCTGAAATCAAAGAGTTCATGAAGCGCACTGGACAATTTGTAGAAGGTGTCTACGAAACTCCAGAAGTACGCGATCTTCGCCCTGGTCACCTAGTTAGATGCGGCTTTGCTACTCCAGTTGATGCTAATTTCGGCTTAGAAGTTGGTGCTGCTGCAGTTGAACTAATTTCGCAAGGCACCTTTGGCGTCACTGTGGTGTCGTACCAAGACGGCAAAATCGAATACATGGATGTGGCAGACGCCATCAAACAGCGCTTCGTCAGCCCAGAAGACGTGGCCCTCTATGAAAGTCTTGGCACTTCCTTTGGCCGTGTGCCTGAGAAAGCGAAAGTAGAAACAGTCAAAGTTAGTGGTCGACCCAGCCGAGTTTATTAAAAACTATGAGCTACAACGGCATCATCGCCAACCTCGATATTGCCGAAACTAAACTAGAACCAGAACCAAAAGCAGGCTCAACAGCGCTCAGCAATACAACAGCTTTGGCGGGCCTGCGTTTTGCCGTTAAAGACCTCTTTGCCATTGCCGGACGCACAACCGGCTTTGGCAATCCTGACTGGCTCAACACCCACCAGCCCGAAAGCGCCCACGCCGAAGTCGTCAGCCAACTGCTTGAAGCTCAGGCCAAACTTGTAGCGGTCACCTGTACTGATGAAATGGCCTTCAGTATGGATGGCATCAATATTCACTACGGCACCCCAATCAATAGTCAGCTACCTGACTGCATTCCTGGTGGATCGTCTAGTGGTTCGGCATCAGTAGTTGCCGCCGGTCTCGTAGACTTTGCCCTGGGCACAGACACTGCTGGGTCAATTCGTGTTCCCGCTAGTTACTGCGGCATCTGGGGTTTGAGACCAACCTACGGCGCCATTTCAAGCAAAGGTGTGTTGCCCCTGGGGCCATCTTTTGACACGGTGGGAATTCTTGCACCAAGCCGCCTGATCTTGGAAAGAGTAACTAGTGTGATTCTAAACGCAGAAATCGTACAAGCAACTAGAAATGCCAACAAGCAGATCAAACAACTCTTGATCTGCGATGATTTACTGGCACTACTTGAGCCCAGCCTCGCACCAGATATAGTGGCAGCAATAACAAAAGCCAGCGCTAGTTTTGCAACGGTAAAACATGTAAAAATAAGTGACACACTAGAGCTAAATAGCCTGGTGGCAGTATTCAATGCCATTCGCGCCTATGAAGCTTGGCAGTGCCACGGTCAGTGGCTAGAAAGCACTAACCCCAATATGGCTCCAGCCATATTGGAGCGATTCTTCAATTGTAAAGACGCCACCGAAGATGAAGCCACAAAAGCACGACATGAACAAAGAGAGTTGCGGCAAAAGTTAGAAGCATTGTTGGCCGACGACAGCGGTCTCTGCTTCCCCACCACCTTCGATCTACCTCCACTAAAACTGGCATCAGCAGAGCTTCTGCAGCGAAACAAAACAGTAAACATGTCGCTCTGCGCCATGGCCACGCTCAGTGGATTTCCCCAAATTTCAATACCAATTTCTCTAAGCAATCGCAAGCCAATTGTAAAGACAGGACTGTCTCTGTTAGCCAATCCTGGGATGGATCTGGCAATTATTAATGCCGCGGCAGCTTTCGAATAATATATTATAAGAATCATGAGCACTAAAAAGAAACTTCTTACCAATTTCGTGCAGCCGAGCTATCGCAGTCGAGAGACTAAACGCCAGCGGCAAGGTTCATCTATTGCTGAATTTGGACCAGCTCTCTTTTTCATCTTTATCTTTGCCGTCTTTCCTGTAATTGACATTATTGCCCTGAGCTTCAATTACACAGCCTGCGCTTCACTCAATGATATTCAGCTGCGCGAAGCAGTGAAGCTCCCCAAAAGTATTGCGACAAATCCCAAAGGACCAGTTCTGGGAAGTATCCCAGACAGATGGATGGCCACAGTTTTAGGCGGGGCGTCCGGAATGGTAGAACGTCCGACAACTAACGTCGATTATGACCCCAGTTCGGGGAATATGTATGTACAGGTGTCTACGACGGTGACGGTGCGCCCCTTGCTCAATATCCCTTTCTTCTTCAAAGTACCAGGCATCGGCGCACCGGCCACATTTACGGTATCCAGCAGCCGACTAATTGAAAATCCCATATTCGCCGCGCAATAACCACTATGCCATCGAGAAAAATCGACAACAAGAATAGAAGCAAATCTAGAAACAAAACTAGAAAGCCTAGCGCTCAGACCTTGATTGAAGCGATGGTTGGCTTTATTGTTTTAATTCCTATTGCTCTTTTTGCTGTGGATGTCGTGGCTTTGATGAGTACAGCCCAAACCAATGAGCAGTGGGCCGAAACAGCAGCTAGAGCCGCGGGTAGTTGCAGCTGCGAGAGCATGGCCCAAACTGCTGTAAAAAACTCGCTGAGGCGCTTTGTCCCTTCCAGCATTATCCGCTCAGTAGAATTAGAAAAAATCACTTTCGATCAAATCAATGGTCAGGTAACCGTGGCCACGGTGATGCAAATTAATGTGCCCATTCCTCTACCCTGGATGAACCAATTTGAGTTCAGAGCCAGCGCTATCCAGCCGCTACTTGGTACCCCGGCTGCGCAATAGCCACTGAGAGTAAAAAATGTCGCAATTTATCAGGCAAAATATTAGGCCTCCACAAAGACTAAGAACAATACGCAGCCAGAGGGCAGCCTCGTTGATTTTAGTAATTGCTTGCGGCTTCGGCTTGATGGCGCTAATTTATGGCCTATTCTCACTGGCAATGTTCTTGGGGGGCTCAAGGCAGGTGCGCAACGCTGCCGATGCTGGTGCTCTCAATGTCTCAAGAAAGATGATGGACATCCGCGTGCCCACAGACCCTAAATATGCTGACGTAGCTGACACCAACGGAAAGGTTGGGATGAGCAATGTCAACCGACTCTGGGGCAAAGCCTATTTAATCAACGCCAATCTAGAAGAGATGCAAAAAAGCGGGCAGGCCGGCCCCAAAGCCAGCGGCAATGGCGACTCAGCCTATCAAATTGCCCAAACAATTAATGACACTCTCTACAGCGAGATCGCCTCTAGCAAAACCCAAGATTTGTTTTTCAATCAAATGGCCGGGCGGCGCACGGCCAACATGATTAATCCAGGTATGGGTATCGACAAAAGTAGTCAGACCACCTGCCCCATTGCCATGGTAGACCGCGGCGATGAGAGCAACTTGGTCATGACACCAGGGCAAATTCCCGCTGGCGTCACCGTAGGCAAAGTAGACAAAGGCTCCAGGAGCTACATGCAAGGCTACGTGCCGATGACAGCTAACAATAAAAAATTCACTTTCACTTCTTTTCACGAAGGCGAGCAGCCTCACCTGATTTCCGATTCAGTCTTCGATCCTAACCGCGCCGACATAGCCCCCATCGAAGGCAGTGCCACAGTTATTCCTAACGCTTTTCGCCAATCGGCCTTGGCTAGCAATGGCAAACTAGACTCTACTGCCACGGCCAGCGCTGTAGCCAATCCCATTCGCAGCTACAGCATGACCATCCCTGAGTCTTACATCACTCTCTACGTCTTGAACATGTCAAATTGGAACGTGGACGGCAAGAAGGTCAAGTCAATTCCTTATGAAACCAAAGCCGACCAGACAATTCACGGCTTAAAGGACTATCAGACCCCAACTAGAGTAATCAATTGCTTCGGCAAGCTCGGTGGCGAATATGCTGGCGGCCACAATATTATGGCCATTATTAAGGCCTTGAAGGCCGACTATGAGCCAGCCATGAAAAAGCTATTGCAACGCATCCAAGGCATGGACCCGAGCTTTACCATGGCGAAACTAACCAAAATGCTAGAAAATCAAAACTACGACAAAAATGTCAGCCGCTACTATATTTTTGCCAAAGACGACAGCGCCGACCACACTAACCCACAAATTGAGATTGAAGCTGATACAGGCAACCTGCCCCCTTGGATTAATGTTAAGAACTGGCAGGAAGACTTTGACGGCACCCCCAAAGACTTAGTGACAGAGCCATCTACAACGGATGAGTATGCCAATGCCTGGCAGAGCCCTCCAGGTACACCGCAGCCAACAGCCAAAAACTCTGGTGTAATGGTCTGGCAGCCCGGCTCTGGTTACACTAAAGCAGTGGGTAACCTCTTTATCGCCAGAACCACCAATCTCGATTTTTCTAGCAAGCCTTGATCTACAAATGAATAAGCAATGAAAATTACAGCCCATAATAATGCCAGCAAACAGGCCAGCAAAAGGCCTAGAAAAAAGGCCAATAACATGACCTTGAGCCTAGCTTTGGTGCTGTTTTCAACTTCTCTCTTTTGCCCGGCCCGGGCTGAGAACGTGGCCATGACTGAAGGGGTCGAAGCCTTCAAAGAAGGTGATTTTAAGCTAGCCGAATCGCGCTTAGGCTGCGCCCAAGCGGCAGAATTTAGCAATCCCGTCTTTCACTACTACATGGCCAACACTTACATTAAGCTCAACAAGAAAGAACTGGCCATCCAAGAATATCGCATTGCCTTTGCCCTAGCGCCCGAAAAAGAAGTAGGGAAGCTCTCTAAGCAAGCCCTGATTTCACTCGGCCTAGAGTCAGAAGAAAAAAAAGCAGCAAAAGCAGACCTACCCAAAGTAAAAGAACCGCCTAAAGACCTAGTATTGGAACACGCCAAAAGCTCATTGCAGCAACAGGCTGAAAACGCCAAAAACTCCACTCGCTCAAAAGGCGAGCGCGATGCCATGGAAGCTGCTCGGGTGCAGAGCGAGGCCCTAGAAAAAGCGCAAAAAGAATTAGAAGACAACATTGCAAAAGGCAAAGGCAGCAAAGATTCGCTCAAGCAGCTACAGCAGCTCAAGCAATATTATGATTCACAGCGCACTTCGCTAGAGCGCGGCAACAGCAGGGCTCAAGAAATTCAAAGGAGTGCCGACAACTTACAGACCTTGTTAGACGAAAAGAAGCCAATCGGCACGCGAAAGCTTAGCCCAGTGGGCACTAACCTCTATGTGCGCAACTATGCTGATGCTTATGCCAGCCCCGCTTCGGCCCCTGCAACAAGTAATAAAACTCAGCCTTCCAGCACAACCACCCTACAAACCAGCGGCAAACTGATTCCACCGGGCAAAAATTAGCAATTTAAACCAGATCTTCAAGGTAGGCCTTTAAGCCAGGCATATTAACCAGACCGGCAAAACCAGACCTTGTAGTCCAATTAATACTTATTACAGACTATTGAGCAGAAAGCTTCCACCCAGAAGGTTTCTAAGGCCTGTGTGCCTACTTTAAAGGGCCTACTTTGCATTTAATCTGATCTTTGCCTTGGGGCTGATTCACCATGGCCAAAGCACGGTAGAACTCTTAAAGAGGAAGAAAGGAGCGGGATGGCCGGAAGATATACCACCGAAAGATATACCAGATGAATGCTTTCGATGATCCTATCGAAGAAACTCAAGCGAGTCTCTCCATAGCGCAGGGAGCGTTTAAGCAGTGGCAAGCAGGCGAGATAGAACCTGTAGTAGCTTTGCTGCGTATTAGCCAAGCAGCCAGCCAGCTAGAAGTAACTAGAGCAATCTGGATGGAAACTGCCCGGCAAGGTGTTTCGCGCCTTTCGACTAGGAGCGAACGCGAGCTGCTCAACTTTTGCGAACTGGTCAAAGGTATAGACAACCAAAAAGACTACGGTGTTAGCCTCCTCGAACACGTCCTTAGGGATGCCTTGTCATCACTAGAATCAGGCCTGGCCTTGAGCAACGGTCATGAAGGCGAAGAGACTGTTAGTTCTGTTTTAGATTCGTGTACCATCGTACTGGCGATTAAGTCAGCTTTACTTGAAACTCTTTCACTCAAAGCTACAATTGAAGCCAATGGCCAGCCAACTTCTCAAGTAGAAGAGTTGAAGAAGCGCCATGCCGTTGTGACGAGCCTGCAAGAGCGCTTGCAAGCCGCAGTAAGCGACGAATTGCCAAACTAGGCCATAGCAAAGATGTCATTCAAACCAGCCATTACTAAATTTGCCGATCTCACAAGTACTGATCAAGAATTAGTCAGCGCCGCCTGGGTAGCAGCTAAAGCAGCCCATGCCCCCTACTCTAAGTTCTATGTAGGCTCGGTAATCGAAGCCCAAAATGCTGAAGGAGTGGTACGACGCTTCTCTGGCTGCAATGTAGAAAATGCCAGCTATGGCGGAGCCATTTGTGCCGAGCGCACAGCCGCCGTCAAAGCGGTTTCAGAAGGCTTTACTAAATTTCTTCGCATGTCGGTGGTTTGCGCCACCAAGCCTGGCGGCTCACCTTGCGGTATTTGCCGACAATTTTTAAGAGAATTCGGTGGGTTAGACCTAGTCTTACTCTCCGTTCAGAATGAAGCAAATGATGTCTGCATCTGGCAACTAGACGACCTACTACCAGACTCTTTCGGACCTGAAGCACTAGATTTTTGAACCCGGCAACCAGAACACAGAGGAAAATACATGGCCGTCCGCAAGAAAAGCAATCTCAACAAGTTCTTTCAACTGCGCGTCAATTTAAAAGATGCGCCTTTGCCCATCTGGCGGAGACTCTTGGTCAATGGCGACATAACTCTAGATCAACTGCATGAGATTTTGCAGCTTTCTATGGGATGGTCCGGCTATCACATTCATCACTTCCACTTCGGCAACACCATATATGGTGACTTAGTTGATGCCAAAAACAAGAAGATCAAAGATCAATCTTCAATTAAGCTCAGCGACATATTGAACGAAGAAGGGGACGAATTTATCTATGAGTATGATTTAGCAGACTCATGGCAGCACCAAGTAAAAGTAGAGCGAGTTGTCGAGCTAGAAGGTGGTCCAGCCCTGGCCCGCTGCATCATGGGTAAACGCGCTTGTCCGCCAGAAGACGTTGGTGGCACCGAAGGCTATCGTCAATTTTTAGAAGTTGTAGAGGATCCTGAAAATCCTGAAATAGAAGAAAAACTGACTTGGGTTGGTTGTGATTTTGACGCCAATAGTTTTGATGCTCGTTTAGTCAACCTACAACTATCATTGATGGAAGCTAATCTTAGTGGTGCCATGGCTTCGATATTCTAAGGCTTGATTTTAGAACTGTCTATTTGTTTGATCGCTGAGTTTACATCCAAGAGTGGCTCTGCAAGATCCTGGCCACTCTGTGTATGATCTTCCTCAATCAATGTCGGTTACAGGTTCACCTATATGAAAAAAATCTCGCTCTTGCTCCTGTTTTTAGTGGCATTCTCTCACTCATGCACCTCTGCCGCAGCAGGCAATTGGATAGCTGACGCTTGTAGAAACAAGTCAAATCACTGCATTCATCCAATATTTCAAATAGACCTTATATCCGAACTCTGGTTGCGCAATCTAGATTCGGCTACGTTCAAGAAATTAAACGATATCTACCTTCAGCCAAACGCCACTGATTACTGGAGAAGCGACATGGAAGCCATGGAAGAAATGGCTATATTTGGCAAACTGAGCGACTTAATCAAGGGAAAAACTTCACAAGAAGTCGTGCATCTCATTGGAGAACCAAGAATAACATTGAGGGCTTTACAATCGGGGCATGACACCCTCTGCGATCAGCAAAGTTCTTTGTATTACTTCGGATTCAATGGCGTAAAAGTTTGCCTTACTTACATTAATAACATCTGCGTCGCAGTTAATCGTAATCTATATGATGCCTCAATCGAGGATGCGGCTTTTGATACAACCAAGGCTTTTGCCTTAGGTAAGCCACCTGAAGAGATTGCAAAGTACTTACGGCATGATCTGATAGCCAATAAAGACTTGACCACAATGGTGTTTAGGGTGGGCATAGGTCGCGAATGGTCTTTTCATTTTACCAACGGAAAATGCGATGATGCCAGTAATTGCATTTAGCTTTAAATTTTCCACTTCGAGAGAAATCGCCGAAAAGTGCACAGCCACAGTATGATTTGGTCAACGCAGGAAAAACTAAGGGGTAGCCGTGTTTCTTGACTCGATGAAAACTCGCATTAGAGGAAAAAACTATCGTGTGCTTTACGCCGATGGAGGCGAAGAGAGCGTCTTAAAAGCCGCTGCAGTTTTAAGAGATGAAGGGCTGGCAATTCCAGTTATTATCTGCGATCCAGATGAGCTTGCGAAAATGGCCAAGAAGCTCAATTTAGATTTGAAAGGGATAGAAACTCATAACCCGAAGGAAGACAAAAACTTCGAAAAATATGTGCACGAATATTGTGAGCTGCGAAAGCACAAAGGAATGCGCGAAAAAGAAGCTGAAGAGCTGATGCGCAAGCCGCACTATTTCGGAGCCATGATGGTGCACATGGGTGCTGCTGATGGCATGGTAAGCGGACTCAGTGGAGAGACCAAGCCATTTATTCCAGCGTTCCAAATCATTGGATTGAGAGAAGGCTTTAAACGAGCATCCTCAGTTTTTGTCCTTGAATGGCCTGAGAGGCTTCTTTTCTTCGCCGACTGCTCTGTCAATATCAATCCAGACGCACAAGGCTTGGCTGAAATTGCCTATGGCACAGTAGAAACTGTTAGGTGGCTCGGTGTTGAACCACGTGTTGCATTTTTGTCTTTTTCTACCCATGGTAGTGCCAAAGATGCCTCTCTAGACAAGATCAAAGAAGCTACCGCCATTGCCAAGAAAGAAATGCCTCATGCCATCATAGATGGTGAGATACAATTCGATGCAGCCTTACTACCAGATATTGCCCGAATCAAGACACAAGAAAGCTCATTTCGCGATCAAGGTGCAAACGTCTTCATTTTCCCTGATCTTAATTCAGGCAACATTGCCTACAAGATCTCCGAACGACTGGGTCGAGCAAGGGCGACTGGGCCAATGCTTCAGGGACTAAAGAAACCAATTAATGATGTTTCGCGAGGTTGTTCGGTTGAAGATTTGGCAAACGCTGGTGTGCTCACCGCGGCTCTGGCCAAATTAGACTAGTTTGTTATTCGTTGTCGGGAACAGAGGCGCCGTCAGGCAATGTTGGCGCAGTTTTTTCTGATTTTATTTTACTGCCGCCCGCTTGGAACTTTCAATACTAAATCCGCAGACTTTCCACTCACCGTTCTCATTGGTCATTGCGCAGAATATGTCGGCCTTTCCTTTCTCGCATTCGACCTGTGAAAGTGACAAATGAACAAGTTCGACGTCGTTAATCTCGGTCAATCCTTGAATTTTCAATTCTGGATATTTCGTCACCTTGCCTAGGCCAATTGATGAAGCCTTGAACAAACCGGGCAAATTCAGCTTTGTTGCCGTCTAACTGCGAGCAACCAGATACCATAGAAACAACAAACACAGGAGAAAACAATCTCGCGGCAAGCATGTTCATAGTAAACTCTAAGGTAGAAGCGATGCGAACTTATTATGACCGCCTCTTTCAAATGAACATTCTATTTGGTCGTCTAATAGCTGAGAGTAAGCAATAATGATGAGTGAGAGCAGTTCATCTCGCAAAGCTAGAGCAACTGAACTCAATGCTGATAGTGTCAAAAGTGAGCGCATTTGGTACGCCGGTGGCCATGACTTTGAGCCCTTGAGCAAAAAGTTTAAGCAGCTGGCCAGTCAGTGGCATGCTACAAATAACGGCCAGTGGACTGCCCATGATTTTTCCAGCGGGTCTGACGTCATTGCCTGGTGGCAGTGTGAAGCAGGGCCAGACCATGTCTGGCAGGCAGCTATTTTCTCGCGAGCGGCCGGCAAAGGTTGCCCCTTTTGCGCCAACAAAAGAGTGTCGATCACTAATTCTCTGGTTATCCTTTTTCCACAAGTGGCGCAAGAATGGCACCCTACTCTCAATGATGGCATCAGTGCCGCTGAGTTCACTTGCCGATCCAAGAAAAAAATCTGGTGGCTTTGTCGCAATAATAGCGAGCATATATGGCAGGCAGAAGTTTCTAGACGAGCGGACGGTAGCGGTTGCCCCTATTGCACCAATCAGAAAGCCAGTCGTGAGAATTGCCTGGCTACAAAATTTCCCAATATCGCTGCCCAGCTGCACCCAACTAAGAATGGTATCGTCTGTGCTGAAACGTTGACATCAGCGTCTAGTAAAAAAGTTTGGTGGCTTTGCCCTGAAGGCAATCACGAATGGCAGGCCACCGTTGCCAATCGAACCAGCAAAAAATCCGGTTGCCCGCACTGCTTATCGAGCACGCGGGCCGCCACTAGCGTCGGGTAAATATTTTGGGCTGCAGCTCAAGCCTGATTGCAGTTGTCACATTTGCAGCTGGTCAACTTTCGGGGAGCAGGTCAGTCATTTACTTGACTGCAAGACACGAATTAAGTCATAGCGCCTTACGTCCATATCAACCGGCGTAGCACACATGCAATAGTATTGGACTTTGTCACTGGCTGTATTGCTTGCTGTATTGCTTGCGAATTTCAGCACAGTGATTCCGCTCATGGCCACGGTGGCACTAGGGTCATTCTTATTGAGCAAATCGTAGGTAAACTCAAGAGCTAGAGCAGAGGGGGCATAACGGCTGTAATCTTGAGCCCGCACCACTTTGAAGTTCGGCAACAATTTTGCCGTTTGAGTTTTTGTCACCAAGTCAAGCATAATAGTTTTTAGATCACGGCCGTTACTGTCAATTTGACTTATTGTCAGAGTCGATGCCCCCACTGGCTCTATCAATGTATAGAGAGCCGATTTGTCATTCACTACTGGCTGACCAAAGCGAGCCGGTACCTTAAGCCCAGGGGCCATAGGCAGATTTGCTGGCTGCATTGCCGCTTTCGGTAACTGCACCGAGGCACTGTAAATCAGGCCCGCAAGCAATAGGACAGCAGCGGCGTTGAGCTCAAAGAGTGAAAATCCAGATTTCTCGGCTTCTTTAGAATGTTCTTGTCCAGAATTTTCTTGTGGAGCATTTTCTTCAATAGACCTTACAGCCCTGATTAGTAGATAGGCAAAGACTACAGCAGCAAATATGGCACCAGTCTCTAACATACCAGTAGAGCGCAACCAAACTTCTTGACCTGGCCAAGCCCAGCTAATGAAGAAATTTACAGCAAAAGCTAGGATACAAGCCAATAACCAACGCCATTTAGATGAGCTGGTTCCAGATTCAGTTCCAGTTCCAGATTTAGTTCCAGGGCCAACCATTAGGGCAAATAGCAGCGCGGCTATGCCAGCTGAAAGATAAAGAGCCACGAGATAATAGTCAAAGAAGAGACTGGTATGAAATGGTGCCACGAGAATTCGCACATGATCTGGCAATGGCAAATCAACAGTAGTTTTAGAGAAAGAAGCAAAGCCACTAGCGAATGCCAGACAAGCAAAGATCACAGCGGCCTTACGGCTAGTATTGGCACTGGTTTTCTCACTACTTTTGTTAGCCGGTGTAGAGCTGCTCAATCGCTTTTGATAGCTCACCACCATAGCTACAAGGGCAAGCGCTGCCACAAAAGCGGCCGAGCGCAAGGCAATTGAAAGCAGCGAAAGCTCGGGCTCTTGGGCGGCAATGAAACCCCTATTTGTGAACGTGGCGATCTCATCTTGCCAGACACTATTGAGCCCGGAGAGACTCCAACCGCCTAAAGCAAGCTTATCGAGAATGTTTAGGGGGTAGGTGAGTAGGGCGCCGGCACAGAATATTTGAAAAATTTCGGCAATCTTCAGAGGCAATTGCTGAAAGCGACGACTAGCAAAAACGTAGAGAAAGTAAGGCAAGCCTACATCGATAATTCCTCTGAACATATAGAGGAATATTTCATTCATAACCCCATAGTCTTTGATGGCACAACGGGCATGAATCTCGAGTAAGGCGAAGAGCACGATGCTACCAAAAATAGCAAGGCGACCAATAGAAGGAAAAGTCTTAGAGGTTTGCAAGCTCATCTCTAGCCCAACAGTATGAAATAGCCACAGCAACCACATAGAAAATGTCATCAGTAAAATCACAGAGTGAGCGGCAGAGCGACCAAATGACAGCCACTGAAACATATACTCAGTTACAGCGAAGCAGGAAAGTGCTGAGAAGTAGAGGAGTGTGCTAGCACTGTCGGCGTTCAAGCGTTTCTTGAGCGAAAGCCAAACCAGGGCAATCAAATCGAAGAGGAAGAACCACTTCAATACTGCGGCAGAAAATGAATTGATGGGCTCACTCCAATACCACTTTGTGCCTTGATAAAATGGCCCAGTAATACCGCCCAGAAATTCGTAGGGCAGAGACCAATTGACAAGATCATTGCGCCACATCAAGGCACTGCCAGAAACGATAAGAAGCACTACCGAAGGCAAGTAAAGGGAGCTTGGCAAAGCCTCCTTAATAGACTTGGTGATCACTTTAGTGTTCTTGATTAGCTTAAAGATAATACCAATGCCAATGAAGTACCAAACTGGCCAGAGGTAGCCGTTCCAGAGACTCATCTCAGACAATAGCTGGCCAGAAAATGCAGCGGCACCACCGCGGCAAACCAGTGTGATGAGAAAGATAAGGGTGATAGACGAAAGCAACCCAGCGCTAGTAGCAATAGAAAGCGGTTGGCGCAGAAGCGAAGATATTCGTATGGCAGCAACACTGTTTTTAGGTGCCGCTTCATAGCGACCACTAGGCCCCCGGCAAAAAGTACCAATGCTCAAAGCTAGAAGACCACCGATGACCATTCCTGATTCGAGCACCAAGGGTTTAAAAAGTGGCTGCAATGGTGTCAGAGCTAGAAGATAGACACCAGCTGGAGCACCAACTACTAAAGCGACGAGCACTGATAGAAAGCGATCAAGGCCACCAGGTTTCTTCAAGGTGCGTTCACTAAAACTCAGTGCTAGAAACACTACCAGTGGCAAAAGAGCGTTGCAGTACGAGCGGGGAATAAAAAGGGCGCAAGCACCAAAAAGAGTAATGTAGATAACAGCAACAAAAGCGAAGAAAATGCGATTACAAACAGCAGAGCCAGCCAGAATGCAGCCCCAGGCAAGTGCCGCTGCTATTACCCAAAGATAAACAGACCAGAGCGGAGCACTACCGGTAGCACCAGCCAAAGTAGTCAAATTAACAGCTGGTTTAGTGATAACCGAGAGCAATGGCAAGAGTATAGTCAAGGCCACAGTGGCAAGAAACAGCGGGCGCAATATTGTCAAACTGCCTTGGGGCAGACGCTCTAATACCAGCCGATCTTGAGCATAATCTTTCCAGTAGAAGCGGCGAATAGCCGGAGTAGCAGCCTTGACCACGGGCAACTGCTGAAACTTGTCTATTTGCCCTTTAACTTTAGCCGCAGAACTAGCTCTCACCTGTATTGCTCTACCGGCACGAATAAACGGTGCCAGAAGCCAATCTAATATGGTGCCAAGCACGGGAAAAAGGCCAATGACGAAATTCCCAAACTTACGCAAAGAAGCAATCATGCTCAGCAAGTTCATAGTGTAGATTTTGGAATTCTTGACTAGCATTTGTCAACAGATAGAAAAGACATAACTTAAGAGCGCTTTCTCGATCGTTCCAATTGGCCCTCTATTTGGTAGGATGAGGCAAATTCAAGAGTAATCAAGATGTCTAACCAAAAAGCCTTTAAAAATCCCCGACGAAACAAGGCGGTTAATCTCGCCCTCAGCCTCGCTCTTACTATCGTTCCTTTCATGGCCTTGAGCCAACAGGCAGCCATGCCTCAGGCAACCCTATGGCAGAGTTTCGAAGAAGGCGGGCAGAAGGCCCTGAAGGCCGCTCGCTACGCTGAAGCAGAAAGGCTCTTTAGCGAAGCCGTCGAAGCAGCCCGTAGCGTCAAAGACAAAGGTGCTCGCTTAGGCCAAAGTCTGATCAATTTGGCCAGTTGCTATACAGAAGAGGGCAACTACAAAAAAGCCGAAGAAATGTTTAAGCAAGCAATTGTAGTGCTTGAAGAAAACAAAGGCGGCCAAAGCATCAATATGGCTCTGCTCTTAAATAACCTAGCCAGCATGTATGAGAAGCAAGCTCGCTTCAATGAAGCGGAACAATTTTATCGCCGTGCTATCTCCATGGGCGAAAAAGCTGTGGGGGCAAAACAGGTCGGCCTGGCTCTGGGCTGGAACAATTTGGCTCAGCTTTTGATTACATTCGGCCGCTTTGATGAAGCTGAAAAAGTAATTAAACATAGCGATTCACTCTTCAACAATGATAAGAAAAAGAACAGCCTCAACTATGCAGTTTTGCTTTATGACAAAGGCTACCTGCAAGAGGCGCGCGGTCACTTCAAAGAAGCTGAAGCTTACTACCATCAAGAACAAGATGTAATGGAAAAAGTTTTGGGTAACAAAGCACCACTCTACGGCAAAGGCATGCAAGGCCTAGCCCTGCTCTACGTCAAAGAAGGAAAATATAAAGAAGCAGAGGCTGCAGCCAAGCAGGCCTATGAAATCATGAAGCTCACTTACAATAGCGAGCATCCAGACATGGCCACCGCCAGAGAAACATTGGCAACAGTCTATCTAGCCATGGGTCTCTATCAAGAAGCTGAGCCCCAATGCAAGCAAGCCTTAGAGATTCGCCAAAAAGCCTTTGGCAAAGACAGTGCCTTGCTCAGTTGCAGCTTAGTTCTATTAGCTCGTACTTATCAACAGCTGGGAAATTATAGCGAAGCTAGACCGCTCTTTCAGCAAACTTTGAATCTAAGAGAAAGAGAAGTTGGTCACGACCACACCGCAGTAGCACAATGCTTCAAATATCTTGGTGCCCTCGATCAAGAAGAAGGCAAATATGCAGAATCACTAGTCAACCTCGACAAGGCTCTGGCAATTGATGAAGCCAAGCTCGGACCAGATCACCCTGAGGTAGCCGAAATCGTTCGCTACTTAGCCATCGCCTATGCCCACCTTGGCAAGGTAGAACAGGCCGAAGAATATTATAAGAAGTCAATTGCCGCCTTAGAAAAATCAACAGGCAATAGCAATGATCAATACGCTACTAGCGTGCGCGAACTGGCCGCCTTCTATGTCACCCAGGACAAAACAAAAGAAGCAATCGAACTATATCAACAAGTTCTAAGTATCGATGAAACCACCTATGGTGCTACTAGTGCCAAAGTTGCCGGTGACCTTGAGACCCTAGCCAAAATCATGAACAAAGCAGGAGACGCTGCGGCCAAGCCACTTATGGCTAGAGCCCTAGAGATAAAGAAGAGCCTGCCCGGTTCAGCCATGCTCAGCCAATTAGCCGATTCGCAAGTATCTTCTTCTGGAGCTTCTGGAACTTCAGCGGGTGTTTCATCAACTTCAAAAGTTCCAGAAAAACCAGTAGCAGACAAATGGGCTCTGGTAGTTGGTATCAGCAATTTCAAAGACCCTTCTATCAATCTAAAATATGCCGCTAAGGATGCCACTGACTTCCGCAATTATCTGATCTCAAAAGGCAACTTCCAACCAGATCACGTCAAGCTATTGGTTGACGGTAGCGCTAGCAGGCAAAACATCATCGATCAGCTCGGGGACAAATGGCTCGGCCGCGTGGCTAACCGAGACGATCTGGTTGTAGTTTATGTCTCAAGTCATGGCAGTGGAGCCATGGAACAAGCCGGCGGCGTCAACTTTTTAGTAGCCCACGACACTAACAAAAACAGTCTCCTAGCCACCGGTATCCCAATGCAATGGCTAACAAATATGGTCAAAGAACAAGTGCATTCAGAGCGCACTGTGATCATCATGGACGTTTGCCACGGCGGCTCTGCTGCACCAGCAGAAAAAGGCTTGACCCGCAATACGGGACTCAATCTAGACAAGCTCAGCCTCGGCAATGGCCAAGCTGTTTTATGCTCTAGCTTGGCCGACCAAGTATCGTGGGAGTCTAAGACATATCAAAATAGTGTCTTTACTCGCCGGCTGATAGAAGGACTAGAATCAAAGGGCAATAAGACCAATTTGGCTGATGCCTATGACTATTTAAAAGACGCTGTCGAATCTGAGGTATTGCGCGATCGCGGTGAGTTGCAAACGCCAGTTCTCAATACCAAGCTCTGGCTCGGCAGTGGTGCCATCCTCGCAGTCAAACCAGCGAAACCCAGACCTAATCTCAAATAGTTACGGTTTTACTTTTACAGTTCTAGCATAGGTTCTAGCTTTAGTTTTAGTTCTGGTAAATGCCGTCGTAAGAAACCACGACGTCTTCGCCCACTACACGAAAAACAAGCTTGAGCATGTGCTTAGAGCGGCCCATGGCCGACCAGAGAAAGAAATCTTGGGCCCACTTGCTGCCGCCATCGGAGACATAAATAATCGTGTTATGACTGGCTGCACCTCGGGGAAGGGGGCCTGAATTCCATTGGCGATCATCGAAATTAAACAGTTGCACACTAGCCAAAGCAGATTCTGGTGGCATGACCAAGCGAGAAGAAGACAGCTCAAAATCGCGCACTGCATGATCAATTTCTTCGGCTGTCAGACCAGGTGCCAGTTTGAATTCGCGCTGAATTCCCCAATATTGACCGGCCACTAAAAGCTGCAACACCCGCTGAGTATAGTGCCTTGATAATTGGACAATTTCTTCCACCGATTGCAATTTCCTAGAAGTCTATTTTCTACTAGCCTAAGACTTAGTCTTTTCCTATCTCTACTATTTTTGTTGGGACTGCTGTCTGGCCTGTTCCTATAGCTATTGTACTTAGCATATTCTGATACTTTTCCACCTGTTCAATATTATTCTGATTCTCATAGAATTTGATTAGCTTACTAATATTTTCACGAGAGTTTTTAGCTCCACTGGCTAGGCTCTGTTCAATGCGTCTCATTGCCACCTTGGTGAGATATCCCCGTGGCCCAAAGAGCATTTTCGATACAACAACTGAAGCCACAAAAACCAAGACTGTCACCAACATCGAAGCCAACGGATCGCTTTTAGTTTCATGACGTTTCAAAATAGCATCAGCTCGCTCTTGATAGCGTGTGGCTTTGGCAACACCATCAGGGTCGCCACTTAGACGCAGCAATTTAGCATACTCAACTAAAGTCTCGGCCGCTTTGACACTGCCAGGCCCAAACTGTTTTTCGCGCATCTGCAAAGCTTCCAAATAGAGCGGCTCCGCCTCGCTATATTTGCCCTGATCGCGCAGATTGTCAGCCACTTGCGTGATAATCTGACCCATACCAGTGTTCTTCAAAACTTTACGTGAAATTGCTAGGGCCTGTTTGCTGATTTCCTCCGCCTTAGCAAAATTGCCTTCTTTGCGATAAAGATTAGCTGAATCGGCCAAAATACCAGCGTACAGTTCACTATCGACGCCAAATAGTTGCTTTCTCATGGCCATTAGCTCTTTGGTCAACTCTCGGGCATGGGCATGCTTACCGGCCTCAATATAGGCGCCAGTGAGAATCTCCATAGAATAGGCCGGGTGAATTCCCGGTATTGCAATAGTAGAAGAATGCGAAATGGTAGGCGAACTAGAAATACTAGAAGAATTGGAAATACTAGAGCCATGCTCGCTGGCGCCAGAAACAGCCGCATAGAGACTGCGCCCGATGCCGTAATGCCCCACATAAATACTATTCGAGAGGCTGTAATTGCCCACCCAAGCCGCAGTAAGGGCAGTAAGGTCAATCATGAGAAAAATAGTGAGTGAAAGCCAGCAGGTAAGAACCAATGCCCTACCTGTTTTACGCAAAAAATCTAAGGCTTTCCATTTAGAGCCCAGTTCATCCAGGACCATATTTTCCAAACGGGTGGCCTTACTGCGATTCTGCCGCAGTTTGAAAGCCAAGACAAAAATGAAAATGACCACTTCAAAAGCTATGGCCCGCAACAACTCCGCCGATGGATAAGCCGTAGCGTAAATAATGAAATAGCAAAAGACAAGGAGCCCGACGGCCACACTAAGCGCTGTGCTGTATCTACCCATTTCTCAATTAGTCTCGTATCAATGGTCGTTTCAGTGGTCGTTTCAGTAATGGTTTCAATAAACTTGGCATCACGAAGTGACAACATAACCCCCTGAGCTTGCCATAGCAATGCGGCAATTCCCCATCAGCCAAGCTATTTGGGAATATATTTTCCACCCCGGTTGGCACAACTTGGTAACGGAAAGTCACCATTTCAGTCAGGCTGTTTTTTTCATGGTTGGCTAACTGCTATTCTCAGCTTCAAATCATTATTGATAATGGAAAAGTCAGAGGGAAGCTAATGGAATTAGGACTGAAGGGTAAAAAAGCCCTGATTACGGGCGCTAGTTACGGCTTAGGCCATGCATGCGCTGTTTCGCTAGCCGAAGAAGGCGTAGACATTGCGATTTCATCGCGTCACGTCGACAAAATAGACCTTGTTTCGGCCGAAATCGCCGCAAAGACTGGGGTTAAGGTAGTGGGCATTGCCGCTGACCTAACAAAAATGGAAGATTTAGAAAAGACTGCCCGCGAAGCCCAAGAGCGCCTAGGTGAAATCGATATCTTGATTGTCAGCACCGGCCATCCACCCACTTATCCCTTTTCTGAAGCCACCGATGAGCAGTGGCAATATGGCCACGACCTAGTACTGCGACCACCAATTGTCTTGACGAGAATGCTATTAGAGGGCATGCGCAAGAGAAACTATGGTCGGGTGATCTACATCGGCTCAATTTTTGGCATCGAAGCTGAAGCCAGCTCAGTCGTACAAAGTACCTTGCGCACAGGTCTCAATGCCTTGACTAAGTGCATTGCCACCGAAGTTGCCGCTGATGGCGTCACAGTCAATGTCATCTGTCCTGGTTATTTTGATACTCCCTTGGTGCACGAACTAGCTAAGCAATACGCCACAACCCACGGCGTATCGGCTCAAGAAGTAGTGAATGCCTGGAAGTACTCTGCTCCTGTGAAGAAATTCGGCAAGCCTGAAGATCTTGGTGCCCTAATTGCATTTTTAGCGTCTCCTAAAGGCGAATTTATCACCGGTACTGCTATCACCATAGATGGTGGCGCAGTTAAGCAGTACTAAAATGTCCAGAACGAGAAATGACCGGAACTAGAAATCACCGCACTAGTCTAACCGTAACAAAATTGGTCATGGCTTCAATGACATTGGCGCTGGCATTTCCTCTGGGCCTTTTATACTCTCTGGCCATGCCAGCCCCAGCCCTAGCAGACCGCGACGATGACTACGCCGATGGAGTGGAAGCCTACAACCGCGGCAACTACCGCGTTGCCAATCAGTATTTTCTCGATGCTATGAAAGAAGGTAATTCTAACGCCATTGTTATGCTTTACCTCGCCCATTCTTACGCCGCTCAAGGGCAGTACAAACTAGCACTGCCTGTATACCGCAATATCCGCGACAGCTTTAGGGGTACAGCAGAAGCAGCGCAGGCAGCCAGTTGCGTCTTACGCCTTGAAAATCCTGCTACTTTTGCCGCACAAAAAGGCCAGAGTCAAACAGCTACGTTCTACAACCGGGTCAAACCTCTTGCAGCGAAAAAGGGACACGCAGCAGTGAGTAAAGCTACGATTGCCGCAGTACAGAAAGCTATTACGGGAATGCCTCGGGCAATTTATCAAATTCTCGACACGGCCCAAGTAACAGTGTGCGTGGCTCCCTCTGCTCAAGACAAATTGGCGGCCAATTCTAAGCTGCAAGAAGCAGCAATTTTAAACGGCAAAGAAATCACAGTCTTTGAAAACTTGATGGTTCCTGGCAAAGGCACAAAGGGCTCAACAGCCAAACCCTTCCCTCCAGCTGAAATCAAAGAAGCGTTTCTCAAGCAAGTAGGCAACGCCATTGAGCAATGCTCCGGAGGCCTAGCCCGCGACCCAGACTTTCATGCGGCCTACAAATTGGATATGCGAGACCTGCCACCTGACGCAGAAGAAACCATGCCATTTTTAGCACCACCAGCTAATCTTGCCGAGCAAGAAGTATGTGCTTACATAATTGATGGTATCGCTGGTGGTTCAAGCCAATTAGCTACCGCTGTGTCGAAAAACTTCCCCAAAACCAAAGCGTGGCTGATTAACAAACTGCGCCTACAGAATTGAGTTTACAGCTTCAATGTTAGTCTGCACCTAGCTCTACGAATCTTGGAAGAGCGAGCCAATTCCACCGATTATGCCACCACCACCTGACTCTGATGGACTGCCACCAGCGCGCGGGGCATGCTCAAGAATGCGATTGGCCAAACGCGAGAACGGCAGACTCTGCAACCAAACAGTTCCATGACCGCTTAATGTCGCGAGAAATAGACCTTCGCCGCCAAATACCATTGACTTCAGATTGCCAGCGCGGGCTATTGAGTATTCAATACCTGGAGTAAATCCCACCAAACAACCGGTGTCGACCCGCAGAGTCTGGCCTTTGAGTTCTCGTTTGACGATAGTGCCGCAAGCATGGACAAAAGCCAAGCCATCACCGCTCAAGCGCTGAAGGATAAAGCCTTCGCCGCCAAAGAAGCCGGTTCCTAACTTCTGAGTGAAGGCGATATCGAGCTTTGTGCCGTATGCTGCGCAAAGAAATCCGTCGCGCTGGCAGGTCACTTGACCACCAAGTTGGGCCAAATCAAGAGGAATAATTTTGCCCGGATAGGGAGCTGCAAAGGCTACTTTTTGTTTGCCTGATCCACCATTAGAGAAGTGGGTAATCATCATAGATTCACCGGCTAGCATGCGCTTGCCTGCTCCAAAAAGCTTTTTCATCATGCCTTGGTCGGCGTCGGTACCGTCGCCCATTTTCGATTCGAAGACGATGCCCTCTTCCATATAATTCATAGCCCCGGCTTCAGCAATTACGGTTTCGCCAGGATCCAGCTCAATTTCCACCAGCTGCATATCATCACCAATAATGGTGTAGTCAATTTCGTGTGCGCGCATAGTGCCCATTGTTTTAGCTCCTTCGTAAATATGCCTTGGCTTAAATATGCCTTGGCGTGAACATTTCTTAGTGAAATTAGGGTTGCCAGAAGTTCAGGACTGGGAGTTTATCACGTTGCTCCAAGCTTGAGATTAAGAGAGGCACTTAGCTCTAGATTTCTATGCTAGCGAATTGCTGGAGTACGTGACAGCACTGTAGCGCTTGAGATCAAACCGGTGTCGTGCAGAAGATCAATTTGAGCATTATTGAAATTGACAATAGCTCGGGCTTTTTCAATCAAAGATGAAGTGTAATCTTGCTGTGCCTTAAGCACATCTATATTGCGCCCCACTCCATTTTGAAAGCGCAGCTGAGCTAGACGCAGTTCCTCGTTGGCGGAGCGCACTTGGGCCACAGCTTCCTCAATCTTTCTATCGGTTTTGAGTGATTGCAAGTATGACCGTCTGACTTCAGAAGTGACTTTATTCAGGACCTGCTGCTGCTGCAGGCCAGCCTGCCGAGCAGTCATCTTAGCGGCATAGGTGTTGGCAAGATCAACGGCTCCTAGGCCTTCGAAATTCCAATTGACATTGACTCCAAGTGTGTACAAGGCGGTAATCTGCCTATTGCGCAGACCCACTCCACCAGCGGCACCGGCCAGGGTTATTGGCGCCAATTCATATTGCTTACTAAGAGTTTCGCCAATCCCAAGGACATTTCCACTGAAGGCAAAATTAGGTTGTAATTTGGCAGCATTGATAACGATTTGTTTTTTGGCAGCCAAGCGCAACTCTTCGTATTGCTTCAACTCAGGTCGATTGTCAATCGCTAATTGCAATAGTCGAGCAGCATTCGCTTGTTCAGAGACTATGCGAATTTTCTGCAGTAACAAATCGCTTGGAACGATATCTAGACCCTGATTAGCATTAAGAAACTCAGCCAAAAGAATGGCCGCTTCACGACGAGCAATTTGTTGATCTATCAGATTCTGGCGATCTTGAGACAGTTGTGTTTCCGCCTGCAAAACTTCCAAATTAGTAGCCAAGCCACCTTGCTTCAAGTCTTTGTTGAGGGAAAGCTGACCTTCTGATGTTTCTACGGCTTTCACTCTGATTTGCAGGAGAGCTTCTTGGAGCAGCAAATCGTAATAGCGCTTGGCGGCAGTCTGCAGTGTATCGCTAACGGTGGCATGCTTAGAATGACGCGCGGCGCGATAATTATTGCGATTTTGCAGGGCACCAAATAAGACACTACCTCCCCTGTATCCATAATATTTAAAACCAGCGGAAGTTAGAATAAAGGGGTTGTTAAAGCTTAATGGCTCCAGTGATTGACCAAAGGGTACATTGGCTTTGCCCTTGAGATAATTCCATTGATAAGACAAAGCAATGTCAGGCAAGAACTTGCCCATTGAAGAAACCAAGTTGGCCTTGCGTGCTCGTTCGCTGTATGACGAAATACCAATATCGAGATTGTTTTTAACAGCCGACTGCACCACGTCATCTAAGCTCATAGGTACTGTCGAAGCAGCGTCAAGCAAGGAAGAATCAACTTTCTTATCTATCGAAATCAAGGCGCTCAAGGGCGGTCGAACAATTTGAATACGCTGGGGATCCACGTCGCTGCCAGACAGATCATCTACCGGCACCACTTCATCAAGGGGTCCCTTTACAAGAGGACCATTGGTGACAGGACCATTGGTGAGAGAGCCATTGGTGAGAGAGCCATTGGTGACAGGACCTTTAGTCAGAGAACCATTATTGAGACCGCGCAAAGGTAAATTTTGATCTTGCGCCAGAGCACTGCTCGTAGATAAAAGATTAACGAAACCTACTAACAAAGCAACAGGAAGAGAAACCGAAAGGGAGAGAGTGCGAAACATTATGCCAACTGCCTCCCGAATTTGGATGTGCTCAAAGCTAAGAGAATTGTGGCAAATGCCGCTAGAGCAAGAACGTCTGGCCAGATTGCTTCAAGCCCGGCACCTTTGAGAATAATAGCCCGCACACATGTAACGTAATAGCGCAGGGGGTCAAGGAGGGACAAAATCTGGAAAAATTCAGGAATACTTTCCAGCGGTGCTACGGCACCAGAAAGCTGAATCACTGGTAAGTTAACAAAAAAGGAAGTAAGAAGTGCCTGCCTCTGATTTTGCGAAAAGGCAGCTAGAGCAATACCAATAGCAATACCGACAAGAATTGCCAGAAAAGATACAAAGAGAAAGAGAAAAATATTTCCCCTAAATGGCACATGAAAGACAGTTGAACTTATCAGCAGGCAAACGAGCACTGTAATCATGAGCAACATTGATAGAGGAATAATCTTAGCCAAGAGAATCTGCAACGAATCGACTGGTGTCATCAAAAGTTGCTCAAGAGTGCCTGAATCTTTCTCTCTAATTACTGCAGTACTAGACACCAAAGTACTAACAAGATTAATCACAAGAGCGATTACTCCCGGGACAAAGAACCAGCTACTGACTAAACCAGGATTGTAGGCAAATGTGATTTGCGGGCTAATCAGCTCATGGGATTTCTGTGACCCTGTAACGAGCAGTCTGTTAAAAGTCGAAACAATTTGGCTAATATAACCATTGGCAATGCCAGCGGTATTGGCATCGACGCCATCGAGCATAACCTGCATTGAAACCTTGGTTCCATGCTTGATTTCGCGCTCGAACTCTGGGGGCACGATCAAGCCAGCTTCAAGATTGCCGTCCCGAACATTCTTGGCCAAGGTGGCTTCGGTGCCACCGGAATCGGTGAGATCAAAAACACCATTCTCCACCAAAGCAGCGACTACCTCACGACTGGTGGGAGATGCTGCGTGATCAATTACACCCAGCCGCAAGTGCTCAACATCAGGGCTCAAGGCAAATCCATAAAGAAATAATTGCAACACAGGCATAAAGAAAAGCAGAAAAATCAGCTGCTTATCACGCATGATTTGACGCAACTCTTTAATAATGAGAGCCCGTATTTGGTGGCGATAATTACGAGTACTAGTTGACATACAGTTTTCCAAAATATTCTATAGTTCGCATTCTTTAGCTCTCACTCTCCATACAGCACTCTCTAGTCGGCGCTCTCTAACCACCACCGGATAGTTGCATTCTGCGCATGATCCGAGCAGCGCCCACTAGCAAAACGGTGGCGCATATAGCTAGGGCCACAGGTAAGTGAATCTGACTGGCAAAATCGCTGCCACGCACAAAGGCATTGCGCGACGCTTCAACAAAATATCTGGCCGGTAAGATATTGCAAATAAGAGACAAGGGATAGGTAATATTCCGCAAAGGATAGAGAAACCCAGAGAGCAAGAGAGCAGTAGTAAATCCGGTTGTAGCAACCATTTGCACCGCTGCGCTTTGAGTGTTGGCACGGGTGCCAACAAAAAGGCCAAACAAAACAGCACTAGCGAGAAATACCGTTGTAGAAATGAGGTAGATATAGGGGTCACCTACCAATCTGATACCAAACAGAACCATAGCCATAGAAATCACGATGAAAGCCTGCACAAATGCAATGGCGGTGTAAGCCAGGGCCTTCCCAACCACCAACTCAAAAGAAGAGATGCTGGAGGCATAGAGCTGCAAAATGGTGCCTTGCTCTTTTTCCCGCGACATAGCAAGAGCCGATAGAAGGCAAGGGAATATCCAGAGAATAACTGCAGTAGCGCCAGGAGCAACGTAGAGGGCTTCTTCGCGACCGGGATTAAACCACAAGCGTACTTTGGTACTAACTAGATTCTTCACCTGGTTGAAATTATGGCTGCGTAAGAAATATCCAGTGGTGGCAAGTATGCTGTTCTTCACAACACGAGCATTGTTGACATCAGTGGCATCGATTATCACTTGCACGTCGGCAGCCTGACCTTGCCTAATGCGCCGCGAAAATTCAGGAGGAATGGTGATGGTCGCCTTAGCTTCTCCTAAATCAAGGGGGCCCATGGCGCTGCTGGACACCACACTTACTGGAGCCGATCTAAGATGCACGGGATCATGCCACGGCGTATTAACCAATTGTCCGTTGGCAAAAATAGTATCGATATAGTCACGACTGAGTGCGCCATTATCGAAATTGCGCACAGCTACTGGAATATCTTTGGATTCAAGCCTGGTGGCATAGCCATATAGAAGCATTGCCACTGATGGCAACAAAAACGCCAGGGCCAGGGTGAGTTTATCCCTTCTGAATTGCGCAATTTCCTTTCCGGCTTGAGAAATGATTCGCCGCATCAGCTCTAAACTACCCCCGAAGCGCGCTGCACAATTGAGATAAACGAATCTTCCAAACTAAAAGATATTTGCCTAGAAGAAAGTGGTGCTAAACCATTTGCAGTCAATTCGTTGGTCAAAGCTGGCAATTCGTTATTAGGATCATCAAAAACCACATGCAAACTATCGGCAAACATTGAAACGCGCCAAGAAACAAACTTAAGCTTCAAAAAAGCATATGCGGCCTGAGCATTGTCGAACCGCATCTCCACAAGTTTTCCCGGCTGACTAGCCTTAATCTGGGAGGGCGAACCCTCAGCGACAAGGGAGCCAGCCACCATAAAACCAAGATTATTGCAGTATTCAGCTTCTTCTAAGAAGTGCGTTGTCACAAGAACAGCAGTGCCCTGACGAGAGAAATCCCGAATCAACTTCCACATTTCGCGTCGAGCCAGAGGATCGACTCCAGATGTTGGTTCATCGAGAAACAATACTTCTGGTTGGTGCAAAACTGCTGCACCAAATGACAGCCGCTGCTTCCAACCGCCCGGTAATTTGGAGGTAAGCAAACCCTCTTGCCCAGCTAAATCAGAGCTCCTCAAAACCCATGTTATGCGTTCACGCTTCAGAGCATCTGGCACGCAGTAAACACCACAATAGAATTCCAAATTTTCGCGAATGGTTAAGTCATCATACAAAGTAAATTTCTGACTCATATAACCAAGCCGCTGTCTCAGTGACTGCGAACGCAGGTTAGACTTCTGACCGCATAATTCCATACGTCCAGCTGTGGGTTTTATCAGTCCACAAAGTATCTTGATGGTGGTGGTTTTCCCTGCACCATTGGCCCCAAGTAGACCATAAATGTCGCCATATTCAATTCGCAAATTAACGTCTCTGACAGCATGAAAACTACCATAGAGTTTCTTTACGCCTTGAGCCAATATAGCCGAACCTGCTCCGCTGGCCGCTTCGTATTTTATGCCAGAGTCGGCCTTGCTGCCAGCTTCGGCGTTGCTGCTGGCACCGGTCATAATACTGGCTCCAGTTCTATTGCCCGAGTCGACAAAGGGAAACATCCGCTCTGCTGCTGGGATTTCACTTCCCGATTTAGCCCGTAGCTTAGTTACGAAAACATTTTCTAAAGTTGGCTCCTGCACTTCAATAGACAGCGAATCGCTAGTCATCTCTAGAACTGCAGCCTGGCGCACAGAAGCACCTGCTTTTTCCACATCATCAACCAATACGTCGAGTCGATCGCCAAAAGTTTGCACATCAGCAAAAATACTTGGATCATCCTTCTCAACCTGGTGCAATCGTCGCTCCAAATTGTCTATGGCATTAGCTCTCACCTCTAGTCGATGGAGGCCAAGTCCTTTCTTCAATTCCATCGGTGTACCGATTTCCTCAATCTCTCCTTCATGCATCAAAATCAAACGGTTACAACGCTCAGCCTCATCTAGGTAGGGAGTAGCAACAGCAACCGTGACACCTTCTGTCGTGACCGTCGCCAGTAAGTCCCAAAACTCGCGCCGCGAAACGGGATCGACTCCAGTGGTGGGCTCATCAAGTAGAAGTAACTTAGGTCTAGCAATTAAGGCGCAACAAAGAGCTAATTTCTGCTTCATTCCACCAGACAGTTCTCCAGCCAAGCGGCCAGAAAAACGCTCGATATTCATCAGCTTTAAATATTTCTGACTGCGCTCTTCGAATTCAGCTTTTTCGACTTCTCTCAAACCAGCTACGTAGCGCAAATTCTCAGCAATGCTGAGATCGAGATAAAGCGAAAATTGTTGAGTCAAATAACCGATTTCGAGGCGAACATCCCGCGGCTTCTGACCTATTACACTGGCACTCCCTTCAGTCTGCTCCATAACGCCACCAAGAACATGAAAAGTAGTCGTCTTGCCTGCACCATCAGGACCAATCAAACCAAATATTTCACCCTCGAAAATTTCGAAATCAAGACCTTTGACAGCCTCAAGAGCACCATAAGACTTTTTCAAGCCCTGCACTTTAACTATGGGCTGGACAGCGCTAATAGCTGACTTGGCAAGGGTCTCTATCATGATCAAGGCGCGTCTACAATAATCTCAGCGTCAGCAGGCATCCCTGGCTTGGCAAAGCGATCAGGTTGGGCTATAGCAATTTTGATACCAAAAACTTGTTTGACTCGATCATCCTTGAAGTAAATATTTTCAGGGGTGAATGACCCTTCAGGGTCAATCTGAATGACAGTGCCTTCAAAAGGCTTATCGGGTGAAGAATCAAGAAACACTTTAGCCTTCTGCCCGACGCGAACACGTCCTATCTGACCTTCTGGAACATAACCACGGAGATAAACAGTGCTCAAATCTATTACCGAAATGAGAGTCTGACCCGGCACTGCCACCACTCCAGGTTCAACCACTCGCGCAGTTACGATTCCTGAAATCGGACTTTTAACGCTTAGGTAAGCGATGTTAGCTAGAATTTGCTCTTCATCAGCCTTTGCGCTTAGCTCTTCTTGCTTGGCACTTTTCAGTTGATATTGCGCCTGTAGCAACTGATCGCCAAAGGCTCGCAACTGTGACTGACGCATGCGTGGATTGAGCCGAGCCGACCTAGCCTGCGCCAAAGCCGCCTTCGAAACATTCAACTGCTTGCGAGCGGCTTCAACTGAACTAGATTTGGCACTAACAACAGCTTCAGAAGTGGCAGCACTGGTCGACACCTGATCGTTCTCATCAAGGGTCACCGCACCTCTAGAAGCAAGAAAGCTATATCGCTCTTTTCTAATTCGAGCCAACTTCAAATCAGATTGAGCTTGAATCAACTGAGCCTCTGTTTCGCTAACTCTGGCATCAGCCTGAGCTACATTAGCATCGGCCTGATCAATTTGCGCCCGCATATCTTCAGAAGACTGAAGCACTCTCAGTTTAGCTTCATCGATTTGATTGTTTACGACACCGATCTGATAGCCTGCCTGATCGGCAAGAGCTGCTGCTCTTTGTCTTTTCGCCTGGGCACTGCGCAACTGAGCCTGGACATCGTCATCACTAATTTTGACTAGTACGTCGCCCTTTTTTACTTGATCGCCCTCTCGATAAGCCATGAAATCTACTCGCCCACCAATCTTGGGGCCAATATTCGACTCATAACCCTCGATACGACCGCTGACCTTGACAGCTCGCGTATCTGTTGGCTGAGGCCAGAACTGCTTACAACCGAACCAACCAGCGCACCCCAGTAGACACACGATGACAAGAACGACAAGCGGCTTCGGAAGACCATGCTTGGAGGGCTTACTACTCGCATGCGGAGCGATGGCTGTCGGGCCAGAAACATGTGACTGTTGAGAGGCACCTGACTGTGGATCTACGGTTTGCATCGTCACTTACTCATACTCATCTAACTATCCATCTTAAAAGTAAAATCCGAAGTCTATCCAAATTTCTGGTGAAAGTTATCAGATACTGCTATCATACCAACCGGTATGGATGGTGTGTCAATCCCTCATCGGCGCAATTTTTGATAATGTTGTTCGCGAACTTGGCCGATATCGGCCAAGTTCGCGATTTCAAACAATCGCATTAAAATTTTGCCCAGCCAACTTGCTAGACTGTTCGCTTTCCCAAAGGTGCCATTTCGTGACAGCAGAATTGCCCTCAAATACAGATGCCATAAAATCTGAAGCTGAAGACAAACGTGCCCATCCACGCAGCAAGCGCGATCAGATAGTAGCCGCGGCAATAAAAGTATTTCTAGAAAACGGTTACAAAGCAACAAGTATGAATCGGGTTGCCGATCAGGCTGGGGTAATCAAAGCAACTATCTATAGCCACTTCAAAGACAAAGAACAGCTTTTCATAGCCATAATTGAAGAACTAACTATAAAAAAAATCGACTTAAACTATGAAGATCTGGAGCCACTCATGGTCTTATCTCCAGAGATGTTCATAGAGCAAGTCAGCAATAAATTTTCAGTACTGATGGAGGATCCTGAATACTTAAGATTATTTCGCCTCATGGTAGGAGAATCAGAACGATTCCCAGAGCTAGCCAGCATCTATGTCAAAACGGTAATTCTCAGAGGTATGGACCTCGCC
Organism: bacterium Ga0077546; assembly: GCA_943369735.1. Classification (GTDB taxonomy): domain Bacteria; phylum Cyanobacteriota; class Vampirovibrionia; order Obscuribacterales; family Obscuribacteraceae. The sequence goes on from CALROJ020000002.1 coordinate 250,213, forward strand.
ACCACCTATTTCGATCGTCATCCAGAGTTGAATATAGCTGACAGTGCTGCGATGGCTCACATCTGTGCCGGCTCATTTGTCTCTCTGATGACGTGGCAACAAATACTAGGCGGAAAAAAGATCAGAACGCTTGAAGTCGAGCGCGTGACTAAAATGCTCAAAACCTTAATTTGCGACGGTGCACAACATAGAGGGAAACACAACTAGCCTGGACGGACAAAACTCGGCACGTCCGCTGATATCAATCGGGCCAGATTTTAGACAAGCGACAAGAAGTGCTCCACGATTCCATCGAACCTTGTCGAAGTAGAACCATATAATGGCAAGAAAGCTTTGAAGCCATTTAAAACTAACGCCATGATGAATAGACCAAATTAAACGATGGACAGCAGCGATTAGAGCAAGAGCATCAGCTGTAAGTATTTCGCTTGGCCCAGCGTTCGATGCAGTACTCGATTTACTGCGCACAAAAAAATCACCATCCAGACAAATAATGCTGCCAGACAACTCCAGCATTACCAAAGCCGCCGAAACAATGCCAACGGATAATCCCGTTAGCTCGCAGAGCGAATCAAAACTTATGGGGGTATACGAAATATAGTCAAAAACTATCTGTTCGTTTTCCTCCATAGAAGAAGAAGAAGAAGGGTCCGGAGGTGATGGTGCTCTTTCACAATCAGAAGCGAAGCCAGAATCCACATCTTCCCTAGGCTCAAACTCAGATCTCGAAAACCAATCAGCAGACTGACTCTCTGCATACACTGTCCTTAACTCCACATCAGGGTGCGCGTTGGGAAGGCTACTTCTCGAACGCTTAGTCATGATTGAAATAAATAGTGTGGAAGAAATGGACGGAGCTTCTGCATCGAAACAATCCTCGACCAAGAGCCGAATCTTTTTCAGAATATTGTGTGCTGTTGCCTGAGCAATTCCAGCCAATTGAGCTAGTCTACTTGAAGCAACTCCAATGCCGGTTTCCATTAGCCAAATAGCACCAAGCCAGGCCTTAAAATGCTTCACTCTAAAGAACAATGTACCAGCCGTAAACCAAACTTTCGCACGACAAGCACCACAAGAAAATGTTCGTGAACTCTCTTCTCTAACTACAGCCTGACTTCCGCACTTACAGCGCACAAGACCGAGCATACTTAAGGCTCTGAAAACTATTTCTAAGCCGACTTCATCATCAGGTACTAGTTCCTCGAACTCTGGCCACCTCTGTTGAATTAAGCCCTCATTCACTGCATGTTCAACACTACGAAATTTCATAATTACTCCCCCTCGCCTTTTCTGATAAACGTAGAAAAGATGGAAAAAGTTCAACGCCTGTCAAGCGGAAGCGGTTTGAATTTGCCTAAAAATCTCATTGAAAATTGATTGAGCAAAAAAAGAATTTGGCCGATATCGGTCAAATTCTTAGCGCAATAACAAGGAACGTACGAAAAAAACATCGAACAAAAAAGTTCAAAGTTTTAAACGATAACCAATTCCAGGCTCAGTTATTAGATGGCGCGGGTGCGCCGAATCTTGTTCCAGTTTTCTTCTTAGCTGTGCCATATAGACACGTAAATAATGAGTTTCGGCCTGATAGCCGACACCCCAAGCTTCTCGAAGAAGCAAGTTATGAGTTACAACCTTTCCGGCATACCTAACTAAGGTAATCAAAAGCTTGTACTCAATTGGAGTTAGATGAATCTCTTGACCGGACACCTTAACTTCTCGCTTGGCCATATCAATGGTGACTTCACCAAAAGCTATATTTGACTCAACTACTGATTTGGAGTTTTTTGAAGCATTTCGCAGGGCCACACGGACCCTGGCGAGAAGCTCCGAAATACCAAAAGGTTTAGTTAGGTAATCATCGGCTCCTGCATCCAAAGCTTCAACTTTGTCTCTTTCTTGACCGCGGGCAGACAGTACAATTACTGGTACATCGCTCCACTGTCTAAGCTCCTTGGTTACATTCAAGCCATCCATATCAGGCAGACCAAGATCTAGAATTATCAGATCTGGACATCGACTCGCCAAAATAGTTAACCCTTCACGACCAGTTAACGCTTCTTCAAAGGCAAAGCCTTGATCTACAAGCGCCATTTTTAGAAAGCGGCGAATTGGGGCCTCGTCTTCAATAACCAGAATCAATGGTGTAGCGGGTTGATTAGTCATTGGCTTCTTCGAGGTCGTCTAAATTGGGAATGCCTTCAATTGGCAGAGTAAACTTAAAGACGGCACCACCACCAGCCCGGTTCTCTACCCAAATCTTACCGCCATGTGCTTCTACTATCCCACTGCAAATGGCGAGCCCTAAACCAACACCAGTACGGTCAGAACGTTCCTCTCGAAAGAACTTCTCAAAGATCTTCTCAACATTCTCCGGAGGAATTCCTGGACCACGATCGGCGACTTCAATCTGAGCAACTTGGTCAGATACGGAAGCTCGTAAAACTAGCTCAGAAGCAGCTGGAGTGTATTTCAGAGCATTCTCAAGCAAGTTAACTAAGACTTGTTGAATAAGAATTGAATCAACCGGAATCAAGGGCAAATCCGGTGGAATGAGAATTCGCACATGCCTATCGCTCAACCTATCGTCAACATAACTTAGGGCTGCCCCGATGAGTTCATCTATAGGGCACCACTCTTTGCGCACCTTTAGATTACCAGACTGAACCTTGGTCATATCGAGTAAATTCCCTACCAAGCGATTGAGACGTTCAGATTCATGAAAAATCTCGGCAGCCATGTCCTTGCACTTCTGCACAGTAAGACTGGCAGAGCCTTCCACAATTGTGCTCGCTGCACCGGTAATAGTGGCAAGCGGTGTACGAAGATCATGCGAGACAGAACTGAGCAAACTATTTCTTAACTGCTCTGCTTTGACCTGCAAACGAGCACGTTCGTTGTCGTCAGCCAGTTGTGCCCGTTCTAGCGCTATAGCTATTTGGTTTCCGAAGGTTTCTAGCAGATGCAACTGTTCCGGTGCAAGAAAGCGATCGTTATCAGCGGGCCGAATCGCCAACACTCCAATTACAGCTTTTGCTCCGAATAGGGGTACATACAGCGCGTTTGCTGCCGGAAGGGTATTGGTGCCAAGACCAGCAGGTTGTTTGTTCTTAAAAGACCAGACGGCCACACCAGCATCAAGACCGTCAAGGGGTACCCGAACCTGCAAAACGCCCTCAAAATTGGGCAAATAGACAGCCACCTTACTTTCAAAAGTTTCAGCTATGTGGCGCAAGCCTATGCTGATTAAATCGTCTAAATTTAACGTACATGATAATTCACGGCTCATCAAATAGAGAGCTGCAGTGCGTCGCTCTCGCAAACGCGCAGATTGCGCCTGCTGGCGAATGCGAGCAGTCAGTGTGCTAATAACAAGTGCAATTATCAGCATAACAGCAAAGGTAACCAGATACTGAGTGTCCGAAACCGCGAATGTGTAAAAAGGCGGCACAAAAAAGAAATCGAAACTGGCTACACTAATAACTGACGCGAAAACAGCCGGACCACGCCCATACAGAGAAGCGACAATTACTATGCCGAGCATGTATACCATGATCACATTTGAGAGTTCGAAGTGACCGGTCATCACAGCTGCAGCAACTGTACACAGGGCGACAATCCCCGCTGACCCAGCGTAGTAAGCAGGCTTGCGAGATGATCGCACTCTCTTCACCCACGGCACGGCAGCCCCCTCGGCATCACCGGTGATGACATAAACGTCAATCATGCCGCTCTTGCGGACAATTTCATCAACAATTGATCCACGCAGCACTTCTAGCCAACGAGGTTGAGCAGGCTTACCAATGACTATTTTAGTAACATTGTTAGTACGAGCCCAACGCACCAACTCTTCACTGACACTCTCGCCACTTAGTTCTAAGGTTTCAGCACCGAGTTGTTCAGCTAAACGAAGAGTCTGGATAACACGAGCTTTCTCACTGTCAGGTAGACGCAAGTAAGCTGGTGTCTCAACAAAAGCAACATACCATTTAGCCCTCAGAGCAACGGCCATACGTTTAGTGGCACGCACAAGTCGAATTGAAAGTGGACTATTGCTGACACAGACCAGCATACGTTCGGTGGTCGGCCAGGGCTCATTGATTTGGTGAACATGTCGATAACGCTGCATTTCGCTATCTACGTGTTCTGCAGTATAGCGCAGTGCTAATTCGCGCAGAGCAATCAGATTTCCTTTGCGAAAGAAATTGTTCAGTGCAGACTCAGCCCTTTCACTGACATAAATTTTGCCATCACGAAGGCGTTGAATGAGCTCATCCGGAGGCAAATCAACCAGTTCAAATTCAGCGGCGCTCTCTAGCAGTGAATCGGGAATTCGCTCCTGAACTAGCACACCGGTTATTTGCGAGACGACGTCATGCAGGCTTTCAATATGCTGCACGTTCAAAGTTGAAAAAACATCTATACCGGCCTCGAGAAGCTCTTGCACATCCTGCCAACGCTTGGCGTGACGAGAGCCTGGAGCATTGCTGTGGGCCAATTCATCTACGAGAATCAGCTGCGGTCTGCGGGCTAGGGCGGCGTCGATATCAAATTCGGCTAAAGTAGTGCCACGATAATCAACTGAAACCCGTGGCAGAATCTCTAAGCTCTCAAGCAGTAAAGCTGTCTCTGCTCGACCGTGAGTCTCTGCACAACCAACAACGACATCAACGCCCGCTTCCTTCAGCTTGCCAGCAGCTTGAAGCATAGAGTAGGTCTTACCCACACCTGCTGAAGCACCAAAAAATATCTTCAAATGACCGCGGCCCGTACCTTCCTCTTCTCGAAGTCGAGTCAACAATAGACTTGGATCTGGGCGGGAGTCATTCATAGCTCACATCTTTTCAGACAACTGATCGAGGGCTAAATTTAGCTCTAAAACATTGACGCGAGGGTCGCCAAGCAAACCAAAATCTCTACCCTTTGTATGCTCTGCGACTAATTTTTGTACTTGTTCGCGTCCGATAGAGCGAGCATTGGCGACTCGGTCTATTTGTATGCGAGCAGCGGCCGGACTAATATCAGGATCTAGACCGCTGGCAGAAGCAGTGACCATATCAACGGGGATCTTCTCTGCCAAAACGTTAGCTGTCAATGAAGAGTCTTTTGACACTGCTCGCAAAGCTTCAGCGCGCTTCGCAACAGTAGCTAAGAAATCGGGATTGGTCGGCCCAAGATTAGAACCAGAAGATGCAGCGGCATTATAGGCTGGACTCGTCGCCGAGGGCCTCGGCCAAAAATACTTTGGCGCAGTAAAGGACTGTCCAACTAGGCGGGAACCAAGCACTACATCTTGATTTGGTTTTGCCAGTGGTGATTGAATTAAGCTACCTTCAGCTTGATGAGGAAACACCACCTGGGCAACAAGAGTAATCAAAGCTGGATAGGCTAGGCCCATCATCACAGTAAATATAGCAAACAGCCTGAGGGCCGGTTTGACTATTGGTTCCGAGGCAGGCCCAATCGCCGACCGACCAATTGATTCTGGCCTGGCCGAAGTCTCAGAGGGTTCGCTAGTTGACGACTTAGCTATTGGTTCCTGGGCTGACATAATTGCTTCTTATCCTTTCAACTTCTTAACCAACTTCTAAACCAACTTCTTAACCAACTTCTTAACCAACTTCTAAACCAACTTCAAGCTACTCAATAGCATGTCTATTAATTTGATGCCGATGAATGGTGCAACGATGCCACCAAGTCCGTAGATAAGTAAATTATCGCGCAACAAAATAGAGGCACCAACTGCGCGATAACGCACACCCTTGAGCGCCAAAGGCAACAGAAATAGAATAACTAAGGCATTGAATATTACAGCAGACAAGACGGCACTTTGGGGCGACACCAGGTGCATAACATTGAGCTTATTAAGCACTGGATAAGTGGTAGCAAATGCAGCAGGAATAATGGCAAAATATTTGGCAACATCGTTGGCAATACTAAAAGTTGTCAGTGCACCACGAGTCATCAATAGCTGTTTGCCTATCTCCACAATCTCAATTAACTTAGTTGGACTCGAATCAAGGTCGACCATGTTGCAGGCCTCTTTAGCAGCTTGGGTGCCAGTGTTCATCGCCACCGCCACGTCTGCCTGGGCCAAAGCAGGCGCGTCGTTAGTGCCGTCTCCAGTCATGGCTACAAGTCGACCGCCGGCCTGGGCCTCACGAATCAGACGCAGCTTCTCCTCGGGAGTTGCCTGAGCCAAGTAATCATCCACACCAGCCTCGGCGGCGATGGCAGCTGCAGTCAGGGGATTATCACCGGTAATCATGACTGTCTTAATACCCATCGCCCGCAGCGCAGCAAATCGCTCTTTGATACCACCCTTAACAATATCTTTCAGCTGAACGACTCCCAAGACACGGCCACGATCTGATACTACCAGTGGTGTACCTCCCTGACGAGCGATATTGTCGACAGCTTCGCGCACTTCTTCCGGATAAGTACCGCCTTGATCAAGCACATAAGCTTCCACGGCATCGGCCGCGCCTTTACGAATTTCCCGTCCACTAAAGTTGACACCGCTCATTCTGATCTGGGCGGAAAATGGAACAAACTCGGCGTCAAGCTCTTGCATATTGCGCTCACGGATAGAAAATTTCTCTTTAGCCAATACCACAATACTTCTGCCTTCAGGTGTTTCATCGGCAAGGGAAGAGATCTGAGCAGCATCAGCGAGCTCAGCTTCCGAGACGCCTTTAGCGGCGACGAACAAAGTGGCCTGTCTGTTGCCCATAGTTATTGTGCCTGTCTTGTCGAGAAGCAGCATGTCAACATCACCGGCGGCCTCTACGGCACGACCTGACATGGCAATGACATTGGCTTTGATCAAGCGGTCCATGCCTGCAATGCCTATAGCTGAGAGCAAACCACCAATAGTTGTCGGTATCAAACAGACAAGAAGAGCGACTAAGACAGTAAGCGTAACTGGCTGACCATGAGAGACGCTGGCACTGTAGCTCGAAAACGGATAGAGAGTAAAAGTCACCAGCAAGAACACCAAGGTCAATGCCGCCAACAAAATATTCAGAGCAATTTCATTAGGAGTCTTCTGCCGTTTAGCTCCCTCCACCATGGCAATCATACGATCGAGAAAAGTTTCGCCTGGATTTACCGAAATTCTTACTATTAGCCAATCGGACAATACCCTGGTGCCACCAGTTACGGCACTACGATCGCCTCCACTCTCTCTAATAACCGGGGCGCTTTCACCGGTGATGGCACTCTCGTCAACCGAGGCCACACCTTCTATCACTTCGCCATCACAAGGTATTACGTCAGCCGCTTCCACCAAAACAATGTCACCTTTTCTCAGCTCACTGGCCGAAATAGGAGTAACAACAGCTTTCAGCGATGCTTCTGCCAACTTCTTAGCGATAACGTCTTTGCGCGACTTACGCAAAGAGTCAGCTTGTGCCTTTCCTCGACCTTCTGCCATAGATTCGGCGAAATTAGCACAAAGCACAGTGATCCAAAGCCAAATCGAAATTGAAAATATGAACCCCGGTGAGGCTTCACCCTGATGAGAAAGTGCCGCGAAGAAAAGAAGCGTAGTAATGACGCTACCCAACTCCACCACGAACATTACCGGGTTGCGAATCTGAACTCGGGGATCTAATTTGGCGAACGAATCGATTACAGCTTTCGTCAAAATTGCTGAATCAATAATAGATTTAGGTATCGACTTAGACTGGGATTTAGACTGGGATTTAGATGTAGACATAATATTAGATTTGGAGTCGGAGTCAGTTTTTATTGGTGTCATCATTTTGTGAATATCATCTGAAGCTGTTCTACAATCGGTCCTAGTGCTAGAGCAGGAACAAAGGTCAATCCACCAAAAATCACGACCACTCCCACAAGCAGCACAACAAACAGCCAATTGTCGGTTTGCATTGTTCCAACGCTAGTCGGCACCTTCTTCTTCGCCACCAGAGAACCAGCCAAGGCCAGAACTGGAACCGCTAGGGCATAGCGAGCTACAAACATAGCGATACCGAGAGCGTAATTATAGAAGGGAGTATTAGCACTAAGGCCAGCAAAAGCACTGCCATTATTGTTTCCTGCCGAAGAAAAAGCATAGAGAATTTCGCTGAAACCATGAGCACCACCGTTGAGTACACCAGCACAGCCATCTTTGAGAGAGACAGCTAGGGCGGTTCCCAACAGCACGGCCATAGGCGGGAAGAGAATCACAAGAGATGACATTTTCATCTCAAAAGCTTCAATCTTCTTGCCTAAATATTCAGGGGTACGACCGACCATCAAGCCGGCAATGAAGACAGTAATTATTGCAAAAATCAACATGCCATATAAGCCACAGCCGACTCCACCGTAGACCACTTCGCCCAACTGCATGAGCAGCATCGGAGCAAGCCCGGCCAGAGGAATAAAAGAGTCATGCATACTATTCACAGAACCATTTGAGGCAGCCGTAGTAGCAACCGCCCATAGTGCCGAATTAGCGACACCAAAGCGCACCTCCTTGCCTTCCATATTGCCACCGCTACTCTCAGAGGAAGCGTTTTGGTCGATTCCAATGGCGGCGAAGGCCGGATTTCCAGCCTGTTCAGGTAAGTAACAAAGAGCCAAACAGCCAACAAATATGGCTGTCATAGCGGCAAGCAGAGCCATGCCATTTCTACCGCTGCCGACCATTTTGCCAAAGGTCTGACAGAGAGCTACTGGTATCAGTAGAATAGCCAGCATCTCAAAGAAGTTAGAAAGTGGCGTTGGATTCTCTAGAGGATGGCTTGAGTTGACATTGAAGAAGCCTCCACCATTGGTGCCCAGCTGTTTGATAGCAATCTGAGAGGCGGCCGGTCCACGAGCAATTTTATAAACGGTGGCTGCAGGAGACAACTGCTCAAGTGGCTTATATTCAGTGTATCCGCCAAAAGTTTGGACAACGCCTTGTGACACCAGGAAAATCGCAAATACACAAGACAACGGCAATAGAATATAAATAACAGAACGGGTCAAATCAACAAAGAAATTACCGACGGTTTCTGACTGTTGGCGACTGAAAGCTCGGATCAAAGCCACGAGAATCGCCATGCCCGTTGCTGCTGAAAGGAAGTTCTGCACAGTCAAAACAAGCATCTGCGTGAGGTAACTCATGGTAGTCTCACCACCATAACTTTGCCAGTTGGTATTACTGGCAAAGCTCACAGCCGTGTTAAAAGCGCAGTCAGCCGAGACCCCTGCCAGGTTCTCACAATTGCCAGGCAGCAAGAATTGCAAGCGCTGCACTAGATAGGTAAATGTCATTCCGATCAGGTTAAAAACCAGCATGGCCATAGCGTATTCGCGCCAACCCATTTCGCGATCTGACTTAATACCCGCCATTCGGTAAATCACATTTTCGCTAGATAAAAAAGCTTTGAGCAACGCATTTGGCTTTTGCGACGTATGCGAAGGCTCTAGCGAAGGTTCAAGTGAAGATGAACGTGAAGACTGCAGTACAAATTTAAGTGGCCGTCCATAGACCATCGCCATGTAGTTGCCTAAGGGCACGGCCAAAACGAAAAGCACCAACATGAATAAAATTATTTGTAGGACACCAGATGAAATCATGAAAAACGCTCAGGAAGTACGAGGGCAATAAGCAAATAAATCATCAACAGGGCTGAGATTGCAGCAGACAGTATGTAAATCCAAGTCATTGTTTTAGTACCATCAACTTCGAGCAAGCCCAGACCAAGGCAAAGGCCGCAAACCAAAGAATGAGAAAAAGCATGCAACTAAATAAATCAGCCATCTGACACCGCCAAGATTGTGATCATCATCAAACAACTGCCAGCGGCAAGAAGGCATCAAGAAGCCTCCCATTTGCATCAAGATTTCATCAAGACCAATGCAAATTTCTTTCAATGGTCAGTCTTCTGCACTTATTGAAACGCTTCGACACTTATGAAAAGCGTCAGCACTCATTGAAAAGCTTAGTGTTATCCCATAGCGCCATGGGAGTATCTCTATTGTTGGCGGGGGTCTATGAGCATAGGCTGAGAGTATAGGCTGAGAGAATAAATTGAATATATAGAGATTTAACTAATACAAAAGCAAATCACCAGGTAATCAATGCCTCTCGACAGAACTAATGCTTTTATAGACCAGTCGAGCAGTCCTGCTACAACAGAGCAAAACCAAGCGCTGGAGAACCTGCGGCGTGAATCGCAAGTGCATAAGCAGCAGAACGCCGACCGCGGCCTAATTGGTTTAGCCGTGACTGGAGCGACTGAATTCTGGCACGGTAGTGCTGCGAGCGGCAAAAAACTTGATTCAATAGCCACGGACATGGCAGCCAGCTTGAAGACTGGAATCAGTGGGCCTGTTCATGCCCGGCAGATATGGTTATGCTCTAGCCGCAGCCACCGCTGCTTTAGATAGATACAAGCCCGGGGCTCAGAGTTCCGAAAGTCGTGCTGCTGCATACAAAGACGGTGAAAATGCCGAAAATTATCAGACCGGGCCTTCATACTTGGAGCAAACAGTTGATATGGGCTTGGCTGTGACCAAGGCCGTTGGCCTAAAAGCATCTTGAGCCTGCTGCTGTAAACCAAGCTCAGCGCAATTTTCCGGGATCAACCTCACGGGAATACCAGATGGTCGGCAACACCCTTCCAGTGGCCGAAATGATGGCCGCTTCTAAGCAAGCCTTGGCCCTGACGAGAGTGCGCGAAGTCAAAGCCGGCGGCGAACTCGGCCCAGAACAAACGCTCTTGATTCAACACCACGATGGCGTACCCACGAGAGTACCCATGACATTATCCATGACAGTACCAATGACCAGACTTACTGGTGACAAAGCCGGCGGCAACCCTGCCCAAATCAACGAGCGCTTAGCCGGCAAAGCTGACTTAATTGCCACCTGTAACCCTTCATGCCTACCGGACTTCTTGAAAGGCAAACACATCCTTGCTTCCGCCCAAGAAACGCTCTGGCTCACTCAAATTGGAGACAGACTGAAGTTCTCCACAGGCCTGGACAAGTCGACAGCAACTCCAGGCAAACTGCAGCCAGTTGCCTTAGGAGAAAAATCAGTAAGCAGTCTCCTGCTCGACCCCAATACCCGCGACATGTTACGCCACAAGGACACCCATGACCTTGGCCTATATGCAGATGTTCTGCGCAATTTCAAAATTCCGGCCAAACGTATAGTAGATGGCGGAGCCGATAGCGTGGTAATCGAACTGGCCAACAGTCAAATTCTTAAAGTGACAAATCAAACCTGGAATCCCACCTGGGGTACCCGTACGTTCACTGATGCACAAGGAGTTGTGCATCGCTTCGACGCCCAAATTATCGGTACTCCAAAGTTAACCGATGGACCCTACGGGCCAGCAAACTTTTACATCCAAGAGCGTGCAATCACACCAGTTAGCAAAACTTCAATGGATCTCTTTGCCCATAAGCTTGACCAAGACAAACGATATTCTTTCTGGGATAGAGATGAGAGTCAACTGGGCTACATCGACCTTGGTGGCGGTAAGAAGGGACTTGTTTTGATTGATTATGATGCCGTCAGGCCACCACATTTAGTCGAAAGAAATCTCAAGAAACGCTGGTCATAGCCTTGGTAAAATTAGTTTTTGCTAGAGCGCGATCTAAGCTAGTCGATTAAAAGTCACTGACAATAAAGTACCGACGCCACTAGGTGGCGTCTCAATAGCCACAATGGCGCGATGGGATCGGGCTATTTCGCGCACAATTGGCAAGCCGAGACCACTGCCCTGCTCACCTGTACCGAGAACGCGATAGAAGCGCTCGAAGACACGCTCTCGCTCTTCAATCGGTATACCAGGCCCATCGTCCTCCACTGACAGGACGACGCCGTCTTGAGCAAAAACACGCACGGTGACGTGACCACCGTGGCCGGTGTAGCGCAGGGCATTATCAACTAAGTTCATAACAAGCTCGCTCACTGAAGCGGGATCACCCTCTATCAAAGCCGGTCCATCAGCTCCTTCAAAAGCAAGATCAATATCCTTTTCGATTGCCACATTGACTAAATCTGAGGCGGAGGCCGCCGCTACCTGATTCAAGTCGAAAGACTGCTTCGGCAGTATTGCCGCAGCGTTAGGCTCAGCCTTAGCTAAGGCGAGTAACCGATTAACCATATGAGTCATACGATTGACTCCGTGATCAAGTTGGGTTACGGCTTGCTCCACTTCTGGAGCCTTAGCAAAGCCTTGCAACAACCCAATATATGTCTTTAGACCAGCTAAGGGCGTGCGCAACTGATGAGCGGCATTAGCAACGAAACGATTTTGGGCCTCAATATCACTACGAAGACGACCAAGTAGTTCATTAATGGAATGAACCAGGGGCCGCACCTCCAGTGGTGCACTTTCGGTCGAAAGCGGATGGAGATCATGCTGCGACCGGCGCAATAGAGCTTCTTGCACATCTTTCAGGGGTTCAAGACCGCGGCCAATACCGGACCAAATGGCAATGGCACCAAGTAGAATGAAGAATATTTCTGGTGCCACCATGCTGACAAGCAACTCTTGAGCAAAGCGTTTGCGTGCCTTCAAAGTTTCAGCAACTTGCACAATAAAAGTCTCACCCTGACTTTCGGCTTCTGGCACAGGAACAAGAATAGAAGCCACCCGAACAGTAGTACCATCAATTACACCATCACTAAAGACAGGCATTGCCAATTTCAAGTGCTGGGGCAAAGGCGGCATATTCTCATCACCAGAAATGCGCTCACGCTCAGGTGAAAGTATTTGGTAATAAAAGCTATCAGTATTATCGTGCCTGAGAATCGCACGGACATACGGAGGCAAGTCAATTGAGTACTGTCCACCTTTATGACTAGTGCGAACAGCTACAGAATCAGCAGAGTTTAACAATTCACGGTCGTAGGTATCGTTAGCAAATGCCACCGACGTGTAATACGCAAAGGCGGTTGAACCGAGCCACAGAGAACTCAAGGGCAGAAGTAGCCAGGCGAGAAGCTGTCCACGTATGGAATTGTTAGCCGGTCTTTTCAATCAGATAACCTAGGCCCCGCATAGTACGGATACTGAAGCCATCACACTCTAACTTCTTGCGCAAACGATGCACAATAATTTCGATAGCATTATGGGTAAGGTCAGTATCCCAGCTGGTCAGGTGATCTGCAATCTGATTTTTGTTGACTACCCGACCAGCGCGCTGGAGGAGGAGCTCTAAAACGGCCAGCTCTCGGGCAGAAAGGTCTATCGGACTGTCGTTTACGAGCACCCGGCGCGAAGAAGTATTGAACTTAATTGGTCCATAAACGAATTCGGTGGTGTTGCCCCAGCGATCGTTACGAATTAAAGCTCGCACCCTAGCCATGAGCTCAGGCAACTCGAAGGGCTTAGTCAAATAGTCATTTGCGCCAGAGTCTAGACCAGACACTCGATCTTCTAGACGATCTCGAGCGGTAAGTACCAAGACAGGCAGAGACTGGCCACGGCTGCGCAGATTCCCTAAAACTTCCATACCGTCCATCTTCGGCAGACCGAGATCTAGAATCACCAGGTCGTAGTCTGTGTATTTGAGGGCATGGTCTGTGTCCGTTCCGGATCGAACATGATCGACAGAAAACCGGTTATTGCGCAGAGCAAGAGCTATGCCTCCCGCCAGAAAATCATCATCTTCTGCAAGCAATATTCTCATTTGGTCTACCTTTTCCGCACTCTTTTCAAAAGTCTTCTCAGCGCCCTTGTCAACATTGGCTTGAGCATTTGCTTGAAGATTCTTTTGGTGGTCAGAGTCAAGATTATTATCGAAAGTATTCAATGTTCTTTCGCTTCTGCTAACTACTTTACGTACCGGCTTATGCACCTGCTTACGTATCTTCTTACGGATCTTCACGCAGGCAAGCACAGTACTTTTTTACAATAAATGGCGATTCTTTCAAGCAGCTTGCATCGCAAGCAAAGGTTGTCAGTATTTACTTTCAGCTGTCTTTACTTTCAACACTAATTGCAAGCATCTCATAAACTCCAATGGCAGTCCTAATATAATGTCCGCTTGGCTGCAGCAAAAACTGGCGGCCCTTCTTGTTATTGGAGACTGAAATGCTCAAGGCCGGTATCGTTGGTTTGCCAAACGTTGGCAAGTCTACTCTTTTCAACGCACTAACTGCTTCCTACCAAGCGGAGAGCGCCAATTATCCTTTCTGCACGATTGAGCCAAACACTGGCATAGTCAAGGTGCCGGATGAGCGACTCGATAAATTAAAAGAGTTAGTCAAGCCCCAGCAGGTACTTCCGGGAGTTTTTGAGTTCGTTGATATTGCCGGCCTTGTGCGCGGGGCGAGCAAGGGAGAAGGACTGGGCAACCAATTTCTCTCACACATACGCGAAGTCGATGCCATAGTGCACGTAGTTCGCTGTTTTGACGACGAAAACATCACCCACGTAGATGGCTCAATTGACCCGCTGCGAGACGTAGAAACAATTCACATTGAGCTGGCCATGGCCGATCAGGCATCAATAGCCAAAAGAATGGAAAGGCTGAAAAAGCAAAAAAATAATATCGACAAACGCTCCCAGCTAGAAATCAGCATTTTTGAGAAAATATCGCCTTTCATCGATAACGTAGAGGCTGTAGACCTATCAATCTTGACCGATGAAGAGAAAGCAATTTTGCCTCAGCTTCAATTGCTGTCCACCAAACCATTGCTCTATGCCGCGAATGTCAAAGAAGACCAGCTAGCCGACCCAGACGCCAACAAATACCTGCAAATATTGAAGAAAAAGGCAGACGAAGAGAAGCGCCCAGTGGTGCTAATTTCAGCCCAAATCGAAGCTGAGTTATCAGCTTTAGACAAAGACGAGCGCGACAGCTATCTGGAAAGCCTTGGTGTACAAGACTCTGGAGTCAACACCATGATTAGAGCAGCGTTTGCCCTTCTAGGCTTAAAAACCTATTTTACTGCTGGAGAAAAGGAGGTACGGGCCTGGCCTTTTGAAACCGGCTTCACCGCGCCTCAGTGTGCCGGCATTATTCATAGCGATTTTGAACGGGGCTTCATCAAAGCAGAGGTCATTGGCTACAAAGACTATGTTGCCTGTGGCACTGAAAAAACCGCCAAAGAAAAAGGCCTAATGCGCTTAGAAGGAAAAGACTATGTCATGGCCGATGGCGACGTCGTTCACTTTAGATTCAATGTATAGTCCAGCAATTGAACTTTTTTTGATATCCAAATAGGTTAAATCAGAGTTCTGAGGTAGTTCGAAGTTCAAAACTTGACCGATATCGGCCGAGTTTTGATTGCCAAAATGACCTTTTTTTATTTTTGCCGTCGACAACTTGGCCGATATCGGC